>CAYMWF010000194.1:0-1547 GCA_964394085.1 uncultured Gemmatimonadota bacterium | reverse complement strand
GGAGAACGGGGGGGGAGGAGAGCACCGCCCCTGGATGTACGACGAGGAAACCCTCGAGATCTACCGCAGGTACGTGAAACTGCATCATATACTGATACCGTATCTTTACAGTCAGGGCGCTGAATCGCACGAGCTCGGAATACCGCTGATGCGGCCGCAACCCGGCCTGTGGCAGTATAAACTTGGCGACCATATATTCGTCTCTGCAATCACGGCGAACAGGTCGTGGAAGTATGTGCTGTTCCCCGAAGGAAACGATTGGATCGATGTTTTCACGGGTGAAGAATACGCGGGCGGCTCGCTGACCCTCTATTCCGCCACCCTCGACCGGTACCCTGCGTTTTACAGGAAGGGCGGGATAATCCCGCTGGCGCAGAATCCTCCCTGGATCACCGGTCCCGCGGGGGCCGGCGGCCGGGAAACACCTTTAACCATCCTTGTTTTCCCTGACGGCGAAGCGTCGTTCCGCCTGTATGAAGAGGATTCAGGGGGAGCGGAAATCCGGTACTTCACCGGTGAAAAAACGTCTTCGCTCGAAATCTCGGCGATAGACAGGCGGACTTTTTTCCTGCTGAAAGGGACCGATAAACCTGCAAACATCACCGATGCGCGCGGGAACATGCTTTCCCGCAGGGAATCGGTTTCTGCAATGAATGAAGATCATTCGTGGTTTTACGATCAGGCATCGAAAAGCCTCTGGATCAATCCCGGTGACGAAGGAAAGGGTATAAGGCTGAGGATTTATTGAATCCGCGCCCAAGGAGACCTGAACAATGTCCGGTTTTGTTATTATCAGACGTTCCATACTTCTATCGTTTATTTGCTGCTTAGCGGGGGCGACGCATCTCGCCGCTGATAATCCGCACCCTCCGGAACCCCGCGATACACGGCAGGCGAGCGCAACCTATCAGTTAGGGCTCTTTGAGATAAATGTGGACGAAATCACGGGTGAATTCTCGATCAGCCGGCTGGGAGAAGAAATTCTAAGGTCGGCGGAGATGCCCTTCATCGAAGAAGAGAACTTTTTCGACAATGTCTGCATGATGTTCGGTTTTTTCGAGTTCGACAAGATATTCCGCCGGGTCATCGCCTATGACAGGTTCAAGGGAATCGACGAACAGCAGGGGTCGGTTAAACTCAGGTTCAAAGCGGCCGGTCGCAGGGGCAAGCGTATGGCCCTGTCGTTCACTCTCGAACGGGAGGATATCCTCAGGTGCGAGCTTTATCCGGAGGGCCCGTTGCCGGGAAGGTCTTACAGAATCAAGTTCGAGTGCGGCGACGACGACCATTTTCTCGGGTTCGGCGAGCAGTACAATTCCACCGACAAGCATGGCGAAGTGCTGCCTATCTGGGTTTCCGAACAGGGTGTGGGGCGCAGCAAGAAACCGCTCTTCCCGTGGATCGGGGAATATTACGAAACCTATTTCCCCATGCCTTACTTCATGGATCGCGGTTACGGTTTCCTTCATCTCAGCCCCTGCTATTCGGTATTCGATCTCGATTCGGGGGAGACCGGCGTCTGGAACCTCGAAGTCTGGGACGAAGAA
>CAYMWF010000193.1:0-1547 GCA_964394085.1 uncultured Gemmatimonadota bacterium | reverse complement strand
GCAAGGTCCATGGTGCTCTCGTCGAATAAGCAGCAATACCGGGGAAAGTGACGACCCCTTGTAGAATTCCCCTGAAAACACCCGCAGCGCAAATAGCTTTCATCCCAACACCGATTGACAAAAACACGATTTTATGATTTTCTTTCACTTCTTGCCGGAAGGAGTGCCGCATGAAAGCTTGGCGCCGGATAATCTTCTCTTCCCTGTTGATAGTTCTTTCATTTACCAGGATCGGAGCGGAAGCGCCGCTCCCCCGCAACAACGCACGCCCCCTCAGTCCAGTGATAGCTGCCGGAACCGATTCCGATCCGGTTATCCAGGAAAAACTCCATGATATTTCGAATATCTGGCTCAGGGTATCCAACTATGGATTCTTCGGAAACGCATCGGATGATTACGATTACACCGACGGTCATACCGGTTATATAGCGTGCCGTTTCCCGGCGGGTTCGAGCTGGGATTACCTGTTCCAGGGCGGATTGTGGGTCGGAGCGATTGTGGGCGACGACACTCTCGTCTCCGTCGGCTATGACGGCTGGGCGTATGAAAATGAAAGTTACGAAATGTTTCCGGGCACGGCGATCGACGATACGCTCGTGGAGCGGTCGATCACGCACAAATCCCCTTACAGCAGCGACTACCTGGTTGATGGTGTAGACGCGGGTCATGGCAATGCATGTCAGAACGGATTCGAAGCTCACGTTTACGATCCGGTCACTTATTACTGCATATACGACAGCAATGCGGTTTCCGAACTCGATTTCATAGCTGAATATGCGGATACGATGTTGACGGGGGATTATCCGAATGTATCCGTTAACCACACACGGCCCCTCAACCTTCTTCTCAGGCAGAGGTCTCATTCCTGGAGTTATCCCTACGCGGAGGACTTCATAATTTTCGACTACGAGATCGAAAACATCGGCATCAAGCTGCTGAAACAGGTCTACCTGGCCCTGTATCTCGACGGCGACTGCGGCCCGATCCCGCAAGGTTGGAGTTCCAAACGCCACCAGGACGACATCACCGGTTTCCGGCAGACGGACGATTCGGGCAAGGACGTGAACGTGGCCTGGCTCGCCGACTACGTGGGGCCGGGCGGCGACGATGTGCTGGCCCCGTCGGTGATGGGTGTCAGGGTGGTGAGAACCCCTGAAAAATACGTGAACTTCAACTTCAACTGGTGGCTCTCCGACAGCGAAGCGGAAAGGGACTGGGGGCCCGGGCCGCGTTTGCCGGCCGGCACAACAGGCACGCCCGAAGGAGATGTCAGCAAGTATCTCGTCATGAGCAACTGGCTGCAGGACGGCAACGATCCCGATCAGCTCGACGCCAAGAAACAGGGCCAGTCGGTGGGTCCGGAAGATACCCGCTTCCTCCTCTCCACCGGCCCATTCACCATCCAGCCGGGCCAGACGCTGCCGATCACCCTCGGCTACTTCTGCGCCGAAAACTTCTACAGGGCCGGCGACAAGAACCAGATAGATTTCAGCGACCTCGATCTGAACGCCCGGTGGGTGCAGTTCATGTATGACAACCCGAACGTC
>CAYMWF010000192.1:0-1616 GCA_964394085.1 uncultured Gemmatimonadota bacterium | reverse complement strand
GGGATATGATCAGTGAGAAGTTGATGAGCAGACGGAAGGGCAAATACTGGTTGAATGATTGAAACGATGCCGTAGAGCAACCGGTACTGCAAGACAAACCGGCCAGCTACCCTTGATAAAATAAAATACTTCGTTTAGATTGAGTCAGGGTACGGGCAAGGTAAGCCTTAACCCCGGACGCAACTGCTGCACAGGTTAAGCAGAAATCCGGAAAGAGTATTCTCTGATCGGCTCGAAGCTTAAATATCATTTCGGGTTCGGCCGGTATATATCGAGATATACTTGGGTGCGAAAGGCCGTATCTGGAAAACGCGTCCACACTCTTTTCATCTGGAAGACCGGAGGAAAAAATGAAAGTGCTCCTGACTGGAAACAACGGATACATCGGACCTGTATTGAATTCCATGCTGAAGGAGCATGGCTACGACACCGTCGGACTGGACTCGATGTTTTTCAAGGCTTGTGTATATGGAAGTTCAGCCGAACCGGATCAGCAGGTATTCGAGGATTTGCGCGACTTCCAGGGTGATGCCCTTCATGGTGTAGATGCCGTGATCCACCTGGCGGCCCTCTCGAACGATCCTATAGGGGACCTCGATCCCGGGCTTACTGAAGAAATCAATTACAGAACCACTGTTAGGCTTGCCGAATATGCGAAGGCGGCGGGAGCGAAACGCTTTCTGTATGCTTCCTCCTGCAGCATGTACGGAGTGAGTGAGTCAGAGGCTCTGACAGAAAGCGCACCGATGAATCCCGTAACCGCTTACGCGCGGTCGAAAGTGGCATCGGAAAACACGCTTTCCGAAATGGCTGATGAAAATTTCTCACCGACCTATCTGAGAAATGCAACTGCCTACGGGGTGTCGCCGAAAATGAGAAACGACATCGTCGTCAACAACCTTACGGGTTGGGCCGTCACCACAGGCAAGGTAAAAATCATGAGCGACGGGGAACCGTGGAGACCGATTGTTCACGTCGAAGATATATCCCGGGCTTTCCTGGCCTGCCTTGAAGCCCCTCTCGGTATCGTGCACAACGAGGCATTTAATGTCGGCAGGAACGAAGACAATTACCGTATCAAAGATATAGCCCGGATGGTCGAGAAGATAGTGCCGAACTGCCAGGTGGAGTTTCTGAATCAAGCCTCTCCCGACCAGAGGACTTACAATGTCGATTTCGAGAAAATCCACACAAGGCTGCCCGGGTTCAAGCCGGAGTGGAACCTGGAGAAGGGCGTTATCCAGATCTACGAGTCTTTCAAGAACCGACCCCTGACATTCGAAGAATTCGAAGGGCACAGGTTCATCCGGTTGAAGCATCTGAAGCATCTAATTCAGAAAAAACAGTTGAACGAATCTCTCCGCTGGATTTCCGGATAGCGCTTTCCAGCGTCGCGTTACCATGATTTTTCCTGCGGGGGAGGTGTCGAATAGTCCGGAAGATTGGTGGCTGGTGAAGGCGGGAATGGTTCCCGGTAATGAATCGCCTCAGCTGGACTCCATTTTATTTTTTTCGGCCATCTGTAAGAGTTATGCTTCTTGCGCCGGCGCGCAAGAAGGTATGGAGGCGGCGGGAATCGAACCCGCGTCCGAGAGCACTTCGCCGCCGGCTACTAC
>CAYMWF010000191.1:0-1636 GCA_964394085.1 uncultured Gemmatimonadota bacterium | reverse complement strand
TCATGACCCGGACGGCGCCTGCCCCATCCGTGAAATTCTTCACGCGGAGAAAAGTTCCGGCCGTTGGTGCGGGTTCCTGGTCCGGACGGGTTCCTGGTCCGGGCGGGTTCATGACCCGGACGGCGCCTGCCCCATCCGTGGAATTCTTCACGCGGAGAAAACCCGGCAACCGGGGCGGAACCCCGGTCTGGGCGCATCCGCCCGGGAGAGGGGTTCTTCACATGAAAATCGTATCCGCTGACCGGAGAAGAGGTTCTTGTTTGGGCGGCGGTTCCCCGGTCTGTGGGATTCTTCTGCCGGGGAGATGTTTTTACCTGTAAGAGAAGAACAGCGGCCCGGTTTCCAGACTCGGAATGCCAATTCAAGGTCACTGCGGTGTCGGATAGTTATGGTTCCTGGCAATCGGAGTTTCCGGCGGCTTCATCCTGGCAAGCGGGGTTCCAGGCAGGCGGAGTTCCGGCAGCGGCGTTCCGGACCACCGGTGTTCCAGTCGGCGGGAACAGCGCGCAACGACCGGGCGGTTCCTTTAGTGGCGCGGTCCCGTGGTGGGAGCTTGACACCCTCCGGCGGCTTAGATATATTCCCCCCGGTAAGATTCGGGCGAATCCCTGACCATAAGGGTGGCCCCCCAAAGGTGATTGCAGGGGAGAAGATTGAGGTATCGGGATCCGGCGCATGCAGCGTCCGGACGCAGGCAGGGTCGACTCTTGGAGGACCAGGATGCACTTTACAAAATTCGTTACCCTTGCTTTTTCAACAGTTCTTACCTTCGCTCTTTTAGGCGCTCCCGCTTCTGTTCACGCGGAAGACAAAGCAGCTGATTACAGCCTCGTATCCATGCAGCCGCTGGAGCTGGTCGACTCGCCCGTTGCCGGAATGCTCGAAAAAGGCTCTTTCGGAATCGGCCTGAGATTCACACCCGGCGGGAGCCTTCTCAGTATCATCCGTGTCGGGCTCCTCGACTCCTGGCAGTTCGGTTTTTCGATCAGGGTCGGAGGGCTCATCGCCGCCGGCACGCCTACCTGGGGAAGAGGACCGGAGTTCAACACCCGTTTCAGGATAATCGAAGAGAGCGAATCAGCACCCGCAGTGGTTCTAGGGTTCAACTCGCAGGGTTACGGCGAGTATCACAAGGAGATCCAGAGGGTTGAAGGGGATACGATCGGAACGATCACAATCGCGAGATACGAAAGGAAATCGCGCGGTTTCTATTGCGCGGTCAGCAAGAACCTCGGCGTGCTTGCGGGGCTCGGCGTTCACGGCGGGATAAATTATTCCCTGGAAACTTCCGACGGGGATAACGGATCTCTCGTTTCAGGATTTATGGGGGTCGACCTCCTCCTGAGTGATGCATTCAGCATCTGCGCCGATTACGATCTCGCCCTCAACGACAGGACTCGCGAATACGAAATCGATTCCGCCGAGGATTTCTTTCCCGGGAAGGGCAGGGGATTTCTCGATCTCGGCATGAACTGGTTCTTCACCGAAAATCTCTGCCTGGCGTTCTACATGCGGGATGTCCTGCAGAACACGGAGAACCCCTATCAAATCCCCCGAGAGCTGAGAATCGTATACAGAGAGTCTTTCTGATAATGCAGCATCACTTTGGAGATTCTTTCTGAAAAATGCCGCATCA
>CAYMWF010000190.1:0-1642 GCA_964394085.1 uncultured Gemmatimonadota bacterium | reverse complement strand
GCTGCGGATCGGGGTTGAGGTTTGCGACTCCTCTATCAGGGCTGCGGATCGGGAAGGATCTTCTTTTCAATGAGGAACAGGGCGATCTGTTCTGCCAGAAGCCGGTATCCAAATGCACTCATGTGCACCTTGTCCCTGTAGATGGGGGAAATACCGCTCTGGCTGGCTTCTAATTGGTATATCGACCCGAAATATTCGAGCAGGTTGAGGAAATATACCCCTTCTTCCGAAAAATCGTCGGCAAGGCTGGAAAAGGAATCAAAATACTCATGACTCTGCTGCCCCGATGCCGCCGCGTCGAACGAGATTTCCGGCACCAGGAGAAGTTTCGTGCCCTTTTCAATTGCGGAATGAACAATACGAGGGGGCGTCCCGGCGACGAATTCACCGCATCCATAGTGCATATAAGCATCACGCACCTGAGACGGTCCTGCGGGTCTGTTTATCCATCCACCCAGGCGGACCCCCGCCTGAAAAGCTCTGAGCGACGAAAGCCGTGAAAAAACTTCAACCATCCGCCTGGAGTCATATCTTATGTATTCCGACGCGGCCAGCTTGATCGTGGAATCGAGGTAAGGAGAGGTTTTCACCTTCGATTGCAGCCCTTTATAAAATGTTTCCAGGTTCTTCTTGTCCCGGTTTTCTCCGAAATATAGAATCAGAAGGTCGGGTTCAAGGAAAGACAACACTTCGTCGAAATAGACATACAGCATGTACAGGGACGCCCCGCAGACGCCGGCGTTGACGACTTCGATATCAAAACCTCTTTCACGAAGTGCGCTTTCAAGATTGAAGGGATAGCTTCCTTCAACGGAGTCTCCAGCCCCCGAACCCCACGTGCTCGAACTCCCCAGGGTTACGATCCTGTAGCGACCGGGAGGTTTGACAAATGGATATTCGACATCCCGTGCAACCAGACATCCGTCGTCGGGGCTTCCGAAAAGACCGGTATACTTTTCGAGTGTTGAATAACGCCTGTTCACATACCGGGTGAAATCCAGTTGATCGTTCGTCAGACTGTTGCCCCTGAGAAAAAGTTCGAAACAGCTGATCAGGATAAGAGGAAAGATAAAGAATACAATCAATGGGCGAAGCCATTGCGCTTTCGAATACCTATACACGTAGCCTAATGTCCAGCATATCCATGGAAGCAGCACCATCATGAGAAAGATCGCCCTGCCGGGGAATCCGCAGAACCTTTCGAAAAAGAAAAAAACCCCGAATTGCAGAACAGCCAGACCGAAACATTCAGGCGGATACCGGCGGGAAATAATAAGTGAGGACAGGAAAAGAAGCACTGGAATCGATATGATCGAGCACGACGCCATACTCGATAAACCAATCCTGCCGGCTAGTTCAGCACGGATGGACGGCGCAAGGCATATGTATACGATCATCCCGGCCGGAAAAACGGCCCAACCGAATGATAAAGAATAAGCCTTTCCGGCGCTGTGTCTGCGGAATCGGAACAGGAGCGCCATCTTGACGGCGACTGCAGTCAAGATCGACGCGGCCAGTGAGATTATCGAAATTGCAAGGATCGACCTGGTGATGAACAGAATGAATATTCCCAAGGGCAGAAATATAAAAAGGTAACGCACCCGGTCTTCCGGTTCGATTTTCAGAATTTGAAGCAACCGCA
>CAYMWF010000189.1:0-1712 GCA_964394085.1 uncultured Gemmatimonadota bacterium | reverse complement strand
CAGCCGGCAGCAGCTCGGGTTCTGAGTCGGGGTTGCCGGCTTCAGCTTTGTCATTCAGAACCCAACCTGCTGTGTTTCCGCGCCGCGGAGGCGGTGCGTCCTTCCAATTTTTCTTTTACTTCGCCTTGACATCGCTTTCTGGAGCGGTTAAATTGCGAGTAGAACGATTCGAACGGACGTTCGAACGGAAGTATGGGAGCTGCGAAAACAAACCCGTTCCGGTTCGAAAAATAGACCTGTCCCCATTTTACTGAAATGGAGCCCCGACCGGATGCTACCGGAAAAAGCCAGACCGAGGCGGACTCCCGCCTTTGATACGAAACGGCTCGAACTGCTGGCGGCGGCGGCGCGGGTTTTTTCGTCGATGGGCTACGACAAGGCTTCGATGCGGCGGATCTCCCTGGAGGCCGGGGTGAGCCTGGCCGGCATCTACCACTACGTGGCGGGCAAGGAAGAGCTCCTCTACTGGATCCAGGTCCACACCTTCGATTCGCTGCTCCGGGGGCTGCAGAAGAGCATCGACGGCGAGGTTGACCCGCGGAACCGGCTCGGAGCGGCCGTGCGCAACCACATCCGCCACTTCGGCGAGAACATGCACGAGCTCAAGGTCTGCGCCCGGGAGCTCGAGACCCTCGAAGGCGAGGCCTACGACGACGTCCACCGGCGCCGCCGCGCCTATTTCGAGGCCGTTCACGATCTCGTGAGGGAGCTCCGGCCGAAGCGCGGCGTCCCGCTCGGCTCGTGGCTGGCCACAGCGAACCTGTTCGGGATGCTCAACTGGTTCTACCAGTGGTACGACGCGGAACGGAGCCGGGTGAGCCTCGACGACCTGGCCGACCAGCAGACGGCCCTTTTTCTGGACGGATACATCGCTTCCGCTGCCGACAGAAACGACGGGAGAAACCAATGAGGTACGCAGAGACGGGATTCAACCTGGAGATAGACCTGGCCAGGGGAAACATCGAGAGGACGGCCACGGATCCGCGGCTCACCGGGCTCCACCTGGGCGGGCTGGGCACCAACGCGAAGCTCTTCTGGGACAGGGTTCCCGCCGAGACCGAGCCCTTCTCGCCGGAGAACCTGCTCGTCTTCGGGACCGGCCTCCTGGTCGGCACTCCCGCCCCGGGCTGCAACCGCACCATCGTATCCTGCATCTCTCCGCAGACCCGGCTCTTCGCATATTCGATGATGGGCGGATTCTGGGGGCCGGAGCTGAAACTGGCCGGCTACGACAAGGTGATACTCCGCGGCAAGTCTCCCGAGCTCGTCTACATCTGGATCAAAGATGACAAGGTTGAGATCCGCGACGCATCCCACCTGAAGGGCCTCGGCACTCTCGAAAGCGCAGAGGCGATCCGCCAGGAGCTCGAGGAGCCGAACGCCGCGGTGGCGTCCATCGGCCTGGCCGGCGAGAACCGCGTCTTCTATGCCTCCATCGAGCAGGGACGGTCGAGCGCCAGCCGCCTCGGCGTGGGCGCCGTGATGGGCGACAAAAACGTCAAGGCCATCGCCGTAAAGGGCTCGAACGACATCAACATCGCCCGCCCCGCGCAGTTCATGGAAATCTGCAACGACGCCCTGAAATATATAAAAGTCAGGGCAGACAACCCCATCCCCGGGGTGATGCCGATCCTGGCCGGGCTCGGCTCTCCCCAGGAGATGCAGGTCCACGACGAGAAGTGGCACACCGAGAACTTCGTCTGGGGCAACGC
>CAYMWF010000188.1:0-1958 GCA_964394085.1 uncultured Gemmatimonadota bacterium | reverse complement strand
CAACGTCGTTTATTCCTGTGGGTTAAGGCTGTCAGAAGGGCTGCATCTCAAGGTGAAGGATATCGATTCAAACAGGATGCTCATCCACGTTCACCGTGGCAAAGGGGCGAAGGATCGGTATGTGCCGCTCACGCATTCTACCCTCCATATCCTGAGGGAATACTGGAAGACTCACCGCAACCCGGTTTGGCTCTTCCCCTATCTCGGCAATGCGAGAACCGAGGGCGCCACCGCCGGCCGGCCGATGGACATCGAGACCGTCCAGGGCGCTTTGCGTCGCGCCGTCAAGAAGCTCCCAGCAATCAAGAAGAAGGTCAGCGTGCACACGCTCCGTCATTCATACGCTACCCACCTCCTCGAGGCTGGGGTCAACATCCGAATCGTCCAGCAGTACCTCGGGCACGCTTCGCTCAGGAGCACCATGATCTACGCCCACGTCACCCATGTCGGCCACCAGGACGCCGTCGACAGGATCGATGCTCTAATGAGGGAGGTGCAGGCATGAGAGAAATTCAGGACATATTTACCACATACGGACCCGAATACCTCGAACGGTTCGGCGAATCCATGCCCGCAGCGCACAAAAATACGCTCAACGCCATCATGAATTGCGGGAAAGGCGCTTTCGGTATGAACTTCTTCGCCTGCGACGACTGTGGCAATACAATCCTGCACCCATGCTCCTGTGGCAACCGGCACTGTCCCATATGCCAGCATGCCAAAACAACCCGATGGCTAGAGACACAGCTCCGAAAACGCCTCCCATGCAACTACTTCCTGATCACCTTTACTGTCCCGAAAGAAGTTCGCCCCTTCCTGAGAAAACATCAACGGGCAGGATATGACGCACTCTTCGACGCCGCGGCAAACGCCATTAAAAAGCTGGCGAAAGATCCGCGGTTCGTTGGTGCGGACCAGGTCGGCGCAGTCGCCGTTCTCCATACTTGGGGGCGAACTCTCAACTACCACCCCCATATACACTTCATCGTGCCCGGCGGAGGACTCTCAAAAAACAGAACCGAATGGCGGGCAGCCAAACCTGGCTTCTTTATCCGCGTCGAACCCCTATCCAGCATCTTCCGCGCAAAATTCCGGGACGTAATCAAGAAACACGGACTCCTTGAGTCGATCGACAATACAGCGTGGCTAAAAGCGTGGAACGTCAACTCGCAAGCGGTCGGAAACGGCGAATCCGCCCTCAAATATATCGCGCCCTACGTCTTCAGAGTTGCCATCTCCAACAACAGAATCGTCAACTCCGACAACGGTAAAGTCACCTTTAAATACAAGAAATCCCACTCGAACAGGTTCAGAAATATGACCGTCGACGCGAGCGAATTCATACGTCGGTTCTTGCAGCATGTCCTCCCGACAGGATTCATGAAAATCAGACACTACGGATTCCTCAGCTCCAACGCTGCAACACCGCTGGACACCATCAGGAATCTCATCTGCGCCATATATGAGATTGTCAAAGAACCGGAAAAAGAAACTCAACCAACAACAGATTACAGCGGATTCCCATGCGAACGGTGCGGTCGCACCATGAAATGGCAGCGCTTCATATCACCCCTCGCAAGAACAGGATAGCACCACTCGACGAACCGGACGATTGGAGGTCCGAAACATTGCCCGGAATATGGCCGCACTCTGCCGGTCATCGTGTCCTTCTATTGCCTCAGGACGGATAAAATGATTATCAAGGTCGATTTCTACAAAGAAACAGTGGGCAACAGAATGAAAAAACGGAAATATCCAACTGCCAATCGTGCAACGCCGGTCCCACAAAGTTCTATCCTCAACGCATCAACCTTCGTCTGAAGAACCTTTTCCCCCTACACACTTCCCATCGGCTTATTGAACTCAGGATTAGAACGACCTTTCAGGCCGATCTAATCCATTATTGTTATCTGCATTCACTACGACGCTCCATTGGAGATATCAAAAAATCGCTCGAA
>CAYMWF010000187.1:0-2043 GCA_964394085.1 uncultured Gemmatimonadota bacterium | reverse complement strand
TATGTCCTCCGGGCGGAAAGGCGCTCCCCCGCCAGCCTCACCATGGAGCCAGCAGAATGGGAACAAAACTGCAGTCGGATTGAAATATATGCACGACAATCTTTATCGTTTTGGCAGGATAGCGGTTTTGTGAGAGGTGTATATTCAGGCAAGCGGCATTTATGAAAAATGAGTGCTGAATCGGTGCTAATCGAGATACAAACTTTTCGCGATGTTCCAGCCGTGCCAGTATTCGCATGCTCCCATGTCGATGCGGGAGCCGCCGCCGGGAGGGACTTCGAATGTTGGAGCGCCGGAATCGATGCATGGAGATGATGGCAACAGCTGGAATTTTCCTTCAGAAGGAGCAATGAACCTGGGATTCTCATCAATGTTGCCTTCACCATACCAACCGTCCTCAACGTCTGAATATTTGATGGCAGCATTACCGTACACTTCTTCGGGTAAATCGTTCCATAGTATACAGTTCGTGATGGTCGGGGAGGAATACTGGCTATATATCCCGCCTCCGTAATGGAGAGCCGTATTCCCGGTTATTGTGCAGTTCGTGATGACCGGGAAGGATTCATCGCAATAGATCCCGCCGCCTTGACTATAAGCGCCATAAGCCGTATTTCCGGTCAAGGCGCAGTTCGTGATGGTCGGGGAGGAATACTGGCTATATATCCCGCCGCCGTAGTCAGACGTATTCCCTGATATCGTGCAATTCGTGATGATCGGGCAGGAGAAGTGGTTGCAATAGACCCCACCACCGTACTTGTAGGTAGTATTCCCGGATATGGTGCAGTTCATGATAATCGGGGAAGAGGAGTCGTAACAATAGATCCCTCCGCCTTCATAATCCCAACCATTCGTAATGGTAAAGCCGTCGAGTATGGATTCAACGTTCTCTAAAGTATGGAAGTAGAAGCCGCGCCCCTCATCTTGACAGTCTATAACTGTATATTCTTGACCATATGCGGACTTTACTGTGATCGCCTTGCCAAGAAAGTCGATATCCCGATTCCCCTCACCCGTATAGACGCCAGGGGCGACCAGGACAATGTCACCATCCATCGCTGCGTCAATGGCGTCCTGAATCGTGGGATACTCCGACGGTACCCTGAGATACTCATCGCTCCAGCTGTCGATGCCGTGACAGGGAACAGCAATCAGGAGAACCGAGAGAGCACTGACAATGATTGTTGTCGCTTTCATGGTCATCTTCTTTCCGGGAAACTCCTACCCAAGCTAAATGTTCATTCGCCATTTGAAAGTATAGCCGCGAGACGCCCGATTTGCAAATCCGGTGGGTACGCCCTGGTTCAAAATGTGACTGAATTCCGCTTTTTGCACGAAAATCCCCGGCGTAGCTCACGTTATAATTCGACTTCACTTCAAAGTCGATGTTTACCCCTGCCGGAAGCTCCGGATGAATCGAGTGCCGTCCTACGTTGTGGGTTCAAGGCAGAATGAGCGTTTTATGAGGGATGTCGAACCGGGGGAAGCGGCCTTTGCGGAAATGATGGGTATTGAGTCAGTGCTAATCGGCAAGCGTGCCTGGCAAGATGTTCCAGCCATGCCAGTACTCATAAGCACCCATGTCGATGCGGGAGCCGCCGCCGAGAGGAACCTCGAAATATGGATCGCCGGTGTCGATGCAGGGGGAGTTTTCTTTCAGCCGAAAATCGTCATAACCCGGCATCACGAAAAGGGGATCTGCGTCGATATTGCCGGTGCCAACCCAACCGCCTTGAATGTCGGAGTATGTGACGGCCGGTTCACCGCTGTAAACGTTTATTTCCTCCGGTGAATCGTGCCAGAGTATACAGTTCTTGATGGTCGGGGAGGAGTAGTCGCAATAGATCCCACCGCCGCGCCAGCCAGCCGTATTCCCGGTTAATGTGCAATTCGTGATGGTCGGGGAGAATTGTTTACAATAGATCCCGCCACCGTCCCAGTCAGACGTATTCCCGATTATCGTGCAGTTCGTGATGATATGGTCGGAAGTGCACCCGTCGGAACTCCAGTCACACTAGAATCGGGTATTCCGGGTTGTGGTTG
>CAYMWF010000186.1:0-2073 GCA_964394085.1 uncultured Gemmatimonadota bacterium | reverse complement strand
GATGAGGTCGATCTGCCCGAATGACGGCCTCGGCTTCTGCGAATGCGAAAGGTGCATTGCTCTCGACATGGAGCTGGCTGAAGCCGCCGGAGATACCGCCGCCATGATTGCGGCATCGCTCGACCCGGAAATCGTCCAGGGATCGATTTCCAACCGGCTAACGGTTTTCAACAACGAAATCGCCCACCGGGTCACGTCGAAATTCCCCCAGGCAACTTTCGGTTTTTACGCATATGCAAATTACGTAAACCCGCCATCTGCGGTACCGGTACATCCAGCCCTCAGAATCTACCTGGCCCATATGCCCTGGGATTACTGCCATTTTCACCCGGTTTCAGACACAACCTGCCGCATGAACTCAACCTTCCGGTCTTATCTCGAAGGTTGGAACGATGCTTCGGAAGGCGTCGTACTCAGGGAATACTGGGGCCATTTCGCAGTGTGGGGACCTTTTCCGATACATCGCGCCATTGCGGGAGACCTGGAATATTATCACCAGCTCGGCAGTATCTCAGGTGCGCACTCCGAATGGTTCGACAACTGGCCCATGCAGTGGCTCAATTTCCACGTGGCGGCGCGACTTCTTTGGGATACCACCACCGACGTCGACGGAATAGTCGAAAAAACCTGTGAAGGCTTGTTCGGACATGCCGGACCCGAGGTCGCAGCCCTGTTCGATACGATGGCGGCCCGATGTTCTTCCGGAGCGGAACCTTCCGGGTACGGCTGGTTGAAGGCCTTCGCTTCTGCTGATTTCGAATTCTATTTCGAAGCGTTGGACAAGGCGGATCAACTTCTCGATACCGGAGAACCTCTCCATGGCGCCAGGGAACGCCTGAACGTTCTTCGCCGATCGCTCGATCTTTACAGGCTCTGGCGTGAAACCACTTATTCCAGGAGCGAAGGCAGAACGGAAGAAGCCCTGGCAAAAGCAGGTGAATTCCTGGCGCGGCTCTACAGCCTTGAAAGCGATGATCCCTGGTTCCACGAGGCGTCATCCAGAGTCGGACTCCCACGGTACGAACGATACCTGCTCAGGTACATCGAATCGGGAGGTGACTCATCATTGAAATGGCGACCTTGAAAATGCATGAAAGATTTATATATTGTGACTGTTCGGCATCCGGCCCGACCAGCATTTCAACTTGCCGACACAAACCAAGAACAGCTTAATCCGAAGAAGATGACAGACATATGAGACAATGAGCAGATTCCACCTTAAAATCCTGATCAAAAACAGCCTATACAAAGCCATCGGGACAGCCTGGTGGCTGCTGGGGCTACGATTTCTTCTCGCAGGGTCAAGCAGGAGAGCCCGCGTCCTCATCTACCACAAGATCAACGATCATCCGGACAACCTGCTAAGCGTATCAACCGTGCTTTTCCGCAGGCAGATGGAGTATCTCGCCTCACATTTCAAAGTAGTTCCGCTGTCCGAGATCGCCGCGAACGTAACACAAGGTAGAGATTTCTCCCCCCGGACCGTCGCCATCAGTTTCGACGACGGATACCTTGACAATTATACAAATGCCCTCCCCATCCTTGCGGAACTCAATCTGCCCGCCACGATATTCATCCCGGCGGGACGCATCGGCGGCGGAAACATCCTGGACCATGATCAGGCCTTCAACAGAGATTTCAACCCGCTGCTCGACTGGAACCAGGTTATCGAGATGAACCAGATCAACAAGCAAACCATGGAGGTCGCAGAGTCGCCTGAAGATGACGCTACAGGCAACGAATCCGAGCGCCGGCATTGCCGAATAGAATTCGGCGGGCACACGGTGAATCACACCGTTCTTGAATCCGTGGGTGACGAAACCGCCGTCGTGGAAATCAACGATTCGAAAAGGATAATCGACAGCCGACTCGGGCAGGATACCACCTTATTCGCATATCCGGTCGGCACCAGGAGGGAATATGGAACCAGGCACGTCGCCATGGTTGAGAAGGCCGGTTACATTGCTGCCTTTACGGGTGTCGCAGGCTCCGTCGGACCGGGAATCCCCAGATTCGAAATACCCCGGTGCAATGTTGAACCGGTGTCGTTCTTTCTTTTCAAACGGGTCCTTG
>CAYMWF010000185.1:0-2125 GCA_964394085.1 uncultured Gemmatimonadota bacterium | reverse complement strand
ACACGCGGCCGAAAGTGTGTGCCCTTATGATTCCCCGCTTGACCATCCTTCTCACGGTGATCTCCGCAAGGTTCAGGATCTCCGCAACCTCTTTCAATGAGTAGAATTCCTGCTTTGCCATGCTCCTGCCTCACTTACCTACAGCGAAAGGATCGCCTCGTCGATTTCTTCTTCCCGAAAGCTCAGGTAGGACACGGTGCTGTTGATGTTCCGGTGCCCGAGGGCCCGCTGAGTTTTAACCAGGTCGCCGTCGAGCTTGTCATAGACCTTGTCGGCGAAGGTTTTCCGCATCGAGTGGGTGCCGAGCTTTCCCGTGAACCCGTTTGACCGAAAAGCCAGCTCGAGTATCCTGTACGCCTGCACTCTCGAGATGGGCTGGTTGCCGCCCTTCCTGGACTGGAACAGGAAAGAGTCCCTCCGCAGGTATCCGTCCGCCCGGAGTTCCTCTATCCAGACCTCGAGCGCCTCCTTCGCCTCGGGATGGAGTATCACAGTCCTCCCCTCGGTCTTCTTTTTCATGTGCCGGCGCTGAACAGCTACCCGATCCACAATCCTGCCGTGCTGGAGCACATCACCCAGCTGAAGGCTCAGGAGCTCGGAAATACGGAACCCGGATTTCACGCCTAGCAGGAAAAGTGCCCGGTCCCGCTTCTCGTATTTCCCGCCGAAGGTCGCCGCCACGAGCCTGATTTCTTCGTCTGTGAGGGGTCTCGAACCCTTCATTTCGACCTCCTTTCCTAGTCTCAATACAACTTATAGCTTATCTTTTCTTATCTTTCAAGTGCTTTTTTAGTCTCTTTTCCGGTGAACGTAACGAATTGATAAAACGTTACATTCAAAACGCCCCAGGAACGCGTCCTTTTGAGTAGGGAAGGGGGATGTATGGGATTCCGGGACAGAACAGGAAGAATGCCGGCGAGAATGCGGGTTATGGATAGATTTTCGAGGGGGGCTCGCTTCGCCACGCTGTATAATCCGGCCAAAACCGAAACACCATTACCGATGCCCCAGATGTAATCCGCGATCCGATTGGGTTGTTACTGTTTCATGAAAGTGTTCACAACACCCTTAGAGAGTCTGGCCGGTATCGGGATCGATAAATGATCTATTTAAGAACGTTGGATGAAGAGGGTCAAAATCTTTATCTGTGGTCAACAGATTGGCCTGAGTAGCTGCAGCACAGGCAGCTATCCATTTATCGTTTTGGCCCATTGGCCGGGCCGGGCTGACTTCCCTTTCGCAATAATGGTCTATCGTTGCATAATGGTCTACAATATTACCTTGAGACAGCTTTATTATTACCAGTTCGGTCAGTAGTTCATAGAGCCGACTTTTCTTTTTCGAGCCCCATCCCAACTTCAGGGCTAACGCCTGCATTTCGCCCAATGTCACAATAGATATTAAGGGGCGGTCTTTCCGCTGACGAAGACCGTACTCTTGAGCTACTGTTTTACCGACACCATCGTCTCGGATGAGGTGGACTAGTATATTAGTGTCGAGTATTACCAAGGACGAAGATGAGTTCATGAAATCTCCGCAAGTGCCTCAAGAAGAACGTCGTCAGGTTCGTCGCCCGGCCACTGACCTATTACAGCGTTGAGGCCTGAACGACTACTTTGCTTGACATGAAAAGCCACAATAGGGGCCTTCTGGCTTAGTGGAGATGGCGTTTCAGACCAAAACTCAAGGTCCGTGCCTGTTGCAGAACTAAGGTTGTCTGTTTCGATTCGGAGTAACATCCCACTGGCTGAAAAATGCGCGACTCCTTCGACCAATGCATTGTGCCCCCACAACTCTTTTAGTGATGAGGTATGGGAAGGATCCGAGATTCCTTTTACCGACTCCGCTGAACCTTCGACTATTAGTGTGAAAGTTCTATCACTATGCCGGATTATGTCCAATTTCCCGGCGAGACGTACTCGCTGAGGTGGTGGTATGCTTTTCTCAAGATCGCCGATTTCTACCAATTGTTCGGGATTGATTGTAAACTTCTTCACCCCATGGCCGAGGTTCGCGTGAAAATCAATTTTGCTGACTCCTTCTTTAAAGACCTTCCTTAACTCCTTGATGAATGACGCGGTTTCAGTTGGTGTACAAGACGGTGATCCATCCCACCGCTGACGAG
>CAYMWF010000184.1:0-2153 GCA_964394085.1 uncultured Gemmatimonadota bacterium | reverse complement strand
GTTATCGAACAGGTTTTCGAGTTTCGCAACAGAATTTTATCGGGGAATGGGCCTGATTCTATGAATCTCTGTCAACAACGGCAAAGATGGACGTCCTTTGCGCCTGGATTGGAGAGCGCCCGTTCGGATGAATCTCTGTCATCAACTGCAAAGGGGACATTCAAGGCGGCGGGATCGGTTTTATCCTGTCAGCTCCGCTTCAGAATGGAGAGCAAATACTCTTCCAGCCGCTCGGAAATCACCTCTCGGCCCGGATTTTCGAGTCCGTATTCCAGCCACGGGGGGTAGAATTCCGGGTGCGGAATCGCCCAGTCCAGGATGCTGTCGATATCCCAGTAGGGATGGTATGCGGAGGCGGCATCGCCGACCTCGAAATATGCCTGCCTGAATCTTTCAGCAACGGAAACTCCATACATCAGAACGAGATTCGTGCGGCAGTGGGCGACATCGACGCCCGCTGGCCCGGCACAGGCATTGACCCAGTCGACCACGCCCGACAACCCGGCCCCTTCCCAGAGCAGGTTTACCGGATGGTAATCCCGGTGCAGGAACACGTCACTGTCTTCCGGCGGCCCCGCGACCCGGATACGAATCGCTTCTTCCCACAGGTCGGGCCGTTTCGACCAGGACGGCGGCGCAAGTGTTTCTTCGTTCGTGAAACTGAAGTATCGCCACGGAAAATCGACGGCGGGCGCTGAATGTATACGCGCCAGCATCCGCGCCGTTTCGGCGAGCCGGTTATCCAGGCCGCCTGGGGCCAGGTTCACTGCTCCGTCCAGAAACGTCATGAGAACCGCCGGAAAACCGCATGCGGATCCGTCCGGGCAGAAATCAACGACTCGAGGTGCAGGCAGTCCGTGGGCGGCGGCTTGCCGCAACGCGGCTGCTTCATGTTTCGCCAGGTCGGGCTCCCTGGCAAGCCAGTCCTGATCGACGAACAGCCGCAGCACGTAACGCTCTCTTCTGCCGCGGCGTTCGACTTCGACAAGGTGCGCCGGCGACGAAGGTCCGCAGATGAGACGCTCGCTTCGGACCGGTTTCACACCCTTCCCCAGCGAACGAACAAGCCAGTCACCGACAGGTCCTTTCAGGTCTATCTGCTGCTTTTCGACGTTTGTCATACCGTGTTCCCGTGTCAGAGATGACTGATTCGCGCGGCAGGTTCAGATATGCCGTGCCAGTACATATTACAGCGGGCGCATTTCGTGTCCACCCGTTTCGCCCTGTTGCGGTTTGCC
Organism: uncultured Gemmatimonadota bacterium; assembly: GCA_964394085.1. Classification (GTDB taxonomy): domain Bacteria; order CAYMWF01; family CAYMWF01; genus CAYMWF01. Next base: position 915 of record CAYMWF010000184.1, on the reverse strand, counting down.
TGTGAAACCCGAGTTATAGCAGAGATTTCACGACCAGGAACATGCCATTCCTTATGAATGTACGGCGTGAAAAAGTTTCGCTGTGAATGGATTTTCCGCGTCACTTGAACTCTTCACAACGGATACCCGGATCATCCGACTGTGTCGGTGGTATAGTTAAGCTATGCTTGGAAAAGAATCAGGTGTACGCTCCGGTTGGCTTCGAGATCCCAAATCACGGAGTCGATCTGCGTAGTTCTCTTTTTGCAGCGCAGCGCAGGAAGCATATCCTGTCCTGCGGGGGATGCAGGTGATCGCGATCGCCTCAGAGCGGGATATCGGCAACATGTCCTGTCCCGCGGGGGATGCAGGCTTACTCGTGTAAAATTGTCAATCGGATTGACAATTTTACACGCTTTCCGGGTGGGCTCGATTTATACACCTGGACGACCGGGGAGTCCTCCACCTTATAGAAGAATAAATGACCGAATCCCTCCGGTATTGGAATAAGTGACCGGTTCCCTCCGGGCTTAACTCAACCCGACTTGGCCGGCACAGGACATCAGGAAAATTGGCGACTACAGCGTGGGGGCCCATGTGCCGGTTGACAAGGCGGAATCCGTCTGCATATGGGCCGACGAGTTCATCCTGGCAGCCGAGTCTCACCTCGCGCGGGAAACCGAATCTCCGTAAGTATCAGCAAGGGAATCCTTCTTGCGCGCCAGCGCAAGAAGCATAACTCTTACTAGTGCCCTGACAAGCATCAACTGACGCACATTACTTGTCCTTTGTCGCTCCTGCGGCGTTTCAGCTTCAGTCATATAGCGCTGCTGGCTCCCTCAGCCGCACCTTGCCGGAACGACGCATTACTTCGTACGGAGCCGGAAACGGGCGGGACCTGCAGCAGCTGACAAACGGCGGGAGAAAGAGATAACC
>CAYMWF010000183.1:0-2203 GCA_964394085.1 uncultured Gemmatimonadota bacterium | reverse complement strand
AGATGGAACTGAAATTCGAATCGGTCGACCTGTTTATTCCCGAAAACGCGAACATCATCATGGGTCAGAGCCATTTCATCAAAACCGTGGAGGATCTCTACGAGGTCGCGGTAAATACCAATCCGGGCATGAAATTCGGCATCGGTTTCAACGAAGCTTCCGGGCCGAGGCTCGTGCGCCTGGACGGAAACGACGAAGAAATGATCGAGTCGGCGAAAAAAAACTGCCTGGCGGTGGGCGCCGGCCACATTTTCTTCATCGTCATGAGAGACGGATTCCCCCTGAATATCCTCAACGGGGTGAAATCGTGCGTGGAGGTCTGCCGCATCTTCTGCGCCACGGCGAATCCGACCAGCGTCATCGTCTGCAGGAACGGGTCGGGCGCGGGGATAATGGGGGTCATCGACGGAGAATCGCCGGCGGGGGTGGAAGGGGAAACAGACAGGGAGGCGCGGCGGGATTTTCTCAGGGCGATCGCTTACAAGCGCTGACCGCATCCTTCGCGGCGGAAGGCGGCAAGGCGGCCCGGTATCGGCGCACGGACCGGATGTTCCGGTATCGACGCACGACTCGCTTCATTCTTCAGGATGAAACCGAAACGGACCAGCCTTCTCCGATCTTGAAGACGGCATCGAACCCCTCCTCTTTCCTGGGAGGTTCCAGGACGGCGGTCATCTCTTCCATCACCCGGTCCCAGTCCACCTTCCGGACGACGTTGCGGGACGCGGCCGCCGGGTCCTCTTTGCGGCGCTTCAGGCATTTGTCGATGTCGACATCGTAATAAACCGCCACCATCGACAGGCCGGCGACCTCTTCCATGTGCTGCACCAGGTCCGCCGTGATCCCCGGCTCGCTCTCCTCGGGAAAGAGACTCCCCGCTCCGCCGGAAGCCGCCCTCCTGTCCATAAGTTCCCTGAACGCTTCGATATAGAGCGCATCCTCTCTTCCCTGGTAGAGAGGAAAACGCCTTTCGAGATACTTTTCGAGCTGCTCCTCGTAAACAAGGTTCCTTGAGCGATCGGTCTCCGCCTTATCCCGCAAATCCGCGGCCATCGCCCTCACTTTCCTCCCCACCGACAGGAACCTCTCCCTGATCTCCCTGGTAAGGCTCGTTCTATCGATAATGACGCTGCATCCTGACGTCAGGCCCTTGACCATCGGAAGGCGCTCCATGTCGGCGTAAAGGAGCTTCATTTCCTGTTCGTAGCTGTAGAAACTCAGCATCTGGACAATGTCGTCGAGGCAAATCCTGAGGAGGGGGCGCTGCGACTGCTTCCATACTTCGCGACAGAGGGTCGTTTTACCGGAGCCTATGACCCCCACCATAATCCAGAGGACGGCCCGATCGGCCGGAACCGCGGAAAGCAGGTGCCTTGCGGCGGAGGCGGGATCTCCCGGTCCCGGGGCAAGGTGCACCTGTTCGACGCCGGTCTCCGCGCCTTCTTCTTCCACACTGTCGTGAAAAGGTTGCATTCCAGCAGATGCTACATTAGATTGATTAAAAGCTGACTTACGGCAGCTCCTGTACTCGTGAATGAAGCTGAAGATATCTCGAACCCGCAGCTTATCCACGATTCGGTACGGACGGCGGCCTTCTGTGCAGCGAATGAGGCTGCAGAAGCAAGGTTCCCATCAAATTACGACTGTGGAAACCGCTGCAGCGACCACTTTATCAGCTCATCCCGAATCCTGCAAGCGCCGCCGACAGGCGATCCGGCGAAAACCAGAGATTTAGGCTCGTCGATGAAAACAAAACTCGAGTATGGCGACACCGGTCTTGAGATCGAAATTCCGAATTCATTCCGGTGCACCGAGATCCGCACCAGGTCATCGACTCCCCTGGCCGATCCTGCGGGATACCTGAAGAAACTCTGTCTCGCTCCCGGTTCCGGTGAACCTCTCGACGTTCTGGCCTCACGGGCGGAGAGCGCCTGCATAGTGGTGCCGGATCACACCCGGCCCGTTCCGAGCGGGAAACTTCTGCCTCCCATACTCGACGCCGTGGAAGCGGGCGGCGTCCGGAAAGACAGGATCACCGTCCTCATCGGCACCGGGATGCACCGTCCGTCCACTCCGGCCGAAAGAGAATGGATGTTCGGGGCTGAGATCGAAAGCCGCGTCAAGGTAGTCTGCCACGACCACAGGCGGACCGGCGACCTGACCCGGATAGGAACCCTGGACGACGGCACGGAGATCCTGGTCA
>CAYMWF010000182.1:0-2229 GCA_964394085.1 uncultured Gemmatimonadota bacterium | reverse complement strand
CTCCCTTTCCGCACTTCTCAACGTTAATAATTTCTACTTTTCCAGGTTTGATTATTCGGAATAATAGGTATTTCCCGGCACCCTTAATAGGTCCATAATCTGCCTTTGCAGCTCTGTGAATTCGGTTTCAAAAACCTGTATCTTTCGTTCCCCATCGAACAGTGTATATCGCGCCGCCAGACTGAACAGGCGGAAGACCTGTTCAGAGGTTGGTCGTCGACAGGACCGTTCTTCAGGATAGAGGGGCAGTTGGTCCATGCTCTCGCGTTCCATCGCCAGTCTCAGCTCGCGTTCAATCAGAGCCTGTATAAGCAGCGCGAGGAAGTAGATGAAGAACAAGGCTTCTATACGCCCTTCGTTCTTGAGGAATACCGGAGCGATTTCGTAGACCGATTTGGTCTGCCGGAACCGCTTCTCCACGACAGGTTGCTGTTTGTGTGCTTCCAGAACTTCTGCCGGAGTGAGGGAACGGTCATTGGTGAGAAGTGGATACATTCCGTCGCTGCGTCTGTCGAAAGCGATTGCCTCCTCATCCGTTTTCCACTCTATGTCCCAGCGACGTTTCGTTATCCTCTGGTAGCGAGTGTTCGGACCGGGGCGCCCCTTTCGCTCCTGCTTGAAGCGGTGCTCTTCCTTGCGGAGGAGCCGAACCCGGAGGTATCGTTTCACCTTCAGTCGTCCCAGGATCTTTTCTACTCTCTCTTCCAGTTCAACCCTCTTTTTAAGCCGGTTCCGCGGTCCCGCCAACTGGTTTTTGAGGTCTTCAAGCTCCTGTTCGGCTCGAGTCAAATGCTCCCATCGGGTGTTCTCCTGTCGAAAGGCTAAGAGCGAACTGAACACCCAGGTCACAGGCCAACCCTCCCTGGAAGGCAGCGATGGCTGGAAAACCCACCATCGATCCCTCGGCCCGTGTTTACGACGCGGGTTGGGGCGGTCCCAGACCTTCTGCCAATCCGGCTCATGGGTCTGGAGCCACTCGCGGAACTTCCCGTCCTCCAGCCTGTTGCGAGGTATAACGGTAACGAACCGGCCTTTCTTTCTGTCGATGTAGTCCATATTTTCCCGGGTGCACAGTTTACTGTCGGCCACGTACAAAAAGTCGGGACGGCCTGCAACTCTGTTCAAAGCATCCCAAGTCTCTATGCGGGTCCTGGTATCATTTGTCTGACCATCTTCACATCGGAACTGAACGGGAATCCCATCTCCGGCGGTTACAGTCAATACAAAAAGAAGCTGCTTCAGGTCGGGACGATGGTCCTTTGAGAGTCCATATGTGATCCAGGGAGCCCGGCGACCCCGAATCGAGCGACCCTTGGCTCCCCGGTATTGACCGGAGAAGCGGATCGTCGTCGAATCGTTGTGCAGTTCATCGAGCTTCACACCGAACCTGTTTCCTGCAGCAATAATCGCTTCTGTCAGCAAACTCCCCCTATCAGCATCGAAAAGCTTGTCTAGAGCTCGACCGATGCGATCATCACTGAGAAACTCCACATCTCCTGAAACCAGTCCGAACATTGTCGGAGCGAAGGTGCTGACAGTTTCCTGTTGACGGTAAATCGGCTCCCTCTCCACCAGGATCGAACGCAACAACACGCCGAGTCCCTTGAAATAAGGAAGAGTGACGCGAGGATCACTTGTCGGAACATGCCGCTCAAGCAACGATTCCAGACCGAGCTTCTCGATAAAATGGTTTATGATAGGTAGCGGGCCGAGCCGCTCCGTGCGAAGTTGGAATCGATCCATCGGTAAAACCCGCCTCTCTCAGTTTTCTCTTGACACTCCTCATGTCTGGCGATAATATAATCGCCAGATGGAGGTGTCAAGAAAAATGTCCCGAAAAAAAGAGCAAGAAGAAAAAAAGAGCAGGATTAGTGAAATACGAGACCAGATTCTGAATATTGACCATATCTGCACCGGAACCCTCCTGTCCCGAACCAAAGTATGCGGGAAACCCGGCTGCCGATGTGCAAAAGACCCGGCTGCCAGGCACGGTCCCTATTATGAATGGTCCAGGCGCAGAGAGGGGAAGCTGGTCCACTCTATTATATCGAAAGAAACCGCGGAGAAGATAGGTGATGCTATCAACAACAGAAAAACGATTTTGAGGTTACTTGGTGAATGGGAACGTGAAACCACCAGGATAATTCTTGGTGAAAAAGCTCGCAACTGATTGAATTACAAAAGGTTAAAATTCGGAGAAATTACACATGAGAAGTGCGGAAAGGGAGA
>CAYMWF010000181.1:0-2234 GCA_964394085.1 uncultured Gemmatimonadota bacterium | reverse complement strand
GTGAGAAGGATGGTCAAGCGGGGAATCATAAGGGCACACACTTTCGGCCGCGTGTACCGGATCAGCCGGAAAGACCTCAACGAATTCATAAAGGCCAGCAGGGACCCGAACGGGGAGTAATCGTTTAACCGGACCCGATATATATGGAAAGTCTTTTTCTTAAGGGGGTTTCCCCAAGGATGGGGGGGTAATGGAACGATTCCTTCCCAGCCAGAGAATGTTATACCTGTTACGGTGGTGGTTCGCCCCAGAAAATCGATACCGCGATTACCCTCGTCTGTATACGTGCCGTGAGCGACAAGTACCGTATCGCAATCTATGGTTACTCGACGGCGGACCGTATGGTCGACATGATTTCGGTAATCGGGATTATTCCATGCGAATAGACGTTCAGGGCCACCGGAAATGCGAGGAAGGGCCGCCAGGGATCGTTTGATACCAGGTTTAGTGTGTCGGTGTGCGAGCCATCTTCCAGACCGTTGGTTTCGTAGTGGATCAGAATCATTACGGTGTCGCCTGGCTCGAGTGCACCCTCCACGGGACCTTCGAGCATCAGCCATTCTCCGGCGGCTGCTCCGAACGAATACTCCAGGTCGCGGATGCTGTAATTCCAGGCGAGAATGGTATCGACCGGGCTTTTACCGCCGGCAAGGCAAAACACCCGAAAGACCGAGTCGGATACTGCAATACGGGGACAGAGCATGTTGTACCACATGGCGACAGGCGGATCTCCGCAAAACTCGAAAGCGCCTATATCGTACGCGGAGCCGCTGCGTGGATAACCCAGACCCGGATCGAAACCGGCATCTATGCAGGGCGACCCTTCGGGCGGCTGGTATTCGCCGGCTCTCGAAACTTCAGGATCAACGAAAATGCTTCCCTCACCAGGATTCAAGACGTCACCCTCAGTATTGTTCCAGAAACAGTTGTGATGGTGATCGCATGACTCGGGGACGTTCAGACCCCATCCGGAAAAGGTGTTCATCACGATATTGTTCGCTATATCACCACCCCGTCCGGCATGGGCCACGGCCCCCCCGATACCGGGCTCTCCCTGGTAATCGTAAGACCCATTGCCATCAAATACATTATTATAGATCAGAGCCTGTGCATTACCGTACGTGCCCCAATCGTATATCGCCCCGCCGATGCCCTGGCCCCATTCGTCACCGGCAGAGTTCTCGATGAAAATGTTGTTATGGATTACAGGTACGGTAAGTGGCGCAGAGGATAGCACTGAAATTGCACCACCAAACAACGCCTCATTGAGAAAAAATATGTTATTCTTTATCCTGGGAGAACAATCAGCAATCATTAAGGCGCCACCTCTGCCTTCTGTTGAGTAACCATCCACCCTCGTTGCTCTGCTGGAATTGAAAAAATTTGAAACACACAAAATATCAGACGATTCTTTTATTTCCAGCGCCCCACCAGAACCACCCCAAGATCCGGAAGAACCAAAAGCCTCGTTACTGTAGAAATCACATCTTATAATCCTACCACCCGTGCATCCGTAGAAAAGTAATCCTCCACAATAACCAGCCTTATTCCAACTAATAGTGCAATCTTCAACCACGGCTACGCCATTACGAAAATACGCTCCTCCTCCATCACTAAGTTCATCTATTGGGTTTCCTACTGTATTTTTAGTAATAATGCAGTTCGTTATCCTGGCTCCCGAATCCTTGAGATAGATGCCACCACCCCGCAACCAACTTCCATCCCTCGAGCCAGCTCCGTTCCTTACAGTGAACCCGTCGAGTACACTGGTGGTATCTCCCCCGTTCATGAACTTGACGACGCTTCCGACACCATCCCCATCTATCACTGTAACTTCGGGTCCGTTTTTGCTCTTTAGACAAACGGCCTTTCCATTGAAGTTAATATGCTCAAAATAGGTGCCCGGCGACACAAGGATCGTGTCGCCGGCGGCGGCGATATCCAAGCGCTGCTGGATTGTCAATCTACGCTTATCCCTGCGGATAATGTCTTCCGGCAGGCCTGTTGAACCGGTGGAAGAACCAGCAGGCTCAGGGAAGGTGGCTGCCGAACCGACGCTTGAGAGCAGCATGAATAATGAAATTATTACATATAGATTCAAAGCGAACCTTTCTATTCTGCCGGAAGCTCATGGATAAACAGTTCTGGTTTTTACCCTACTCCTCACATACGAATGGATCTGTCGTTTCGGGCGGTGTCTCAGGTCCCGGCTTGGTCGACCAAGTAGAGCCGCC
>CAYMWF010000180.1:0-2342 GCA_964394085.1 uncultured Gemmatimonadota bacterium | reverse complement strand
TGAGGACATTATTGCCATTGTATTCGAGATTGTACAGCAGACTGGTGCTGCCGGAACCGGAGTAGGGAATCCTGAAGTCGAGTGTCGTGCCGGACGACTGGTTCGATACGGCATAATAAGGCGGCCCGCTCCCGGGTTGAATGTAGTCTATGATAAAGTCGTTTTCGTCAGGTTCGCGGTTCACATTTGTATTGTAGTTTATTCGGTAAATTCGGTCTTTTTCCCAGAGGAAAGACGTAAGAAGCCATTTGATACCCCGGGATGAATATGAATCAGTCTGCCCGTCGAAATGATCGAACCAGTGGGACAGTATCCTGGTCTGAGTGGGAACCGGCGACCAGCTGATAGGGTTGGCCGGTGATTTTTGAATCGTGAAATCGAGTTCATCGCTCAATTCATTCGTCGGCAGCGGCACGCCAAAAAGGACGGGCAGGGGGCTTCCCGTCTGAGGCGAGACCGGCGAACTGAAACCGAACTGCTGCGTTCCGTTCTCCGTATAAGTCGCGGGATCGACCAGGTTGTGAGGGCCGGATTCGGTATATCCGCGCTTCATACCGGGGTTCTTGATAGTGAAAGAGTAAGCAGTTATACTGCCGTTATACTTCAAAAGGCGAGCCCTTACTCTGTGGTTCGTTTTCGGGATGAAATCGAGATCTTCATTCACTGATTCTGTAACAATCGAATTCTTAATGAAATCAACGCTTCCGCCACAGGTCGGCAGGTCGGTCTTCCAGGCTATCTCGACATCGGCATACAAGGTCGATAGCTCACCCGGGTAGAGTGGGTCTTCGGTGTTTTCCGATGGGGATACACTCAGGAGATAAGGCTCCCCCGTCGTCGGAAAGTCGAGGATCTCCGCGAAATGGGGCACTGCTTCGGATACCCAAAGGCTGTCGATGCCGTAAATATAAGGTACCTGTTGGACATCACCCTGGATTGTGTTGATACTGTTATTGCTGAAGTCGAAAGTGATGCATTTTTCCGCAGCTTCGTCGATTAATGAAGGATTGTGAATCGATGCCGAGTATGAATACCAGTTCCTGCCGGTATCGGTGGTTATATAGTTGTTGAAAGGTGTGCGAGTGAAAGTCCTGTCATCTTTATCAAGATACAGATCCATGCATCTTATGGTTGCGCTCACCGCGCTCCTTCTAATCTGTTCGGTATCGTCGAAAAGCTTGAGCATGTATGAAAAATCGAGAACCTTGTTCGATTCATCCTCAGCATTGATGATTTTGTTGCTGTATTTTATCAGGTCGCCGAAGTAACCGTTGTCGATCGTCATTTCGATGTAGTGATTACCGCCCGAGGATTCGTACTCCACATCGAAATCCCCGGAGGTTTGTTCGCCGAATAAATCAGCAATAATGCTACCTGGGGGTGTATCATATTCCAGGTCGCCGTTGTCGACCAGGTTCGGAAGTACGTAGATATCGTCGGCGTAGAGATCGAATTCCTCCGAGTAATCGCTGATGCTTACGGAAAGCTTGAAAGTGTAAGTATACATCGAGGGATCCGGCGTTGTCAGCCAGAACTCTCCCATACAATGCTGCCAGCCTCCATCTTCGAAATCATAGACATTTTCCAGGATCGAATTGCTTAGAGGGATTCCGCTCCTGTTTATCGTCAAGGTCACTTTTATCTGCGCATTCGTAACAAGTGTGGATTTGCTGCTCTTGAACCAGCCGCCGAATTTCACGCCGAACCGCGAGTACGGAGCGTCGCCGTCATCTCTCCTGATCCGGATGGGAAAATCCCTGGCTCCTGTTCCCGGGTAGAAGCAGAGTGTCTTGCCGTCTTCGATATCCGTGATTTTCAAAGACTGCTTCCCGCTGTATTTTTCTTCTGCACATGCACTGATCGTCACCTGCGTGCCCCAGCCGTCGTCATTCGGCTCTTCCCCTGCGGGGATTCCGCTCGTTACAGGTTCGAAATCGCCGTTTTTGATATATACATCACTGTAGGCAATGTTGAATGGCGACAGGAGAAAGGTTACAACCAGGAATAGACTTGACGCTAATTGTAACCGAGATTGGACACCGCAGCTGGTTTCCAAATCAGAGTATGATCCGTGTCGAACCGAGTCGAACTTCTCGGGGAATAATCTGCTCATGGGAACCTCCATTTAGCAATTCCTTTTTTTTAGGGAGCTAGCAATAGAAAGATAGCGCGGGGGCAAGTATTAGTCAAGAACATTTGGCGTGATTTTCCCATTCTTCAAGTTGTATTTAAGTGTAGTGTTCTTAAGAAGCTAAGCAGTTGGAAGGGGCAATATGTGGGAATTTCAAGGTGGTCTTTTATTTCTATTTCTATCCGTACATAAGTTTAATATAGAGAACATA
>CAYMWF010000179.1:0-2350 GCA_964394085.1 uncultured Gemmatimonadota bacterium | reverse complement strand
CTCCGCTCCTGTAGGGGCGTGGACTCCATAACACCTCTTTCTTTTCCATTGTTCATCTCCATCCTGCGCCCGGCAGGTCATGACGGAGTGCCGAGAACACGATTGAACATATCTTTCAGTATCGGAAATATACCTGAATCTTTTATCCTGATAATGTCCATCGAGCCGTCGAGAACCCGTTTGAATAGAAAGAATGACTCCGGTTCAACATTGCACCGGGGTATCTCGAACCTGGGGGTTCCCGGTTCGGCGGAACCTGCGACGCCCGTGAAGGCGGCAGTGTAACCGGCCTTCTCCACCAGGGCGACGTGTTTAGCTCCATATTCCCTCCTGGTTCCGACCGGGTACGCGAACAGGGTCGTTTCGTGCCCGAGTCGGCTGTCGATCATCCTTTTCGAATCGATGATTTCCACCGCGGCGGTTTCGTCGTCTACTGATGCGAGAACGGTGTGATTTACCGTGTGCCCGCCGAATTCTATTCGGCATTGTCGGCGCGCCCGCTCGTTGCCTTCAGCGTTATTTAGAGACGATTCTGTATCCTTCGTGGTCTGTTTTACGTCCTCCGTGGTTTGTTTGTTGAGCTGGTCCATCTCGACAACCTGGTTCCAGTCGAGCAGCGGGTTGAAATTCTTGTTGAAAGCCTGGTCATGGTCCAGGATGTTCCCGCTTCCGATACGCCCCGCTGGGATGAAGATGGTTGCGGGTAGTCCGAATTCAGCCAGGATGGGGAGAGCATTCGTATAATTATCAAGGTATCCATCGTCGAAACTGATAGCGACGGTACGGGGGGAGAAATGTTTACCTTCTGCCACGTTTGCGGCAATCTCGGCCAATGGAACTACATTGTAGTGTGCGGCGAGATATTGTATCTGCCGGCGGAAGAGCCCTGTGGATATGCTTAACAGGTTGGCCGGATGATCGTTGATCTTGTGGTAGATGAGAACACGGGCTCTTCTGCTCGACGGCGCAATCAAAAACCGTAGTCCAAGCAGCCACCAGGCTGCCGCGGCCATTGTGTAAAGGCTGTTTTTTAGAAGTATTTTAAGGCGGAATCTGTCCATCGATTCGTTCAGCTATCAGACCCCTGCAGGTTTTGCCCGACGGAGCTGAACGTTCCTTTCATTCACTGAATTACCCTCGATTCTAAAATAAGAGTTTCAAGAATCGTCGATTTGAAATCGACGATATATCCTGCCGATATGGATTCAGTGCATTCCCGTAACCGTCGGAGTTGTTGGCCTTCCGTGAAAGTATGCCGCTGTCCGATCATGGTCTCCAACCTAGTGAAGAGTCACCTCCGGATTCGATGTACCTGAGCAGGTATCGTTCGTACCGTGGAAGTCCGACCCTGGATGATGCCTCGTGGAACCATGGGTCATCGCTTTCCAGACTGTACAACCGGGCCAGGAATTCTTTTGCCTTTGTCAGGGCTTCTTCTGTTCTCCCCTCGCTCCTCTCAGAAGTGGTTTCACGCCATATCCTGTAAAGGTCGAAAGAGGCGCGAAGCACATTCAGGCGTTCTCTGCAGCCTGTGTGAGGATCCGATGCTTTTAGAAGCTGCTCCGCTCTGTCGATTGCCTCGAAATAGTGCTCGAAATCAGCAGGGCTGAAAGCCTTGAGCCAGCCGTATCCGGAAGATTCCGCTCCGGACCCGCACCGGATCGCCATCGTATCGAACAAGGCGGCTATTTCGGGTCCCGCCTGTCCGAACAAACCTTCGCACGTATTTTCTACTATCTTATCTACGTCAGTATCCGTGTCCCACAGCATCCGGGCTGCCACATGGAAATTGAGCCACTGCATGGGCCAGTTGTCGAACCATTCGGAATGAGCCCCGGAAATGTTTCCCAGTTGATGATAGTACTTCAGATCTCCGGCAAGGGCACGGTGTATCGGGAAAGGGCCCCACACAGCGAAATGCCCCCAGTATTCTCTTAACGCAACACCCCCCGCGGCCTTGCTCCATCCTTCGAGATAAGATCGGAAAACCGAGTTCATACGGCAGGTGACGTCTGAAACCGGGTGAAAATGGCAGTAATCCCAGGGCATGTGGGCCAGGTAGATCCTGAGCGCAGGGTGGACCGGCACGGCCAACGGAGGGTTTACATAGTTTGCGTATGCGTAAAAACCGAGGGTGGCATCGGGGAATTCCGACGTGACCCGCTTGGCGATTTCGTTGTTGAAAACCGTGAGCCTGCCGGAAATCGAGCCCTGGATGAGCTCCGGATCGAGCGTGGACGCAAGTATCGCCGTGGAATCGCCGCCGGCTTCAGCCAACTCCAGGTCGAGAGCTAAGCACCTTTCGCATTCGCAGAAGCCGAGGCCGTCATTCGGGCAGATCGACCTCATC
>CAYMWF010000178.1:0-2365 GCA_964394085.1 uncultured Gemmatimonadota bacterium | reverse complement strand
GTACCCCGTCCCGCAAGTCCTGCCCACGATTTTGGCATTGAAAAAGTTTGAGAAACTCCTTGCAGTCAATCCACCTGGATGTACAATCAGCGGAACTGTGACGGGAAACAGCCCGTTATTTTGCAGCGAAGTGGATTAAATACAAGGAGCGAGATCAGATGATGAATTGCCAAGACCTGACCTTTTCCGACCCGCTCGCCCAGCAACGACTCCACCAGTTCAAGGAAATCCTCGGTGAAGACTGCATCAAACGGATGCTCTGTCTCTCCCTGTTTCTTGCCGGAGCCGATCGAAAGAGCCTATCCGACGCCCTGGAGATTCCACCGGGTACGACCCGTTCCATTGTCCGCTCGGTTCGGACCGAGGGCATAGCGGGACTCGAAGATCGGCGTCGAAAACATTCCTCTTTCCTGCCGCCTCCAAAACCGGAGCCGCCAAAGCTGACGGTTCGCGTCGAGGACGGGGGTCTCCTGGTTGATTTGGGGACCCCCGGCCAAACGCTCCACCTCCCGCGGCAAAACCCGATACAGGGCAAGGCCGTGCTCTTGGCCCTGCTCGACAACGGCTTGCTGACCACCAAACAAGTGGCCGAAGCCCTTGATCTGTCCACCGCCCAGACGCTTAATCTCGCTCGGAAAGTAGAGCAACAAGATGTGCCCGGCTTGATGGACAAGCGACAGGGACGGAAGGAGGACTATAAGTTTACACCTCAGGTCAAGGCCGAGGTGATCCAGCAGTTTGCCGCGAACGTCATCACCGGAAGACCTTCTTCCGGTCGGGCCTTGTCCGAAAACCTCAAAGAACGCTGTGCCTTGATTCTCTCTCCCCGTGCGATTCGATCCCATCTGCAAAAGATGGGGTTGTCCAAGATCAGCGCGACGCTGCCGGACCTGGTCGAGACGCTAAAAAAAACTCCACGCCATGATCGCGCCCCTGGTCGATGACCTTCGCCTGGCCAGCCGGGACCCAGGCGCCGCGGGCCCCATGGACCCCGTCACCTACAACCGCGTTGAACAACGGTGTCAAATCGCCGCCCTCCATCGGCACCAGGTCCCCCTTGGCACCATGGCCTGGCTCGTCAACCGCGATCCCTCCACCATCCGCCGATGGATCGCACGCGTCGAAGCCGGGCGCGATCTGCGGGATCGGAAGCGAAGCGGCCGTCCGCCTCTTTTCACGGAAGACATCGTCTTGAAAACCATCGCCCTTCACTGCCAGGTATCTCCCGTGCCGGGATGCAATTCCTGGTCTTTGCGATGGGCCGAAAAATACCTCGAGGCACACCCTGAGATCACCGGCGCCGCGGTCAGCCGCTCCACCATTCAGCGGTTCCTCAAATCCCACGCGCTGGCACCTCATCGGCGCAAATACTTCCTACAGATCACGGACCCCGATTTCTTCCCGAAAATGAAGCACCTCGTTGACCTCTATCTCCACCCTCCAGCCTACCTGTTCAATTTTGACGAATGTACGGCCATCCAGGCCAAAACGCCCATAACACCCGATCTGCCGGCCGAAGCCGAAAGGCCGGTCTACCAGGAGTTTGAGTACCAGCGCAACGGAACGACGGACCTCATGGCGTTCTTGAGGCCCCAAACGGGCCAGGTCTTTGGCCGATGTACCCCGGACCATACGGCTCAAACCTTAAGCCGGGTCTTCACGGAGCACGTTCGGACGCAGCCTGAAAATGCTCAGCTCCATTACGTTTTCGATAACCTCAGCACCCATTTCCATGATCGGTTCTGCCATGCGGTCGGCCAACTAAGCGGCAGCGTTTACACGCCCCTGAAAACCGGATGGGAACGCCGGGCATGGCTGCAATCCGAGGAAAAGCGCATCGTCATCCACTTCACGCCTTTCCATGGCTCATGGCTGAACATGATCGAAATATGGTTTGGCATCCTCAGCCAAAAATGCCTGAAAGGCGGGTCCTTCGAATCGGTCTCGGCGCTGGCAAACGCCATCGAATCCTTCATCGAGACGTGGAACAACCATTACGCCCACCCTTTCACCTGGACCTACACCGGAGCAGGGCTGCACCAGAAGGCCGTTCGCCGCTTCAGCAAAGTGCTTCTCATCGAGAGCAAACAGACCGACTGCAAATTCCTCACCAGCCAGTTGCGTCTCATCGGCAACATTGCCAAAGAATACAGAAGATCGGTCCCCGACCAGGATTGGAAGCAGTTCGTCGACCTGTTGGACGCGAAAAGGGATTACATCAATCACATCGTCGCTCGCGACGAAAAGGTAAGGCGGCGAACCACGGCACAGAAGGCATTGACCGAAATCACGGCGCTGCTGAACTGACACGGCCAAAAGACAAAGTGCCAAAATCGTGGGCAGGACTTGCGGGACGGGGTACTAG
>CAYMWF010000177.1:0-2386 GCA_964394085.1 uncultured Gemmatimonadota bacterium | reverse complement strand
CGGCGGCATCTGTATTCCGCCGCGAACCTTTGCAACTCGGCGGCCAGATCGGGAGCTGCTTCAGGGTTTTTGGGGAGCATGAGCATTATGTCGTGAAGCCAGAGAAGGGGACCCCGGTAGTAGTGATGCGAAGCGAAGTGAAAAGCGCTCAGCAGAATTTCGTGCGCGGGGTTGAGCACCCTGACGGGAATCCCCATGAGCTCTTTTTCTTCTGTATTACTCCATAAAGAGTCGAAATTGTAGCCCAGGCGGAAATTGAACCAGAGATTCCACTGACATTCGACGATTACCCCGGGCACTTCCGTCTGGATATAGGTTCGTGTCCAATGGCGGTCCGGAGTGGGGCTCCTTTCGAATCCCGTGGCTGAGGCAGCCTGGTCGAAGCGTTGGAGATCCTTTTTCCTGACAAGGATATCGAGATCACCGGCGAACCTTACGCCGGGATATTGATACCAGGTCTGGGCCGTTGATACACCTTTAACCGGAATTACATCCGCTCCCGAATTGGCCGTCGCCCGGAGAAGCTCACGGAGATGCCGTTCCTGCAGCGCATTGAAGGCAAGGGTCGAGAAGTAAGCTTCCTTTATTCCGTTCAGGATTCCCTCCGGTGTGTCTGCCGCAGTTTCGAATCTTTCCACGTTCGAATACAGGAGGGGGGAAAGCCGGTGTCTGGATAACAGTCTCGTTATCCCCTGAGCATCGCTGCAGCGGGTCAGCCGTTGGAAAGCGTTTTCGAATCGGAAACGATCGACACCCTGGGCGGCCGCCACAGCTGCATCAGCCAGTAACGTTAATCCATTTTCTCGGGCCAGCATCCTGAAAACACCTCCTTCCCGATAAATGAATGGTAATGTCCTTCCGGTGCGGGTATCAAGATTTTTCCGGATAGAGAAAAAGAACCGGTCGGATTGAAAAAAGTTGACGTATTCTGCGCTCCTTTCGGATTTCTGTTGCTCAGCGTTCCCCGTACGTGGAGAATCAGACATTTCGAAGAAGCAGGCATGACTACAGCCAGAGGGAATCGACATGGGAAATCTCGCCGTCTTAAAAAAACTCACGGAAGCGTTCGGACCGTCCACGATGGAAGACCGGGTTATCGAGTCAATCAAAGAACTCCTGGGCGATCGTTTCGAATACGAGGTTACTCCTCACAAAAACCTTGTCGTATTTCCCCGGCGGGGTTCATTCGAAAGAACCATCGTTCTGCAGGCGCACATGGATGAACTCGGTTTCAGACCTTACAGGTACCGGCCGGACGGGTTCATAGAGCTCTCCGCCATGGCGGGCATCCCGAGAGCCGCCACCAACGCTCTGCTCCGTTTCGAGCCCGGGGGCGCTCACGGCATCCTTCTCATCATTCCGAAAGAGAGAGGGAACCGGTTCTTCCTCGATATCGGAGCCAGGGGTGAGAAGGAGGCTCAAAAAGCCGTGCCTTTTCATGCCAACGGCGCTTATACCGGAATCATATTCGAAGAAAGCGAAACTCAGCTTCTCAGCAAAAGTTTCGATGACAGGGTAGGCTGCGCTCTGGCTGTGCGGACTCTGCAGAACTGGGATGAATCAAGCGGTACGAGGGTTCTAGGGCTTTTTACTTCCCGTGAAGAAACCGGCGACTGGCCGGTGCCCGAGGTCTACAAATTCTTTTTACAGAAAGACCTTATGCCGGAATTCATCCTGAATCTCGAGGTATGCCCCGGAGGACCTTCCCCGGTTGAGCAGGAACCGCTCGCGGTACTTGACAAGGGTGTCGTGCTGACCCACATGGATAAGCAGTACGCAGCCGACAGCCGGATTTGCCGGTGGGTGAAAGAGGTCGCCGAAGAAAACGATATCAGGCACCAGGTCATAGCGATGCGTGAAGGTGCGGGCGAGATGGGTCGATACGCTCTCGGATTCGGCGTCAAGGGTTATTCGCTCACCGTTCCCGGCAGATACACCCATTCCCCGCATTCGGTCATATCCAAAGATGATTACCTTGCAGCGCTGGAACTGACGAGAGCATTAATAGAAGCCTACCCGCTCGATTGACCTCCTGCTGCCGCAGGCGGGAGATTTCGTTCGTCCCCGATCAGCCGGAAGACGAGAAACCGCTGTTTGCTGTTTTCATCCCGCAGCACAACCCGCCAGCCGGGGAGCGCATCGTCCCGGCACCCGGCGAATCCTCGATAGATCGAAAATTCGATATACTTGGAGTATATTGATTTCATGCTGAAAAATGAGAGCTCGGTGAGGATGATGTAGTCGACTTTGTTCATGCGGCAATAGGTCGTCAGGGTTCC
The DNA here is from genome assembly GCA_964394085.1 of uncultured Gemmatimonadota bacterium. GTDB lineage: Bacteria > CAYMWF01 > CAYMWF01 > CAYMWF01. Next base: position 107 of record CAYMWF010000177.1, on the reverse strand, counting down.
AAAGTCATCTACCGGGGGGGTGCTGATCTGGGTCTGCTGCAGCCGAATCCGCTGTGAATGGCGGAAAACGTGGAAGTAATCGAAAAGGAACCGGGCATCCCTGTCGA
>CAYMWF010000176.1:0-2422 GCA_964394085.1 uncultured Gemmatimonadota bacterium | reverse complement strand
CGCCCTGGCCATGATCTCCCAGCCGCCCGCATGGAAAAATTCTCCGAAGTCGTAACTCTCCTTTAGAACGAACGACTCGAAAGGATCGAGGTTGAAGCCGCCGTGGAATACCGGGAGATTCGCATCGGCCTTCATGAACGAGACGAAACATTCCACGTACCGCCTGGAAGCAGTCATGTTCACGAGGGTAAAGCGCCAATCCGCCGAACTTCCCGTATCAACGGTGTCAGGTATGCTCAGCCCCTCTACCAGCACGGGAGGATCTATATCGAACGGAAACTCCGAAGCGCCGATATCCACACGGTCGCCCCCGCCCGCCGGCGGCTCCATCGTTGGGTCGCCCATGTCGATGCACGGGGAGCGCCAATCAAGCTTAGATTCATCGTAGAGCAGCGGATCGAAAGAAATATTGCCGATACCTGGCTCCACATTGAAATAATCGAAACCATCGTTCCCGTAAACGTCATTGTATTCGATTATGTATTCATTAACGTAACCATAATTATTGATCCCATCCCCATTGAAACCGAATGCAATAATATTATTGGTCAGCCTGAAATACTCGAGATATCCAATGAAGATACCTGCGATTCCCTGATCATCGGTATTGAAACTAACAAGGTTGTTTTCAAAAAATATAGAATCCGCACTAACAAAATAACACCCACCCGATTTATATGCTTCGTTCCAGATGATAATATTACTAATCACTCTCGATTTTTTGCTGTCATAAATGTATATTCCCCCACCGGAATAACATTCGACACCATTTCCGCTTATATAATTCCCGATGATACTCGCATCTGAATCGATGCAATAAATCCCTTCTTTATTGCTATTTAAAAGGTGGTTTTTATTAATCCGGACTCGAGCGCCGATTCCGTAAACTCCACCTCCGTAATTATCCGCATCGTTGCTTTGGAAGATGTTCATCGAAACTATTGCGGAAGATCCTTTTACGCCTACACCTCCGCCATATCGTGCATAATTGTATTCAATCACGTTGTTAATTACGTTTATGCAGCTACTGCTGCCGCAAAACACACCTCCTCCATACTTAATTTCATTATTCCCATTCCTGATCGTGAATCCTGATATTTCCGTGCCGACAGGCTCCCCGGTCGCTGCTGTAACCACTGAACCGAGACCGCAGCCGTCGATTACCGTGGAATCGGGGCCGCGGACGCTGGTAACGACGATTCCTTTTCCGAGAAAATCGATATTCTCGTAATAGGTGCCCGGAGACACGAGGACAGTGTCTCCGGACAGGGCTGCGCCGATACCGTCCTGAATGGTTGGATAGTCCTCAGGTACGCGGATCGTGTCGGGCAAACGATCCTTCAATACTTGGATCGCCCACGGAAATCCGTCGGGCCAGGCATGTTGAAAGCGGTTTTTTTCAGCGGGTTCACCCGGAAAGCATCGTGAAACGGATAGAAAGACCGATGCCAGTGTAATTATCTGCCTGAGACGAGTCATGGACATTTTCGATACCCGCCGGATTAACTACCTGTTATAAGAAAACTCGATATCACCAGGAATTAAAGGAGTGCTGGTATTCTCTACTATTACCCTGTATTCCTCATCCCAGTCTCCGTTCTCGTCCCGAACGTACTCGATCACGTTACAACCGCCGGATGTCTGAACGGTCGCGACCAGCGTGTCGAACAGGGCGGCGGCATATGAGCAATGAAGCGTATCTATATCGTTCGGTGTGGCGGAGATCAACTGGTTGCCCGCCCAAGCCGAATTGCAGACATGACTCCAGGCCGGCTTCAATGTTGGAGTACCACAGAGGTTGAATGAACCGTTGCTCTGCCCGGTTCTCACTTTAATGACCGCGTTCACTTTCGAATAGCCTTTTCCCTGGATGTATTTCTGGGCTATATCGAATTTCTTCACGAAAACGCTGTCGCAATTCAAATCGGTATATGTATGATTTATTATCTCGCTTGTATTGTCGGCGAGGTTCGGAAACGTCGCTCCCCATAATACAACCGACCGGGCGTTCGAGATTTCGACGAGATCGATCCCCGGGAAAAAAGTTGTGTCATTATCGACAAAGTATCCGCCTTCGCCCTGGATGCCGTACCAGGGGAACTGGTACACGACCGCGTCGGCGTTTCGAGGGTAAACAGCCAAGATCTAACAGGTTATGAGGAGAAGACCTGGAAGGAAGGAAGGAAGAATCATGCCTTTTTCTTTTCATCTGTACCTCCATTGTTTTGAATAAGTAAATCCTTGAGACCGTGAAAAATTATACTTCCCGGAAGTGCATGGATCAAGTGCAAACCGGGATTTGCTGTTTGCGAAACAGGTGTTTGCTGCGGGTTTTCTTCAGACAGCATATTCAACAGCAATTTCAATTTTTAGAGAGTGCCCCTCCCGGTTCCCGTCACCGGGGAGTCGAAGAGGGAGCGCC
>CAYMWF010000175.1:0-2574 GCA_964394085.1 uncultured Gemmatimonadota bacterium | reverse complement strand
TCAAGGTCCTCAATTGATGCAATGATAATTACGCGAAGTCAGGAGTCCTGAAATTGGAACAAGAGCAGCAAATAGAACACTGAAATCAAGCTATATTAATTCTATTAATTCACAATTCGTTTCAAAGGAGCGCTCGAGCATGAATAAGACAACAGACCGCTTAAAACATGGTTCAAGAATAGTGACGGTTGTTCTGGGTCTCATAGCCGTTCTTGCCGTGGTCGTGCAGGCCGGCGATCCCTACTCCGCTTACTACAGCTCGGAGAACGACCGTATTTTCTGGTTTATTCATTTTTCAGACAGCCACATCGGAACCTCGGGAAACCAGGACAGTCAGAATCTGTCATGGATGGTGAATACAGGCGGACCTGTAATATACCCGGAATTCTATGTGGCCAACGGAGACCTGACGGACTGCACCAACGGGAATTTCCTCGGATGGCCGGACGGACCCCACCAGGAGGAATGGGATGAATACCGGGGGATCCTGGACCCCGCCGGTATAGACGCCAGTTTCTTTTATGATCTGCCCGGCAATCATGAAGCATACAACGATCAGTACTTCGATTATTTTGTCGCCAACTCTTACCAGGGGCAGGCCACCGGTCAAACGCAGGCTTCCTGGGTTCGCGATTTCAGCTTCGGAAAGTACCATTTTCTCGGGCTCAACACGGCGGACAACTCCGGCGATCCCTTCAGCATCTTTTTTCCCTGGGGTGACTACGCCGGTCTGGACGCGACCGAGTTGGCCTTCATCGAAAATGAGCTTGGTGTGCACTACGATGCCGATCTGACCATGATCTTCGGACATCATCCGGTAACGGATACGGGAGACTGGGACGACACCTGGCTCTTTTACGGCGCTCAGGACTTCGTGAGTTACATGGATGATTACGGCGTATCGCTGTACGGTTACGGACACACGCACAGGAGCTCGGAAGAGATGTTTACCGGTGACTCCTATACCGGATACATGGAAGGCGACGGAATCTTCTATTTCAACGTCAACTCCCTGGGCAAATCCAGCAACAACAATCTCAGCGTCATCGCCGTGGACTGCAACGGCATATCATGGTCGACACAGGCGATCGATACGTGGCCGGTGGTCATGATCACCGCACCGCTGGACCAATACGTCGACGGAGATCCCAATCCCTATTCCTATTCAGTACCCGACTGGAGCACGAATTCCATCAGGGCACTGGTGTTCGATCCCTCTCCAGTGACACAAGTGCGATATCGAATTAACGGGGCCCCAACCTGGCACACGATGACTGAGGTTGCCGGCAACTCCCGCCTCTGGGAAGGGGTGTGGGACGCATCCGACCTGTCTGCCGGAGACCACACGATCGAAGTTCAGGCGGTCGGGAGCACTACGAGGTCGGATATCATCACTACTTATGTCTATGACGCCAACAGACCACCTGTAGCGTATGACGACAACTACACCGCACAGCAGGGCCAGGTGCTCACGGTGGATTCCCCGGGCGTGCTGGGTAACGATACGGATGCTGACGGCGATGTCTTATCGGCCTTTCCAATGACCGATCCCGGCCACGGCACCGTCATGCTGTATCCGAACGGTGCCTTCATCTACACACCCGAACCGGGCTATATAGGCGAGGACAGCTTCACTTACGTTGCCAACGACGGGAGAGATGATTCGAACATCGCTACTGTCTTCATCGAAGTTATGGAATCCCCGGAAAAACCCGTGCGGATCACAGTCCTACCGAGGGCAACTGTGATCCCGAGGGGCGGCGTTCTCTGGGTCGATTTCAGATTGTCCAATGAAACTTACGAACCCCGGGACGTCCGTGCGATGGTCGATCTGATCCTTCCGTCGGGAGAGCCTTACATGGGCAACCCGATAACCGGGCCTGTAAACCTGAACCTCCCCGGAGTCTCGACTCTGGAGGGAGCCTTGTCGTACAATATCCCTGTGGCTGCGTTTCTCGGCATTTACACGTACATAGCAAAAGTGGAACACCCGCCGGGAACTCTCATGGACCAGGACAGCTTCACCTTTGAAATTACACCGTAGGCCGGCTCGGGAGACACAAAGTTTCGGCAAGGGCAAAATGGACGCCCTCGTGATGCGGCTCCAGCACCGACCCCGGGTGCTGCCGCAAACCGAGGGTTTAGCCCGCTCATCTCCCCGGAAACTTCATCCGGAAACAGCCGGTGAAAATATCTGCGGCTCTCTCCCTGTCGGTGTATTCGGTATTGAGCCGCATGTCGAAATGTTCCGGGGTCATTAGATGATTCAGCGTTTACCCACTCAGCAAAATTGTGCACACTTTAAAAATATACATTTCCGAAAAAAGACGGTAGGTGGCGGTCGGACTGAAAATCCGTGTGTCTGCAGTTCAGTTCTGCGCCTCGGCACCACGTTTCCCCCGGTCATTTCATAGTTTTTGTGAAAGTCGTTATAATTCAAAGGGTTTTGGCATTGTACAGGCCGGCGAGGGAGCACCTTCCCGCCCTGAGGAAGACGCTACGTCATCCGGCTCCACTAATCCCTCGCTACGGGAAGCGCTGAAACTCGCTGTTCCGTTCCCGCGCTGCTCGCGC
>CAYMWF010000174.1:0-2607 GCA_964394085.1 uncultured Gemmatimonadota bacterium | reverse complement strand
ATCGTCCTCGCCGACCATCAAGAACAGCACTTAAGATTAGAATCCCGCCGATTACGGCTGCGGGATCTATTGCTTCTCCTCTTCTCCGACCATCACGAACTGCACGATATCGGGGAATACGGCTTCCGGCTCTGATGGTGACGGCGGCGGGATCTGTTGTCGCTACGACTCCTCCCCGACCATCACGAACTGCACGATATCGGGGAATACGGCTGGATGGAGAGGTGGCGGGATTTATTGCTACGACTCGTCCCCAACCATCACGAACAGCATTTTGTGGAACGATTCTCCGCAGGAGATATACGTTTACAGCAGTGAACCGACTGTCATGTACTCCGACATCCAGGGTGGTTGGTCCGGCACCGGCAATATCGATGAAGACCCCCTTTTTACGCTCAAATCCTGGTTCGGATTCGATTATGGCTTGCGAACCGCTTCTCCATGCATCGACGCAGGTGATCCAGCCATTGAGGATGACATATATGACTGGCATCCGCTCTGCCCGGATTGGTACGTCAACGGAGCTCGCTCCGACATTGGAGCGTACGGCGGGTCTGCGAATGCTGGCTGGCTCGGTTGGCTTGAATGATAGCATTGCTGAACAGCGATCGAACATGAAACCTCAGAACGCCGAGGCCATCAAATTATACTGACTCGATACCCGCCATTTTCACAAGGGCCGCTTTCCCTGTTCGACACCAGCCTTGAAACGCTCACCTTCACGAAAACTATGCAGCTAGCTCCCCTTCTATTTCATCCAGAGGCATCAGTAGGGGTAAACATCGACTTCGATGTGAAGCCGAATTGAAAGGGCAGCTAGCTGGGGGTTTTTCGTGAAAGATACGGAATTCAGTCACACTTTGAACCAGGGCGTACCCACCGAATTTGCAAATCGGGCGTTTCGCCGCTATACTTTCGGATGGCGAATGAACATTCAGCCCAGGAGCAAAGTCATGTCACGACGCATCATTTCCATCATCACCGGAGTTGGACTGTCGCTGATCCTTTTCTGTTCCGTTGCGTCTGCTATCACCATCCGCGTACCATCGGAGCAGCCCACCATACAGACAGGAATCGATGCATCGGTGCAGGGTGATACAGTGCTCGTGGCCGAAGGTACTTATACCGGAACTGGGAACAAGAATCTCGACTATGGCGGCAGGGCTATTACCGTTTTATCAGAGAACGGACCTGAATACACCATTATCGACTGCGAAAACAGCGGCCGAGGGTTCTGTTTCGACAGTGGTGAAGACTCATTCGCCAGGCTGGAGGGATTCACGATTTGTCATGGCAATGTAGGCAATGTGGGCGGCGGGATCCGCTGCTACGATTCCTCCCCGATCATTACGAACTGCACCGTATCGAATAATACGGCTGACTATAAGGGCGGTGGGAGCTTTTGCTACTAATCCTCCCCGACCATCACGAACTGCACGATATCGAATAATACGGCTGACTACGGCGGCGGGATCCGTTGCTACTCCAACTCCCCATCCATCACTAACTGCACCTTAACATCTAATCCGGCTTCCTCGGGCGGCGGGATCTGTTCGTACTCCTCCGACCCGACCATCACGAACTGCACCTTAACTTGGAACACGGCCTACTACGGCGGCGGGATCTATTGCGAATACTCCGATCCAACCTTCATAAACTGTATATTATGGGACGATTTACCGCAGGAAATATACATTAGAAGTGGGTATCCAACCGTCACGTACTCTGACATTCAAGGCGGTTGGTTTGGCACCGGTAATATCGACATCGAGCCTCACTTCGTCTCGGAGGCGTATAATGATGTCCGCCTGCTGTGGGGCTCACCTTGTATCGACGCAGGGCATCCTGATTTACTGGATAGAGACGATACGAAAAGTGACATGGGAGCACACTTCTTCGATCAGTCGAAGGAGCTCATTGTCTATCTCTCTCCGGAGGGTCGAACCATCACTCAGGGTGGATCCGGAGAGTTGATCTACACGGTGAGCAACTGTCATGACCAGGCTGTTGACTTCAAAGGGAAATCGATAATCAGCTTGCCGGACGGCGAACTCTGGGAAGGAAATCCGCTGGAAGGACCCCAGTTCTATACCATCGCTCAGGAGTCCAACAAACAGAGGACTTTTTCGTATAAGGTGCCTGACGACTGGCCGCCAGGAGTATCGAAGGTCGAGGTCGGAATCGGCTTCCCCGGCGAGCTCTACGATAGAGACGGTTTCGAGTTCGTAGTCGTTGACAGCACAACTGCCGCTGAATGATCTGCATCGGCCAGGTATTCCAAACCTTCCCTGCCCCTGCCGCCGTCATCCTGAAATCTGCACTCTTGCCAATAAGGGCAAGCTTGCTGTGCATATATTTCATTTCATGGGCTGTCTTTTTCCCATCCTGCTGGCTAGGTGATGAGGATGGCGGGGGAGTGCCTTTCCTCCCGGAGGACATAGCGGAGTCATCCGGTGTGGGGAGAGACGCCAGGCTCCTCCAAGGCACTTTTCTCGTCACCAGGTTTGAGAATCCTGCCCTCAATGTTAAGTGATCGGGGGTGCGGCGGGGGTGACACTTTCCCGAGCGGAGGATCAGAAGCGCTGATGTTTGAGCTGCGGTGGGGCG
>CAYMWF010000173.1:0-2737 GCA_964394085.1 uncultured Gemmatimonadota bacterium | reverse complement strand
TCGGAATAGCTTGCTCGTAAACCTCCCCCGCTATATTTTGCCAAGTTGGCCGTTATTTCACAATTTTCAATAAATAGTTCACTCGACTCGGAAGTATATATTCCACCGCCACCACTTCTCTGGGAATCATTGAGAGAGATCAGGCTTCCGGTTATCTCGGAGATTGAATAGATCATGTAAATCCCGCCGCCGGATCCCTTCGCTTCATTCGAGGTTATCTCACAGTCGGATATCAACGTTGAATTCCGCAGGCAATAGAGACCTCCGCCCGAACCTTCCGCTCGGTTATTAATTAATTTGTTTCCCTTCAGGACGGCTTCGTCATTGAATAAAAAGATTCCTCCCCCACGCCTCGAAATATTGTTCAAGATCAGGCATTCTTCTATCATCAGCCCGGAACCGCCGCCGCAAAGACCGCCTCCCGCGGTTCCGGCGGCGTTTTCATTCATCACGCATCCCGACAGGAACGGGCTGCTCGAATGGTCGCAATGGATCGCTCCGCCTTTATCTTCAGCCACGTTTCTGTTCAGGTGGCATTCGATGATCTTCGGTGATGAACCGTTCTTGCAGAGAATCGCGCCTCCGTTCAGAACCACTCTTCCTTCCACGATCTTGAATCCCTGAAGAATCGATTCCTCGTCTTCACCGCTTCTGAATATGAATCCTCTGCCCGGACGTTCGCAATCGACTACGGTAGAATCCGGTCCGTTTTCAGACATCACGACAATCCGCCTGCCGAGAAAATCTATCCCGTCTTCCCCGGGCGGGCCGTATGTTCCATCGGCAACGAGAACCGTGTCTCCATCGATGGCGTTTTCTATACCATCCTGTATGGTCGGATAATCATCCGGAATTCTTATCAGGTCGCAATATGCGACACATGAAAAAACCAGAAGGACGAGCACAGCTTTCAGGTGACTCATCATAAACATCCCTCCCATATCATTTAGGTACATTCGGAAACCAAATTGAGCAATGTTGGAAGTATATTACCGGAGAGTGCCTGCATCAAGAGGATCCGAGCCGTTTCTATCCCCCGCTTCGTTCTGCTCCGGACGCTACCGTCACTAACCGTTGCGTCGCCGAAGCCGGTCGCCGCCGGCCGATATCCGTCTATCTCCTTCTCCCGCCTGCGCCTGGCCTCGCACGGACCTGCCCGCTCCCGTCTCCGATTCTTCTCACGTGAGAAAAATTCAGGCGCGGATAGACACCGTCGACCAGGAGCCTCCCCTCATGGATATGACGATGACACCGCGAACAGGTGAGCAGCATATTGGACGGGTCATTGGCGCCGCCCCTCGAGAGCGGAGTAATGTGGTGGATTTCCAGGAAGGAGGAGCTTCCGCAGCCCGGAATCCTGCAGACGCCCCGGTCCCGGGCGAATATCTTCTTCCTGAGGGCCGGGCTCACCGAACGCTTTTTCCGTCCGGGCATCCCGTTCTCGTCCGTTTCATGAAGGGCGCCGTCGCACAGAGCCTGCTCAAGTATCGATTTTTCGACTTCGAGCATGTCGCCCCTTTTCCCTGCGATGGAGCTCTTCCCGCACTCGGAGCAAAAATAAATAACGACGGAGTAGGGAGAGTCGAGCAGGATCGGCGAAATCTTCCGGCTCGGCCCTGCCGCCCGGGTGCTCCTTTCCCGGGAGCCGGATCCGGCGAGAGGTTCGGAGGTCTGTTCACGGCGTTCAGGTTCGGCGAGAGGTTCGAAGCTTTTTTCCACGGAGTCGGAGTCTGATCGAGACAGCGACGCTCGTTCCCGGTGTTCGGCTTCGGCTGTCTCTTCGAGATAGAGTCTCGACAGGGCTGCGAGCATCCGTTCCCTCTTCCATTCGGTCCCGTTCCTCCGCTTCCATATCCGGTGAGCCGCCTGAAGAATCGCATGCTCCTCAGGTGTGAGCTTGAATGTCACCGAAACGAGTTCGGGAACCGGGTCGATTCGAACACAATCGGCCTCTGAACCTGAACCGCCCTCTGAACCTGAACCAGCCTCTGAACCTGAACCAGCCTCTGAACCTGAACCAGCCTCTGAAACGGCATTCCCCTCCGGGCCGGAACCTCCCGCCGCTGATTCAGCTTCGGAGTCCAGGGTCGAGCCGGCATCGGAATCCGCGAAAAGGCCACGCTGGGCGGCGACGGTGAACACCCCTGACTGAGGCGGGATGGAATCATGGACGATGCCGTGTTTCCCGTTCTTCTGCGCCGTCCGGAATATCCTGTTGCGCGAGGTGACGAACCTTTCGAGCCCGCGGTTGTCGAGAGTTTCGGCTTTCTCGAGCATCTCCTTCTCGTCGAATGAACCCTTGAGCCGGAAAATCTCCCGCGCCTTGGTCCAGGAGATGCGGCCGGCGGTATATGCTTCCCGAAGAATCGGATACCCGGCGAGCCCCTTACCGATTCGGAGCAGGCTGTATGCCTTGCCCTCGCTGATATCCACCGATTCCGCGGCATAGTGGATCACGGATGAGTATCCGAGCTCGAACCAGAGCCTGCGCCGCTCAACCTCCGCAAGATAGAATGCCGCGACCACCTCGTTCCTCTGCATGCGGCCGGCGGCTTCTTCGTAACGGCGGATAACCTCCCCGTCATCCAGCCCGCGGTCGAGAAGCTCCCCTTTTTCTTTTGCGAGCCCGCAGGTTCCTTTCGCTTCTTCATGTTTCATTTACATTCTCCTTCCAGTGTGCCGGTTTCTGTCAATAGTTTCCACTTATAATCTTGTTTAACTGTATTCTATAAAGCAA
>CAYMWF010000172.1:0-2872 GCA_964394085.1 uncultured Gemmatimonadota bacterium | reverse complement strand
CTCTCCGGGATGTGCTGGAGACCAGTTTCGCCGGAAGATTCCCCGGCAGAATCGAAGACGAATCGTCCGACGCCGCCCTGGTCTGGCAGGTCATTATCCGGGCCCTCAGGTCCTGCTCCGGGAAATTCGATTGAGCGATGCCGGGAAAATCCGTCAGGATCAATGAAGAATTCGCCCTGAGGCTCGAGGAAGTTCTCGTCTGGGGCGTGAAGCTCGGATGGCACCTGACCGGCGGTCCGGTGAATTTTCACCTTACCAGCCAGGGCCTGGGTTTTACACACCCCCCGGATAAAGGGCAGCCTCTCGATATATTCATCAATCCCATAGTCCTGTCGAACGACAGCGGGATACCCCTCCTCAAAGCCCTCATCCTGCACGAAATCGGCCATCACCTGGTTCATTTTTCCGACCCCGAGTTCCGCAAGGCCATGCGGAAAGCCAGACAGGCAAGAATCCAGAATATTTTCAACCTCATGGAGGACGAGCACCTCGAACGCCGGATGAGGAGCCTGGACGCGGGGTGGGGAGAGGCTTTCGACACCCTGGCTGCGTACGTGTTCAAGGGCGATCCCGTGGAACTGCTCATAGACCAGTATGCTCACCTCCTGGGATTCGGTTCGGTGGAGGAGGCCCGGGCCGCTCTCGAGGAAGGTAAGGCCGCCGGCAAGGTCGTCAGCTGGGAATACGGATACAACATCACGTCGATTCCCGGTGGTCTGATTGACGGAAATATAAGCGACAGGAAATTTTTCGATAAGCTGGCCGCAAAGCTTCGGGCTTTCGAGTCGAAGAGAGGCGGATTGAAGACGGAATGGCTGTCGTACGGCGAATTCGTCGAAAAACTATTTGATGAATTGTTGAAATACCACCCCTCGAAAAGCCTGCCGCTTACACTCGTCAAGGCGAAGAAAGAACTGATGGCAGTGGTGCACAAGCGGAGGGGCACCGCTGAAGGTATTATAGAATGCATCCGGGACCACCCGGCTTTCGTCTATGATGACGAGACCGCGGAGTGGGCCGTCCGGCATACATTCCTGGACCTCCTTCAGCCGCTCGAATCCGAGACCGGGCCCCAGGTGTACATAAACAGGATCAGGTCCGAGCTCGCGGAAGCCCTGGCTGTTTTCCCCGCCGTGAAACATTATCTCGCCGAGCTTGAAATTTCGAAGAAGAGCAAATGGTTCTGGAACAAGCAGCGCACCATGCTCCATACCATGAACCTCGGCACCGACTTCAAATCCGGTTTCAGGGTTCCCCGGAAGATGAGCAGGCAAAAACTCGGCAGGATACTCGGGGGGGACCTTTTCGTAGCGGGGAGGATTCTCGAGGAGCTGCTCGATATCTGGAACCCGAAACCGGAACTGAACAGGGAACGACCGATGAAGATTCTCCTGGCCTGGCTGGAGGTCCTTGCCGCTGAAAACACCTCGAGTTATGCCAGGTTTATGGTGTCTCTCAGGCTCGGCCTGGGTAAAACCTGGCTGAAAAACGATCCTTTCGCTTCGGCGGCGATGGATGCGGTTCCCCGCGGGCTGCGCAAGCTCAACATCTGGGGAGTTCTCGATGTTACCCGGGACGTGACGGGAATCCTTTACAAGCGCGACGGCGAGTCGATTCTTGATCCGCCGCGGAAGGGGAAGACCGCGAGTCGGGATGGGCGTGCTGGCACCGGCCGGGGACCGGAGGAACCAGGCGCAGGTGAACGAGGCAGACGCTCCGGGTCGAGGCCCGTGCCGGGGAGGGAGGAGGAGGAAGCAGATGCGGATGGCAGCGGCGCCGGCGAGAAAGGAACCGTTCCGGCGACGGCTAAAGACGGAACGAGGCCGGAAGATGAACCATGCAGGAAGCCTGGAAAGCCGGGCCCGGGAGGTGGCTGGGCACCGGGAATAGCGATTGGTGACCTGATCAACAAGGCTATCGAGCGTCAGCGGATGAAGCTGAGGAAAGCGGCGGATACGAGCGAAGACGAGAATTTGCGCAATACTATAAAAAAGTCGGTGCGCAACGCCGAAAAACGGATCGACCGCTGGTTGAAGACCGGCATCGATCCGGCGGTTGAAAAAACCGTGGCCCCGGCAAAAATGAAACGCCGCCCCAGTCCCGGCTGGGTCAAGAAGATATCCGAAGCCCCTTCACGCATACGGGCCGGCGACAGGACTTCAGGATTGGATTCGGATATGATAAATATCGCGGCGACCTGCGACTTCAACCCTATTCAGAGCGCTGTGAAACTACCTGAAAATAAAGCCGATTACTTAGCGCTGGCGAAATCCGTACAACGGTATACCCGGATATTACGGCGCAGCCTGATGATCCTCGGAGAACGGGAATCGGAAGTTTACGGAATGAGGGTCGGACGCAGACTTGACCTGGCACGGATTCGCAGGCTCGCCATCTCCGGCGAGCCGGGTGTCCTTATCGGCAGCGAGACCCGTCCGGCGCCTGACCTCTATATCGGAATTACCATAGACACGTCTGAATCAATGAACTTTGACGGCAGAATCGATAAGGCGAAAGCGTTCGCTGTTCTGATACTCGAAAGCGCGAAGAGATTGCCGGGCGTCGATGCCGACGTGACCGCGTTTACCGATTCTATGATATTCAGGCTTGGCGGGCCCGGCGATACTTCGATAGCTTCTCTGCAGCCGATGGGAGGCAATAATGATTCCGCCGGGCTTCTCTACGCGGCGCAGCTCGCGTTGAGGAACCCCAAGCGGAGGAAGATGCTCGTAATGATTTCAGACGGGTACCCGACGGAGTGCTCCTTCGAGTCGCTTTGCAGGCTCGTGGAGCACCTCGAATCGAAGTACAACATATCCTGCGCCCAGGTTGCGGTCGATTCGCTCGACAGCGATAGAATCGCTTTCCCCAA
>CAYMWF010000171.1:1830-2905 GCA_964394085.1 uncultured Gemmatimonadota bacterium | reverse complement strand
CAGGCCCATTCCCCGATAAAATTCTGTTGCGAAACTCGAAAACCTGTTCGATAACTTGATTCTGACAATATTTCCGACCGGATCCCGGATGCCCTGAGCACTGCGGTCCGGGCTCGATGTCACGCGAAGGAGAAACAATGCCCCCGATTCTACAGAAAAAGACGTATCCCGGGCGGATTCGGGAAGTCACCCTCGGAAAGGAGCCGCGCAGCATCAAGGCGGGCGGCGGAACCGGTCTGCCTCTCCACGTTTTCGAGGCCGAATTTCCCAACAGGCCTCTCCTGGGCCTGGAAGTTACGGATACCGAACCCCTGAAGTGGCCTGAAACGGTGAGGGCGCCGTGGGAAGGTGTGCTCGGCAGCCCGGCGGAGGCAGCCTCCCGGGCTGTTTCGGAGTTCGGAGCCGACCTGGTGATGCTCGACCTGGCCGGAACCCACCCGGACCGGGGCGACCGTTCCCCCGGGGATGCCGCCTCGGATGTTCGCGCCGTTCTCGACGCGGCGGATGTTCCCCTCGTAGTCAAGGGCCCCGGCAGCGGCCTGAAGCAGAACGAGGTTCTGGCGAGGGTCGCCGAAGAGTTCGACGGGGAAGGCCTCGTGCTCCATTCGGCCTGCCAGGAGGATTATAAAACCCTTGCGGCCGCAGCGGTGGCGTACGGGCATATCCTCGTGGCCGAAAGCCCTATCGACCTGAACATCGCAAAGCAGGTGAATATCCTGCTCGCCGACTCCGGGGTGGATCTCGATCGGGTTCTCATCGACCCTCTCACCGGGGGACTCGGCTACGGCCTCGAATACACTTACTCGGTAATGGAGAGGATCCGCCTGGCCGCCCTTGGCGGCGACCAGATGCTGAACCCGCCGGTTATCTGCCTTGCAGGAGACGAAGCCTGGAAGGTGAAAGAAGTGAAAGTTCCCGGTCGGGATGAACCTTTATGGGGGGATGAGGCGGTCAGGGGCATCAACTGGGAGGTAGCGACCGCGCTGCCCCTTCTGGAAGCGGGAGCCGATCTGCTGGTGCTGCGCCACCCCGAGGCTCTGTCGAGGGTGCGCGCTCAGCTCGAAAGCTGGTTCCC
>CAYMWF010000171.1:0-1730 GCA_964394085.1 uncultured Gemmatimonadota bacterium | reverse complement strand
GCATCGGCCCCCCCGATCAGGGGTGTCGCCGTAGGGAAGGGCGATCGCGCCGTCACCGCCGGCGAAGAAACCGTCTTCTTCCGCCACGAAAAAACCTTCGCCAGGCCCACGCCGCTGTTCCGGAACCTCGATCCGTCCGGCTATTCGGAAGAAGAGCTGGCGGCCCTCCTCGACGAATGGGCCGGAATCAACATCGAACGGGCCGGCGAAGTGTTCCGCGTGGACGGCGTGGCTATCGTCGAACCGGTCGCAGGCGACGCCGGCCGGATGGGCGCCGCAGCCGCGGCCGTTTCAGCCAGGGGACTCCCCGCTGCGGTTCTTGCCGCTACTCCGGGCGGTGCGCGCGCCGCTCTCGAGAAGCTGCCCGGGGATCAGCCGCTCCTGGTTCCGCCCCGGGACGCCGACATCGCCCCCTACCAGGCTTTGGCGAAAGAATTCAACACTGCTCTCACGGTTTCGGGAGCCACCCTCGAAGAAACGGCAGCGGCAGCCGTCGCGGCCGCCGGAGCCGGTATCGATAATATCTTCCTGGAACCTCCCGGCGCGGATCCGCGGGAACTCCACTGTAACCTGACCCTGATCCGGAGAGGAGCCCTGGAGCGTATCCATCCCGGTCTTGCATACCCGGTCTTCCTGCGCATCGAACGGGATGATTTCGAAAGAGGAGTGACAGGAATCACCAAGTTCGCTTCGCTGCTGGCCGTTGAAGACACCGGCGGGGAATCGTGGCTCCCGTTCTGGACCCTGCGGCAGAACATCTACACGGATCCGCAGAAACCGCTCCAGATCGATCCCGGTATATACCCGGTGGGCGAGCCCGGTCCCGGTTCGCCTCTCCTCGTCACCACCAACTTTTCGCTGACCTACTTCATCGTGTCCACCGAGCTGGACGGCGCCGGCGTGCCGTGCCATCTCGCGGTGGTCGACGCCGAAGGGATGAGCGTTCTGACCGCCTGGTCGGCCGGCAAATTTTCCGGGGAAACGGTCGGGAAGGAGCTTCTGAAAATGGGGGCGGCCGATCTTGTCGATCACAATACCGTGATCACCCCCGGTCTCGTGGCGGTGATCTCGGGCGAGCTGGAAGATACCCTGGGCGAAAGCTGGAAAGTCGTGGTCGGGCCGCAGGAAGCTTCCGACCTGGGCCCGTTCTTCAAGGATCTTCAGCAGGGATAAAAACCCGTGCCCGGTATTCGCGTCGAGTTTCTTCCCTCAGGCCGCGCCGTCCGAGTGCGGGACGGCACCTCGTTGCTCGAGGCGGCGGAAAAGGCCGGAGAGCCGGTCAACGCCGAGTGCGGCGGCCGCGGAGCCTGCGGCCGCTGTCTCATGCAGATCGAGAAGGGTGAAGTTCCCGGTTACCGGGTGATCCATCGCGAGTCGGGATCAGCCCGGGTCCTCGCCTGCCTCACCCCGGTAAGGTCCCCGCTTACCGTGAATCCCTTAAGGGAGGAAGCGGACCTGCCCGGGCTCACAGCCGCACGGCCGGCCGCCGGCGTCGCGCCGCTCAGTCTCTGGTCTCCCTGGCCTCTCTCCCTCGATCCGGTCGTAGAACCTGCCGGCGCGCGCAACCTGGGCGTGGCCCTCGACGCGGGCACGACCACCCTCCGGCTTCTCGTCATAAGACTCACGGACGGCACAGTCGTAGCCGAAGCCGTCGCCTACAATCCCCAGATCCGGTACGGCGCGGACGTTATCTCGCGCATCATCGCGGCGGAAAAGGGCCGCCTGTCCAT
>CAYMWF010000170.1:0-2941 GCA_964394085.1 uncultured Gemmatimonadota bacterium | reverse complement strand
CTCAGCCTCAACCTCAGCCTCAACCGCCGCCGCCACTTCAGCCTCAGCCTCAGCCCTGCCATCAGACGGGAAAGCCGGGATCCACGGGATCGAAAACAGGACCACGAATAAGAGGCATTGAACGGTTCTGCGTTTTTTCATGATTCGCCCCTGTTGAACGGGTGCCCTGGAAATGACCCGGAGGACCTTCTCGAGGGGACCCTGTGACTGATATTTCAGCCAGATATTGCCGAAAATCATGGTGACAAGAAGATATATTATGGAAATGAAAAAAGATGCTTCAAAAGAAAGATTCATCCGCTCGGCGGTATAAATAAGAACGGGGACGATTCCCAGAAAGACATGTCCCAGGTAGTGGCTCAAAGCGAGGCGTCCCATGTTTCCCAGCGAACGGATCATCCTCTTCGTTTTTCTTTTCTCAGCGATGTAGAGCGAAAGGCCTATTATCCAGCTCGCGCTGGCGATGCCGAGAAGTATGAAAAGAGTATTCGGAGGAAAGAATTCAGCGGGAATTCCCAGGATCGTCAGGGTAAAGAAACAGAGGCTGGCTCCCAGGCCGAAACCGATCAGCTTGAGTTGCAGCGCCCGGCCTCTCAGGTCGCACCTTCCCAGAACCAGTCCATAGAGGATAAAAACCAGCCACGGAAAAACAGGATGATAACCGTTGAAGAACATCTGGCGGAAATACCCCGGAAAACTCCACATGTCCTCGTAGGCGTATCCGACGGCATCCGGCTTCCAGCCTGTATTATAATCGAAGACCAGCCGCAGTATTTCGGAGGCTCCAAGGATGGCTATGATGGAAATGATCAACCATCTCCTTCTGAGCCTTGTAAAAGCGAGGGCGATAAGACCGTAAAGCCCAATATAATGCAGAATATCAGCTTCCCAGACAGATGCGAACCAGAGTCCGCCGGCAATCAGGACGAAATACCTGATCACCAGCGGAAGGAAAACTTCTTTCCTGAACTGAAACTCCGCCCTCCTGGCCTGGAGCATCATTCCGATGCCGAACAGCACAAGGAAAATAGCTGCCGCCCTGCCCGCCAGGACAATAAGAACCATCCCGGCGACCAGGAGCCCGAATCCTGAATGCTCTAATATAGCCGCTTCGTTCATCTCGATTTCATGAATGTACTCATAACTCAGCACATACATGTAGTTTACCAGAACCATACCGATAATGGCGAGACCCCGGGCGACGTCCAGGCCCATAAGCCGCTCGTTCTTCTGCTTCGCCGCAGCCGCCATTTTAAAGCCCTCCGCAAGATTTCCAGTAGATTTCCATTTCAGGATATTTCCTCATTCCGCGCCGTTTCGTTACTTCAAGGAAAACCTCTCCAGAGCCGTGAAACCAGGGACGGACTCTCCAAAGCCGTGAAACTACAGAATCAGGGTGATCCCCAGCTGGTAGCGGCTTGTTTCTTCGATGTTTCTGCCGCTCCACGCGGATGCCGTCTCGAACGTGATTTCCAGCGGAAGCCGGAACCTTCGGTTCTCGAAGGCTTCAACGAAGGATTTACGGATTCCGTAATGCGGGATTCTCGAAGTTCGTTCAGTAAACATAATGTCTTCTCCATCGAGCGTGCTGACCCCGTATTCACAATATTCGAACCCGGAAAAGAGAGAGATTCCCCAGAACAGCCGGCAGGATACCTGCGCTTTCAGTTCGAGACTGTTGCCCTGTTTATAGCTTCCGAAGCGATGGGAAGTGAGAATGTCCCCCGAAAAAAGCGAGTCCCCGGCGGAATCCGTGTATATCCCCCTGTGAAACGGAGAATTCCAGATGTACCTGGACAAAAGGCTGATTGTAACCGGCCGGATCGGCTTGATATCGACCAGGATGCTTCCCCCGAGTTTGAAGTTTCCGTCTCCGTAGCCGATCTCGAAAAGATTCTTCTCATCAGCGATTTTTCCGGTGGGAAGAACGATATGACTCAGCAGGGCCGCATCCAGCACCGAAGAGCCGAAAAATTTGTAGAGGAAATCGATCTCCGTATCAGCGAACCCGGCGCCGCCGCTCCAGCTCTCGATCCGGTTCCACCCGTATTCCTGCTGGATATCCTGCTGGACCGCCTCGGTGATGTCATATCCGGGCTTCAGGGGCGGAGAGAAGGCTTCCTCAATCTCGACGCACGCATTGAAATCAACGCTGGAATATGCTTCTGTAATCCACCCAAACGCGAGGGAACAGGTGAGTTTGTCCGTGATTCCATAGGCAAAATAGAAAGAAGCATAATCGACGACTGAATATGCTTTCATGGATGTAAACGCACGTTCCACGGGCAGAGGCATCCACCTGGGGAGGCCCAGGTCTTCACGAATATCCTCGCTGACCTCCTCGGTGATGTCGAGATCATCGAATTCATACCCCAGGTCTCTCTTTGTCTCCGCATCATCGAACCAGCCGTCGATAGTTTCCGTATAAGCCGTGACGTCGAAAACGAATAATCCTTCCGGCAGACATACGATCATCCCATCCTCCGCCTCGACGAAGCTTGACAAGAGCAGAACGATAATCGCTCCGAAAAGGAGTCGCCTGATTCCCGGAAATGCATCCTGCAAAAAAGCCTCCACTGTCAACTCCCTGTTTAAGAAAACCGCGCGCTGACAACCGTAATTATGAACCCGTCCGGAACTGCACTCGACCATGCTTGCAGGCAAAGCCCTGTTTTTCTAATGAATCAGTCCCAGCCTGCAGGATAGGACGTGCAAGGTAAAAGTCGGATTTGCCGGCGGAGGAGCCGGGAACCGTGCGGGCGGCCATTGTGCTGAAGGATTGTTCTAATCAAGAAAGCTCGTCACGGAAGGGAACGGTACTGGGAAGGCATGTTCTCCGTTCAAGAAGGATCGTCACGGTAATAGGGAGCGGTACTGGGAGGGGGGCAGGTTGACCGTACATGAAGGATCGTTCTGTAAAAGGGTGTGGTACAGAGAACGC
>CAYMWF010000169.1:0-2949 GCA_964394085.1 uncultured Gemmatimonadota bacterium | reverse complement strand
CGAGAATTATAGTCGGAACTTGAGCTGAATGACAGGCTGTTGTATCGTGATGAATCAATTTTGTGTTTCCTGGAAATCGTCGAGGTTTTCGGGAAAATAAAAAGCCAGGCTATGATATCGAAATTGCACTGTTTCTAGTGCCGGGATTATTTTTGAATCTGTGCGAATCCGAATAGACTTTCCTGGAAGGGACGTTTACATATGCAGCAAATCTATCTCGATTACAATGCCACCACTCCCGTCGATCATCGTGTGGCTGATGCGATGAAACCCTGGATCTACCGGAACTTCGGCAATCCATCGTCTTCGCATGAATACGGTATGAGCGCGAAGGAGGCGATGGAAGAAGCACGAGAAAAAACCGCTTCCCTGCTCGGTTGCCGTACTTCAGAAATAGTTTTTACCAGTGGAGGAACAGAGTCGAACAACCACGCAATAAGAGGTGTCGCCTTGGCCCGGAAAGATATGGGAAACCATATCGTGACATCGGCCGTCGAGCATCCGGCAGTGGTTGAAGTATGCCGCTGGCTTGAAAAATGGGGATTCAGAACGACGTTCGTACCTGTAGACAAGTATGGAATGGTTGATCCGGGTGATGTTATCAAAGCCATATCGTCCGAAACGATATTAGTTACAGTGATGCATGCGAATAACGAGGTGGGCACGATTCAACCTATCCGTGAAATCGCGCTTGCCGCTCATGAACGTGGTGTACCTGTACACACCGACGCCGCTCAAAGCACGGGAAAGATCGAAGTTCGGATTGATAAACTCGGCGTGGACATGATATCGCTGGCGGGGCATAAACTATATGCACCCAAAGGGATTGGCGCTCTCTATATTAAAAACGGCCTGGAAGTCGAGAACCTGCTGATGGGTGCAGGTCAGGAGGGGGGGCGCAGACCGGGTACAGAGAACGTAAGCCAGATTGTCGGGTTCGGAGAAGCATGCGCCATTGCTGAGGTGGAATTAGAGTCGGAAGCGGGATCGGAGCGGGAATTGAGGGATCTGTTTATTGAGAGTCTCGCGTCGGAAGGCGTTGATTTACGGTTGAACGGTCACCCGGAGCTCAGGCTGCCCAATACCGCCAGCCTAGCCTTCAGAGGTTTACGGGCCGGCGATATCCTTTCATCAGCGATTGATGTGGCCGCTTCTCTTGGAGCGGCATGCCACTCGGATGCAATCGAACTATCCCCGGTTCTTGAAGCTATGGGGGTCGATCCGGAGGATGCAGCCGGCACTATCCGTTTTTCGACCGGAAGATTCACAACCAGACAAGAGATCGGGTCGGCTGCCGCAAGTATTATCGGTGCTGTAAGGAGTCTTACCGAATGAGCCCACCGTCGCTGAAACCCCGAAGACTTCAAAGCCCCATCAGCTGTAAAGGACGTCGGCGGTCTCCGGGATTATTAATATTCATACCTGCCAGGAAGTAACAATGCTGGAAAACATCTTCAAGCGGAGGAGCGTCAGGAAATTCACCAGCGAGCCGATCGACGACGAAACGGTCAAGAGCCTGCTTGAAGCGGCAATGGCAGCGCCGTCTTCCAATAACAAGCGGCCGTGGCGTTTCGTCGTAGTGCGTGAGCGGAGAACTCTCGACCGGCTAGCAGATATGCATCCATACGGTAAGATGCTCAGCCAGGCGACTCTTGCAATAGTTGTTTGCGGGGATGTTGAGAAGTCCCCTACAGCATGGTTTCTGGATTGCTCCGCAGCTACCGAAAATATCCTCCTTGCCGCGGCGGAAATGGATCTCGGCGCGGTCTGGCTCGGTGTATATCTTCGGAAGAAACGGGAGACAGGAACCCGCGAAATCCTGAATATACCGGAAAACATAGGAGTTTTGAGCATAATCGCTATCGGACGGCCGGGCGAAGAGAAACCCCCGCGCACCCAGTATGAAGAATCGAACGTGTTCTACGAGCGATGGAGTTAAGATCCGATACTCAGGGTATTATCGGCACCATGGAGGAAACCAGATGACCCGGACAGATTTTCTCGATTTATCAACCAAGCTTAGTGAAGAAGAAAATAACGCTCGCCAGACGGCCATGGAATTCACCGAACGTGAAGTTATGCCGGTCATTAACAAACATTTTGATGCAGGCACTTTTCCGGGTGACCTGATGATCAGGATGGGGGAACTCGGTTATCTCGGGGTGACGGTTCCCCGTGAGTATGGAGGAGCGGGAGGAAATTACGTCACTTACGGATTGATCTGCCAGGAGATCGAAGCCGGAGATTCGGGGCTCCGATCCGCTCTTTCAGTACAGGGCTCCCTGGTGATGTACCCGATTCTCAAGTTCGGAACCGAGGACCAGCGGAGAAGATGGCTGCCCGGCCTGGCAAGCGGCGAGTTGATCGGGTGCTTCGGCCTGACAGAACCGGGCTTCGGCTCCAATCCGGGAGGGATGGCATGTAATGCGCGGAAAGTGGACGGCGGGTTTATTCTGAATGGAACTAAAAGCTGGATCTCGAATGCACAGATAGCCGATGTTTCCGTGGTCTGGGCCAGGGCGGACGACAGGAAGCTTATGGGGTTTTTGGTTGAGAAAGGAACTGAAGGCCTGGCAACCGTAGAAACCGGGGGAAAACTCTCGCTCAGGACATGTCCTACCGGAGAGCTGATCCTAAAAAACTGCTTTGTCCCTGAAGATTCGGTTCTACCGGATGCAAAAGGCTTGCGCGCACCTCTCGCCTGTCTCACCCAGGCACGTTACGGTATCGCATGGGGAGCTGTCGGCGTCGCGATGAATTTATACGAATCCTCGGTAAAGTACGCAAAAGAACGGGTCCAATTCGATAAACCGATCGCATCCTTCCAGATGGTCCAGAACAAACTCGTCCGGATGCTTACGGAGATAACTACGGCGCAGCTCCTGGCTCTTGAGGTCGGCCGCAAGATGGACAAGGGAGAAGCGACGACATGGCATGTCTCAATGGCGA
>CAYMWF010000168.1:0-3059 GCA_964394085.1 uncultured Gemmatimonadota bacterium | reverse complement strand
ACGGCACGCATACTCCCACTCCTCCTCCGTCGGAAGCCGGAACGTTTTCCCCGTCCGTTCAGACAGCCACTCGCAGAATGCGACCGCCCGATCCTGGGAGACGCGCACCACGGGCTGGTTCGGTTCGTTGCACGGGAATCCGATGTCCTCCCTGTAAAACGGCGAGTTGTCCCCCGGTTCGAGGCGACTGTCATGCTCGGCATCGAACTGCTTGTACAAGGCATTGGACACCTCGGTTTCCGCCATCCAGAAATCGGAGCTGATTCTTACGGCTTGCATATTTCGATCTGCGGGGTGGCCTTCGGGATCGCCCATCACAAATTGACCAGCCGGGATTCGTTTCAACCGAATCGCACCGTATCCCGGAAGCGTTACTTCACAATTCGATGCCCCTCCGGCAGCCTGACGCCGCGTTGCCTCTCGCGCATTGAACGGCCAGCCGGCACACGTTACGTCTGCCGCCTGTTTTCTCTTTACCTCCGTCGCAGGCTTCGGATTCTGAGGCGTATAGTTCACCGGATAAATCGCCTCAGGATCATACGCGTCAACCCCGGCATAGGTCTTGAGAACGGCCACCCGTCGATCTTTTTGCGGAATCTTTCCTTTTTCGGTCGCTTCCCCCCACGTTCCCCAGCAAGGGGTATTCAGATCGATCCAGGCGTACAGGCGCTCCCAGGCCTCCGGATCCAGCTCTACGCCATGATGCCCCTTCTTCAGCAGCTGCACGAGCCGGGTGGTATTGGCCCGGTGCTCAGTGGGCATCAGCGTATGAATATCCCCCTCCATCGTATGACCGCGGACGTACCTGCGCAGCGCGAAGTAAGAGGGAGTAAAGCTCAAGGTACCCATTTTTACGCTCTGCGAATTCGGAGGCCGCCGCCGTTTTCCCGTGCGCAGGTCCACCGTCGTCCCGTTGTTCTGCGAACCGTCGTGACACCCGATACAGTAGTGATCCAAAACCGGCTGGACCTCGCGGTCGAAACTGAATCCACGGGCCGGCCCGTACCAGGGCTGGATCTCCTGCGGAGGCGACTGCAATGCCATCACCTTACCGGTGCTAACCGGCGCCTTGTAAAGCTTCTCATGACATCCCACACAGGAGACCGACTCACCGGGCATCCCGGTCAGCCAGCTACGCATCAGTGCCAGCGCATCACCCTCTTCGGTAATCGGTTGCAGAGCGATCGGCTGACTCGCCGGAATCTTGAAAAGGGCGGACCCATCTTCTTCCACATCCACCGTGCCGAGAATCCGCTGAATATCCCAGGGGCCATCCAGTCCGACCTGATGTCGCTTAGCGCTCATGCCCCGATAGGCATGATGAAACTCGATGACCCGCAGTTTTCTCACGCTGCCGCGCGGAACACCTTTAAGCCCCTGTCCGACATAGATGTCCTGAATAGAGACCGTCGCCTCTTTACTGTCCGGATTTATCTCGTCCGGAATGAGCGGAACGCGTTTGGTCTTCTTAATCGGCAGCGGTTCGAGTAGAGCAATCTCCGGATCAGAATCTGTTGCAAGAAGCACCATGTTGTCATAGATATCTCCGAGATAGATACTGAAGTTGCTGGTAGACTTTGGACCGAGCCGGGCGGAGACCAGAAAAAACGTTGCAGCCGATTCCCTGTGCGAATCCCACCCGAGCGGAACCGGATGCAGGAACTTGGGCCAGCTGGCGTCCACCAACTTGTCTTCGATCTTCGGAACAATCCTTCTTCCATAGCCCGGGATCCTTTGCACCGCCTGAACCGACCCTTCGATATTGGCATCAAACAGGACCAGCTCTCCCATCCGATGCACCCCGTGATGACCGGAGACGATCCCGATCACCTTACCGTCGGCACCCGGACATGGTCGGGCATAGAAGATCGCATTCGGCCAGTATTCCCCCCGGCCGATATAGGGTCGCTGCTTGGTTCCATCCGGGTTCATCTTAAACAACGTCCGCGCCACAAAATGAGCGATCCCCGCATATTCCCAACGCAGGTAGAGCAGTGATCCGTCCGGCGCCATGGTCGGGCACCAGTCCTGATCCTGTTCGAAGGTCAGCTGGCGGATCTCACCGGAATCGCGGTAAAGCCGGAACATATTGGCGACGACATTTTGCGACAGGCAAGGGATGGCTTTAAAACAGCCGGTCGACATGAACGCAATATCATCATTGGCCATGTAGCAGCCGTCAAAATTATCAATATCCGCATCCGGGATCGTTGTCACTTTTTGCGGAACCGGATTAGCCAGATTCAGTTCGTAAAGATCCCACTTGTCCGGATTACCCTGCGAAAACAGGATCTTTTCCGCGTCCCAATGCAGAGCGATATCGCCGACAAAATCTGGATCTTCCGGACGGTACACCACCGAGTGGTTCGCATAGGAGTCTTTCAGGGAGAACGTCACGATTTCGTTCTCCATCTCTCTATTCCACTTCCTCTGTTTTTCGTAGATCTGAGGATTACTGGAAGAATTCACCGGCAGGCCAAGATCATTGCGTTTCCCGCCCTGGCCCCGTCGGCGAATCACCATCAGCCGATCAAAATCGACCAGGGGGTTGCGCTCCACGAGCAGCTCCCGCTGAAACGCAAGCAGCGCCTGGGCCCGCTTCCGGGCCGCCCGATCCGGAGAAGTTCTGCAGCCCTCAATCACCGTCGGCAGCTCTTTCTCCAGCTCATCAATACGGGCAGAAAGCCGGTCTGTCTCGGGATAGCGGTCGGGAAACATCGTCTCCAGGTCCGCCAACGCCCGCCTCATCGCCGGGGGATTCAGCAGGCGCAATTGCTCGAGAATCGAGGCGTCCCTCTCCGGCTTCTTCGACGCGCCAGGCTGGACTGCTGCACAACACAGCGGTATCGAGAAAACCAAGATCAGATACCACACTAACCTTTTATATATACTCATCTATTTCGCGTGCTTCAGCGGGGCATCGATATCCAGTGTGATCCGATACAGCCCCTTGTTGGCAGTGATATACAGCGTCTTGTTGTCTGCGCCGAACGTGACGTTGACCGTTTGTTTTCCGACTGCAATTTTCGCGACAAGTTGGCCGGTGGGTTCGAAGACCC
>CAYMWF010000167.1:0-3233 GCA_964394085.1 uncultured Gemmatimonadota bacterium | reverse complement strand
CCTGCGCCCAGGTTGCGGTCGATTCGCTCGACAGCGATAGAATCGCTTTCCCCAACTATACCGATCTCTCCCGGTATAATACCGCCTCTGCCGTATCCCATTTCAGCAGGATGGTGCAGCGGCTCATCATGAAACGGTTCGGCTTATGAGCCGGCGGCATCGAAATTCCCATTGACAAAACGCCGCGATTCTGGTATTAATATTGCATCTTACTCAACATTTTACCGATTGTTTCAATAATCGGATGAAATGTGTCGTAGTTGGGAAAACAGGAAGTACTCGATTTCGGTCAGAGTAAACCAGGAGCAGCAAGAGATGCACATTAATAGTGAAAGGGCAGTGCTATGCATAAAAGCATAGGCGCAAGCATACCCGGAAACCGGGTTGAAGCAGGCGTGGCTGTTCGTACAGGGGCATTCGGGGCGCCGGGGTAACCGCTGAAGTAAAAAAGCACTTAGCGTACCCTCTCTCCCCACCCGCCTTTGCCGGTCACCCAGCTTCATAAAAAAAAGAAGTCCAGAAAAAATCGTCCTGCCTGCCGTGAGCAGTCGCAGACCGGTCGTCGCTTGATCTTTTTCGACAGCCACGCCCTGTTTCGGTTCATGGCCCGGCGGATGTGAAAGAATTTTCCGGAGAAGGAGGATCCGGGTTCCGTTTATCCGGCTCGCTTCGCGGCGCAGCGTCATGTACTCACCCGCTCAGCGCAACACGTTCTGCGGGAGAGGTCCGGGATAAGCGGGATGAAGCCCTCCAGGGCGAACAGGGATAAGCCGCCGGTAAACCAAAAGGCTTCCCTGGAAGGCACGGCGTTGCCGGGGTGATTCCTCCGGGAAGCGCCCTCCGGTGCCGCGCGAAGCTCCGCGTTGTTTCGTGGAGATTATCCGCCGAACGGGTGGCTCGTTCAGAGCCTGCACTCTCGCCGGTTCTCCGGGGGTAGAGCGGGTCGGAGCCAGACCCCGGGCCTTGAGGCTCGAAATTACGGCAACCGCCCATGCACGGTGAAGTCCGTATCGGAATCGCTCACTGGAGCGTTCCGGGGTTTCGCCGGGTCAAGCCCGGAGTTTCCGGGCGAGCAGGCAGCCGACTGCCGTGAACACGCAGAAAACTGCGGTCTGAAGGCAGGTTTGCAGCCGGCCGGTGCGGAGTGCAGCGTGTTGAAGGCGGCCTGATCCGGATGCAAGAGCGGGGCGGGGGTAGCGTGGATATCCCTCCTCTCCATCCTGCTTGTCCGAGAGGCTGCCGCGCAGATGCTTCGCGGTCGATTACCCAGGGTGTTGAAACAGGTGCGTGCCTGATAAGGCCGGGGAGTACCTGGTGCGGCACCGCAGAGCAGGCAGGGAATCATGCCTGTAGTCCACGGATGCGGGAGCAGGTCCGCCGCGGCGGTGAGCAGGGGCGGACCGTTCCTGCAGGCTCTATGCCGTCTTTCGATCTCCCGGGAGTTGTTTGACTCCGGTGTTGCTGATATCATCGGGCAAATGGCCCGTAAATACAATCGATGTGATGGAAGCGGCGACAGCTTCAGAAATACGAGGAACCAGCCCTTTCAGAAGCGGTTGAAGAACAGGGAATGAACCATGAGACATATTTTCATCGGCGACATCCACGGATGTTATGCCGAACTGCTCGACCTTCTGGATGCCGTCGGGCCGGCATCGGATGATCGGATCATCGCTCTCGGAGACATCGTGGATCGCGGTCCTGATTCGCTCAAAGTTCTCGAGTTTTTCCGTGACACTCCCAACGCGAGCTCGATTATGGGTAATCACGAAAGAAAGCACATCCGGTCGGCACGGGGTGAGCTGCGACCTGCCCTCTCTCAGATGATCGTCCGCAGCCAGCTCGGAGAGAGCTACGGAGAATGGCTGGCTTTCATGGAGGCCTTTCCCCGGCACCTCGAGCTGCCCGGGGCGATTCTGGTGCACGGGTTTCTGGAGCCGGGGGTGCCTCTGGAAGAACAGAAGGACACCGTGGTGATCGGCACCCTCACGGGTGAAAAATACATGGAGAAGAACTATCCGGTTCCCTGGTACGATCACCATGCGGGCGACAAGCCGCTCGTGGTCGGGCACCACAGTTATCTTCGAAACGGAGAACCTGTTGTTCGGGAGGGCCGCCTGTACGGAATCGATACCGGCTGCTGCCACGGCGGGGTCGGCAGGCTCACGGCGCTGATCCTGCCCGCGTTCGAGATCGTTTCGGTGCCGTCCCGGGGCGATCACTGGTCGGAGCAGAAGCTGGCGCATGCGTCACTGGCCGATCCCCGGCGCTCCGACATGAATCTGGACTGGGAGCGACTCGGCTCTCTAACCTGGGCGGTCGACAGGCCTGATCTGCCGGCGAAAGTCAGGGAGCGCACCCGGCGCTGCGCAGAGATCAATTCGGAATGCGAGCGCCTGGTGGACGCGGTCCTGCAAACGGTGACCGGCTTGAGCGAAAGTTTCGTAGCAGAGCTGGCGACAGCCGCAGACTGGGAGCAGTGTTCAGAAAAGAAGAGGGCGGGCCGCTACGCCAGGATGGTCGCCAACCATCCGGCTTCGGCGCTCCTTTTTGCCGCCCGCTCGAAGAAACTGAATGAGCAGATGGTACGCAAGGTGTGTAAGACGCCGGCGCGGCTCCTGGCGCTTGCCGAAGAACTCGAAATCGAAACATTTTTCGAAATCGGCGAACCTGAAACCCGGCAGCCGCTTCGCAAGACGCCTTAGCGGGCCCGAAGAGACGAATTCGGACGGTAAGATGGAAATCGTTAATCTATCATCAGAGCCGATAGGGAAGCTTCTCGGGTGGCTTCCGCGCGACCTCCATGCGGACAAGATCGTGTTTCTTCCCGACGCCTGTCCGGGGAAAGCGGCACTTCCTACCGGCACCGTCGCGCTTACTCGCCAGCCAGGCTGGCGGCGTTTTGCGGTGAGCGACTGCGGATGCGGAATGCGCTTGGTGAAGAGCCGGCTCAGAACCGGTGAATTGACCGCCTCTTCATGGGATGACATCGCCGACAACCTACGAAACAACAAGGGGAGGCTCGGCGATCTCGGGGGCGGCAATCATTTTCTTGACGCGCTCGAACCGTACAGCGACGATCGACTGCACCTGCTCATCCATACCGGTTCCCGCACGGAGTCGGGTCATGTCGATGCTCTGGTGGATGAACCTGACGAGTTCGATGCAGAGTTCGACCGGGTGGTTGACTGGGCGGTTTCGAACCGGGCGGCCGTTCATGAGGTTGTCGAGGG
>CAYMWF010000166.1:0-3240 GCA_964394085.1 uncultured Gemmatimonadota bacterium | reverse complement strand
AAAAACGATCAGATCGTGGCCAGCGGTCTGTATTTCTTCGTTGTAGAGCCGGACGGCGGCGGCGACCACCAGGTCGGCAAGTTCGTAGTCATCAAGTAAAACCTCATCGACTACCCTCAGGCTCCGGCAATCGACGGCGTAAAACAGACCGGCACGAGTCAATATTCAGCATTCGCTTTTGTATTCTCTGCACCTTACCGTCGAACATGATTCGGACTTTTTCGAGCACCTCATATGGTTTGCGAAAAAAGCGGTTATGTTTCGATTACCGGCAAATAATCTATTGCATCAGTTCAACCTCGCTGATATAATCCCGTCTCTGTCTTCGGCGCTGTCCGGGCGAGCCGAGAGATTCTCTTTCCTGCATCATCCGGAGGAAAATAAATGAAACGGATTTTCTTGTTCTTGATCATAACGGGACTGTTTCTGTATGGCTGTGAATCGGTTACAAATTCGGAGTGGGATCTCGATCGAATTGTAATCCTCGCCGATTCCTCCACGATACTTCCCGGTGGTGAAATATTACTCCATGCCGTCGGTCTTACCGATTCCGGCGACACGCTCGTGGTGGACTTCGTAGAATGGTCCGCGACACCGCCGGAGGCCGGTACGATTTCCCCCGATCTCGAAGGCGAGGAATTTGCCATTTTTTCCGCTAACAGGATAGAAACCGAAGTCTTGATCGAGGCGGAAGAAATAAGCGGGAAAAAAGCGGATTTCGACCTCACGATCGCGTCGACCGCCGAACAAGGCTGTCTTCATCACGGGTCGATCCATGTAGACGAGGTCTGGACTACGGCCTTTAATCCGCACATCGTCGTTTCCGATGTAATAATCGACCACCCCGACGGCGCAACCCTCACTATCGAACCCGGGTGCATAGTCATGTTCGAGGAGGGTACAGGCCTTGTCGTAGGATCCAATGGGTCCGGAACGCTGATCGCTGAAGGCACAGAAGCCGACTCCATAGTTTTCACTTCGAACGCGGATACCCCTGCGCCGGGTGACTGGGACGGCATCACGTTCACGAACAACGCCGATGATGAAAACTCGAAGATCAATTACGCAACCATCGAATACGGTGGAAACAACCAGAAAGGCAATGTCTGGATCGGACAGCTCGTATGCCCTGATATTTCAGACAACCGAATCGGTTTCAGCGAAAGCTGCGGCATTCTGGCCGGAGCATCCTGCTCCGTGGCGGATAACACATTCCACGATAACGAATCGGGGGATATCTGCCAGTAGCTCTCGTAAATGCGATTAAATTTCGGTTCCAAAGTAGTTGAATTATGATAAAGGAGTTACCAATGTCGAGAAACCGCACATCTGACCGGCGCTGCCGGCTCTTACTCCTGACGGCTCTCGCTCTTGGAATAGGCCTTATGATCGCCGGATGCAGCGAGGATGATGCGACGACCCCACCTGATTTCGGTGATCCGATACTCTATATGTCGGCATTCGACGCATACGATCTGCTGTTCACCGCGATAAAAGATTCCATCGCAGTCTATTCAGAGATAAGCGATGAAGATCTGGAAGACAGGTTGATCCCCTACAGAGCCCTCATCCATGAAACCGACGCGCTAGATGCAGCCGTGAACAAGGGCGGAAACGCTCTCTCAGTCTGGCACTTCTCTCTTGTCGATACTCTGATGAAAAAGAGCATCGAGCATGAATTCAAGTACAGAAGTTATTCCGGGCACGTGGATGGATACGGTGAAACGTTTATCTCGGTTGCGGATACCCTTTCCTATGAAGAAATGTCCGCGATAAGGCTGCTGACCACCTGGGATACCGATTCGCATGAAGCAATCGACATGGTACTACGTGGCGATGTCGCGTACGATTTCTACAAAGACGCTTTCCCGACGCATTCCTCCCTCATTCGCGCGCTTCATCAGCTGGGTTATCAGAGCCAGGGATATTTTTTCGAACCCGATACATTTTATGCACCCCTTGGCGAGTTCTGGAGTCCGCCGGTCGACACTTTCTACATGCCCACCGAAAACGGACTGGTCCCGATCGCCGCTGAAGACTGGGAACCCCTGACCGATACTCTATGGCTCCCGCTCGACGAGTATACAGAGGATGAAGACAACTTTTACGTAACTTTGAATCATAAAACACCCCCTGCTAATATCACCTTTCCGAAAGTCAACCATATCCTGGACAACGATTTTATCGATAAATACGATCCATCAGCGGTGAGATACGCGGAGTACCAGGACATTTCCGATCCTTCGTGGAGTTACTGGCAGTCCTACGGCGGCGAAGAAGCCAACGAAGTCATATTCACCGCCGAAGACGGATACGCAAAAGCCATGTCGGAGGGGGGCAATTACTTCTGGATGATATCGAGCCAGAGTGAAACACTGTTCTTCAACGGCGAAGATACGCTTCACATCCCTCTCTCATGGGTGACTGGGGCGACAGCCGGTGAAATGGTCGACAATGACGGTGAAGATGAGTGGTGGTGCGGAGAAGACCTCTACCGTGAAGGCTTCTACTTCGACAACGAAGTATGCCCCTGCGACACGATTTCGGTAACAGGGGATTATATCCTCACCTGGCACGATCAGGGAGCATCGAGCGATACGGTTTTCGCCTATCCGTATGAGTACAGCACGGGTAATGCTTCCGTTATGAGCTGGAGTATAGCGGAACAGGAGAAAGCCGACTACATCACCCTCGAAGACGGTGACGATTACGGCTTCATTGTCACGAATGATATACTCAGTTACTATTACGAAGATGTTTACCTGATGCATGAATTCGTAGTTTCCGGCGAAGCGGTGTGGTTCCAGGATCCCATGGAAATCGATATAGCCGCGGTGAGATCCAGAATGGAATTGCAGAACTTCGAAGAAATCACGTTGTATGACGAGTCAACCATCCCGGCCGGTATGCCTGTCTGGGTGATAAGCTCGGAGATTCTTGATTCGGAAAATACTGTCATCAATACCGGGGCCATCTTCGATTATGTGACCGCCGAGTGATCGTTCCCGCTTGAGCTTCAAGTCAAACACAAGGCAATTACAGCATCCCTGCTTCCGGACAGAGCAGGGATGCTGTTTCTTTGCGTGCCGCTCTGATACCCTTGCAGAAAATTCGCCGACCCGGTATAATCAAAGTCAGTATATTTCAGAGGAGTTGATTCCTTAACCGCGAGCAACCTGAAACAAGCGACCGGAGAACCTTCTCCGGTTCAAAGAGTGGAGTTTCTTATGGGATATTTTT
>CAYMWF010000165.1:0-3373 GCA_964394085.1 uncultured Gemmatimonadota bacterium | reverse complement strand
ACATTCTCTCGCGCAGCACGTCGAATAAGCTCTCCAGTGCCGTAAGTTGATGTAAGAAGAGGATTTCGTTCGTCCCTACCGAGATGGATCAGGCCCGAGGCTTCGGCCATTTCTACGACCGCTGTCGTTTTTTCGGGAATAATGCCGAACCGGGCGCCACGCTCAACGCCCAAAGGACCTTTTACAGTCGTATCGATGTAACTACCGGATAATCCGCCAATAAGGGCATCCAGGGTTCCTTCACCGCCGTCCGCCACGGGAATCTTGGTCAATTCCGCTTCAGGAAAGATAGTTCGAAATCCTTCGGATATCAGACGGGAGGCTTCCAAAGCCGTGAAGGTGCTTTTGAATGAATCGGGTGCGATGACTATTTTCATTCGGTTTTCTCCCTCGAGGGGAATTACGTCAATCGAGGAGCCCTATCGAGAATTATAGTCGGAACTTGAGCTGAATGACAGGCTGTTGTATCGTTATGAACCAATTTTGAGTTTCCTGGAAATCGTCGAGGTTTTCGGGAAAATAAAAAGCCAGGCTGTGATATCGAAATTGCACTGTTTCTACTGCCGGGATTGTTGTTGAATCTGTGTGAATCCGAATAGACTTTCCTGGAAGGGACGTTAACATATGCAGCAAATTTATCTCGATTACAATGCTACCACTCCCGTCGATCATCGTGTGGCTCATGCGATGGAACCCTGGATCTACCGGAACTTCGGCAATCCATCGTCCTCGCATGAATACGGTATGAGCGCGAAGGAGGCGATGGAAGATGCACGAGAAAAAACCGCTTCCCTGCTCGGTTGCCGTACTTCAGAAATAGTTTTTACCAGTGGAGGAACAGAGTCGAACAACCACGCAATAAGAGGTGTCGCCTTGGCCCGGAAAGATATGGGAAACCATATCGTGACATCGGCCGTCGAGCATCCGGCAGTGGTTGAAGTATGCCGCTGGCTTGAAAAATGGGGATTCAGAACGACGTTCGTACCTGTAGACAAGTATGGAATGGTTGATCCAGGTGATGTTATCAAAGCCATATCGCCCGAAACGATATTAGTTACAGTGATGCATGCGAATAACGAGGTTGGCACAATTCAACCCATCCGTGAAATCGCACTTGCCGCCCGTGAACGTGGTGTAGCTGTACACACCGACGCCGCTCAAAGCACGGGAAAGATCGAAGTTATGGTTGATAAACTCGGGGTGGACATGATATCGCTGGCGGGGCATAAACTATATGCACCCAAAGGGATTGGTGCTCTATATATCAAAAACGGCCTGGAAGTCGAGAACCTGCTGATGGGCGCAGGTCAGGAGGGGGAGCGCAGACCGGGCACGGAAAATGTGAGCCAGATCGTCGGGTTAGGGGAAGCGTGCGCCATAGCTGAGGTGGAATTAGAGTCGGGAGCGGGTTCGGAGCGGGAATTGAGGGATTTATTTGTTGAGAGTCTCGTGTCGGAAGGCGTTGATGTCCGGTTGAACGGTCACCCGGAGTTCAGGCTGCCCAATACCGCCAGCCTTGCCTTCAGAGGTTTACGGGCCGGAGATATCCTTTCTTCAGCGATTGATGTGGCCGCTTCTCTCGGAGCGGCATGCCACTCCGATACAATCGAACTATCCCCGGTTCTTGAAGCTATGGGGGTCGATTCGGAGGATGCAGCCGGTACTATCCGTTTTTCGACAGGAAGATTTACAACCAGACAAGAGATCGGGTCGGCCGCTGTAAGTATTACTGACGCTGTAAAGAGTCTTATCGAATCACCCCGTCGTCGATGAAACCCCGAAGACTTCAAAGCCCCATCAGCTGAAAAGGGCGTCGGCGGTTTTCGGGATTATTTAATATTCATCCCTGCCAGGAGGTAACAATGCTGGAAAACATATTCAAGCGGAGGAGCGTCAGGAAATTCACCAGCGAGCCGATCGACGACGAAACGGTCAAGAGCCTGCTTGAAGCGGCAATGGCAGCGCCGTCTTCCAATAACAAGCGGCCGTGGCGTTTCGTCGTAGTGCGTGAGCGGAGAACTCTCGACCGGCTGGCTGACATGCATCCATACGGTAAGATGCTCAGTCAGGCGACGCTTGCAATAGTTGTTTGCGGGGAGGTTGAGAAGTCCCCTACAGCCTGGTTTCTGGATTGCTCCGCAGCTACTGAAAACATCCTCCTTGCCGCGGCGGAAATGGATCTCGGCGCTGTCTGGCTAGGTATATACCTTCGCAAGAAACGCGAGGCTGGAACCCGCGAAATCCTGAATATACCGGAAAACATCGGAGTTTTGAGCATAATAGCTATTGGACGGCCGGGGGAAGAGAAGCCCCCGCGCACCCAGTATGAAGAATCGAATGTGTTCTACGAGCGATGGAGTTAAGACCAGAACCTCAGGGTATTATCGGCACCATGGAGGAAACCAGATGACCCGGACAGATTTTCTCGATTTATCAACCAAGCTTAGTGAAGAAGAAAATAACGCTCGCCAGACGGCCATGGAATTCACCGAACGTGAAGTTATGCCGGTCATTAACAAACATTTTGATGCAGGCACTTTTCCGGGCGACCTGATGATCAGGATGGGGGAACTAGGTTATCTCGGGGTGACGGTTCCCCGTGAGTATGGAGGTGCGTGCGGGAATTACGTCACTTACGGATTAATCTGCCAGGAGATCGAGGCCGGGGATTCGGGTCTCCGCTCAGCTCTTTCAGTACAAGGCTCACTGGTGATGTACCCGATTCTCAAGTTTGGAAACGAGGACCAGCGAAGAAGATGGCTGCCCGGCCTTGCAAGCGGCGAATTGATCGGGTGCTTCGGTCTGACCGAATCGGGATTCGGCTCCAATCCGGGGGGGATGGCATGCAATGCGCGGAAAGTGGACGGCGGGTATATTCTTAATGGAACCAAAAGCTGGATCTCGAATGCACAGATAGCCGATGTTTCCGTGGTCTGGGCCAGGGCGGGCGACAAGAAACTCATGGGATTTTTAGTTGAAAAAGGAGCTGAAGGTCTGACCACCGTAGAAACCGGGGGAAAACTCTCACTCAGAACATGTCCTACCGGAGAGCTGATCCTTGAAAACTGCTTTGTCCCTCAAGATTCGGTTCTACCGGATGCAAAAGGCCTGCGCGCACCTCTAGCCTGCCTGACCCAGGCACGATTCGGTATCGCATGGGGAGCTGTCGGCGTCGCGATGAATTTATACGAATCTTCGGTAAAGTACGCGAAGGAACGGATCCAATTCGATAAACCGATTGCATCCTTCCAGATGGTCCAGAACAAACTCGTCCGGATGCTTACAGAGATAACTACAGCGCAGCTTCTGGCTCTTGAAGTCGGCCGCAAGATGGACAAGGGAGAAGCGACGACATGGCATGTCTCAATGGCGA
>CAYMWF010000164.1:0-3670 GCA_964394085.1 uncultured Gemmatimonadota bacterium | reverse complement strand
CTTGATATCGCTGCAGCACAGAGGGCCACGGGTCCCACGATGACGGACAGCCAGGGAAATCTCGTCTGGAACC
The DNA here is from genome assembly GCA_964394085.1 of uncultured Gemmatimonadota bacterium. Classification (GTDB taxonomy): domain Bacteria; order CAYMWF01; family CAYMWF01; genus CAYMWF01. The sequence goes on along the minus strand of CAYMWF010000164.1, from coordinate 3,597 downwards.
TGCCCATTCCCCAATCGGGAGCCGGCCGGAACATATGGTTCCAGGCATTGCAGAATGGCAAGACGACGAACGTCGTTGCGACTTCGATGCAGTAATGCCACGGAAGCCCCATCGGTAGTGCTCGTCCACCTGTTATCGCAGCGATCCATGTGAACCGCCTCTGGATACCGACTGCAAGAGAGGCACCAACAGCTCGACTCATCAAGACAGATCTGATAGACTCTTCAGGAAGAAACGGAAGCGCATTCAACCTGTAGAAGTGGATGACATCCGTGCAATCCCGGTCTATTCGGAACTCTCGAGGAGAGCAGGCCATGAAGGCGACGAAGGTATCTCTGCAGACAGCGATCATCACTCTTTTTCTGGCAATAATCGGAGTCGGCACAACCACTGCCGCAGATCATGAGAAACCGCATGTGACGCGAAGCGATGAACTCATCGTTCTCGAGTATCGCATCGACGAGCCGAGGCTCGCTGCGGAAGGCGTTTTCGATCGTTTTGCGATCAGCGGCTTCAAGAGATACAACAAGGCAGGTGCGCCGGTGATCCCTGTCAAGCATGTCCAGATTCTCGTTCCGGCAGGAATGAAAATTGACCGGGTCACCAGTGAATCGACTGGTACTATCCAGTTTCCCGGCCTCTACAGACTCGCTCATGGTTCTGATCAGTTCTTTCGATCCGCAGGCCCTCCGGAGACTCCAACGCTTCCGGATCCCGAGATCTATTCTCTGACGAGCTTCTGGCCGATCGAGCAGCATGATCTCTTGACTGTTCAGACGGATCGCGGTTACAGCATAGCGCATGTCAATCTCTTTCCTCTGCAATACTCGCCCAAGACCGGCAAGATAAGGTTGGCGTCGAGGATGCGGCTGAACGTGCACCTTGCCAGAGCCGATTCCAGCAAAATCAGCAGACCGACAAAGGCTCTGAAGCAGAAGCTGGCAAGATCCCTTGATAACGTCGACAGCATGTCGTCCTATGTCAATTTCATTCCAGCGACAGGCGGCACAGCACCCTTGTCCGATCCGGTTCGTCCGCGTTCACCCCTGACCGATCCTAAATGCCCGTACTTCTGGGCGAACTACAAGTATGTTGTCATCACCAGCGACACACTGGCGAATACGTCAGGTCCAAACAACTTCCAGGCACTCTGTGATTCGAAGACAATCCGCGGAATTCCTGCGGGGATTGTCACCACTGACTGGATACTCGCAACCTATGATGGAACAAAGCCGAGCGGCGGCAGCGACGATGCAACCAGGATCCGCAACTTCATGATAGATGCCTACCAGACATGGGCCACGGAATACGCGCTGCTTGGCGGGAACAAGGACGTTATCCCCGCCCGCTTTTTCTTCGAGGCAGGTTATTCGGTTCCGGCCGACCTCTATTATGGCTGCGTTGACCCGGCCGACTGCACATTCGACCATGACGCTGATAACCGCTACGCAGAAAAGAAGGATGGCCCGGGCGGCGGGGATGTCGATCTGACGGCAGACATATATGTCGGCCGTGCTTCAGTGGAAGATGCAGCTGATGTGACGAACTTCGTAACAAAAACGCTTGCCTACGAAACCACGCAGGATCCGTACCTGGATGTTGCCGCTACCATGGGCGGATATCTGGGTTTTGGCGACATACAGGAGTTCAACAAACCTTTCTCGGAATTGATGAGGCTCGGATCAGATCTCTACCTTGGGCACTTCACGGCCGGATTCGAGAGCCCCGGTATTCCAAATGCAAGAAGCTTTGCCGTGACGACTCTCTACGACGAGGACTATGCTCCCGGTTCATGGAATCGGATCGGACATGTCAATCCTCCGTGGAACTATTACAGCGATGGCTGGGATGCGACAACAGAACTGCTTCCCATCTTGAACGGGGAAAGCGGAAATACCACACCCCAGATGGTCTACATCGGCGACCATGGAGCACACAACTGGGGGATGGTCAAGCTGTGTACGACTCCCACGCACTTGAACATGTACGATTACATCGGGAACCTGAACAACACGGACTACTTCTTCTTTTTCGATGATTCCTGCTCGCTTGGATCGTTCGATACTGCCGACTGCTTTGCCGAAGAGATAACCACGATTGAGCATGGAGCTTTCGCATGCATAGTCAATTCAAGAGAGGGTATGGGAGCTGCGGGCAACAGCCTCGACTCGGTGACGACAATGTTCACGCGGGAGTTCTTCCACAGCGTGCTCGGTGAGGGTATCTTTGAACTTGGCCTTGCTCTCCAGGAAGCAAGGGAAAGCTGTTTGTGGCGATTGGACAGCATTTCGTGGTTTCGCTATCAGTACTATGAGTTGACTCTTTTCGGTGACCCTGAGCTTCGGCTGCGTGTTGCGGACAATTCATAGCTCGGCGTGTTTCAACTTACATTGTCGCCCGAACATCTGTACAATAGGCAAAGTTCTGATGCTGCTAGACCAGGACTGGGCACCCCTCCTTTGGAACTTCGGAAGACAGGATAGATCGTGAAGACACTCATCGCGCTGCTCATTGCGTTAATCTCATGCTGCGTCGTGCAATCGGCCGAGGTGAAGATCCCGGAGGTCGTCACTGTCGAGCCCGAAATCGACAAGGCCGCGATTGCCCGGCCTAAGAATAAGCCCGACATGAAGAAAACCCTCGCCAGCCTGAAGGAGGTCAACGGTCTATACATCATGACCTTCTATGGAGACTACACTCCGCTGGTGGACCACTTTCACGAGCGCCTGTTGATGAGCGCCGTGGTGGGAACGATCGTGAAAAGACAGTACTGCAGCCTTTTCTCCTACTACGGTGATCATGAGAACCCGCTGTTCGGACGGAACTTCGACAATGTCGACACCCACCTGCTCGCCTGCTACTACTTCCCCGAGAACGGTTACGCGTCGATCGCCTTCACACCCATGAAAGATCTTGGAATAGATGGAAAAAGAAAACTGAACATGGACTCGTCCTTTCAGAAGATGAAGCTTGCCAACTGCCCCTGCTTGTCGATCGAGGGAATGAACGAGAAGGGATTGTGTCTGGCCCTGGCTTCGGTCGAGGCGGTCAAGTACAAACCCGAAAAGGACAAGGAATCGAGATGGCTCATTCGCCTCATTCGCGAGATCCTCGATCATGCCGGTAATGTCGATGAGGCGGTTCAGATTGCGCGGAGCTACAATGTCTTCGATAACGGCCTCAATGTTCTCTCCCACCATATCCTGGTAGCTGACCCGGAAGGAAGATCCGTGGTGCTCGAGCATGACGGCCATGAGTTGCGGGTGATTCCCATGAAAGGCGCCTGGCAGGCTGCCACCAACTGGAAACTAATCAATGTTCCCGCGGAAAGGACGCGCAAGAACTGTGCAAGATTTCGTATTGCCACCGACATCCTGAAAAACTCGGGTGATTCGATGTCCTGGATAGGCGGCATGAATCTGCTCGACAAGGTGGCCCAGCGCAACGTCGAGTATGTGATCGGCGGCAATAAAATCAACGTCAACACCGAGTGGTCGGCGATCTTCAACATGAAGAAGCGCGAGGTCTATATATGCCTCGATATGAATTATGACAAAGTGTTCAAGCTCGTTTTACGTGACAGGGAATACTACTATT
>CAYMWF010000163.1:0-3698 GCA_964394085.1 uncultured Gemmatimonadota bacterium | reverse complement strand
GATCACTTTCCAGGGAGACGAGGTGGAAAAACCGGCACTTCTCGAATTGCAGAAATCAACCTAAGATCTGCGGTATCCAGATCGTCTTTTCGCAAAAAACGATTGCCGGGGGAAGACGCAGATGATCAGACATATCAAGGAGATAACACTGATCAACCGACCCCGCTTCCATTTCAACGGTTCGTACGTAAACTGTATGTCATGAGATCCGGACGGAAGGAAAACGCCCATCGATAAACCGTTGACCCTGTAGATCGGCAACTCTTCTCCATCCATCCGGCAACGCCATCCCGGATAAAACCTCTCGGCCAGTACCAATATCGCCGGCACCGGGGTTACCGCCCGCGCCGATACGAATCCACCGGTGCCGAACTGAATGCTCTCAATGATACTTTCAGAACTCTTCTTATCCCGCGATGCAACCGCCGGGGCGTCGGCCCCGGGGGAATCATGGAACCTCCCCCCGAAGATAAATCCGCTTGAACTCACAAGAGCATCCGGATCGGTTTTTGGCGGATCGCCGGTGCCCATAGAGTTTTTCTCCCGCTCCAGGACCTTCTGCAGAGGCCCGCACGGCGAACCTGTCTCGTCTTCAAGGAATTCCCATCCTGTTGCCAGATGCAGCCTCTCCCAGGGATCAGGAACCAGGGCGGTCAGTATATTCATACCTGCAGCCTCATCCGCCAGTCTTCCCGACAGTTCGGGGCGGCTCAGGTCGCCTTTTCGAAGCGCGGAAGCCAGATCGGGATTCGGGAGGTCTCTCCTGGTCAAAAACATTCCGACATTCAAACGAGCGCCCAGTTCGGCCGGATATTTAAAAAGAAGGTCGAGCATCTCGGTACTCAGCGGTAGTCCCGCACCCGAGTAACCTCCGGCGAGCCTGACGCCGTGAGCCAGCCCGGCGTTCGGCCAGAGGCGGTTTCTCAAATAAGCAGCTTCTCTTCGAGCTCCATTGAGATTGGCAGGCGCACCGAAGCCTCCCGGAGGTGCGCGATCTACAGCGATCCTCAGATCGGGGAGCGCCCTCATGGTGGCGGCTCTAAAGATTCTCGATCCGGTCGGTTCAAGGTCGAAAAAAGCTCGATGCGCGTTCCATCTGAGACCGGATGCCGCATGCCAGATGTCGATTGACGCCAGGATAAGCATGAAAACAGCGGCGACTTTAACAATCCTGAAATGCAGCAGAAGCGCGATAACAAGGCAACACAAGGCGATAACCGAAAGGACGCAGGCCTGATGTACGATAAATGCCGAAGCGGATTGAACATTCGGTAGAACCGCCCGACCGGCAATCCAATCGGCGATGCGGTTCCTGACCAGGATAATCCCCAAACCGCTCACGAGCAGAAGAACGCCGGAAAAAGGAAACAATCCCGAAGCGACCAGGCCCGGAGCTTTTCGTTCTTTTCCGGAAGGGGACCCGCCGGAACCTGACCGAAAGATTGATGAGGGAGCGAACTTCGATAAAAGCGCTGTGAATCCGAATGCCGCGAGAACCGAAAAACAAAGCACGGCGGGCGAGGCGTACTTTTCGGGATACCTGAAAATCCGTAAAAAGGGGAACAGGCGGCTCGCTATCTGTAAAACCGGGGTATAAACACCCAGAGAGAAAATCCAGAACAGGAGACCCGTCAGTAAGAAAGGGCGCGTTTTACGACCGTTTTTCTTCAACGCCGTCCAACCGCCGTAAACAGCAAGCAGTAAAGGGATGATCCCGATATATATGGTAAATGCCCAGAACCTGTCGGGATTGACACTGTTGACGAGATGCCTTCCCCAAAACGTATTTTCCGGAAATAACCTGCCCCAGAAATAGGGAATGACCATGGTTACGAACCGGACCGGGTGCATCGACCAAGACATGCTCTCGCCTGTTTCCAGCCCGCCCGATCGATGAGTGGTGTCCATGATTTCGAGAGCCGGCATTGCCTGGAAGGCGGTCAGGCCGAATGCCAGTATCGCCGCAGCAGCCATCAACGGAGCGGTGCGTTTTCTGTCGCCGCGAAGAAAGAGGAGGCAGAAAAATGCAAAAAAGGCTGAGAATATGAGGCTCTGCGGATCACCCGCGAGAAGCTGCATCGCCATGGACGCGCCTGCGAAAGCCGCACCGCGGACGGAAGGACGTTCTGCGAGTCTGTACAGCGCGAGGAAAGACAGCGGTGTCCAGGCCGAGGAATACAGATAGAACGGATTGTGGAAATACGAAACAACCACGCCGGAGAACCCGTAAGCAACGGCTCCGAGAAAGGCTCCCGCTCTTGTTTTCAGCAGGTCGAAGCAGAGCAGGTAGACAGCAAGCATCGCCAGGAGGTGATGCAGAAAAACCTCGATATTGAGGGCGGTCACCCGGTCGAAAAGTAAATATAGAAGTGTTGTAGGATATAAATGTCCAAGGGTGAGGTTCCCGAAAAGAGGCATGCCGAAATCGGCAAGGCTTATCCAGAAAGGCAGATCACCCTTAATCAAAGCGTTTACTGATAGATTCTTAAGCGGGAAATAATAAAAACCGGCATCCTGGAAAAACCATGTGGATCCTGAAAACAGGTTTTGTGAATGAAATGCTGTCGCCAGCGCGATGAGGATCGCGATCGGTGTGAGACCGGATTTCGTCATTTCCTGCAGTCTCTCTAAAACCCTGGGTGTATCGACAGCCCTGTCTCAGCCCGGTGCAGCTCCATCCGGGAGATGCTTTCTTTCGATTAAAGAACGGTTTAAAAAATAATATCCGTGCGTTGAGGAGCACATTGCTGTTGGTGCTTCAGAACCGCACGGATATTAGAAAATGGCGGGGACGACGGGACTTGAACCCGCGGCCTTCGGCTTGACAGGCCGATGTGATAACCAGCTTCACCACGTCCCCGAAAACAAAGCAACACCATTACATGGTGCCCGTCCCCGTGTCAATAGATTTTCCCGTCGATCGGCTGAAAATCCTTGTAATCGTCTACCGGCGGTTTAAGCTCCAACAACCCGGCAGAAACGACTATTCTCTTCCTTCCTTCTTCTTGATATACCCTTCGAGGCTGTTTGAAAGTATGGAGATAAGCTCGGATGCCACTGCAATAACCTGGTCGTCTTCGAAGTTGTTCCGTTTAAGCTGCTTGTAAAAGTTGATTGCGATAATTACGGCGGCCCGCTCCATGTCATCATCCGGTATGCTGAATTCTTTGAATTGTATCGCCATGAACACACGCCTTTCTCCGAAATCGAACTCCGGACCGTTTACAGTCACCAGGTCGGATTCTTGATCGTCAGTTCTTCTACTGCAAGTAATTTCGTAAGCAGGAATAGAGCGGAAAGGAGACTAATCCGCATTCGACAAGTGAATACCATGATTTTCCAGTGATTGTGCTTCCGCAAACGGACCCAGGCCGTCTACAGTTCTCACGGTTTTATATGCCGGAGCAAATCCCGGGGCTGTTACAACGAGCTGAAGGATTACAAGTTCCGGTGCCGGGATTTCGAGAAGAATATTTCCCGAGGGGTCGGAATAGCTCACACCGTGCACTTCGAGCCGGTTTTCATCCAGGAGGACAGCTTTAGCATTGGTTACCGGCAATCCGTTCTCGCTGTCGATGGCGTTCACAGTAAAGAATTCCGTATCCAGCCGAACTGAATAGGGCGCGTCCACACGCATGGAACGGGGAGACCCGGTCCAGACGAACATATCCGGATCACCGAGCCACAGATACTTGTTC
>CAYMWF010000162.1:0-3718 GCA_964394085.1 uncultured Gemmatimonadota bacterium | reverse complement strand
TCTTCGAGCGGGTTGCCGGGCCACGGTGACCCGTCCGGACGCCGCACTCCCGCCGCCGTTACGAAGCTCTTCTCGACCGGATGGGCGTTGCAGACCGTGTACTGCACACAACCTGTTTCTCCGGGCTCGATTTCTCTGGTTTCAGGAGAAAGGTATACGATGAGTTCCTTCGACTGGTCAAAGCTGTAAGCTCCTATATCGCTCCTGGTGTCGTCGAGGTCGAGGGAGTCTGGGTTACCCGAGTCAATGCAGGGAGAACCCCAGAGTAGGCGATAATCGTCGTACTCGGGAGCGACGAACAACGGATCTTCGTCGATGTTCCCCTCGCCGGGCCAGCCGTCTTCGATGTTGGACCAGTCGATTTGCGGAGCGCCGGCGGAAACGTGTATCTGGTCGGGGAAATTGTCCCGCATAATCAGGTTTTCATACATTAAATTACCCTCGGAATTCATTATACCTCCACCTAATCCATATACTCGGTTCCCAAGGAAAGTACATCGTAAAATTTGATCTACGGGCCCTCCACTAAGAAATAGACCGCCACCGCTGGAGTTCGCGAAATTTGAAATAAAAAGACAGTCAGTGATAAGAAATCTACCATTGGACTTTCCTAAAACCATACCGCCACCAGAATGTACCGTAGCTGTATTGCGCGAGATTTCACAACCACTGATAATTACCGTGTTAGTACTATAAAAATATGCGCCTCCACCAGGTCCGTCTACAACATAGTTGTCTGAGATTTGACAGTCCGAAATGTTCGCCGTTCCTCCTTCACAGTATATCCCGCCACCTTCAATCCAGGCGATCCAACCGCCTTCACACTTGTTGTTCGAAATCTTGCAGTGATCCAAAATAAGGTTGGAACTGTAGCTGTAGACGCCACCGCCCTGGGCATCGCCATCGTAAGAATCGACGATGTTGTCCATAATAATGCAGTGGGTAACAGTTGCCACAGTATAGTAACATAAAAGACCTGCACCATTTAAACAGCCTGTATTATTCACGAAAATACATTGTGTGAAAACATTGGAGCCATATCCAGAAAATGCCCCACCTCCGCCCACGAAGCCATCACAATTCGATATAAGACAATTGTCGATCGTCGACGAACTCCACTTCAGGTGGATACCTGCACCGCCACTCTGGCTGGCTCCCCCACGGATTATACAGTTTTCTACAGTGGGTGATGAGTTCTCAATGAACATGCACCCCCCTTTATCAGCAAACGAGGTATTCTGAATTGTTAATCCCGATATAACAGCAGCAGGGCTTTCACCACAAATCATATGGAAACCTCTGCCGAGGTTCTCGCAATCCAATATCGTTGCTTCAGGTCCAGCCTCGGAAAACAGTAAAATATCCTTCCCGTGAAAATCGAGATCCCGGTTACCTTCACCCTTGTATGTACCAGGAACCACCAGGACGGTATCACCCTCTTCTGCAGCATCGATCATGTCCTGGATTGTAGTATCGGTACCGGGCGATACATGGAGGGTTGTCGCATGTCCCGGTGAAATTAAACCAATTGCGAGGAGAGAGGTGATGAAATATACTGAAACAGTGATTTTGAAATTCATCACAGATCCTCCTTATAATATTTCATGAAATCGAGAACGAAATTTGTAATCTGACCATGTTGTTTCAACTCATCCTTAGGTTTTATACGTACATCCGGATCTTCAACATCATTATAATCCTGAATAAGTTTATCTGCGAAGGATTCCAGATTCTGATTTGATTTTACAAGCCCGATATATTTCAGGCCAGGAGACACCATTAGCAAATTCACTATCCCGGTCGGCGTGCCCGATTGATGATAACTATCCTTGTAGAAACGATCATAGTCGTCATTGTACAAACTCTTGAGGAACAATCCGACCGTTTCGGATTGATCAGATGCGGCGGTTTCGCCTGATGTTTCGTGATATTTAGCTACAGCCTGGTTCAGAACAGCGGTGGTAAAGGTTTGGCCTCCCAGTGCGACGTATTTGAATTTGCCACCGCTTACTTCTTTGATCAGGCGTACATAGCATTTCTGATCCTGGCAGTTCGGGCAATCGATCAGGAATGAGTCTGCCTTGTCTACGATGGTTTTGGCATTCAGGATATAATACGGGTCGCCGGTGGCGAGGTATGCCTGGACCAGGGTGTACAAAGGCCAGCCGAGATGGCGCTCGAGACCGCCCATCTGATACTGGTCGATCGACTTGAACTTCTCGGCTTCGTTCAGGCAGATGGCATCGGCGAAGCTCGTGATCATATCGAGAGCGTCGCTGTCGCCGGTGTTTCCGTAATACCAGTCGAGGATCGGGACGCCCTGGCAGTGGCCTGAGTCGTATCCCGTTAGGTGGACCGACAGGGAATGATGATGAGGTATGCCCTTCGGCAGCCAGACCTCCTCGTTGTATTGACGCACGTCTTCATACGGAGTCCAGTGGAATATCCTGTCGAGCAGGTAACGGCCCTCGCGGCGGGCAGCCCTGTAATAGAGATCGCGGCGGGAGTTGTCGTCTTCGAGGATATTGCCGAGCCTTCCGAACACGGAGCCGATCTCATACTCGTTGCTGACAATATGAGCCCGCCTGTCGGTTATTCGGTACTCCTGCCAGTACTCCTTGCAGAAGCCCTTTTTATTGTATTTTTCGTCGGATGGTGGGGTATGTAAATGGTAGTCTAATGTCAATACACCTGTTTGATTGTTACCATGTTTTACGAATAAGTCCTGATAATAATTGAATAGATCTACCATCTCTTCTTGGACAGGTGAGACACTGAATGAATATTCGGGAATCAGCGGGCCAAACACACGCGTATCTTCGTAATATGACGGCGGAAAGATGACGAGCGGCGGGTCATCGAAGAACGACATATGCGTATCGGTAAACTCGTATTCATCGTCGTTATCAGCGAGATACAGAAATACGTTTTGGTAAGAAATGCGGGAGCTGTATGGTAGTTTGGCAGTGATTTCAGTCGGATCGGGCTGAGCGGAGAGATTTCCCGGTACGAATTCAAGGTAAAAAGTTGTTCGATCCTCAACGGGTCGTTCCAGGTGCAGCTCAGCCGGGAATTGTTCGGAAAAGTTGGGAATTCCAGTAAACACCTGGTGAGGCAGGCCCTGCGAGTCCTCGTCGAAAATTCCGAACCAACCGGTGGTTTCGCCCGAATACGGTTCATTGCCGTTAGCAGACCAGGAAAAATCGTATAAAGTACCGATGTAATCATCTTGAGTTTCTTCTTTGATCTGAAGCAGTTCCTCACCTTCCTGCAGGAGATAGATGTCATCCTCGACCAGGAGCGGCCCCTGGAATTTGCCGTCGAAGACATACTTAAGACTGCTGGTAGCACTTTGAGTATCGAGATTCACTTCCAGAAACATCCGTTCTATGGTGAAGAAATAATCTTCCTGGGAGTCCATTGCCAACATTTTCGATTTGGAGTCGTTCATGACACCGTAGTCGAAAAGGATATAGGGCTGGTCCTTGAATACTGTGATTCTTACGACAGAATACAGAAGTTCCTGGGAAGATGTCTGGTGTGACATTGTAATCTCGATAACACCGCATACTTCGCCGTTGTACACGATTTTGACATCCCCGACTTCACCATATGACAGAGGGTCGCCGTCAAGTTGGATCGCTGCTCTGATATTGTTGGTGCTGAGGACATTATTGCCATTGTATTCGAGATTGTACAGCAGACTGGTGCTGCCGGA
>CAYMWF010000161.1:0-3734 GCA_964394085.1 uncultured Gemmatimonadota bacterium | reverse complement strand
CGTTCTGTTTATGTGCGATCATGCCGCTGCATGAAATCCGCCGTCCGCAGCCGAACCGGTATCCAATCGCGAGAAGCGGTCTGACTAGGGACCGGCGGGTGGATATTCCATGATACTCCTGGCGTGTATTTCAGCGTGAGCGGTTTCTTCAACTTCGGTATAAAAGAGGGCGCCCGCATCTATCCCGCTGTCTTCGATAAATCCTGCGAGCCGCCCGATCAGGGAAATATCGGTCAGCCGGGGCGCTGCAACGAACATGAAGATCCAGACGAGGAAGCAGCAGGTTAAAAATGCCGCCCATTTCGAGAGTCGCCCCCACTCCACCGGTTTGTCCGTACGGTGGATCCGGCTGGTCCGGCCGGTGGAATTCTGGTAAAGAGTCGTTGTCATATCAGATTTTTGCGGTGATCTCCGGGAACACAAGGTAGAACATTATATACGCCATGGTCAGGGTCAGACACAGGTTGAAGCTCTGACCGCAGACGTAGAGGATGAGCGGCTTCCCACCCTTGAAATGGTGTTTGAGCTCGCGGAAATTGGTCGCCAGGCCGATACTCGCGAAGGCGAGGCAGAAGAACCACCCGCGGAAAATCTTGCTGAAGCCGCGAATCACGCCGTTGTCGATCATCGCGTACCCGACATCCTGCCCCATCGCCCCGTACATGGACGAAAAGATTATCGAGGCCAGGATGAAACCGATGACGAACTTCGGAAATCGATACCAGATCTCCAGGGCGCTCACCTTCTGCCCCGGCAAGCGGTCGACTTTCGCGCACCAGTAAACAGCGACACAGAAGGCGATTACACCGATCAACACATTCTGGATCATCTTTATCGTCGCTGCCACGTAAAGCGCCTTTTCACCAAGAAAGGCGCCCGCGGCCGCAACGGCCCCCGTGGCATCGATGGTGCCGCCCATCCACGCTCCGCCCAGGACCTCGCTTATCCCGACCAGCTTGATGACCGCGGGCATCACGATCATCATTACGGAAGTAAAGACGAGTGAAAGGCCCACCGCCAGGGTAAGCTCCTCTTTTTTCGCCCGGCAGGCCGCCGCCGTGGCGATGGCCGCGGAGACTCCGCAGACCGACATATCGGCCGAGATGGTTATATTGAGGGTCTTGGAAGGGATCTTTATCACCTTCTGGCCGAACAGGTAAGTGGAAACCAGGACGATCGGCGTTACGACCCATGCCACGAATATCCCCGGAACCCCGATTGTGAGGATCTTTCCGAAGAGTATCTCGGCGCCGAGAAGCACCAGGCCCGTCTTTATGTAATATTCGGTTTGAACCGCGGGCATCACCCACCTGGGAGTTCCTATCGTATTGCTGATGATCAGCCCGAACAGTATGGCCCAGGCGGCATAGCCGATACCGAACTGTTTCATCGTCGCCTGGCTTGCAGCCGTATAAGCCAGGACCGCGATGACGAATACGAAGAAAAAACCGACAATGAACGGACCCGCCGGGTTACCCATAAGCTTCCAGCCGATTCCGAATAGAAGGGCGAGGAGGATCATGAGAGCCAGGAGAGGCAAGACCTGGCTGTAAGGTTCGGCCCCGGCCTTCTTGCCGGCCTTCGACGCCGCCAGGTCGGCTGAACGCCACTCGGCGATGGCCGCGGCTGCGGCGCCGTTCAATTCCTCATCCTGAAAACCCGCCCCCGCCGCGGAGGCCTGGGACTCCGTCGCCCTCTTGAATGCAGCCTTTTCCGCCTTGACGGTTTCATCGTGTTTCGGTGCGGCGCCGGTCCGCAAGACATCGGCAGATTCTTCGCTCAGGTAGAAAGCCTTGAGAGGATTATTTTTCCATTTGTGCGGTTTATGGGTGAAGCTCTGAACCCTCTTGCCGGCGGGGCTGCTTACAGCCTTGTTCTTCTTCTTCGAGTCGGAGGCTTCATACCATTCGATGGTTTTGAAGGGAGCCCGGACCGCCTCCGCTTCCATCGTTGAATTCGCGGCGGCGATCTTGCCGTCGAGGTCGTCCGGCCGGTTCGGAAAGTAGATAACCATGCCGGCGATAAGCAGAAAGAACCCGAGCCAGATGGCCCAGTAATCCTCGAGCTTCCAGAAGTCGGAAAGCCTGCTTTGGCCTCTGTCGATTACTACATCGGAGGGTTGCGCCGATCCTTTTTTTTCGTCTGTCACACTGTCCCCCGCTTGAAAAAAAGCTGCTTTCTTTTTGTGGATTCGACCGGTCGGCCAACAGCTTATCCACCTGATTCAGTGCAGTTAACAATTCGATTATGCCCGATGAAAAGTCCCGATACAACAGCTATTTCATGCCGTTCGACCGGCGGTCGCATTCTGAAGATGAACGAGAACAAACCCGGAGAGCCTCCGATTTCATTGACAATAACAACAACTTTCAATAGCCTTTGAGACGCTGAACGTCTCGAAGCCGCGCCCGTGGAATCCGGATTCAAACCGGCTTTCAATGCAGGGATATTTACCGGCGGCCCGAAGAAGAGGAACCTTTGTTTCCGGCTTGACAGGGCATCGGCCCTTCGTTCAGCATCTTTCCATCTTCGTCCGACCACTGTCGACTGATCGCAGCCTTATCGAACCTTCTCCGGGAAAGGAACGGACATGAAAGAATCGACAATCTTCCTGATCATTTTTCTCCTGGCCATTCTGAGCTCCCCGCTGCCGGCCGCTGAGAACGGCGATGCCGACCGGGTGCTGGCAAGACATTTTGGCGCCGTGGGTGGGGTTGAGGAACTGAAAAAAATCGAAAACCTGTCGGTGAAAGTCACATTTAAAGCGTTCAATTACACATATACGACAACTTTCGCCAGGGGAGGGGCGTTCAGAGTCGAAGCGGACGGCAATATCACCATTTTCGACGGCTCTTCCTACTGGCGAAGCTTTCACGGGCTTTCCGGCACGCTTCATCCGGATGAAGTCGCCGAATACGAGAACTATTCTCTTCTCGAGACATTCCTCGCCGGCCTCCTCGGCGCAGACGGGAATCCTCTTACCCTGGAATACAAAGGAATCGAAAAGAAACACGGAAACACTTACGAGGTCCTGACCTCCGGCGGATCGGGCGGCCGGGTCAGCACTTTCTATTTCAATGCCGGGACGGGCCTCCTCGAGAAAAAGGTCGAGCTCGTGGACGATGAGGAATTCAAACAGCTGAAAAACATCTATTACTACCGTGATTACGCTTCCGTCGGGCCGGTGAAGCTGTTCACGGAGGCGGAGGCTGTGTGCATCACGAACGGAGAACAGATTCTGCCTCTTTCGAGTTTCTCCGATTTCCGTCTGAATGCACCGCTCGAAGAAGACTATTTCAGAAAGCCTGAGCGCACGGCTCCCCCGGCGACCTTCGAAAACGATGCTTTAGCGGGGGTGGTGATCGGCATGTCCGCCCGGGGAAGCGCCATTGTAAACATCACGGAAGCAGACCTTCAGAAACTGGGAGTCGAGGACGGCACTCATCTGAAAATAAAAATCAAGGACAACGTAACCACCCATAAATTCTACGAGGATATTTATGCCGCACCGAGCCTCGGGCCGGGAGACTACCTGGCTACTTTCAGCAGAACCCCTGCATTATGGACTGTTAAAGCTTATATGGGCATGACGAGCGATCAACCCATCTCGGAGGGTGATCCCGTAACGATAAGCCTGGTCGCGGAACAGGAGACTGACTAAACAACAAGCCTTGGACTGTTGTAACTGTCAAAAATTTTATGAAAAGCGATGAAAGAGTTTAATCAAAGTGACT
>CAYMWF010000160.1:0-3797 GCA_964394085.1 uncultured Gemmatimonadota bacterium | reverse complement strand
TCGGGGGTTGTCGAACCCGGCGATGTTGTCGAGCCTTCGGGGGTTGTCGAACCCGCAAGTGTCGTCGAACCTGCCGGAGTTTTCGGCGTCTTTCCGGTCCGGAAAGAGGGTGAGCGAATCGCTGTGGAGGCGGCAGGCTCGCGGTTCGAATTCGATTTCCCGCGGAAGCGGGGACGTTCAATCGCCGACTGGCTCGGCTCCGGTCGACCCTTTATTCCGTACCTGGTCACCATGGGCTCGCAGGCTGTCGAAATTTACAGGACTCTCGAAGAAGCCGGCCGGGTCGCCCTGGCCCATGAATGGGCGTCCCTGTGTGCGGCCCTTACCGAAGCGGCGGCTGAAAAAACCCGTGCAGCCGCTTCTCAGGCGGTCGGCGCCGCACCAGGGTTTTCCCCGCTCGGACTCTCACCGGGTTACCCGATGTGGAAAGACCTGGCGGCACAGGAGAAGCTCCTGCTCCTGCTCGACGCCGACCTGCTGGGCGTCAGCATTACGCCGCACTACCAGCTCGTCCCCGAATTTTCTACCACCGGTATCGTTATTATAGATGCAAACGCCCGGTACTGATGCAGGTGGAGTGGTCTTCCGCCTGGTTCTGAACCGGCGAAGCTGTACCGACCTCCGGATTTTTGTCACGTGACAAATATCCGTTTATCATGAGCGCCGGTCGTCGGATGCGGTTTTTCTCTGGAACCCGGGTTCCCGTAATCAGCAGAAGCCGATTGATTGAACGAATCTTCAGACCCGTCGTCCGCGAGCCTGCAAGCATGAAAAGGTGATTCACGGGATAAACCTTCAGACCCGTCGTCCGGTGGGCGAAAAAAAACTGATGAACCGGTTTGCAGGGGTTTTCCGGTCTGTTAGTATCGAATGAGCCTGGTGCGCTGCGGACATCTCGAAGGGCGTGCGGCACAAAGGACGGAACTTCGACCGGTTACTCCCGGGTGACCGGCGCCCGGCATTTTCGGAAGCACATTGTCATGCAGTCCCTGTTGACCTGGGCCCGGCATTTTCGGAAGCACATTGTCATGCAGTCCCTGTTGACCTGGGCCCGGCATTTTCGGAAGCACATCACCCAGCAAATCCGGATGACCCGGGCCGGGCATTCCAGGGAAAAACCTGCCTGGAATCGTAGACCGAGGCTTCACGGCCATGATGTCGGCGGAACACCGACGCCTGCCCGTTTTACGCTTTATTCGAAGGAGAGGAATGAGTCGTCTCGCAAGTGAACCAGCCGGGTTGACGGATCATCAAACTCCGCGGTCGAAACTGAAATGCAGTTTTAGCGGCAGCCGGCTGGTTGCCGCTTTTACTGGATTTATCGCGCTTGTCTCCTTGATGATGCCCGGCGAGGTTCTCTGCGCCGAATTCCGAGGGCAGGTCGTCGACGCCCGGACAGGCGCTCCCATACCGGGCGCGGATGTCCGCCTGGCAGGCACCCCCTTCGGCTCCGTCACAAATGATAACGGCGGATTTTTTCTCACGGGCGTCGACCCCGGCCCCCGGCTGATCCGGGTATCGCACATCGGCTACACGGACTTCGAATTCCTGGTTGTTGTAAAAACGGAAGAACCGCGGCCCGTAATCCTTAAAATGGAGCGTGCGACCCTGAGGCTCGAGGGAGTGATCGTCACCGCGGACCGGGCTGAAACGAGGCATAAGCTTATCCCTCACTCGGTTTCGACCCTCGACAGGAACACCCTGGAAAAAAATGCCCCCAGGACCGTTCCAGAAGCTCTTTCAGCCTCGCCCGGGGTCTGGGTCCAGAAGACGAACCACGGCGGCGGATCGCCTTTTGTCCGCGGCCTCACCGGCAACCAGGTCCTGATCCTCGTCGACGGCATCCGCCTGAACAACTCCACCTTCCGATACGGACCCAACCAGTATCTCAACACGATCGACCCGGCCATGATCGAGAGGATCGAGGTGCTGCGCGGGGCCGGTTCGGTGCTCTACGGCTCGGACGCCCTCGGAGGCGTAGTCCATGTTTTCACGAGGAAACCCCGCTTCACCTCCTCGGGCGCCGTCCTGTCCGCGGAAACCCTCGCCAGGTATATGAGCGGCGGCATGGAAAAGCGGATACGGCTCGACCTGGAGGCGTCGTCGCCGGCCGCGGCGGCTGTCTGCGGAATCGGCCGCGCCGCTTTCGGCGACCTGGTGGCGGGGGCGGGGCTCGGCAGGGAATCGCCTTCCGGATACGATGAATTCACCGGCAGCGCGTCGGTGGTGGTCAACCTTTCCGATCGCCACATGGTCAGCGCGTCATACCAGTACCTGAGGCAGGATGACGTTCCGAGATACGACCAGGTGGCGGAGCGCGGTTACTCGAGATACTCGTTCGATCCCCAGGTCCGCAGCCTGGTATACGCGAGACTCTATTCCTTTTTCGAAGCCCCCTTCGCGCGGCGGACCAGGCTCACCGTTTACGATCACCGCTCCGGGGAGGGCCGTGTGAAACAGAAGGAAGGCTCGAGTGTCGTTACCGAAGAGCTGGACGAGGTGGACTCCGGTGGGGCATCCTTCGAGATTACTTCATCTTTCAGCGACGCGTGGCAGGCCGTATCCGGCCTGGAGGGGTGGTTCGATCAGGTAGGGAGCAGCGCCCTGGACAGGGACGCGGACACGGGCGACGAAACGGTGAAGCGGGGTCTTTATCCGGACGGCGCCGAAGCCGCCGGCGCCGGCATCTACACCCACCATACGTTCAACGCCGGAAAACTGCGGCTGACCGCCGGAGTCAGGTTCGCCCTCTACGGCATCACCGCTTCGGACACACTTTTCGGAGACCTGCACATCACTCCGAGCGCCGTTGTCGGGCACGGCGGCGCTTCTTACCCGGTTACCCCGTCGAACCGCGTCTACGTATCCGCCGGCACCGGTTTCCGCGCGCCCAATATCAACGATGTGAGCAGTTTCGGCAATTTCGATTTCGGTATAGAGGTCCCGGCGCCGGAGCTTGCTCCCGAAAAAACCGTCAACATCGAGGCGGGATGGAAGGGCGAAGGGGACCGGTGGGCGGGATCGGCGGCTTTCTACCGCACGCGTCTCTTCGATCTCATCGAACGGGAGAAGGCCACGTGGAACGGCGCGGATTCTCTCGACGGCAGCCGGGTCTACCGGAAGGCGAACACCGGCGAGGGCCGCATCGACGGCTGCGAACTCTCCTTCGGCGCGGGTCTTACCGGCAACCTGTCGATTTACGGGCATCTGGCCTATGCGTTCGGCGTCAACGAAACCACGGGGGATCCTCTCCGCCGGATTCCTCCCCTGAACGGCTCGCTGGAGCTCAGGTACGCCGCCGAAAGCGGGTTCTGGCTGTCGAGCGCCCTGCTGGCCGCGGACATACAGGACAGGCTGGCTCCGGGCGACGTGGACGACCACCGGATACCTGACGGCGGAACCCCCGGCTGGCAGGTGGTCAATCTCTCCGCCGGGCTTGACTGGCGCCGTCATCGTTTTCAGGCCGACGCCCTGAATCTTTTCAATGAAGCTTACCGGGTTCACGGCTCGGGGGTCGACGGCTACGGCCGGTGCTGGCGGCTGTCCTGCCTTATCCATTTCTGAAAGCCGGGGGTTCCCGTCCCCGCTCGATCGGCATCACCGTTTCAATCCTTCGTCGCAGGTCCTGTTGCCCCGCTTTTATCTCTGCAGGCTCTTCCAGTGCCGGCCGTGCATCTTTTTCATCTCTCCGATGAGCCGCTCGATCCCGGTATCGGCGGACGCCGCACCGCTCCCTTCACCGCCGCTCCCTTCACCGCCGCTCCCTTCACCGCCGCTCCCTTCACCGCCGCTCCCTT
>CAYMWF010000159.1:0-4033 GCA_964394085.1 uncultured Gemmatimonadota bacterium | reverse complement strand
CCCCCCCCCCCCCCCCCCCCCCCCCCCCCCCCCCCCCCCCCCCCCCCCCCCTCGTGAGGGAAGGGAGTCGCCTGGAGGTTGAGAAGAGGAGCGGCTTTTCCTCCGCGGGCTTCGACGCGGGGCGGCCCGGCGTCCAGTCGGCGAATGCGGTGATTTCAAGGGTATCGCGGGAGGTTGCGGAGGAGGTGACGGGTTCATCTTCGATTCCGGGGCGGAACGCGGCGAACGCGGCGCGGTCGTTCTGGAAATCGCGAACCAGTCCGGTTACCTCCCGGATGACGCAAGTGACGGGGTTGACGATGAAATAGTAGTTGTTCTCGCTGGAGGCGAAGTTGTCGAAATCAAAAACCGCTTCGGCGGTCTCGCCGTCCCTGAAATGAATGCGTCTGCCCCGCCGCACCTCTTTGCATCTGGTTCTGGAGAGGGTTCCGCTGCGACCCAGGAGCCAGTCGTCGAACAGGTAGGATATTCCGCTTATATCGTTTTCTTCAAAAAGGAACATTACGACGGATCCCTCCGGCAGACGCAGGATTTTTTCGAACTCCCGTTCAGCAGTGTCATAAAGTTCAGCCGTTTTTCCGAATTCCGCAACCGAATGCCGGGATATGAGCACCAGGAAACCTATAAGAAAAACCGTGATGACCCGGCGCAGAAGCCGCACACTTGCCCGGCCGGAAGAGACGCCGAGAATTCCGCCTGTCAAAAGAGCCACCGGCATGGAAACGAAATAGAAATGCTTCATTTCCTTCAACCCGGGCACCAGGACGATGTTGTGCACGGGAAGGAAGGCGAAAAAAACGAGTGCGAAGCAGATGAGAAAAAACCGAAGTCCAGCCCCGCCGGCAAGGAGCGTCGGAACCCAGGCGGAGATGAAAAGAGCCGGAAGCAGCAGGGCGGGCAATGCCGGACTCATGCCGAAAAAGCGGCCGGAATGAACCTGCGGAGCCGCCAGGTTCGACGGAAGGCTGAAAAAATACGCTTCAACAAGCGAGGGGAGCGAAAAGTCCACCGCCCCTCGATCCTTGAGTTGGACGCCGGTGTTTTGATATATGAAAAATGCAAAGAGCCAGGGAACGAGAAACAGGCCCAGCGATATCGGACTCCACCGTTTTCCGTGGTGGAACATGTGGGTACATGCCAGGAAAGCCGGCAGGATGAACGTGATTTCGTGACAAAGATATGCGACTGCCGAAGAGAACATGGATATGGTGAGGGCCAATCTGCCGCCCTTGAAGACAAACAAGGTGTACATATGCCATGAAAGGAGGAAAAAGAAACCGGCGGCAAGATAGTCGATACCGAGAAGCCAGTGGATGGTGACCGCGTGAGCGGGAACCAGAACGAACACCAGGCCTGTGATTATCCCGACTCGACGGCTTCCCGCCAGTCTGCTCGCGATATCCGCGAGGAGTCCTGCCGAGGCGGCGAAGAGAATAAGCTCGACGAGCTGGTAAGGAACGGGCGACAAACCTCCGATATGGTAGCAGGCCGCCATGATCGATGCGGGTATCCAGCGGTACCCGACACTTTCCAGGAGATGGTCGAGGGAAGGTGCAGCCGCCAGCTCACGGGCGCGGGCGACCGCAGCCCAGGTGTCGGCGTTGTATAGATGCCCCGTGGCGAGATTCACGAAAGGATATTCGATGAAACGGCTGAAAAAGAGCGGCACGGCCGCCGCGGGGATAATGAATATCCAGAAAAACTTTATTGGTCCGGAGGCGGGGTGTCTAGCTCCTTCCGGTTCGAACTTCGCCGCCAGGGCTGCCAGTACCGGCAGAACGACCAGGAGCGGCAACAGTGGATATTCCTGGAAACCTTTTCCCGGTTCGGCTGCCGCCGCGGCCAGGAGGGGTGCACCGGCGGCGATAAGCAGAACCGGAATCAGCAGGCGCCCCGGGTCGAGAACCGGTTTTTTCATCCGCCTTCCTCTATTACAGCGTAATACCGCCTTCCATTGAGATTGGGATCGGTGTTGTCCGATGTCGAAAAATAAACTTTACCCGGACCCCAGTGGCTGAAGAAACCTCCCCCCTTCCCTCTAATCCACCGGTGCGGTGCATGCGGGGGTCCGAGCACTTCGCCGTCCTCGAATAGTTTCAGGCTGGATACGACCGGGTTCTGCTCTGTATCGTGAACGGTCTCTCCCGAGAACTCGAACAGGAAACAGTGCCCTCCCTCACGGGTAAAATCACCGTTCGAATCGATGAACATCTTTCTCAACTCCTTCACAGCGGAATAGAGTGACAGTTCGCCGGCGGTTCCGAAAGATTTGATTTTCCTGTATCCCGCTGTGACATCTCCGGCCGCGTCTCTCTGCACGAGAAGATATTCCTCGGAGTACGGACGACCGCCTATACGGACGTCGGTAAAATCATCTGTCGGGATAACCGGCCCGAATTTTCCGGTCCAGTCGATCCAGATTGATGCCTCTCTGGGGATATTCCTGCAGTTGCGGATCCCCCTCATCCAGCGGAGCGCTTCTATCATCGGATCCGGTTCTCCCGGTGAAAGTCGTGTCAGGAGCCCCACTGCCATCAGACTTGTAACCAGGACAGCCTTGATTGTTACGGCCGGGCGGTTTATCAGGCCGAGCGCGCGTGCTGAACACCATGCCGCCGATACCCCGAGGATCACGGCTCCCCGTCCCGAACCGTCTCCGGCGACCAGGACGAAAACCGGCGCCAGCCAGGCAGGATCACGGTGCCGTGCCAGAACCGCGACACCGCCGGCGAGAAGTAGTATCCCGGGAATCCCCAGGGATTCGTGCAGACAGAAGAGGGCTGTCGGAAATTCGCTTACTGACGGCAGGGAGAACGATTCTCCGAGCAAACGGGAAAGCGGGATCGAGACGATTACGAAGACCAATGTCGGAAAAAGGATCGCCGGGACAGCACCTGTGTTGCGCCTGCCCCGATCCAGGAAGACTGGAAGCAGCACGCCGAAGGCTGCAGCCAGACCTGCCCTCGGCGCTAACGCCGCCAGGATCCCGGCTGCCGCCGCCAGCTGAATGCCGCTTTTCCGATCTTCGCCGCGCCCTGAAAGTGAAAACAGGAAAAAAGCCGCCGCCGCCGCCGTTACGGCTTCGCCGGGCGTGCAGCCGGTATCGCGGAGAACGGGCAGGTAAGAGAACGGCAGGAAGGCCAGGGTCATGGCGAGCCAGAAGCTCCGCTCCGGATTGCGTCCGAAAAGGTAAGCTGAAAACGGCAGTATAAAGCCGAAAAATAGAACAGCGACGCCTCGAGAAAGCAGCACCAGCTCATAAGTCCGCTCTTCCGGCGCCGAAGAGTCGTGAATGAAGCCGGAAAGACTGTATACCGCTGCGACGACCGCGACGGCGCAATCGTCCAGAACCCGGAGGAGTCCGGCTTCCGGTTCCGCGGCCGGCAATCCCCTCTCACCGATCCATCTGCCATTGAGGGAGATATTCTCTCCCGCGAACAGGAGATGGAGCGCCAGACTGGCAAGCAGCAAAACTGCGAAAGTGAATTTTCCTGCGCTGTCTAACCTCCCGAGCATGCCCGTATCCTTGCATATTGCTTTTGCCCGATCAAGCGGTGATTCTCAGAGAATCCCGAGCGCTCCAGAAGCTGGAATTTGCGACAATCACCTCTCATGACTTACTAGTTATAGAAAACGGATTGCGAGACCTTTTCCATTTGAAGATTCTTTACCGGTATGGGGGTAAGGGCATCGCTCCCCTCGACCCGTTAGTTGAACTTTTATCCCACTGTCCGTCCATCGGAGCCTGACCCCCGCATTCCCGGTGGCAAATAATAATTCCCCTCCCGGCGGTTCCCTTGGAGTCCGACTTCCCCCAACCCCGGCAGTCGAATCCGTAACCAACTGGTTCGCCAATTTTCCATGTGAAGAATCAACAATGGTGATGGGAACAGGTATCGCCGAGCCTGAATCCTCATCCCTTAGGCAGCCGTACCCCGAGCCCGCCGGCGTCGCCTTTCTCCGTGTGAAGAAACCTCACCGCCTTTATCGCCGAGCCTGAATCCCCACCCCTTGGGCCGCCGAACCCCGAGCC
>CAYMWF010000158.1:0-4296 GCA_964394085.1 uncultured Gemmatimonadota bacterium | reverse complement strand
CTGACTCCTTTGCAGCAAATTATACGCGATTTCCCGGGGAAATTCAAACGAAACCCGGCGTACCGGTTCGATGATGATTTGATCAGCACTCGCCTGCGAAGCCAGTTCCAGAAACATAAAATAATAACGTATTTCTACACTCATCATTGAACTAGAAATTATTTGCAGCAGTTGTGTACAACAGGTTACATTACACAATAAGAGGTTTACCGTGCTTAAAATCTAATTACCCGGAGGAAATCCATGAGGTCCATCTCTAAGTCAGCGATAATCGCTGGAGTTATTATTATTACTACCGTTCTCCCGGGCTTCTGCATCGACTACTGGTTCGATACCTGCCACTGTGTACCGACCGAGTATACCACGATTCAGGCCGCCATCAATGCAGCGACGGATGGTGACCTTATCCTGGTATATCCTGGCACCTATACGGGTGAGGGCAACCGCGACATCGACTTCCTGGGCAAAACCTTGACCGTTAAATCGGCATCAGGACCTGAATACACCGTGTTGGACTGCGAATTCCTTGGCCGCGGTTTCTATTTTCATTCTGCGGAGGATCCGGAATCCCGGCTTGATGGGTTCGCCATCATCAACGGCTCCGAGAGGGAAGGCGCCGGAATATTTTGCGTCATGTCCTCCCCATCCATCACGAATTGCTCGATTGAGGGAAATGAGACGGCAGGTTCCTGGAGCAACGGTGGCGGAATCTATTGTTACTCAGCCTCCCCGATCATTACCGACTGTTCCATCTCCTGGAATACGGCCGGTGATGACGGAGGCGGTATCTGGTGCAGCGAATCCTCTCCGACAATAATGAACTGTTGGATCGAAGGGAATGCGACGAAACGGGATGATGGCGGGGGAATTTTTTGTTACGGCTCTTCCCTTGTCTTGTCGAATTGCACGATTAAGAAAAACAATGCGTCAGGCGACTATGGGGATGGGAAGGGCGGAGGTATCTACTACGCTTTATCCTCATCTATTATCACAGGCACAATAATAGCTGAAAATTCCTCAGCTGACGGCGGTGGCGGAGGCATCTATTGCAGCTTGTCTTCTCCCTTAATCACGAACAGCTGGATATCTGGAAATACTACCAGGCAAGGTAACGGTGGAGGTATCTATTGTTCCTCGTCCTATCCGACAATTACCAACTGTTTGATTACCGGAAACTCGTCCGAAAACGGCGGTGGGGCATATTGTAGAAAATCTTCCGCGATCTTCAGAAATTGCACCTTTGCAGAAAATTATACTGTTCCCGGAAGCGGCACCATAGACTGCGATGATATTTCCCCTGCGATAATATCAAACTGTATACTCTGGAATGATTCATCCCTTGAAATATCCGGAAACCCTACTGTGATATATTCTGATGTTCAGGGCAGCTGGGAAGGCGAAGGAAATATCGATGAAATCCCCGGATTCGTCGCCCCCGATGATGGCGATTTTCATCTGAAGTCGGACTCTCCCTGTGTCGATGCGGGAGATCCTTATTCGAGAATGGATCTCGACGGCTCAATCAACGACATGGGAACTTACGGCGGATTTGGTGACTTGCCGGAAAGTGTAATTGGCGGTCCCATTTCAGGGGCGCTCCCCCTCTCGGGTTCGCCCTATATCGTATCGGAGGACATGTTAATAGAGGCGGACAGTACACTCATTATCGAACCCGGAGTAGAGCTTCGCCTCCATAATCGGAGCAGCATAGTCGTACATGGAGAACTGTCGGCGGCGGGAACGCCGGATGACTCGATAACCGTAACAAGGTTTCGGGAGTGGGATGAAGGTGGCGGAGTCCGCTTTGTCAAAGGATGCGGCGTCCTCTCATTTTGCCGAATCGAGTACTGCCGAAACTGGAACGGGGGCGGGATTTCCTGTTCCGAATCCGCTCCGATCATTCAGAATTGTTTAATAAGTAACAACTCAGCTGATCATTTCGGTGGCGGAATCTATTGTACCGAAACCCCCGTCCCGAAAATCGTTTACTGCAGGATAATCGGAAACAGGGCGGAGAGCGGAGGTGGAGGAATTTACTGCATTAATTCCGGCCTGACGATCAATAAATGCGCGATATCCGAGAATTCATCCGACTATGGCGGAGGTGTATCCATTGGTCACGGCACCGTTTTGAATTGCACGATAACGGGAAATTCCGCCGTTAGATATGGCGGCGGTATACGCCCCAGTTCATCCTCGATTACGAACTGTACGATTACCGGAAACTCCGCCGGTCAGTTCGGCGGCGGGATTTGCTGCACCGGTGGTTCCACCGCAGTAACAAATTGTATAATCTGGGATGATTCACCAGATGAGGTTGGTTTATATTATTCTTCAGAGGAGCCGGTCATCACATATTCCGACATCCAGGGAGGCTGGCCGGGCGAAGGGAACATCAGCACAGATCCCCTTTTCGTAAATCCCGATTCCCTGAATTTCAGATTGCAAGAAGGATCTCCGTGTATCGATGCCGGGGATCCTTATTCAAGAATGGATCTCGACGGCTCCGACAATGACATGGGCGCTTACGGCGGATCAGGACACATGCCGGCAGGAGTGATCGGAGGAAGTGTATCCGGTAGTCTCTCCTCTTCAGGATCACCATATATCGTGGCAGAGAATCTGATAATAGAAGCTGACAGTACGCTCATCGTAGAACCGGGAGTGGAATTTCTCTTCAAGAATCAAACCGGTATCTTCGTTTACGGAAAACTGTCAGCTGAAGGAACGGTAGACGACTCGATCATCGTTAAGAAGTATCAGGGAGGAGACATCTGCCGGGGAATCCGGTTTATCGGTGGAAATGGAACTCTGTCATTCTGGCGAATTGAACAGTGTCAGAATAGAAACGGCGGCGGAATCTACTGTTACAGAGCCTCGCCTATCATCACCAACTGCTCCATTATCGACAATATATCCGAAACATACGGTGGAGGAATCTGCTGCAAATATGCCTCTCCCATTTTAGCGGATTGTTTGATCGCTGATAATACATCCAGCTTTTACAGCGGTGGAATCGATTGCGATTTCTCCAACCCTACACTGACGAACTGTACTATTACTGGGAATTCATCCGATTATGCCGGTGGTGGCATCTCCTGCCGCAACTCGTCATCGCCATCAATAGAAAACTGTGAAATCTCGCACAATAAAGCCAACTATGGTGGGGGCGGCATATATTGTTACCGATTTTCCTCCCCAACCATTACGAACTGTCTGGTAAAACTGAATACTGCTTCCTGGGATAATGGAGGAGGGATGTACTGTTTAGATAACTCCTCCCCCAGAATATTAGACACCTCATTTACGGAAAACAAGGCAAGTTCGAACGGTTACGGTGGCGGGATTCATTGCGTATCCTGTTCCTCTCCGGTTCTCGAAAATTGCATGATAACAGGAAATACCGCCAGCGACGGTGGCGGTATCTCTTGTGAGAACTTTTCGTCCCCCTTCCTGACGGAATGCCTGATAACCGGAAATGCCGCTGATACCTGCGGCGGAGGTGCCTATTGCTTCCAGTATGCCTCTCCCGTCCTGGTGAACTGCTCGATAGCAATGAACAGGGCCTTCGAAAATGATGGTGGTGGGATCTACTGTGATTCATTCTCTCATCCGATAATCACCGGCTGCTCGGTTACGGGCAACAGCTCTGGCGATGACGGCGGCGGAATCTGGTGCGGCTGGGATTCTTATCCCGTTATAACAAACACCACGTTAACAGAAAATACAGCCGGGGATGACGGCGGCGGACTCTGCTGCCGGAGCAAGTCCCCTTTGATCATCAAAAACTCTATTTTCTATGATGATTTACCCGGCGAGATATATTATTCGTCAATAGAGCCCGTGATCTCCTACTCTGATGTCCAGGGAGGTTGGCACGGTGAAGGCAATATCAAATCCGATCCGCTCTTCGTGGATCCGGCTGCGGGCGACTACCGCCTGCAGCCCGATTCACCATGCATCGATGCCGGCGATCCCGAATTTCACCCCCCCACGGGCGGCGGTCTAAGAATTGACATGGGAGCCAATGAATACTACAAGCGCTTCAACTGTCTTGAATGGGCGGCGCCTGATTGATGACCGAAGTAGCTCAGTCTGGTTCGTACTGATGGGAGATGGGCTGTAGGTTTCAATCCGGGAAAGCGCTCTTTCCTTTTCTCACCCAGCTGATTTTAAACTAACCTGATTTTCTTTCTTGCCGCACCCGGTCTATTTCTTTCGATACTTTCAGCCCCCGGTTACGGAGCGAGAACCAGACGAGCCGCTTCCGGTCCATGACGAAATAGCGCTTACCAT
>CAYMWF010000157.1:0-4312 GCA_964394085.1 uncultured Gemmatimonadota bacterium | reverse complement strand
ATACCCCGGTGCAATGTTGAACCGGTGTCGTTCTTTCTTTTCAAACGGGTCCTTGACGGCTCGATGGATATTATCAGGATAAAAGATTCAGGTATATTTCCGATATTGAAAGACATGTTCAATCGTGTTCTCGGCACTCCGTCATGACCTGCCGGGCGCCTGGTGGAGATGAAAGTATGGACAAGAAAGCAGTGTTATGGACCCCCCGCCCCTACAGGAGCGGAGACGAGCACGCCCTCATGGATCTCACGAAACTGGTCCTGGAGCGGGATCTCGCTCTTAAGGATTGGCGCTGGCTCTTCAGCGATAATCCCGCTGGAGAAGGATTCTTCTCCCTCGCCGATCACGACGGAAATATCGTCGGCCAGTACGTAGTTATTCCGATCCGGATGCTTGTGGGCGGTGAGGAAATTACCGGGGCTCAATCGATGGACACCATGACGCACCCCGACTACCGCCGACAGGGCATGTTCACGACTCTCGCGAACGAAGTCTATGCCGAATTGAAAAGATGTGGAATCCATGCCGCTTACGGATTCCCGAATCCTGCATCCCACCCCGGATTCGTAAATAAATTGGAGTGGATAACGCTCATTGACCTTCCTTTCCGGGCGCGTCCTTTAAAACCGGGCACTATTCTGGCTGAAAAATTCGGAGCCGGTTCGATAATGAAATTCGCGGGAGCTCCAACCGGTGCTGTATTCAACCGCATGTATCCCGTTCGGGCACAGTCCGGCGATCCCGAGCTCCGGAAGATCGATTCATTCGGCCCGGAATTCGACGACCTCTGGACCTCTGTGGCCGGTTCATTCAACTGCGTGGTTAAGAGAGACGCAGCGTACCTGAACTGGAGGTATATCGCCAAACCAGGCGCGGATTACAGCATCTTCGGCGCTTACGACACGACGGGCCGACTTGCCGGATACTCGGTTCTGAAAACAATCATCCAGGGAGAAGTCAGACAGGGGCACCTTCTCGATGTCCTGGCCGTCAACCACGATGGCAAAACAGCTTCTGCCCTGATTCGTGCCGCCACAAGGCGATTCAATGAACAAGACTGCGACGTCGCCATCTGCCTGATGCTCGAGCATGCACCGTACTACAACCTGCTCCGGCGGCACGGCTTCATTTTCCAGCCGAAGACTCTACCCTACATAGTAAGACGGAATACAGAAAAATACCCCTGGAGTCTCCTGGAAAACCCGACGAACTGGCACATAACTTTCGGCGATTCGGACTTCGTTTGACGCACCGCATCGATTATAATGACGCGCCGGGCGCTCTTCAAGTATTCAGGGAGACCAAACGAAAAAATGAGAACAGACGTGTCGAATCACCCATTCTTCACGGTTAACCTGTACCTTCCGGCTCAGCAGAAGCAGTATCACTGCATTCGACCTCGAATATTCGGTTTTGATCAGGATAACAATGGAAGGTTACTGTTCGGATGAATATCCTCTATATCTCGTACGATGGAATCACCGAACCGCTCGGTCAATCCCAGGTGCTCAACTACCTCGAAAGATTATCCGGAGCGGAGCTCAAGTTTTTCCTGATATCTTACGAAAAACCCTCCACGGGAGATGACACGGAAGTATACAGGGAAGTAAAAAACCGCACTGAAAAATCCGGCATCAACTGGTTTCCTCTCCAATACAGGAAAAAACCGCCTGTAGTTTCATCCATGCTGGACATTCTCTCAGGGTACAGATTAGGTAGAAAACTTGTAAAGCAGGAAAGGATCGATGTAGTTCACGCAAGAAGTTATGTCGCCGGATTAACGGCCGCATTCCTCAAGAAAACCACCGGCGCCGCTTTTCTTTTCGACATGAGAGCGCTCTATATAGACCAGCGGGTAGACGGAGGATTATGGAAGGAGAAGGGTTCCGTATTCCGGGTCGGAAAGGCGGCTGAACGCTGGATGCTCAGGCTGTCCGACGGCATCGTCGTTCTGACGGACGGAATGAAGAAGTACCTTCTCGAGAATATGCGCGAAAACATCAAGGAGGGTGTATCGATCTACGTCATACCGACCTGTGTAGATACTGATGTGTTCGACCCGTCAAAATTCAGGGATAACGACGCCGGGAAATACACGATTGTATATTCCGGAAGCCTGGTCAACTGGTATGAAGTACCGTTGATGGCGGTTTTCTTCAAAGCGGTGCTCGATTCCGATCCTGACAAGAGAATACTCGTCCTCACCAGGTCCGAGCCGGAAGAACTGCTGGCGAACTGTCAGAAACTGGATGTTGATACGGATAGAATCGACATCACCTCGTCACTCTATTCGAAAATGCCTCAAAAGCTGTCAACCGGATCCGCCGGTTTCATGATATTAAAAGACTGCCTGTCCAGGCTCGGCGTCTATTCCACCAAAACCGCCGAATTCCTTTCCATGGGCAAACCGATCGTAATCAACGGGGGTCACAAAGACAAAGACCGCCTTCTCAAGACAACGAGAACCGGTATAATCATCGACAAGATGAATTACGATGGTTGCAGGCGGGCCGTCGAAGATCTCGACCGGCTCCTCCAGGATGCCGAACTTGCAGCACGCTGCAGAAAGACCGCCGTAGAGCACCTTTCCCTGGTAAAAGGAGTAGCGTCATATAAAAACGTTTACAAGGAGGTCGAGACGCGGTACCGGTAAAGAATAAGACATGAGAGCATTTGATTGATCTTTCGTCTCCCGCGAAATATATTCACAAAATAACCGAAACGGTTGAACCAGAAGGGTCGAGCATGCCAGGACGAACTAATAAAACCGGTACGGGGTTACCCGTAATAATCCTATGTGGAGGTCAGGGTACCCGCATGGGAGCCGACGCTGACGCGATTCCCAAACCGATGACGAGAATAGGCAGCAAACCCATCCTGTGGCATATAATGAAGCATTATTGCTTTTACGGTCACCATGATTTTGTTCTGACCCTCGGCCATCTCGGAGACCAGATCAAGCAGTATTTCGCTAATTACGAAATCCTTAACAACGATTTTACAGTGGAGCTCGGGAACAGAACTGAATTCTCTATTCATGAACACCACGCCGAACAGGGATGGAACGTAACACTTGCCGATACAGGTCCTCACACTTTAAAAGGGGGTCGTATCAAACGGGTCGAGCAATATGTCGACCATGACCGTTTCATGCTGACATACGGAGACGGTGTCGCCGACATAGAGCTGAACGCGCTGATTGATTTCCATCGCCGGCACGGTAAAATCGGCACTGTAACCGGAGTATTCCCGCCTTCCAGGTTCGGAGAACTTTTCACGGACGGTGACCGGGTCGTCGAATTTTCTGAAAAACCCCAGGTAACTTCAGGCTTGATCAATGGCGGTTATTTCATCTTTGAGCGCAGAATCTTCGATTACCTGTCAACGGCCGGGGATTGCGATTTCGAATTCGGTCCGCTTCAACAGCTCGCGAGCGAAGGGGAATTGATGGTTTACACCCACACCGGTTTCTGGGCGTGCATGGATACACTCAGGGATAGAAAGCACCTGGAACGGATGTGGGAATCCGGTGAAGCACCATGGAAACTTTGGTAACGGATAAGAAGCTGATTTTCAGCAATTTTTTATCCCCTGGATGAAAAAGGCGAATTATTCGAGTTCGCAACTTATCCACGAATATCGGGAGGAGCCGATGATAGAAGGTCTGGTCATCAAACCCAAGAGAAGAATCGCAGATGAACGCGGCATGATAATGCAAATGCTGCGAGCAGACGATCCCGATTTCGAAAAATTCGGTGAAATCTATTTTACGACTGTCTATCCGGGAGTCGTAAAAGGATGGCACTGTCATACAAAGCAGATCAACAACTATGTCGTCGTTTCAGGCATGGTAAAAATCGCATTCTACGATATGAGGGCTGACTCACCCACAAAAGGTGAAGTCGTGGAAATATTCGCCGGGGACGATAATTATGTATTTATCAAGATCCCAACCGGTGTAGCGTCCGGCATCAAAGGCATCGGTATCAAACCGGCCATCATCGCCAATTGCGCCACTGAAATGCACGATCCCACCGAAGATGTCCGCATCGATCCCCACAACAACGACATCCCGTACGACTGGGGAAGAAAAGATGGATAAACCTAAAGCCCTGATATTTGGAGCATCAGGCCTTGTTGGTCAGTATATTGCAAAGAGCCTGAAGGACAAGTTCTCTATTACAGGAACAGACAACAAATTCGACTCCGAAGATGATCTGACCAAACTGGATTTTACCGATTTCAACAAAGTGACGAAGCTCTTCAATCGCTTGAAACCCGACCTGGTCGTCAACGCCGTCAATCTTGCGGG
>CAYMWF010000156.1:0-4530 GCA_964394085.1 uncultured Gemmatimonadota bacterium | reverse complement strand
GAGGTATATCCGGATTCCGAACAGTGACCCGCAACGGAAAAATATTCTAACTTGACAAAAAGATAAAATCAAGCAATAATTGAGTGCTCAATCAATAAAAGGGAGCATTAGATGAGCGTGCGAAACCCGGAAGATAAGAAAAGCCGAATTATAGAAAGCGCCATAAAGTTATTTGCGGAAAATGGCTACAATGGAACCAGCACCGCGAGAATCGCCGAGGAGGCGGGAGTTTCGCAGGGGATTATTTTTCACTATTTCAACAGTAAGGAGGGTTTGTTCTGGACGATGCTCCAGGATAAGGCGCGGCTTTACGAGCAAGGCCTTCAAGCGGCTATCAAGGATGAAACGGATGCCCTCAAGAAACTCGAGACGGCTCTGCTGAGCTTCGCCAGACTGATCCAGGAAGAGGAAGGTTTCTACGAGGTTGTGATCAAGCAGATCCGCGGTTCCGGTCTCGACCTGGAGAATATGGGCAAATACGGAGTGATGCAGTTCCCGGAACTCCTCTCAGGCCTTTTGCGCGAGGCCATCGAACAGGGGTCGGTGAGAAATGTCGATCCGGAAATCGCCGCCACGTCCTTTTTCGGCATGATCGATTTTAATGCGTTCCGGTGGTTCGTCCAGGGCAGAAATTACTCACTGGACAAAGCCGCGGGACAGATCGTGGATATTTTCCTCAACGGTATCACCAGGAGAGAGAAGTGAAAATGAGGCTGCCTTCGCCTTTGGCGGAGAACCAAAAGAAGTACGCTGATTCTACTTCTGGGTATTCCAGCGAATGCGCCGACCAGGCTGGATCGGAAAGGTTGTTCGGATGAAGCTGCTGATTATTCTACTCCCGGTTCTTTCCTGTTGCCTCCCTCAAACTGGTCTGTTCGCCCAGGGTCTGTTCGAGGACGCAATCTCCTCCGAACCGGAAATCAGCGGGGTTTCAGGGGAGTTCGAACTTAACGGCTACATGAGAGGCGGCATGCATTTCTGGGATGAATATGATTCCGACAAGGTGGAACTGCAAAGCGGATACGGTGAACTTTCACTGAAGCTGAGGGCCAGGAAGGAGGATCTGGGCGGCTGCTTTTCGGAACTCAGGTTCAGAAAGGGGCATGAATTCGGAGCCGCGCTGGAGGATCTGACGGTTCGAGAGGCCTATATCGATGGTTACACGGGCCCGTTCGATTTCAGAATCGGGCAGCAGGTCGTAGTCTGGGGGCGGGCCGACGGCTTCAACCCGACAAACAACATCACACCTGTGAACATACTGGCGAAATCGGCGGATTTTGATGATACCAGGATGGGAAACACACTTGTAAGAACCTGGCTCAACATGCGGGCTTTCAATCTCGAGGGCATATGGATACCGGTATACAGTCCGTCTATCCCGCCCCTGGAATTTTTTGATATCTCCGAAGGCGTCACATTCAGTGAAACCGGGGTATATCCGGCTCACAGGCTTGAAGAGAGCGGTTTTGCCCTGAGAGCCGGTCTGCAATTACCATCCATCGACTGTTCGGCTTCATATTTCGACGGTTATAATCCTACCCCGGGTCTCGACGCCGATATCCTGCTCACCGGTCTGAATTTTATTCCGACTGCATTCAGGGTCCGCGCCCTGGGTGCCGATTATTCTTTTTCAGCCGGTTCCTACGGGCTCACCGGTGAAGCCGCCTACAAAGAGTGTTATAAAGATCACACGACCGCCTCTTACCTGCCGAATCCTGAAATCTGGTATGTACTGGGGGTGGATCGCACTCTGGGTGATTTTTTTCTGCTGGGACAATATATCGGTAAGTACATCTTCGAATTCGAAGAGCTGAAAAAACCCGGAAGTGTCTTCGAACTGCCGGCTTACGAGGTCGCTCTTGCGAACAGGCTTTTCCTTCTTCAGCATGACAGGATCAGCCATTCGGCGTCGACCACCGTTTCTCTTGATCTTATGCATGAGACGCTGAAGCTGGAGTTCAGCGCGGTTTACAATTTCACGACGGAAGAATACGTTGTCAAGCCCCTGGTTTCCTACAGTCTTGCCGATGCCTTGACATTTTCAGCGGGCGCGACAATCTTCGACGGTCCCGAAGAAACTCTTTACGACATGACGAGGGATATGTTCAGCAGCGTATATACGGAAGTAAAGTATTCTTTTTGAGCGAATCCTCTATCCCCCCGGATTGAAGTTATTTACTGGTAAGCTCGGGTTTTTCTATCCTGGAGACATGGAGAACAAATGAAGACAGGTTCATGGATAACGAAATTCAGAATACCGGTTCTTGCAGCTGTTGTATTGGCGACGATCTTCCTGGGGCTGCAGCTTCCCCGCGCTCAAGTCGATTCCGATCTTAAGAATCACATGCCCGAGACCATGGCTTCCAGGGTAAGCACCGAAAGAATAGAAGAAATTTTCGGCGGTTCCGAAATGATTCTCCTGCTCCTCGAAACCGAAGATATTCTCGAACCGGCGACTCTGGAAAGGGTCGGGAAGATCACCAGAAAATTGAACATGCTCGACGGGATAGACCAGACGTTGTCTCTGTTCGAGATGAAAGATATACGCAGCGAGTACGGTATGATGATGGTGGAGCCCGCGGTACCTCGAATCCCGCGCACCGAACGCGAGCGCGAGCGCCTAAGGGAAACTCTCCGTCAGAACGACATGGTTCACAAAATAGTCGTTTCAGACGATTTTACGATGACCGCGATAATTGCGACCCTGGAAAAGGACGCAGTGGAGGAGAATATTCTCGGCGGTATCGATTCCGTGCTCGAGGAATTTCAGGGTGACGAGAAGGTTTACCTGGGTGGGATGCCCGTTATCCGCCAGTCGATCAACGAAGATATTACCAGGGATTTTTCGATTCTCATGCCCCTGGCCCTCGCCTTGATGCTCATGGTCCTCTTCCTGACTCTTAAGCAGGTCCGAAGTGTGCTTCTTCCCTTTTCCGTCGTTGTATTTTCAATCGTTTTCGCCATGGGGCTCCTTCCGGTAATAGGGTGGAAGATCGCCGTGATAACGATCCTTCTACCAATCATGCTGATCGCAATCGCCAACAATTACGGCATTCACATGATGGCGCGATACCAGGAGGTCAACACCGGAACAGGTACTTTGACCAAAGAAGATCTCGCCGGGGTCTTGTTTCAAAAACTGAGCCGCCCGGTCCTCGTCACAGGCCTTACCACAATCGCCGGCGTGCTGGGGTTGTTATCCCATATCATGATACCTGCAAAAGAACTGGGAATTATTGCCGCGATCGGTATCGGGTATTCTCTCCTCCTGAGCCTGATCTACATCCCGTCGGTTCTATCATTCCTCCCGAAAGCGAAACCGGTGAAAATTCCAGGCGCTGAAGGCGAAACCGGTGGAAACAGCCTGTTGTTTCGTCTCGGCTCCGTGGTTGCCGGGCAGCCTGAAAAGATTTTGCTCGCAACAGCGGTCCTTTTCGTCATTGCGATCGCCGGTATATTCCGGGTTGAAGTCGATTCGAACCAGGAGAATTTTTTCCCGGAGGATCACCCGGTCAGGGCCGGAGCCACGCGAATCAACGATCATTTCGGGGGTTCGCAGAACCTGTCTATTCTGTTTACCGGGGACATCAAGGATCCGGCTGTTCTGAAAAGAATGGACCGGTATGAGCGAACCCTGGAAGGAATACCAGGCGTGGGGAGCACTATATCGATCGCCGGTATCGTAAGAAGAATGAGTCGCGCCCTGAACGACAAAGGCGACCCGGGTTACGATACGATTCCAGCCTCCAGGAACGGAGTCGCTCAATACTTCGAGCTCTACACGATGAGCGGCGACCCCGAGGATTTTGAAAAGCTGGTGGATTTCGATTACAGTCATGCACAGCTGATCGTGCGCATCAATAATGGAAACACCTCGACCGTTAAGAATATCGTAGCTGAAATTTCGTCCATGGTTGCGGATGACCAGGCCGTGGAGACTATCGGAGGTACGAGCCTGGCGATCGCGGAACTCGCCGACATAGTTGTAAAGGGCCAGTTTTTATCACTGTTCGCGGCCCTGGCTGCGATCGCCGTACTCATGATGATTCTTTTCCGTTCCCTGGCTGCAGCGATTATTTCAGGGCTCCCTCTTGTTCTCGCGATTACCGTGCTGTTCGGGCTCATGGGTTTTTTCGGAATTCCTCTCGATATCGTATCCGCCTTGCTTTCGTCCATCGTGATTGGTGTCGGCGTCGATTACACCATACATTTCCTCTGGCGATACAGGGAGGAGAGGGGCAGGGGGCTCGGTTACGGGGATGCTGCGGTCAGAACACTGGCGACAACCGGACGAGGTATTACATTTAATGCCGTCTCCGTGATTATCGGTTTCAGCGCACTGTTTATTTCGTCTTTCATCCCGATCAAGTTATTCGCGTTCCTGGTGGTTGTTTCGATTTCGGCATGCCTTTTCGGAGCCCTGGTGCTCGTTCCGGCGGCATGTATTGTCTGGAAACCGGGATTCCTTGAACCGAGTAACTGTCAAAAATTTTATGAAAAGCGATGAAAGAGTTTAATCAAAGTGACTGA
>CAYMWF010000155.1:0-4921 GCA_964394085.1 uncultured Gemmatimonadota bacterium | reverse complement strand
ATGTTCGCGTTTTCGGGAATAAACAGGTCGACCGATTCGAATTTCAGTTCCATCTTTATTCTCCCCCGGTCTGTCCCGGGTTTACGGTTGCGAGGTTCGGTCCAGGCGGTTTCAACCGGTGACGGAGACTTTTACGCGCCGGGTTCGCGGCCCGTCGAACTCGCAGAAGAATACCCGCTGCCAGGTGCCGAGCACCAGGCGCCCGCTTTCAACGATTACTGTTTCAGAAGAACCTGTAAGGAGTGTCTTGATGTGAGCGTCGGAATTGCCCTCCATGTGGGCGAAACCCCCGTGTTCAGGGACCATTTTGGAAAGATGCTTGAGGATGTCGGCCTGAACATCCCTGTCGGCGCCTTCGTTGATCGTCACCGCCGCCGTCGTGTGCGGAACGTATACTACGCAGATTCCCGATCCGCGGTCCGAATCGCGCACCGCTCCGGCGACCCGCTCGGTGATGTCGATCATTTCCTCCCGGCGGCTCGTTGAAACCTCGAATGTAATCATGTTTCGTTTTTTCTCCTGCGCCCGCGGTCGAGATTGGGACCTGCGGGCATCCCTGTCCTGTCGTCTTTTTATTTCCGGGGGGGTGAGCCGCGGCGTTCCGGCAACGGCTTCGAACCCGGCCCCCGGAATTCGTTTTGAACCGGCATCGGCAGGCGCATTACTTGAGGAGCGCAAGTCGTGTGGTGGAGCTCAGGTTTCCGATCTCGAGCCGGCAGAAATAGATCGCCGACGCAGCCGTCGAGCCCGACTCGCCGGTTCCGTTCCAGACCACGGCGTGGGAACCCGCGTCGCGGGTTTCGTCTACCAGGCGCTTCACCAGCCTGCCGGAGGTGTCGTAGATCGAAAGACGGACCTTTTCTCTTTCAGCCAGGTCGAAGCTGATCGTCGTCACCGGGTTGAAGGGGTTCGGGGCCGCGACCGGGCTGCTGATTATGCCGGGCTGTTCAGGGGTTTCGGATCCGACGCCGGACCAGCCTGAAAGGCGCGAGAAGCATACCCGGGCAGGAGGCAGGGCGTTCATGAGCTCCGACCAGAAGATGCCCGGACCCGCGGAAGGTATGCGCTCGGTTATATGGGGGTATATGGTGTGAAAAGAGTCCGACGGGCTGATGGCGCCCAGTTTACTCACGTTCTTCCGCTCGCTCCAGCTTCCTTCGCCGGCGGTTTTCATGCAGGCGTAGGTGTCGAACGTATTGAAGAAGTAAGAGCCGTCGGACGAATCGATTTGCGAGAAAGCCGCGACCATCATATCGTCGTCATCGATGCCGAGCTGGGGCGGACCTGTCATCGTATCCGTCGGAGCCGCCCCGGTCACCAGCTCCGGCGTCGACCAGCCGCTCTCGTCTCCGTAGACATATTTCATGGGACCGGCTCCGCCGATGAAATTGTAACCCAGGATCCCTTCGCTTCCGAAGTCGGCGATATTCGACTGGTACACTATGTTCAACAGATGATCGGAGCCTACGCATGCACTCGGCAGGAACGGGTTCGCGCCGAGGTATCCTTCGTCGATCACGATCCGGGGCCCGAAGGTTTCGGTGGCGGAATCGTAACGGTTGGTCATGAGATCGGTGAACTGGTCGCCCGTCGAGACGGTATCCACGTATGTTACCCAGAAATCGCCGTTCACCGGGTCGCTGGCCAGGCAGATGTAGTTCCAGGCATCCACCACGGGATAATCGAGAAGCGGCTCCATCTCACCCCAGGTGATGCCGCCGTCCGTCGACCTGGAAAGGAAGAAGGTATTGAGCGTCTCATGTTCGAACCCG
The DNA here is from genome assembly GCA_964394085.1 of uncultured Gemmatimonadota bacterium. Classification (GTDB taxonomy): domain Bacteria; order CAYMWF01; family CAYMWF01; genus CAYMWF01. The sequence goes on along the minus strand of CAYMWF010000155.1, from coordinate 3,149 downwards.
ACCCAGAAGTCGCCGCCGGCCGTCTCGGTCATATTCGGGAAGGTGCATTCGACGCCGTCGCCCAGGGGGGTTACAGGTGTGCTGAACCACCCGGACGGGGTGGGGTATCCGAACCAGACGTCGTACTCGCCGTCGTTCTGCTGGTGCCAGACGGCGCAGAGAGTGCCGTCGCGTTTGCCCAGCAGAGAGACACGGCCGCTGTCGGTGCCGTTTTCAGAGGTGTCGAGAACCGTGGGATATGTCCAGTACCCGATCGGGCCGAAGCTTTCCCAGTGGCTTTCGGTGACATGGTTGTCGCGGGAGCTTCCCCACTCCCAGGCCGTGTAGTAGGTGTCGTCGGCGAAGGTGGTGTGACGCTGGGTGGGATAATTGGTGGGGCAGGAGAAATCCCCGCCGTAGTCGATATCGCTGCAGATGATATATACCGAGTCCGGTTCGGGATATCCGTCGGCGGCTCCTCCGAGTTCCGCGCTTTCATCGCCGAAGGTGTCCGGCGGCAGCTGAACCGGAACCGCCGGCACCGGCTTTGAAGCTGCATGGAGCACCGGAGCGGCGACCGTGAATAGAATTACCGCTGCAACGAGCAGGCTTACGGTCAGGATCTGTTTCATGGCTTTCTCCTTTTCAGTGCGGCGTTCCGTTATTAATCTTCTTCCCGGGTGTGCGGGGCGGCTCCATCCGTCCCGCCACGGTTCCCCATTATTCTATTCACGCAGCGGATACGCAAGGAATAATTCCGCCGAACCCGGTCCTTCTACCGTTCGCGTTATGCCGTCGCGGGAGAATCTCGAGGGAAAGGACGCAGGCGGTTCCGATTCGCGGTTAATGTACCGATTCGACCGGATGACAGGGCGGGAGTATCTGGTCGTGTTCACTATCGCGATTATTCAACCGACTCGGCCGGATGACAGAGCGGGAATACCGGGTCGTGTTCAAGATACGGGTTGTTATTCAACGGAAATATTCGCTTCGGTAAAGATCTTCCCGCACTCTTCGACCCTTTCCTCCGACATCCATTCACCAAGCCTGTCGTCCCCGGTTTCGAGCGGTTCGATACCGAGTTTCAGGTTTTTCGACCGCCAAAGGGGGTGGTTTGCCATGAGCCGGGTCTGCTTCACCCGTCCTTCTAAAAAAAATGCAGCGATGGCGTGGAGGTTTTCGGGGGTGTCGGTGATACCGGGGATCAGCGGGATCCTCGGCAGGACCGCTGTGCCGCCTTCCAGGTGTTTTGTCTGCAGCTTTCTGAAATTTTCCAGGATCGAGTCATTGGGAAGACCGCAGTATTTTTTGTGCTCACCGCTGTCCAGAAGCTTGATATCGAAATAAATCAGGTCCGTGTGGGGATACACGAGCTCGATGAATTCATCATATTCGAACAGCCCGCAGGTTTCTATCAGGACATGAACGCCTTCTTCCTTGAGAGCTTTCGCCGTATTCGCAAGAAACTCCATGTTCAGCGTCGGCTCCCCGCCGGAAAGGGTCGCGCCGCCTCCCGAGGCGTCGAAAAACGGCTTGTCCTTCAGCACTTTTTCGACGATTTCCGAAACCGGTATCTCCCGGCCCACCCTCTCCAGCGCTCCGGAGGGGCAGGTTTCCACGCAGTCGAAACATAGGTCGCAGACCGCCCTGTCTATGAAATATCGATACTGTCTTGAAAGGGCGTTCTTCGTGCAGGTTTCCAGGCAGGTATCGCAGCCGGTGCATAGGTTCGGCTCGAATGAAATCTCTGTCGTCCGTTTCTTGCCTTCAGGATTGTGGCACCAGATGCAGTCGAGGGGGCAGCCTTTGAAGAACACCACCGAGCGGATGCCGGGGCCGTCATCCAGCGAATTGCTTTTGATTGACAGTATCAGGGGATTCAATTCAGGCTCCCTCGACGTTTTTTTCTCGATGAACCGGGTGCGCTCGTCCCCGGAAGCCGGGATTCGAGTTACTTCCGACCGGGGCGTTCATGCATTCGGTTCGACAGGTGGAAATATATCACAAGGGTGGGGATCGCGCCATGGAGCTGTTTACGATGCGGGAACCTGTTCATTGGCAGGAGCTGGTTGAGCATCGCAAATCCGGTTACCCCGGATGTCGATCAAGTTGCTTGAACATACGGTGACGACTGCTGTTCGAATCAGGAATTCGACCCCGGGAATTACGACACGAACCAGGCGAAGAGGGAGCGTCTTCCCGCCCTGCGGAGCACGCTGCGTCATCCGGCTCCACTATTCCCTCGCTCCGGGAAGCGCTGAAACTCGCGGTTCCCGACCCTCGCTGCTCGCCCTTGCTCACAGCTTAACCTCTCCCCCCCGCTCAAACATCAGCGCTTCTTATCCTCCTCTCGGGAAGTGTCGCTCCTTCCCTTCCCCCTGGTTCTAACGTGATGTCTCTAATTAAGTTAGAAGACTGAGTGGAACACGTGTTCAAAATAAACATTACCTGAACCCCTCCCCGGATGACTCCGCTATCGTCCGCCGGGCAGGAAGGCGCTCCCTCATCATCTCCACGGTGAAGGGAGCAGGGGGAAAGGGCATTATAAAGAATTATGCTTCACGGCTCGGATATGCATCTCCATATATTAATCTCATTCATTCTGTAGAGTCCGGTTCTTGAGATCTCAAATCCAACTGTATGCAAGTTGGTGGGTTATTCGATTTTTCAGTCGCAACATCAATTGTACGTGGAGACCTTTCAGCAATCTACCTGCATTCACACTATCCGTGAGCGTTAATAAAATCACCTTCACTATTGCTTGCTTAACGTTGAAACTTTTACTGTGAAAGTTACCTCTATGAAGTAGATTTTCTGTAGAAGATAGTTTGTATATGGAAATGTAAAGAAAACGCTCGTTTTTCTTACCGCTCTGAAACGGGAAAATCGATCGGATGAACTACTAAAATATCTTATGAATTATACTTACAACAGAATTTATCGATTGACCAAAATTGTAAAATGCAGTAAAAAGTCTGGGTGCGATTTGCGTACCATCAATATTGGGAAATGCTGCAACTCCTGTTATTGGAATATGCCGCGTCTGCTTATTCCAATAACAGGAGTAACTGTCTATTTCACAGTTGGGCACACGAGGAGTCGATGGACCCGGTTGACTGGAATCGTACTCGCGAGTATTTTGTCAACCATCCAAATTCAGGACTCCTGAC
>CAYMWF010000154.1:0-5017 GCA_964394085.1 uncultured Gemmatimonadota bacterium | reverse complement strand
GCCGGATTCGTATAGAAAAACGGGGTTCCTGCCGATAAAGCTTGTATGAATCCGCTCCGTATCAACCCCCGCGAGCCGAGAAGATCCGGACCGCCTCCCGGCAGGCCGAAGCCTGTCCCGGGAGACAGGCAGACCCGGCGCCAGGATTCCGCCGCCCCTGGCGCTCAGCAAGCGGGTTCGGCCATCGCGGCCCGTTTCGAAGCCGCGGGCCTTTCCTCTGTGCCGCAACTCCTTTCGCAGCTCGCGACTCTCCTGCTCCGGAACGAAACCACACACCTTACGGAAACAACGGGCCGGGGCGCGGGGCAGGCGGCACCCCCGCCGGCAGAATCCGCCCGGGCAACCGCCCTCCTCGCTGAAACCGTCCTGTCCGAAAGTGAATCGTTGAGATTGATCGACGAAACCCTGGAGCTGCTGGGTATAACCGCGGGAAACAGGTCCATGATCGCGGAATCCGCATTAAAAGACGCCCTACACGACCTGGTTCAGAGGATTTTACGCACCGTATCGCGGGAAAGCCCCGAAATCCTCCGCGGGCTGGAAGCGCGGATTGTGGAAAGCCTGGCGAGCGGGAATACGGAGAGGCTGCGTGATCTTCTCGGGGAGCTGGAAGCGCGTATTCTTGACAGGTCGGGCAGCCTTGCTCTCCTGAGGGAACAGACCGGAACCCTGGAAAACGGGCGGCAGCTTCTGGAACTGGTCCGGGCGCTTGGAGAAAGGGAGGATCCCCCGTTCTTCTACTCGGAAATCGCCTGGCGGATCGGGAAGGATACCGTGCCCCTGCGGTTCCTCGCTGAATGGGAGCGACGGAACGGCGGATCCGAGGTGAGCCGGATTATCATCGACCTGGAAATGTCGAATTTGGGACGCGTCAGGTGTGATATGGCGGCCTCAGGATCACGGTTGGATCTCTCTTTCACCGTGGAAGGACAAAGAGTCCGGGATCTTTTCGCCGCGGAACTCGGAGACCTTGCGGAAATACTCGAGCAAACCGGATTTTCAGTGTCGGCCGCCGTGGCGGAAAGTACGGCCGGGGTGCCGCATCTTCTGAACCTTATCTTTCCGCGGTGGGAAGGCGAACCTGAAGAAGGGGAGATCGATATTCATGCCTAGTTACCGAAGACCATCGGCGCGACAGGTTGCCGTCGCTCTCGGTTATGATATCGGCCTGGATCACGCGCCGGTTATCAGGGCGAAAGGACGCGACCGGAGCGCCCGGAGGATTATCGAGCTCGCCCGCGAGTCGAAAATTCCGATTCACGAGGATGCCGATCTGGCGAATCTGCTAGTTCTTCTTCCGACGGGACGCGAAATCCCTCCCGCTCTCTACCATGCCGTGGCGGAAGTCCTGGCATTCATCTACACCATGAACGAATCCCACGGAAAAGAACCGCCGGTTTCGAGCGGGGGGTCCGCCGGCGGTCCGTGAATCTGCGGGTCACGCATCATCCAAGCTTTCCATGTTCCAGCACGGGGATCAACCGGCACCCGCAGGGCGTTTACATCCCTCAGGGAATGTTACAACGGCGAAGCCCGGCCCGGAGCTAACCGTACGGGCTGGCCGGTAATCACTTCAATGGGAGCTTCGTATTCTACGTGGCCGTCGCCGTAAGTAACTGCGAGGATATACCAGTAGCTCTTGTCGTTATCGAGATTACGGTCGAACCAGTGATAGCAATAGCCTTCCGGATCTCCGAAATTCGCGAAAATGATCTCTTGATTGATTTTGAAATATTCCTCTTTTTCCGCTTCAGCCCGGTAGATATCAAACCCGATCAGGTTGATTTCAGTGGTGGTGACCCATTCAAGGAGGATGGCGTGATTCAGGGGATAGCCTTCGAAACTTTCAATGACATCGGCCAGGGGAGCCCCGGAGACGATGGTGGACACCGGAAACGGCGGAGAAAAAGAAGAAATATCCACTACCTTGATTGTTATTTCCGGTCCGATTCCGAACCCCCACCCGAAGGACACTCCCGCCAGGTTGCAGCATCCCGCCCAGTAGAGATAATTGCCCGAGATATAGAACCATTCGAGGGCGTTGGCATACTGGTTGATCATGTAGAAATATCCTGATGCATTCTCATAATTCAAAGCGGCCATGTCGTAACCGTCGCTGCCGCAGCCCCAGGGCATGACCCAGTATCTTCGCTGGGTAATCGTATTGTCCGCATTGATACTGTACTCAACGAGATAATCGGGGTTGCTGTTCGTCGACTGGTAGAGCAGGTTCTCTTCTTCGTCTACCGCGTTGCCGGCGCCGGGCCAGCCGTCATACGTCGAAGCGATTACATTGAAGCTGCTGTCCAGTGCATACGTGGCGAACCAGTTCCAGCTCGAGCAGAAATAGACATCAGCCCAGTTGTGATATGAGCAGCCCCTGCCCGAGTAATACCATTCGGGAGGATGCACACCGCTTCCGGCGACCACACCGCCGCCTGCCGTAACCTTAAAAATCTCGTCGCTCCCCCCGACTTCGAGGACGGCGTACTGATGTGTATTGCCATTATATGCAAAATCGGCCAGGAAGACGCCCATGCCCGAAGGCGGTGTCAGGTTCGACCATAAACCCGAATTCGAACAATCTCCATTCGACGCGCCCCCCCTGCCTTTCGGATTGGCGGGAGCTTCGAACAGTGGAATGGGGGTCTCCTGTGCATCGGGATCGGCGGTCAGAGAAAGGGGATTCGTTGGGATGATCCTTTGGAGCAGCGGCTCGCTGGAGGTGACCGCATTCGACCAGCGGGTGCCGTCCTGCTCCACGTGCACTTCGCTCGTTTCGGCAAGCCTGCCTTTAAAAGTGCCGTGACGACCGCATTCGGCTCCGGGTGTATAGACAAAAATCGTTACCGTAACTAGTGCGGCAGCGAGGAATAGCCGTTTCCCGATCAGGGGGGCTGCCGCATAAAGAGCGTGGACGCAGTCCGACTCGTTCGTCGGTATTTCGATTGTTTTCCGGAATCCAGCCATTGTATCTGTTCCCTTTGAGATATTTAACCGCCCGGGCGGCCTATAGTGCATTTTTTTCCGTCATGTTTTACACGCAAAATCTGTTCCAACCAACCGGACCTGGCAATTTTTCTCTATTCTGTCAGGTATGACCGGCAGTTTATGGATTATCCGAAAGACTGTTTTCGGCTTTTATAAAGAGGGAGTGGGTGAAAAAGAGGAATTTTACGCGGAGCAGGTGGGGAAATTTGCGTAACCATCTGGATGGGCAGAAATCGCAAAGCATGACACCTGAGCCTCATTGGCGACCGCTTGACGTCCCCGGTAATGTCTAAATCCGCAATCGCATCGAATGCTGCGCCATAAGAGGCCGTGCATAAGAAGCCATACTCCAGGGGCTTCATTGTCGGAACCCTGCGATATATGTATGAATGAGAGTGATGGAACTTAATGTGGAGGGTCGAGTCGCAGGAGCAGGCATGAAAACCCGCCCCTGCTGTCTCGCGGTTCTATTCGAGAACGAAAATGTTCTTTTCGGCGCAGATCTTCTTGAGCTGCTCGGGCCAGACCGAAACGGTCACTTCACCGAGGTGCGCCTTGCGGAGCAGCCACATGTATGTTCTGGCCTGTCCGATGCCGCCGCCGATGGATAGCGGGATCTCGTCGTTCATAATCATCTTGTGATAAGGCATTTCGAGAAAATCGAGCTGACCGGTGATTTCCAGCTGCTGTTTCAGGGTTTCTTTCGTCACCCTGATTCCCATCGAGGTTAGCTCGTGGCGGCGCTTGGTAACCGGGTTCCAGACGAGGATGTCGCCGTTCAGGCCGTGCATCATCTCGCCGTCCTTGGTGATGGTCGGCGTTACCCAGTCGTCGTAATCCGCCGCACGCATCTCGTGCGGGTATCCGTCTTTCAGCACCCACCCGATTCCGATGATGAATACGGCGGGATAGTCCTGCAGTATCCTGGTTTCACGCTGCTTGCGCGGAAGATCCGGATACATGTCGAGAATCTCCTCGGCGTGCAGGAAGGTGAGCTCCTCGGGTAAATCGGGATACTTGCCCTTGAGTTGCGGGAACATATCCTCGACCATCCGCCCGGCGCCTCGCAGAACCTTCCAGAGTCTCTGGACCGTGTCTTTGAGGTAATCGAGTGTGCGGTCTTCGGCGGAGATCACCTTCTCCCAGTCCCACTGGTCGACATAGGAGGAGTGATCGTGATCGAGAAAATAATCTTTTCGCACTGCTTTCATGTCCGTGCAGACGCCTTCGTGCATGCCGCATCCGAACTGCTTCAGTGCGAATCGTTTCCACTTGGTGGCCGCCTGCACGACCTGGGCGTCGATGCGCTCGTCGAGACCGAGCCCCATCTTGAAGTCGATAGGTGTTCTCGAACCGTCGCGGTCGAGGTAATCGTTCATTCCGCTGTCGGTATCGACGATGAGCGGCACCTGGACCATGTTGATGTTGAGTTCCTTGCTCAGACCGTCTTCGATGTAGCGTTTCGCGGCGAAAAGCCCCTGCATCGTTTCCATCGGTGTGAGGATCGATTCGTAGTCGTGAGGAAGAATCTTGGCGACTTCTTCATATGTACTGATTCCCGGCCCCGCCAGGTCAGCTTTTTTATCAGACATCTTTGTTCCTCCGGTTGTTGGGTTGTAGTTACTCAGATGAAAAAAAATACCTCTTATACATCACTTTGATAAGTCGCTCTTCGGAATGGTCAACCTCATTCCGAAAAAGGGGTGATAATATCAACGGGAGCCCGTGAGTCAACGCTTTTTTTAATGTATTCCGATTCGGCAGAAAGCTGAATCAGGCGAACGGACCCCGCATCGGGGGCAGGAGCGTTTTTCTTGCGGATTCGCGGACCGCGGCGAACGGACTCCGCACAGGAGACAGGATCGTTTTTCTTGCGGATTCGCGGACCGCGGCGAACGGACCCTGCATCGGGGGCAGGAGCGTTTTTCTTGCGATTTCGCGGATCGCGGCCGCCGGATCCCGCATCGGGGGCAGGATCGTTTTTCTTGCGATATCCCGTGTCATGGATGATAGTGAGCCTGCCGGT
>CAYMWF010000153.1:0-5085 GCA_964394085.1 uncultured Gemmatimonadota bacterium | reverse complement strand
GTGTTGGTATGAAAAAAAACTCTAGGTTTATGCTCTGGATACTAATTCCAGTAACCTTTCTGTTTATTGCTGTTATTACTACAGCTGTATGGAATGAAGTGAACAGAAATGACGAGTTACGTGAGGGGATACTCCCACGATCTTTTTTAGACACTGATCCAAATAATGAAATCGATGAACGGAATCTCGTTGAGCATCTTGAGGAAGAAGGATCAAGGGATAAAATTGCTATTTTAGAGTCTGGTGAGTTTGAAGATTCCGGAATAAAGGAGAATAGGCTTTGCTTCAGGGTGCGTTTTCTCAACGAGACAGGTGCCCCAGTCGCCGGAGTGAGGGTGACAACGTGGCCTACTAACGTAGCGGATAACAAGGTAAGTGATTCTCACGGATGCTTAGTAGGGAGATTGCGAAAAGTTAAAAGTGACTCCCAGTTTACAATTCATATGCGAGCAGAGAAAGAAGGGTTTGAGAGGCTAGAGAAGGACTTCTCTGTTACGTTAAGCGAAGGCCTGGATTTGGGTGACGTCATTCTCAAACTGGGTGGGATTATTTCAGGGCGAGTCGTGACCGAATTGGGAAAACCTGTATCCAATGCTGAGGTCTATTGCACTGTCCCTGATCTTCACGGGATAGATTTGGAGAAAGTCAGGGTTCAAGGTCCTCGTTTTAGAAGTTCCTCTGAAAGGATTTCTAAGACACTTAGCGTGACGAACGGTACTTTTCACCTGCCAGGTGTCCCTTCAGGAAAGGTTTGTCTCCTGGCAGGAAAAAGGGACACATACTGGACTGTTTCTGAACCTTTAGAGGTACCTGTTGGCGGACAACTCACTCATATTGAACTTGTTCTGGAATCAAGACCAGCGAGTGACTGCATCGAAGGAATAGTCTTCTATCCGGATGGTAATCCAGCACCGAGCGCAACAGTTGAAGGGAGATATAGGACAGAGACACGTGAGGATGCTTCGAACTGCAAGGCCGACGAGAAAGGACATTTCCGAATTGAGTTGGGCGAGCGTGTTCCTCACACAATAAGAGCTTATGATTCAGAGAGGAAGTATGAATTTGTTGAGGTTCAGGACGTTGCGCCGGGAACGCTGGACCTTATGCTCCAGTTCACTAATCTCCGACGAAATATATCTCTTTTTGTCCATGACGTTAGAGGCAAGCCTCTCTCCCAATTCACTGTAAATGTACTCTTGCAGCACAAGGTTTTCCGTGATCACCAAGGAAATGAGTTGTGGCGCGATGAACGCTTAGACAAAACCTACGCTTTTCTAGGAAATAAGCTCGGGGAAAATGGAGTCACCGAGATCCCGATTCCGGGCGAAGAGTTTTGGCTTACAGTGGAGGCAGAACGATACCTGTCAGCTGAACTGGGGTCCTATTACAAGGGAACTGTCCCCGATGAAATCGCCATTGAAATGGTCTCGATACCAGGAGTACTGGGTAGGGTGACAGCCGAAAATCTTCCGATGGAAAGGGTTAAGGTCGGTCTTCACAAGACCGTGGCGTTCGGGTCTGAGAGTTTTGTCGAAGGCTTTGTCTGCCGTTCTCAGATTGAGCCGTGCGTGACTGACGAGACCGATACCAGTGGTCAGTTTTGTCTCTGGCTAAAGCAGTCGGGTGCCTTCTATCTACGAGCCGAAGTGGAAGGCTACGCAGCTTGGGTAACAGGCCCGATGGTCATTGATCACATTGAGGGCGTTCGAGACATAGAAATCGTGCTTGGACAGGGAGGCGCAATCGAAGGAAAGTTACTGGCTGCTGCCGGTCGAGATCCCAGCGGATTCAATGTGGGAATCTCCTGTGGCGACGGGCATCCCATATTTAGACAGATTGGCTCTGATGGTAGCTTCCGTTTCGATCACTTGATACCCGGAAATTGGCAGGTCCAGGTAAGAGACAGGGATAGACTAAACAAGCGGAGGTGGATTAATAGATACTCTACTGGAGATCCTGCAAGTTTTGAAAAGCAGATTCCATGGGACTGTGTTGTCGAGGAGGGAAAGACGACAATCTTCAACTTTGACTTGACGTTAGAAACGGAGTGTTCCTTGGCGGGGATTTTCACTATCGACGGTTCGTTACCTCCTGGGTGGACTGCGAGCCTGTCCGAGGATCGACTACCCAATTCTGACATAAGTCGCGCAGTCTTAAAAAACGATGGTAGCTTCAGGATTTTAAACAGGAAGGCAGGATATTACCGGTTGACGATTCGCGGCCCTTTGGGAGAAGGTAGATATTTGTTAATCGAAGACAGAGTCACTCTCTCTGCTGGCGAGACATCCTGGAAGTATGAGATGTACTTGGGGAAGTTGGTGCTTAGTGGTGTGCTTTCTTCTGACAGAGGGGGGGTACACTACGCTTATAGATGGAAAGGACCAGGCGGTCCCTCGGCGGTTCTGGATATTCGACCGGCTTCAGAAGGTAGCGTCATGATGCTTTCTCTACCAGCAGGAAAAGGGGAATTAGTGCAAATCTGCCAAGACCCTGTCACCGGAGAGCGTGCAGAGGTAGTCTTAAGCGTCTTGGATGTTTCGCCTGGCGAGGTGACGACGGTCGAGCTTAAAGATCTATAGGGCTGCAATTTGCTACTTCAATATTATCTGGTCTTTGCATTGGTGAAGCCATCGGAGGAAGACAGTCGTAAGTCCTTAACTTTTCAGGATAACTTATTTTAGGGCAAGGCGGGATATGTTTCCACGGAGTGCCAAAGCCGACTGTACCTTATGGAAAATATGCGACGCTCAATAAACGTAAGGCGATTCTAATGGATAACGAGGGGCACCAAGCCTGGAGTTGAGTTCAAGGCAGGCCGAGTCAAAAAACAGAGACGGTTCCGAACCCAGTTGCGTTTGCTCCACCACCGATATCAAAGCGGACTATCTCCGCTAAAGAACGGCTCGCCGGGGTGACCTGGCGAGTCGTCGTCCGTTTTGGCCTGTGGGTAAAGGATTTGCAGAGGTGGGGGACGCCAAACCTCGGGACGAGCTCTTGTGGGGAAAGGCCGGTTTCTCCCCTGAAATCTCGCATATTGGCGTCTCTGTCTCTGAAAGCTCGGGACTTCGTGCACCTCGTCCCGAGGTTTTGGGTTGAGTATTGACAAGGGTTTACGGCGGTGACGTTTTTGGCGAGTTCGATTCCCGTTTGCATAGCAGTTGTTTTGCGGAAACTGGTTCTGATTGCACCAAGGGATTGAGCCTGCATCGCTTAGCTGGGGACGAGGTCGGATTAGACCTCGGGACTTGCTTCGAAGAACTACCGGTGATTTCGTGAACCGCCTAGTGCGGACCCGCAGGCGGACGGAATGACCGCGCTGGTCCTCCGCTGCTGCACGGTGACGCTCTAGTTGAATGGCGTCATGGCGGCACGATCAAGGAGTTCTCGACGGACGACGATCCAGCTCAGCTCTTCATCCCGCACGCCCTAGGTAGCGAGGTTTCGAACCATCCCGAGGGCTACTTCACGGCCCCGGGAACCTGAGCGTTCCACTTCATTGTGACGGACGAGGTCGGCGACCATCCAACCCAGGAAGGTTACGTCCAGACATTGAAGGTGTTGGATAACTACGCACCGACGACATAAGGGCTACGAGTCTCTCAGGGGGGGGGCCTTCCTCCCCCGATCAGGTTCTGACTGACTTTCCCTCTTCCCCCTCGCAGTCCTGGCCCCGTCGGGAGGCGAGGGTTTTTTCTTCCAGATTCGCATCAATTTGTGTAAAAGAAAAAAGGTGCTGAATGTCAGGAGGGATTGCCTTAGAAGGAGTGAGTATGAACATCGAAGAACGTATTACCCGCCTGGAGCGCCAGAACCGCTTCTTGAAGCTCGCCGGTGCGGTCGCCATCATCCTGATCGCATTCCTCGCCTTGGTGCCATCGGATCGCCGCACTGAGACGCAGGAGCTGATCATCAAGGACATCGACGGGGGCGTGGCCGCGAAGCTCAACCGGAGCGGGCTGTGGCTCAAGGACGGCGGCATGATCCGGATATCGGATCTGAATGGCGACAGGGTGCGACTGACGAAGGAGGGAATCGTTTACTACGATGAAAAGGGGAAGCCGAAGCCAGCTTCTTCAGAGAATAAACTCTCATCATCTAAGTCAATATTGACACAAAAGAATTCCCATCTTAAGGGTTTTGAGGATGAAGTAATTTCTCATGGTCCTCTTTTCGAGGGAGGAGTTATCTCAGTTGAAGTTGATAGTCTTAAAAAGAAGCCAATGCGTATCGAGACAGGGTCCTTTAGAGGATTAAAGTATCAGATCTATTATTCAGACGGAAGCGGCAGTTTACAAGGGAATCCAGATAGTACTCTTGATTATGACAATAGAGATAAAAACTGGCATATCGTCTGCAAAATAGACAAAATGGATGATAGCCGTTGGTGTTATTTATCTAGAGAGGACCTAATATTAGGAATTTGGAAAGATGGAAGTTACTATGTATCTGTCGGATACAATCACCAACCAGGTTCTAAAATCTCAGTTCGTGTAGATAAAAACGAACCAATATCAGCCTTAGAGTCGAAAGGGTTTTCATCTCTGCAGGCAAGAAAAATTATCGAACAGCTCAAATCAGGGAATACTGTTTTAACTAGATATCAGAAATGGCAATACAAAGCGGATTGTGATAAGTCTTTTACACCAGATAGATTTTCAGAGGCTTGGGAGTTGCTACAAGTTATATATAATAGTGTCGAGGTTAACTAACCCATTCTATTTTATCTTCAACACGAAGGAGGGGCTCGCCTTTTACGACGAGAAGGGGAAGGTGGTCCGCAAGGTTCTTGCGTCGCAGTCAGAGGCGCGGTGATTGAATGGTATCGATAAAAAGATTCGTACGGAGCTGTCGAATTCTAGCTAGGCTCACAATGGACAACGAAAAAGAGGAAGATGTCGATGGATAGAAATACTTGGCCAAGGGATCAATACACAGGTTCAGGCGGCGGGCGTAACACAGGTCCTGGAGGGGGGCTCTACACCGGTCCTAGTGGAGGAGCCTACACTGGCCCCGGCGGTGGATTGTATACCGGTCCCGGCGGTGGGTTATACACAGGACCAGATGGCGGTTTATACACAGGACCAG
>CAYMWF010000152.1:0-5528 GCA_964394085.1 uncultured Gemmatimonadota bacterium | reverse complement strand
ATGTTTCTGAATACTCCATTCACGATAAACCGCTCAAATATCTACTCTCGAAACCTGCAAGGATGTAAACGATGAAAAGGTTAGGAATTATCACCCTCGCTGTTATGGTTGCCGGATTCGGCCTATCCGCCGCGGAATCTCCCGAAATCGAATGGGATGCGGTATACGGGGGAGACGATCACGATATGATCAAGGATGTCGTCCAGACCGGCGACGGCGGCTATGCCCTGGGCGGCGCCGCAAGCTCGTTCGGTTTTGGAGACTTCGATTACTGGATCGTGAAGGTCGATCAGAACGGAGACGTGGAATGGTCCAAAATTTACGGCGGCATCTCGTATGAATACTGCTACTCCATCATTCAAACCTCCGACGGCGGCTACTCCCTGGCGGGCTACTCGAATTCGCTCGGGCGCATACACAAGATATGGATTGTCAGAACGGATTCATCCGGCACCGAGATTTCGAATCATGACCTGGGACCGGGAACCGCATATTCCCACATCCAGACGGATGACGATGGTTTCGCGGTCATCGGCTCTTACGAGAACCAGGGCTTCCTGGTGAAAATCGATCAGAACGGCGTCGAGGAATGGCGCACGAGCCTCTACCCCTATTGCGAGTCCGGCCACGACATCATTCAGACTTCGGACGGCGGATATGCAATTACCGGATGCACCGATAACTTCGGATCGGGCGGGGACGACGTGTCGCTCATCAAAACGGATTCCTCCGGTAATGTGCTCTGGGGTCGCCCGTTCGGCGGGACCGGGGACGACCTGGGCCGCTCCCTCATTCAGACGGATGACGGCGGGTTCGCAATAACCGGTTATACAAAATCATTCGGCGCGGGTTCGCGCGACATTTATCTCGTAAAAACGGATTCTACCGGAACGGAGCTCTGGAGTGAGACATTCGGCGATGTAAACAATGACGAAGGATGGGATCTCGTCACTTCCCCTCTGGACGGCGGCCTGGTCGTCCTCGGTTATCTGACTCCCTCAGGCGGCGGCTGCTCCGACCTGTATCTGTTCAAGACCGATTCCGACGGAAACGAGGTCTGGGAAAGCGCGATCGGTTGTAATGATACTGATTACCCGGGGGCGGTCGCCAATACCTCGGACGGCGGCTTCGCCCTCGCCGCGGAACAGTTCGACGGGTCGTATTTTGATGGATGGCTCGTCAAGGTCGCCGCTGAATCGGGAGACGCTCTTTCGTTAGAGATTGATCCCTACCAGCTGAAAGTGCCGAGAAACGGCAGTCTCGACCTGGAGATTATCTACTCCAACAGCGGCGGCTCCGCCGACACCACGGAGGTGACTTTCGAGGTCTACCTCCCCGGCGGCGCTACGCCGGCCTGGAGCGTTCACGACGGAAATTTCGCGATCGAGCCCGGAGACGCCTCCAAATAATATTCCCTGACGATCCCGGCCGGCGCGCCTCTCCTTCCGGGTCTGACATTCCGGGCGGCCATGCACGACGGAGCGACGATCATCTGCGAGGACACTTTCGATTTCGAGATAAAACCGGCAATGGCGGGGATGCCCTGACCCGAAGGACGACGCCGCGATCTTCGGCACGCTCGCTTTCGATTTCGAAATACAACCGGCAATGACAATGAGACCCCGGCGGCAATCGGCTTGATAGAGGGACGGCTGATTGCTATACTTGATGATTCGGGTTGATAGTTGAAAACCGGCAGCCGGCCCGGCTCCGCAAGGCGCTCCCGCCCTGATCCCGAGGAGAAAAATCCGATGCAGCTACCCTTTCTTTTCCTGTTCCTGTTCGGCTTTATCACCGGTCCCTGGGAGCCGCTGCCCGGCCCCGAGGGCGGCCCCGTCTACGACATCGCCGCGAAGGAAAACGGCGTCTATATCGCAGCCAGGGGCGGCGGTCCGCATGAACTGGCCGGGGATTCATGGTTTTTTCTGGGGGACGGCTTGCCCAACCAGGTCGCCGAATGCATCGAAACCCTGGACGAGCATGTTTACGCGGGCCTCTACCAGGAATCTCTCAGGATCAGCGATGACTGGGGAGCCTCGTGGCGAAATACGTTCTCGCCGATCGATATAGTCGACGTCGCCGTCGATCCCTCCGACTGGCGGAATATCTACGTGGGATCCTATGATCTCCAAACGGTATACGGAAGCACGAACGGCGGAGATTCATGGCGCAGCCTGATCTACGACACCGGAGCCCCTGTCGCCTGTATCGAGATAGCCCCCTCGAACCGCGACTACGTTTATGTCGGCACGGAAAACAACTATGAAGCCGGAGGGTTGTATTCGTCCACCAACAGGGGCGGCACCTGGAGCACCATCGATTGTTACGGCATGGAAAACAGCGCCATGGCCGTGGTCATCGACGAAAACAACCCCGAGCATATCCTGGCGGGTTCGCATTTCTGGGGCGTATTCGAAACCACCGACAGGGGAACGACCTGGAGGGAACGCAACTCCGGACTGGGCCACAGGAACATCAGGGCCCTGGCCGCCGAAGGGGACCTGCAGCTGGTCCTCGCCGGAACTTCTCTCGGGGGGCTGTATAGAAGCGTCAACGGAGGCGGCAGCTGTGTATCCGTCTCTGACGGGCTGCCCCCCGGCATGACCGTATGGTCGATTGAAAAGGATGAACATGTCGCCGGCAGGTGGTGGCTCGGCTCGAACACGGGCTGCTACTGCTCTCTCGATGACGGGATGACCTGGCATGAAACGAACGATGGCCTGCACGGCCAGTTCATACTGGATTTCGCTTACGGGGAAACAATCCAGTATGCCGCCGCGGAATCAGGGGTCTTTTTTTCCGGGGACGGCGGAACCTCGTGGATGAAAGATGAAGCCGGGCTCCCCGAGAATGACCGGATGATCCCGTACATCGCCGCAAGCCGCGCCTCCGACACCATCGTCTTCGCCGCAACGGGCACGAAGGTCTATCGCTCGATCGACGGTGGAAGAAACTGGAGCGGACGCTCGTTCGGCATCGCGCCTTTTACCGCGATGTTCGGCATCGTCTCTTCGGCATCGAACCCGGATCGCGTCTATGCCGCGACCCTGCACAGCCTCATCCTCGGAGGCGGAATCTACCGGACCGACAACGGCGGAGCCCTGTGGCGTAAGAAGAACACGGGGCTCGGTCTTCTCGATTTCGTGCCCCTGGATATCGTCGTCAACGATCGGAACGACGAAAATGTCTTCGTTCTGCTGTATCTCAGAGGCATTTACCGATCGAACAACGGCGGCGACAACTGGACCCTCGCCATCAGCGGTATCGACGATTTCCTCAACCTCAACTGCCTGTCCATCGCCTCCGCCGATCCGGAAATCCTCTTTGCCGGAACAGCGTCGGGCAAGATCTATAAATCGATCGACGGCGCATCGAGCTGGCACATACTCAACAGCGTGCCGCCGGAACTCATCATCTACAGCATCGCCGTGCATCCTTACAACTCCTCAAGGCTCTGCGCAGTCACCAGCGCGGGAATCATTTCGAGCGCCGACGGCGGCGCCGCATGGAGGTTCGACAACAACGGGTTGAACAACGGCATCATCCCGAACACGGCCTCGTTCTGCCCCTCCGGCCGGGGCGATCTCTACCTCGGCACCGCGGGCTGCTCCATCTACAGGCAGTCGAATGTCCGGATAGCGGCGGCTCCGCTTCAGGAGAAATAATTCATATCTACCGTCTTCGGCGGCTGATTCACGTTGTTCAAGGGGGGAGACAGGCCGATCGGCGCCGGCTGGAAGGAATTCGTGAAAGTAAAAAGAAGGAATGAGTTCCGGCGGCGGATTTCCCCGGTGAAGCAGGTATTTTTCTGCCTTGTACCTCTCGTCGTATTCCTCGCCTCGACGGAAGCGGCGCTCCGTTTTTTCGATTTGTACAATCCGTACCTGGCCGAGGATCCTTTCGCCGGTTTCGAACCGAGCCTTATGCCCGGCTTCATCGAGGCGGTCGACGATCGGGATTATCTTTGCCGCAATCCCGTTTTGCATATTCTTCAAGATAACTGTTTCCCCGCACAGGTTGACGGCGGCACCTTGAGACCGGCGGTGCTCGGGGGGTCCAACGTGGTAAACTTCGATATCGCGGCGCTCGAATCCGCGATCGCGGGGTCAACGGGATACGATGTCAACGTGGTGAACGCAGGAGCCAACAGCTACGGTTCTCAACGGCTCGCGCCCCTCGCCGGGGAGGTCCTGGATCTATTCGACATCGATCTCCTGATACTGTACATGGGGCACAACGAGTTCCTGGAGCGCAGGTTCTACAGGCACCTGATCGAGGGATCGCCGGTGATCAGGGAGATCAGGATACGCTTATGGCGGCTTCATCTCTATACCTGCATCCGCGCCGCCGCCCGCGAGGTCAGGATCCGCACCATCGGATTCAAGGAAAAAGAACCCTGGCCTGTCCCGAAAAAGCGGTCCGTCCTTCCTGAAAAAGCTGAAATATTCGGAGTCTATGAGAACTGGCAGGAATCGCTGATGGTATATCACCACTTCCGATTCAATCTTAACAAGATCGGGCTGCTGGCGGCCTGCGGGGAGGTTCCGCTGCTCATCGTCACCCCTGTCTCGAACGACCTGAACTCAGCCTGGTCGCCGTGCTTCCATGAAACCAGGACACCTGAAGAAATAGAAGAATTCACCCGGCGGCGGAATGAAGCCTGGAATCTTTTCGCGTTGGACAATCAAACGGTCAAAGCGATAGAGATTCTCGAAAAGCTCGAAAACGACTTCGGACCCCACTCAGCCGTCGAGCTCGATTTGAACCGGTTTTACACCGCTCTCGGTGACCCGGAAACAGCCCTGTCCTGGTTGCGGAAATCTTGCGACAGCGACTGTTCGCCTGCGATGGCGAACGACCGCATCGCCGGCATTCTGCGGGAGTTCGCTGAAGATCACGGGCACCGGCTTCTAGACGCCCGGACCGGATTCCACGAAATTTCCGAATTCGGAATAGTCGGACATGAAGTTCTGGCCGATCACTGCCACCTCAATCAGAATGGCCAGGAAATCCTGTTCGAAATGATTGCGAAGGAAATCGCAGCTATGATCGAGAACGGGGACCTTACTATCGAGTAGGGTGACGGATTTTGCCCCGATTCAGCATGGAGTGTATTGAACATTGCGGCATACGGGCAAACAGATGTTCCCTCGATTCTGCAGCTGCAGATAACCTGATTCGGCCAGGCAGCCCTGCCTGGCGCTGCAACCGGACTGACATCATCGAGCACTGCATGCCAGACGCTGCAGCCGACAAGACATCATTCCCCTGGTTCTCCGTGCGCAGTAATGAAACCGATTACATCTCGGCAGGTATTCAAGGGTCTAATTTCATGTGATCCATCCTCATGAACGAAAAATTGAGGTTGCTCAGGATCGAATAAAACTACTTCTTTTCGGCCTTCGCCCAGCCCGGCGGATGGCCCGGTTGATCATGCCGATTTTCCCCACATGGAGAAAATCGAAGTCTGGATAGCCACCTTCGATTCGCAACCGGCCTTCGTGCAGGCCGCCGTGACATCTGCTGCA
>CAYMWF010000151.1:0-5542 GCA_964394085.1 uncultured Gemmatimonadota bacterium | reverse complement strand
AGGCGCCTGTCACATCGATCCTGCCCTCATGGATATTGGTGTGGCAGCGTGAGCAAACAAGGAAAAGATTCTCCGGCTCGTTGCCCCCGCGCCTCGAAAGCGGCCTCACGTGATGGATTTCCAGGAAGGATGTCCTTCCGCACCCCGGAACACGGCAGACGCATCCATCCCTCATGAAGATTTTTTTACGGAGGGCGGTGCTCACCGAACGTTTCTTCCTTCCCGGACTTCCCCGGCGTGCAAGTTTCTTCCGTTCGCGGTTTTCTTCTATACCGGCTTGGTTCCTCCCGTCGAAGGGCATTCCTTTACCTGTATGTTTTCTTTCTCCGGCGGGCTTTTCCTTACCCGTAAGGCTCTTTTCTCCAACGGATTTTTCTTTACTGGTATGGTTCCTTCCTCCGGCGGGCAGTTCCTTACCGGTATGGTTGCTTCCATCAGGCTCTACCCGATCGACACAGGCATCATCAATATGGAAAGCGCCGTCGCAGAGAGCTTTTTCCAGGAGCGACCGTTCTACTTCGACAGGTTCGCCGCTCCCGCCGGTGATGGTGCTTTTCCCGCACTCGGGACAATGATGAATATAGATATTGTATGGAGAGTCCAGCAGAACAGGAACCTCACGACTTTGATCCGGTGCTTCGGCTGTCCTGGATCCGCCGGCTTCATCGCCGTGGCTGGTGGTGGTGTGGCTTCGGTCGCCGATAACGCTGCCGGACCCATCACCCGGTTTTTCGATTCCTTCACTCACCGTAGCGATTCCATGACCGGGACCGCAGAACGAGGCCGGGTTTTCTTCCTCCATGAACTTCCGGGCGAGGGAAACCACCATCTCCTCCCTCTTCCTTTCCCCCGGATTCCTGCGCCGCCAGGTCCGGAGGGCTTCGGTCAACACGGCATGATCCTCGGGGCTCAGTTTCAGGTTGACGCTCACATGCCGGGCCGGTGAGCAGGCGCGGACAACTGCCGGCAGGGGGGAACATTGCACCTCCGAGTTCGGCTGAAAAGGCTCTTTCGATCGAGCAGAGGAATCCTTATCCAGGTTGGGGAAAGGGGGTTCTCCGGGTTCCGGCGGATTATGTTCTTCCGGATCCTGCGGAAAAAGCTCCTCCGACTGCGACGGCAGGGAGTTTCGGTGCGGCCGCTTCAAAGCCCTGTTCGACGCGGTAACGAACTCCGCAAGCTGCTTGCCGCTGAAAGCGACCGACCGCTCCAGCATCTTCTCCTCGTCTAATTCTCCACGGTACCTGCAGATGTCGCGAACCTTGGTCCAGCCGATCAAACCCTTCTCGAAAGCCGACCGGGTGACCGGAAGCACCCTGATACGCCTCCCTATGTTGAGAAGGGCGTAGGTCTTCTTCATCGAAAAACCGATCTCGGCCTCTGCGTACGCTATGACGGAGGAGTACCCCATATCCTTCCAGAGCCGCATGTCGTCGAACTCGGCGAGGTAGAAGGAGACTTCGGCCTCGCTCATATCCATGGTTTCCGCAGCTCTTCTCAGCCTGTTCTCCACCTCGATCCCGGGCAGGCCCGTTTCAAATCTCGATTTCTTTGTCTCCGGTGCTGTTTTCATATTGCCTGTTCCTTTTCTTAGTCCGAAAATAACACAAAACCACCTTGTTTCCGATCGACAATACGACGTCAATCCGAGCAGCAAAGGCGAATATAGCACATAAAAACACCCTTGTCAAATCGACGGAACGTGTAACATAATATGTAGTATGGAGTTAGCAGCCCATTTGGAAGGCTTCTGAACCGTTTTTTCCGGTCTGGACGGGAATTTCTACGGAAAACGGGCGCGGATCGAATGGCGGCGACGGTAGGCCTGTTCCCGGCCCTGTTTTCCCGTGACCGCGGAAAGGCGCTGGATTGAAAGAAAAAAAATAATTTTTCAAAAAATAAAGAAATCGCTTGAATCGGATAGTCCCCATCCACCAGCCGGAGCATTCAGTCTGTTCTCAAAAAGTATCGATACCAGGAGGACTCGGCTTTCCAGATTGGATGGGGCTTCGACCGCCTTCAGCTGCGCGGAAGATGTTGGACCCTTTCAAATCGCAACGTGCTTCCGCAGTGAGCCGATGCCGAATCGTTGAAATTCTTCGCGCGAAGAATTTCATTTGTATCCATTTGTGGACTTGAAGAGGCTATTTGGGAAACGGTCTGGTAATTACTGCGAAGAGCAGGAATTTTCATCAACGGTAAAAAAGAACCGGTCCGTATCGAGGAGTCCCTCTAGCCCTGAGTCGCAGAATTCGTCACGCAGCACATTTCCGAAGTCGGCGAGTCCGCGAACGCCGCAATGGAGAGAATATATTCCCTGTGGACACCGCAAAGGAACCTGGTACTCGAACTCGCAGTCGCGATTGCGGCCTGGACCGATGGATAGAAAAACCGGCTCTTCGATCGGGTTGCCGGGCCAGGGGGAGCCGTCCGGGAGAACGATACCGGCTGCCGCGCCGAAATTTATCTCATAATCTTTCGAGTTACATATCGTACAGAGAACCTTCCCGGATTCGCCCGGTGAGATTTCAGTAGATTCAGGTGATAGATATACTATGAGTTCCCTGGACTGGTCGAAGAAGAAGGCTCCCATATCGACTCTTGTATCATCAGGATCTGTTTTATCGGGATTCCCGGCATCGATGCAGGATGAACCCCAGCGCAGGCGATAATCGTTCCATTCTCCCACCGTGAAACACGGATCTAGATCGATGTTGCCTTCTCCCGGCCAGCCGCCCTGTATGTCGGAGTATGAACAGATGACTGATCCGCTTGCGATGTAAATTTCCTCCGGTGAATCTCCCCAGAGAATGCTGTTTGATATTTCTGGATGTGAGTTGGCGAAGCAGTAGAGCCCGCCGCCGCGACCATAAGGACCAGAAGCCGTATTATTCGATATCGTGCAGTTCGTGATAACCGGGGCGTCATCATCGTCACAATAGACCCCACCGCCGTAGGAAGCCGTATTCTCAGATATGGTGCAGTTCGTGATTGCAGGCTCTGACTTGTTACAAAAGATACCTCCGCCTTTGGCTGCGTTGTTTTTCGAGAATGTGCATTCAATGATGGGTGGTTCCGAGTCGAGGCAATATATCCCTCCGCCGTTGGCTGCATGGTTTTTCGAGAAAGTGCAATCGGTGATGGCTGGCTCTGAATTGACGCAATAAATCCCCCCTCCGTCATTGTTGACACTGTTCTCCGATACTGTACAGTTCGTAATAGTCGGGCATGAGCGGATTCGGCAATAGATACCGCCGCCTGATAAAGCACTATTCCCATCAATTGTACAACTCGTTATGGTGGGGGATGAACGATTGCGGCAGTATATCCCACCTCCGTTTCGGAGTGTAATATTCCCGGTTATGTTGCAGTCTATAATGGTTGGGGAGGAGTTGGTACAGTATATTCCGCCGTTATCATCATTAGCCGTGTTCAGTGTTATCGTGCAGTTGGTGAGTGCAGGATCTGAGTAGTTGCAGTATATCCCGCCGCCGCCATAGCTCGCTGTATTTTCTGAAATAGTGGAGTTCTTGATGTCAGGATCTGAGTTGTCGCAATGGATCCCAGCGCCACGATATGCTGAGTTGGCTTTAATCAGGCATCGGACGATAGTCATAGTAGTTGAATTGGATAGACAAAAACCGCCGCCGCATTTGTCGGCGATATTGGCTTTTATCAGGCAATCACTAATGACCATCGAAGAGGGTCCAGAGACAAAAAGGCCACCGCCGTCATGATGGGTTCCATTCCACGAATAAGTACAATTTAAGGATCTAAAAGAAGATTCATGTAAATATATTCCTCCGCCATTGCTCTCCGAAGAGTTTCTGGTAATGGCACTTTCAACAAGAGTCAGGTCGGTATTTTTTGCGCTGATCCCACCTCCGGTTCCTCTTGCAGTGTTTTCTCTGATCGTACATCTCCCAATCTCGGGAGATGAAGAAATACAACATATCCCTCCGCCGTGGCCCAGTATGTTCGATCTGGACTGATTTCCTGATATTGTACAGTCGGATAATAATACTGATGAGGAGACGAACAATAACCCTCCCCCTATGATTGCCGTATTACTTTCGATCGAACACCTGGATATAGTCGGGGATGCAAAAAAACAATATATCCCGCCGCCTTTTTTGGAGTAGCCATTTTTTATCGTGAACCCATCAAGAACAGAAGTGCGTTTTTCTTCACGCTTGAAGATGAACCCTCTGCCGTCATTCTCGCAGTCCAGGATTGTTTGATCAGCGCCGTTTTCGGACCTGACTGTTATCGCTTTACCCAAAAAGCTGATCCGCTTATTGCCCGGCCCTGTGTAGGTGCCGTCCGCCACCAGCACGGTGTCTCCATCGGTGGAAGCGTGGATACCTTCCTGGATGGTCGGCTGTTCAGCCGGCACGCGTATGGTTTCTGATTCAGCAAAAGAAACTATCAGCAGGATCAACAGAACCTGGTAAAGAAACAGATGTCTACTGAACACGGTTTCACTCCTTCGGGATACTGCGTTTTGCGCCCTTTGCGCTCCCACCTGCCGAACAATAAACGGATTACATCAAGCTCTTGTACATCGTTTATTTCAGTATAATCATTTTAATACTTTCACTGACATCACCGGCTGTCAAAACGCAAATATAAACCCCTGAACTCACCTTAATGGAGTTGTCATTCGTACCATGCCATATCACGGAGTGAGTGCCTGGATGTTCTACTTCTTCAACCAGGATGCAAACAAGACTTCCCTTCATATCATAGACTCTTAAAGATACTTCTGCGTTTTCTTTAATGGTGTATGTGATGGTTGTAACGGGATTGAAAGGGTTCGGAAAATTCTGCTTTAGAACATGAGCCTGCTCTGGGACAGGAGTTTTTTCATCCTTTTCTCTGTTAGTAACTTCGACCGGCGGACCTTCGTTTTGACCCCCGAACGCTCCAATGTCGCTTCGCTCATCTCCTAACCCATGATCGCAATCAGGAAAAAGCATGTCGTTCAATGAAGGGTCACCGGAATCAATACAGGGAGAATCACCGGGTCCGCCGCAGTCTGGCATTGATAGAGATTGCAGACGATAATCATTGCGATCAGGGTTTCTGAAAAGAGGATCGACGGCTATATTGCCTTCTCCCGGGCAACCGCCTTGTATATCACAGTACGAACTGGTGACGAAACCGCTGCTGATGTAAATCTCTTCCGGTGAATCACCCCAGAGAATGCTATTTAATATGGTTGGATATGAGTTGGAACAATAGATTCCGCCACCGTCATCATCAGCCGAATTACTCGATACTGTACAATTCGTGATGGCAGGATCTGAATTGCGGCAATAGATCCCGCCGCCTTCATCGTTAGCAGTATTTTCTGATATCGTACAGTTCGTGATGGTCGGGGAGGAGTATTGTGAGCAACAGATCCCGCCTCCGTCCCAGCCAGCTGAATTCCCGGCTATGTTGCAGTTCGTGATGGCAGGATCTGAGTTGTCGCAATATATTCCACCACCGTCATCATCAGCCGAATTACTCGATACTGTACAATTCGTGATGGCAGGAT
>CAYMWF010000150.1:0-5560 GCA_964394085.1 uncultured Gemmatimonadota bacterium | reverse complement strand
AGATCCAATTTAACCGGAAAAGTCAGATTTACTCACTTACTGTCTGAACTGCAGAAAGAACCAGGGGCTCAGTGGACGTACCGATGAATTTGTGCTATGCTTCCATGAAACGAATGAACATCCACACAGGGAGGACTTCACGCCAAGGAGACAACCATGAAAGCGACAACAATCATTGTCACTGTGCTTCTTGTCGTCCTGACAGCTGCTCCCTGTTACAGCATCGATTTCTGGCTGGATGAATACCTCAGGGTACCGTCGGAGTATCCCACGATTCAGGCTGCCATTAACGCAGCGATGGATGGTGACATTGTCTTGGTCGCCCCTG
Source organism: uncultured Gemmatimonadota bacterium (assembly GCA_964394085.1). Classification (GTDB taxonomy): domain Bacteria; order CAYMWF01; family CAYMWF01; genus CAYMWF01. The sequence continues at coordinate 5,232 of CAYMWF010000150.1, read as the reverse complement.
GCGTCTATACGGGCGAGGGGAATCGGGATATCGATTTTCTGGGCAAGGTAATTACCGTGAAGTCCTTGTATGGCCCAGAGTATACAGAAATCGATTGCGAAAATCAGTGCCGCGGGTTTTATTTCCACACGGGGGAGGATACCGGATCCCGGCTGGAAGGTTTCACCATCACAAATGGTTGGGATGATGAAGGCGGCGGGATCCGTTGCTCCCGATCCTCCCCGACCATAAGGAACTGCACAATATCGGGAAATACTGATAACGGTATCTACTGCTTCTTCGCTTCCCCAGTCATCACGAACTGCACAATATCGGAAAATACTTACGGTATCTGTTGCTACTTCTTGTCCCCAGTCATCACGAACTGCACAATATCGGATAATTCGGGTCCCGGGATCAGTTGCAAGGTTTCTTTCCCTACAGTCACAAACTGCACAATATCGGAAAATACAGCAACCGGGATCAGTTGCGTGGATTCCTCCCCGACCATCACAAACTGCACGATCTCGGGGAATGCCTATCACGGCGGGATCTACTGCAGATTCGAGTCCTATCCCTTCATCACGAATTGTATCATCTGGAACAATTCGCCTTATGAGATCCACCTTGAATCAGGAAGTCCAATCGTCACCTACTCAGACATCCAGGGGGGATGGTCGGGACTCGGCGAAGGCAACATTGATTCCGATCCACTCTTCGCTGATCCAGATGGGGGTGATTATTCGCTCCAGGAGGATTCTCCCTGCATAGATGCGGGGGACGCCTACTCCAGGCTCGACCCGGACGGATCGCAGAACGATATGGGTGTTTTCGGAGGTCTGGGTAAGCTTCCTGAGGGTGTCCTCGGAGGGGTGATATCCGGACGGCTTCCGATCGCCGGTTCACCGTATATCGTATCGGAGAACGTTATCGTTGAAACGGGGGATACCCTTGCGGTTGAACCGGGAGTGGAATTGCTGCTGCACAATCGGAGCGGGCTAGTAGTGAAAGGGGAACTGACCGCTGCTGGAACAGAAGATTCGATGATATCGATCACGCAATTTCTGGAACTGGATCAAGGAGGTGGGATCCGGTTCATTCAGGGGAGTGGTGAGCTTTCCTACTGTCTGATTGAAAATTGCTGGAATGCCTATAATGGTGGCGGAATATATTGCTCCGGTTCCTCTCCGTTTTTGACGAACTGCACGATAACAAGGAATAAGGCCGAATCCCGTGGTGGCGGGATCTATTGCCGCAACTTTTCCTATCCGACCCTCATAAATTGTTTGATTGTGAGGAATTGGGCTTATGCAGGCGGAGGCATCAGTTGTGTCGACTATTCCTCTCTATCAATAACGGATTGCAAAATTGAGGGAAATACGGCTGACTGGTCAGGCGGGGGGGTCTATTGCCACGGAGAATCCTCCCTGACTATCACAAACTCCTCTATCTTTGAGAATACAGGCAGTTACGGAGGAGGGATCTATTGCCGCGATTCCTCGTCGATCATAAAGAACTGTACATTAACCGAAAATAGGGCTGACTGGGCTGGCGGTGGGATTTATTGCAAATGGTCCTCCCCGACCATCACGAACTGCGCGATCTCGGGGAATATAGCTCATTATAGCGGTGGTGGGATCTATTGCTACGGGCACTCCTCCCCGACAATCACGAACTGCATACTATGGAACGATTCACCTGATGAGGTTTCCAATGATTCGTGGGCTTCTCCAGTCATCACATATTCTAACATTCAAGACGGATGGCCTGGCACCGGCAATATCGCGGAGGACCCGATTTTCGTGACGCAGGATTATGACGATTATCGCCTACTCTGGGGTTCTCCCTGCATCGACACCGGGGATCCTAGATCTCAAGATCCAGATGGCACCAGGCGTGATATGGGTGCTATTTATTTCGATCAGTCCAAGGAGCTTGTTGTATATCTCTCGCCCGAAACCAACGAGATTGCACCGGGAGAAACTAGCCACGTCAATTGCACTGTAAGTAATTCCAAGCCTTACGATATTAGCTTCGGCGCAGCTGCGACAATCCGTCTTCCGGACGGCGCACCTTGGCCCGGTAATCCGCTGGTTGAGCCGGTCTTCGCATCGATAACACCATCCAGCAATCTCTCTTACGAGTTCGAGTACCAGGTACCACTCGGTTGGTACCCTGGCATCTACTCCTTCGCCACCGGCGTCGGTTACGGCGGTCGGCGTTACGATCTTGACCATTTCGAATTCACCGTTGTCGAGAACGGCACTAGAACCGAATAATTTTCATCATCCCATCTCCGCCGATGTTGCCCATATCCTAGTCATACACCAGCATTTTAAAACCGTCACCTTGCCCCAAACCATGCCCGTTGCTGCCCAGTTAATTCATCCGGAGCCCTCAGTAGGGGTAAACCTCGACTCTGATGCGAAGTCGGATTGAATCATGAGCTACGTGGCCATTAAATCGGAATCAGCGGTGCGAACAAGCGCCCAGTTTGCCAGGCAGGCGGTTCCGTGCCCTGAACCCGACGAGCCGTAACATCCCGCTCAGGCATCATGCACCCGTCATAAAACGCTCACCTTTCCGAAAACTATGCCGCTAGCTACCCACTAAATTCATCCTGGCCATTCAGCAGGGGTAAACATCGACTCTGATGCGAAGTCGAATTAAAACGTGAGCTACGTGGGGGTTTATTCGGAAACAGGGGAGCGATCGTCGTCGATTTTGTCGAACAGCCGTTTCCGAGCCTTTATCCCCGACGAGTCGTAACATCCCGTTCGGGCGTCATGCACCCGTGAAAAAACGCTCATCCTGCCCTGAACCCGTGGCGTAGGATGGCAGTCGATTCGTTCGGAGAGTTCGGTAGGGGTAAACATCGACTCTGGTGCCAAGTCGAAATAACAGGGCAGCTACACCAGGAGTTTTTCGGAAACAGAGGTGCGATCGTCGCCGATTTGTCGATCAGGCGGTTCCGTGCTATACTTTCGGGTAAGTTAAGTATTCAGCTCGGGAGGATAAAATGAGACGAACCTTCACTCGCATCCTTGCAGTGGGCAGTCTGTCACTGCTGCTATTGGTGTCTGTGGTGTCAAGTGCGACGATTCGGGTGCCGGGGGACCAGCCGACGATTCAGGACGGAATTGATGCTGCATTCAATCGAGATACAGTCCTTGTTGCGGATGGAACATATACTGGTGAAGGAAACAAGAATCTTGATTATTTAGGGAAAAGAATCGCTGTATTGTCAGAGAGTGGTCCTGAGTTTACTATAATAGATTGCAAAAAAGAGGGTCGTGGATTCTGTTTCCAGGGTGAGGAGGATTCTTTATCAATCCTGGATGGTTTCACTATCAGAAATGGTTATGTAACCGGTGGTTGGCCGGATGGTTCTGGTGGGGCTATCCGGTGTTTAGAATCGTCACCAACTATTTTGAACTGCATTCTTACAAATAACGAGGCTGATGGTACTGGAGGGATTTTTGCCTATAATACTAATTCAATCGTTATTGGTTGTTACCTTTATTGGAATAAAGGTGTGGGTACAGGAGGAATCAGGGGATCTTCGCGTGTTATCGATTGCGAAATTTCAGAAAATACCGGATGTGGTATCTCCGACGCCACCATAATAAATAATTGTTATATCCATGATAACTACAACCCTGATAGAAGTGGTGGTGGAATATCTAGCAGTGACCGTATGGCGAATTGCGTTGTGCGGAGCAACACAGCAAGAGACGGTGGTGGAATAGCTGGCATAAATTTCGCAACCAAATGCGTGATTATTGAAAATAACGGTGGAGGAGTTTGTAGTGGTGGGGAATTAACGGATTGCATTATCGCCGGGAATACCGGTAGCGGAGTGTACTCTACGGGTTACCCAGATCTCACTAATTGCACCATTGTTGGTAACTCGGGTTGTGGTGTCAAGTGTATTGGTTCTTATGCATATGCGACAATAGTAAATTGCATCGTTTGGGAAAACAGCGGTGATGAAATTTCCGACTGGAATGGATGGACCCAGGTTGATTATTCTGATGTGCAGGGCGCCATATGGCCAGGCACTGGTAACATCATGGCCAATCCCCAGTTCGTTGATCCTAGAAACGGCGACTTCAGGTTGCTTCCCGAATCGCCTTGCATTGATGCCGGCGATCCGTCTTTCACTCCCCGGACTGGCGGTGGTCATCGGATTGACATGGGTGCAATAGAACATTTTCTTGGATTTAATTTCGAGAAAGGTGCCATGTCTAAAACCAGACGCGTTCCCCAGGACTACCCGACAATCCAGGAAGCTATCGATGCTGCGGTGTACCTTGACACCATCCTTGTAGCCGACGGTACTTATGCCGGTGAAGGCAACAAGAATATCGACTATTTAGGTAAGACAATCATCGTTCAATCTGAAAATGGCCCTGAAGCGACAGTGATCGATTGTGAGAATGACGGGAGGGGATTCTATATACACGAATTTGAACCACCTGATGCGAAACTTAAAGGTTTTTCAATTCAAAATGGATTTGATTATTATCTGGGAGGTGGAATCCTATGCTCTAATGCTTCACCATCAATCATCGACTGTAGGATATTAAATTGCGAAACCATTCAATCGGGTGGTGGAATTATTTGTTTCAATTCCAATGCTGAGATTATAAACTGTGTAATTGTGTATAACAATGCTGGTTATGGTGGCGGATTATATTATTATGACTCTAGTGAAGACTCTTTCCTAAAAATATATAACACAATATTTGCCAAGAACAATGCATCCACGTATGGCGGAGCGATATATGGTGCTTCTCCTTCGGCAGTAGTAAATTGTACTGCATTTGGAAACACCGCACTTGAAGGTAGTGGTCTACATTGCGGCCAGAATGATTCGCCAATCATCACAAATTGTATTTTCTGGGATGACCCAGTAACCGAAATAAATAACGATTTAGGAGAACCGATTATCACCTACTCTGACATTGCTGGAGGCTGGCCCGGGGAAGGTAATATCGACGCTGACCCACTCTTCCTCGATCCTGAAAACGGAGACTTCCACCTGACTCTTGGTTCGCCCTGCATCGACGCCGGCACATTGAATGGAGCTCCTGAATTCGACTTTGAAGGAGATCCAAGGCCATTTGGCGATGGCTTCGACATGGGCGCTGATGAGTACCGGCCGGATCCGAAACACTTGAGCCGCTTGGTCATCAATTAGCACCGATTCAGCACTCGTTTTTCACAAATGCCGCTTTCCCTGAATATACA
>CAYMWF010000149.1:1251-5618 GCA_964394085.1 uncultured Gemmatimonadota bacterium | reverse complement strand
GCCTGACGTTGGTCTCCGAAGCTGGTCCTGACGCCACCATTATTGATTGTGAGTATGCATCAAACGTCCGGGGTTTGAGATATGAAAGTATCAACCACTATATCCCTCAAACAGTGCAAGGATTCACTATTCAGAATTCGTCTAGGTATGGAATCTTCAATAAAGCTGATTTGATTTTAGAGGATTGCAGAATTACCGGATGTGTCATTGAAGAGTCTGGGTACCCGATTTATACAGCTTCTGAAGAATTGATAATATCGAGATGTGTGATTTCGAATAATGTCGGAGGGAGTTACGGTGTTGCTGGCGTTAGATTTAATATGCGAGATGATTCTTACTATTTAATAGTCAATTCCCTTATTACCTCAAACACTGGTTCATCGATCTTTTGCAATTCGGACCAACTAGATATCACTAATTGTACCATAGCAGACAATACAGAGGGTTATGGAGTCGTCCTGATAGACAAGAGTATCGATGTGAATATCACTAATTGCATTTTGTGGAATAACGCTCATGGTCAGATATTCGTCGATGATAGCGTCCCCGATCCTTCCATTTGTTACTCCGATATCATGGGTGGCTGGGAAGGTGAAGGTAACATAGACGCTGATCCTCTATTCTTAGATCCCGAAAATGGCGACTTCCACCTGACCCTTGGTTCTCCCTGCATCGACACAGGCACTTCTGCTGGTGCGCCTGAATTCGATTTTGAGGGAGATCCCAGGCCCTTCGGCGATGGAGTTGATATGGGTGCTGATGAATACACAGGAAAGTATCTATTAGAACTTTTATCAGCATCTGGGCAATCTCCTATGATAGTAGATCGATAATTCTGCATAATCTCCTTCTTCAAGAGGAAGTTCTCCTTTTTCCCCTTGACACCCTCCTTTTGATCCGGATCTGATCTAAATTTAAAATTGAATAAGGAGTAGTTCTGATGAAAAAGTGTGGTCTATACCTCAGAGTTTCAACCCAGATGCAAGCGGATGTGAAGGCAGGTAGCCTTGATACTCAGGAAGAAAAGCTGATCTCATTCGTAAACCTGAAGAATTCCGCAGAAGAAGAATGGAAAGTATTCAAGGTTTACAGAGAAGAAGGAAAGTCTGGTAAAGACACTGATAGACCCAAACTCCAGGAATTACTTGCTGACATTGAGAAGGATTTAATAAATACGGTTCTTGTTGTTCGAATAGACAGAATTACGAGATCGTCCCTAGATTTCTACAAACTCTTTGATTTCTTTCAGGAACACAAAATCGATTTCATCTCATTGAATGAAAGTTTTGACACTTCTACTCCAACAGGAAGAGTAATCATCAAGATTATTGTGGCGTTGGCTGAATTGGAAAGAGAACAAACATCTGAAAGATTGAAAGATAAGATGCTGTGGAGAGCACAACAAGGTTTCTGGAATGGAGGAACTCCTCTTGGTTATGACCATGATTCAGAGCAAAAAGGTATTCTTCAGGTAAACACAGAAGAAACAGAAGTCGTTAACCTTATATTTGATACCTACTTGGAAACTGGTTCTCTTGATAAAACAGCAGTTATTTTAAACGAAAAAGGCTATAGAGGGAAAGAATATATAACAAAAAAGGGGAAGCTTCATAAGGGTCACAAATTCAACAGAGTTTCAGTATCCAGAATCCTGAGAAATCCTGTTTATGCTGGTAATGTTCGGCATAAAGAAAATATCTATCCAGGAAAACACCAGGCAATTGTTTCTGATGAATTGTTTGAGAAAGTCAGTAAGCTTCTAGATAAAAACAGAAGTACAAGGACCAACTACAAAGAAGAACAGAAACATCATTTCCTTTTGAGAGGGCTTTTAAAATGTGGCAGGTGCGAATCTTCCATGTATCCGAAGACTTCTGGAGGAAGAGGTAAGCTTTATTTCTATTATAGATGTTCAAAAAATGATTATAGGTTGGATGACCATTGTGTAACTGGCTATGTGCCTGCAGAAGAGATAGAAGATGCAGTTGCTCGTGAGGTCAAGAAGGTAGGTGAGAATCTGGATTTGATGGATGAAGTCATCAGGGATGCAAATCGAGAAGGAGAAGAGAAGATTTCTGAATTGAAAAAGAGAAAGAAGACTATGGAAAGGAAACTTCCTTCTTTGGAAAAAGAAATATATACACGTCACAAGTGGTTTGGGGAAAATGATCCTGATGACAAGGGTGTGTTTGAGATCGGCAAAAATATCATGAAGGATCTCGAGGAATTGTATTTACAGCGAAAACAGGCGACAAGTGAAATCGAATATTTAGGGCTTGAGATACAGGAGTATGAAAAGAAACGCCTGGATGCCACGGCTGCTCAAGATGCACTTGTGAAGTTCACTGAGTTGTTTGAGATTGCTACTGACGAACAGAAAGCTTCTCTTTTGAATATAATGATAGAGAAAGTAGTTCTATATCCTGACAAGATAAAGGTTTACATCTATGGTAACCTTGGTGAAAGAACTATAGATTCCGGTCCTGGTTCTCCTGGTGGAGGCGGTGCGTCGAGTGTAACAAATACTCCGCCCCGCGAAAGAGGCCTTACATGGTGGATCTCCAGGAAGGAGGAACTGCCGCAGCCCGGCGTCCTGCAGACGCCTCTGTCCCGGGCGAATATCTTCTTCCGGAGTGCCGGACTCACCGAACGTTTTTTCCTCCCCGGCATCCCGTTTTCGTCAGCCTCATGCAGAGAGCCGTCGCAAAGGGCCTGCTCAACGATCGGCTCATCCACTTCGAGCATGTCGCCTCTTTTCCCGGCCATCGCGTTCTTCCCGCACTCGGAACAATGATAGATAACGACAGAGTAAGGAGAATCGAACAAAACCGGCGAGACCTCCCGCCCCGAATCCACTTCTCCGGACGCTCCGTCTTCAGCGCCGTCCGGCGCGAGGGGATTTCCTGTTCTCTTCTCGGGGAGTGCGAATCCGTTCCCGGTCGACTGAGCGCCACGCTCTCCGGGGAAATCATCCGCGGAGGAATCGGAAGCCTGGTTCAGGGAACGGGTTGCAGTGGGAGGTGTGGAAGCTTTTTCGCGACAGGCGGATTCAGCGGTCTCCGCGAGGTAGTGCCTCAAGAGGGTGGCGAGCATCCGCTCCCTCTTCCATTCGGCTCTATTTTTTCGCTTCCAGGTCCGGTGGGCGGCCTGCAAAATTGCGTGCTCCTCGGGTGTGAGTCTGAACATCACTGAAACAGACCCGGGAACAGGATCGATCGGAAAACTACCGGCACCTGCCCCTGGACCGGAACCGGCGGCTGCTGATTCAGTTCCACCGGAACCGGCAGTTGCTGATTCACCTTCGAAAAGTGGTTCATACTCCGGCGCCGCTCCATTTTCACGGTCCTGACCGTCGATTCCGGCAGGCGCCGTCTCACCGGTGTCGTCCTCCGCGCAAAGATCACTCCGGGCGGGGGAGGCGCCGGACGCGGAGGGGGTCAGGAAAAGGTCGCCGGGAAGGATGCCCGGAGTTTCGAGCACCTCCGCCGCACCGATGCTGGTCGCCCGTCTCTTCCGTGTCGCCTGGAGAGCCCTGTTACGAGCCGAGACGAAACTTTCGAGTTCACGGTTGTCAAGGGTTTCCGCCCTGCAGAGCATCTCCTCCTCGTCGAATCCACCCTTGAGCCGGAAGATCTCCCGCGCCTTGGTCCAGGAGATGCGGCCGGCAGAATATGCTCTGCGAAGAAGCGGATATCCGGCAAGCCCCTTTCCTATCCGGAGGAGGCTGTAAGCCTTACCCTCGCTGATATCCCCCGCTTCCTTTGCATAATGGATCACGGACGAATATCCGAGCTCGAACCAGAGTCTGCGTTTTTCCACCTCGGCGAGATAAAACGCCGCGACCACCTCGTTTTTCTGCATGCCGCGAGCCGCGGCCTCGTAACGACGAATTACTTCCGGGCTGTCCAGCTCCCTATCGAAAAGTTCCGCTTTTTCTCTTTCTCCCCTTCGGGTGATCTTCACTTCTTCATGTCCCATTTTTCCTTCCTCCATTTTCCGGTTATTCTCAGGTTCTGCTGTTTGTCGGTTCTGAGTCGAGTGTTTTCGTTATTTCTACGCTGTCGGCTCCTGTTTTATCTGGAAACCAGCCTGAAAGTCGAATATACATCGAATAAAGACCAATGTCAAATCTGCCGATCGCGTAACCTATTGTGAACCAATAAGTTATAGGCTCATATATTTTGCTTCTGAGCTCGTTTCAGAGATCATTCCGGTAAAAACTTCAAAATTCATCCGGGAATACGCCGGAAGGGGTTATCTGCGGCGGGAGCAGCGATATTTTAATGGGGTCGGACTCTTCTCATACGAATAGAAAAAAATAATATTTTTGAAAAAATCAAAGTATGAAGCATGGCTTTCATAACAAG
>CAYMWF010000149.1:0-1151 GCA_964394085.1 uncultured Gemmatimonadota bacterium | reverse complement strand
CCGGTTGTGAAGCTCCGGGCAGCGAGTACCATCCGGTAGAATGATCACGAATCGAAACCGACTGATGCGGTTGGAACCCTGTAAAGAAGCGGAACCGGATTCACCAGCCGGCGAGTTACCACGTGAGAAATATCAGGATGGTTAGAGGAGCTTTTTGACTGATTGGTCATTGTTTGGGGCCGACTGATGCGCTGGACACTTCGGCGCCGACTGCCGCGGTTGGATCTCAGGAAGAGAGCCGGTCGAGATTCACCCACCGGTGAACCAGGACTCGATAACGAAAACGAGCCGTCATCAACCGTGGAGGGAGAATCCCGAAGGCTGAGGCTCTCCCGGATTCGAGTCCCCAGCCGGACCGGGGCCGGCTGGCAGGTTTATCCGGGGTTTCTCCACCATCAATCGGGGTTTCTCCACCATCATCCGGTGTCCGAGACTAATCGGCCAGCTGCGCCAGCTTGACGGCGTAGTCCCCGTCCCGGTCTTTCCCCTCTTCCTTGACCAGGAGACCGAGATCCGGTGTTACCCACCTTGTGCCGAATTCCTCGGGAGTTTGAAATTCGATTACCCTGGTCTCGACGGGTTCGCCCCCGACCAAGAGCTCCTCACTCCTGACCCACGTTACGGTGTGATCTTCAATCCTGCATTTTTCGAGGTTCAGTACCCTGAATTTCTCCTCCCGCCCCTGTACCTGTAGATCGGGCTCATCCATCGATGTGAAATCGTAGTCTGCACGCTTGAAAGCCTTCTCGCGGATCCTTCCCTTTTCTTCGATTTCGAATCGAAACTCAGCATTCTCCCGGGTTCCGGCAATCTTCGTAGATGTAGCACCTTCCTTTCCGTTCCTGGTATATCGAAAGGTTCCCGAAGCGTCGATGAGCGCCTCTTCGTTCGAATGGGAGGAATAGACCGACAGCAGGAAATATTTGAGCTTGACATGAAGCTCCACCTCGACTCGGGAGACGGGCCGCCCTTCAAAATCCATATCGGCCAGCCGGACCTCCATGGTTCCGCATTCTTTCGACCTGAAGTAGATCTCGTATTGAAGACTCTCCACTTCCGCCGCCGCCACCTCAGCCTCCACCTCCGCCGCCACCTCAGCCTCAGCCTCAGCCTCAACCTCAGCACAAGCATCAGAATAAACAACACACTAA
>CAYMWF010000148.1:0-6035 GCA_964394085.1 uncultured Gemmatimonadota bacterium | reverse complement strand
ATTCCGGCCTGTCTCGCCTTGTTCCTCAGCAGTGTGAGATGATCGATCATCTCACCGGCGTTCTTTGTAGCGGCTCCCATCGAGATCATCCTGGCGCCCTGCTCTGAAGCGAACGATTCGAGGATGGCTTGCAGAAACAGGGTGTGACAGTATCTCGGTATGACCGCATCCAGCAGACCCTGGGGATCGGGTTCGATGATGTAGTCAACGGTCCGGGTTTCCAGGGTGTCGATATCTCCCGACTCTAGCGGCAGATAAGGTGACAAAGTTATTGTATGCGTCATGGCGGATTTGAACTTCATATAAAGAAACACCACCTCCCGTACATGGTTTTTCCTGTATAGGGAGGTTATCTCTTCCACCGCGTTCTTCACCGCGCGTTCATTTGTGCCCCCTTCGAGATCAAGGGCTTCGCCTGCTATCTTCCAGTTGCGTTTCTTGAAAAAATCCGAACCCTTTCTCCCGGCGAAATAGAGCATCGAATCTTCAACCGGACGCTCTTCCAGAAAAGACTGGGCTCTTCTTATCAGATTGCTGTTGAAAGACCCGCATAAGCCCCTGTCGCCTGTAAAGAGGACGAGCAGCTTCGGAGCCGATTCGTCCCGTTCCTGGACTTCATCCTGCTCGGTCAAGTCCCAGTCGTCGGAGCCGCTTTTTAGAAGAAGCGGGTGTTCGAGCGCTCTCTCTTCTCCGGCTGCGATCAGCCTGGGAAGCAAGGCCTCGAGATGCCTCGTGTAAGGACGGGCTGATTCGACCCGCGCCTGTGCTTTCCTCAGCTTGGCGGCGGCCACCATCTCCATGGCGCGGGTGATCTGCTTCGTGCTCTCGACACTTTTAATACGGCGCTTTATATCTCTGATATTCATTATCGAGATCCTACTTGAACTTGGCGCTGAAGGCTTCTATGGCTTTGATGAGTTTCTGCTCGGTTTCTTCGGTGAGCACGCTCTTTTCGGTAATGTCTCTTCCGACGTCCGGGAATTCAGCAGCCATGTATTCCAGGAATCCCACCTCCCAGGTTCTGACCGATTCGAGAGGGATTTCATCGAGATGGCCCTTAGTGCCGGCATAGATGATCATGACCTGCTGATCAAGGGGCATGGGCACGTATTGATCCTGCTTGAGGATCTCAACCAGCCGTTCTCCACGTGTGAGCTGGGCCTGGGTCGCTTCGTCCAGGTCGGATCCGAACTGCGCGAATGCCGCCAGCTCGCGGTACTGGGCGAGATCGAGCCTGAGCATGCCGGCCACCGATCTCATCGCCTTCACCTGCGCGTTACCGCCGACCCTGGAGACGGAGATGCCGGCGTTGATGGCGGGCCTGACTCCCGAATAGAAAAGATCGGTTTCGAGAAATATCTGCCCGTCGGTGATTGAGATGACGTTCGTCGGTATATAAGCCGAGACGTCGCCGGCCTGGGTTTCGATTATCGGAAGAGCCGTCAGGCTGCCGCCTCCGAGGCTGTCGTTCAATTTACAGGCGCGCTCGAGGAGCCGGGAGTGGAGGTAGAAGATATCACCGGGATAAGCTTCACGTCCGGGAGGTCTTCTCAGGAGGAGCGACAGCTGCCTGTATGCCTGGGCATGTTTCGACAGGTCGTCGTAAATCGCTACCACGTGCTTTCCCGAGTGGAGAAATTCTTCACCCATGGCGCAGCCGGCGTACGGCGCCAGGAACTGAAGCGGTGCCGGATCGACGGCCGTTGCGGCGATCACCGTCGTGTAATCCATCGCGCCATGCTTCTCCAGCGTGGTTACCACGGTGGAGATAGTGGACATCTTTTGCCCGATGGCGACATAGATGCAGAAAATGTCGGTATCTTTCTGATTGATGATGGTGTCGATGGCCAGAGCGGTCTTGCCGGTCTGCCGGTCGCCGATGATCAGCTCGCGCTGGCCGCGGCCGATCGGAATCATCGAGTCGATCGCCTTGAGGCCCGTCTGCACCGGCTCTTTCACGGGCTGGCGTTCCACCACAGACGGCGCAATCACTTCGATATTCCTGAACTTATCTGTTGCGACCGGTCCTTTTCCGTCGAGCGGTTCGCCCAGCGAATTCACAACGCGGCCGATGACCGCGTCGCCGGCAGGAACTGAGGCGATTTTGCCCGTGCGCCTTACCAGGTCGCCTTCCTTGATTCCCGTATCCGAGCCGAACAGCGCGGCTCCCACGCTGTCTTCCTCGAGATTGAGAACCATTCCGGTCACATCGCCGGGGAACTTGATGAGTTCGCTGGCCATGCAGTCGTTCAGTCCCCAGACCCTGGCGATTCCATCGCCGACCTGCAGGACTGTTCCAACGCTTTCCATGTCGAACTCATCGCTGTATCCGCTAAGCTCTTTTTTAATTATTGAGCTTACTTCTTCTGGTTTGAGCTTCATTGAAACGCTCCAGGGGGATCAATGTCCCCGTCTAGTGTACCCTGACGCTTTTCAAATGCTCCCGCATCATGTCAAGGCGATATTTCACGCTTGCGTCTATCACTTTGCCTTCGATGGAGATGACGATTCCGCCGAGAATAGCCGGGTCTTCGGTGAATTCCAGAAAAACACGCCCTCCAGTGAGCTTCCCAAGCACCGTTTCAAGGCGGTCTTTCAACGCTTCCGCGAGAGGACCGGCAGTCGTGACATGCGCGCGACTGATGCCCCTCGAGGTTTCTTCGATGCGCGAGAAGTCGGAGAGAATCTCGTCGAACCACTCGATCCTGTGCTTGTCGATCAAAAGGTCGAGGAAGCGATGTAGGAGTGCATGCGTTTCATCGTCTGCTTCTCCAATGAGGGCAGCGACTACATTTTTCTTTTCTGCGGTGTGGAAACGTGGAGAATGGAGTATGTGCCGCAGATCGTCCGAACCGGCGAGAAGCTCGCTGAAAGATTCGAGAGCTTCTTTTAACCCGGCTGCGAGCGATTCGCGCTCGGCGACTGCAAAGAGCGCCGATGCGTACCGCCTGGATACTATCGATCCGTTCACGTGAGATTCTCCTCTATTTCATCCAGGTACCGGGAAATGAGCTGTTTCTGTCGTGGTTCGTCGAGTTGTTCCCGGATTACCTTTTCAGCAGAATCGATTGAGAGATTGATGATTTCGTCGCGGAGAGCTGTTCGTGCCGAAGCGATTTCCCTGTCGATATTTTCACGGGCTTTTTCAAGTATGCTTGAGGCTTCGGCTCGAGCTTCTTCGCGAATGCTGGAAGCGAGTTCGCTGCCTTCTTCCGCGGCGCTCTGTATCTTTTCTCTCGCCAGTTGATCGATGTCAGCCAGTTTGCGGCTGTACTCCTCTACCAGCTTTTCCTCTTTTTCCCTTGCTTTCGCCGCTTCATCGTAATCGTTCCGGATACGTTCGGAACGTTCGTCGAGAGCTGCGAGCATGGGCTTCCATGCGTATTTCTTGAGAATCCAGAGCACCAGCAGGAATCCGAGGATCTGAGTTACTACAACCGCGGGTTTCACTTCGTGCGGTGCAGCGTGTCCTCCCCCCGTTTCCCCGTGGTCTGCTCCGGCGGCATGCTCCCCGTCATGTTCGTCTGAATGCAGCGACGCAGTCGCCGGTTCGTTATGACCTAAGCCGGCCGGATCTTCATGCTCATTCTCAGTGACGCCGGCGGCCTGCAGAGAAAAAAGCAGGACAAATGCCAGAATCAGGATTATTAGCGGTAACCTTCTCATGAGAATACCTCTGATTATTCAATATTGCACCCCGACTGGCAGGCAGCCGGAGGTACGCTCTCACGGGTTGTCTTGGCAACCTTATACTTTGCCCATGAAAAGGAATACGGTGAACAGAGCGTAAATGGTGAGCGCTTCGATGAGAGCGCACCCGATGATCATACCGGTTTGGATCTTTCCGGCTGCTTCGGGCTGCCTCGCCATTGCGTTCATCGCCGCCGATACTGCTTTCCCCAGACCGAAGCTGGAGCCGATTGCGGCGATTCCTACGCTCAGAGGAAGTGTGAGTCCCAGGGCGGTGGAAGCTTCCATTTTTTTTCTCCTTGCACTATCCGTACATCACGGATGTGTTGACTTATCGCTGCCGTGGTTCAATGCTCATCGTGAGGCAGCATATTCATGAAGTAGACACTGCTCAGCAGAGTGAATACGAGAGCCTGGATCAGGCCACACAGCAGCGCCAGGAATACGAATACGAAATGCACAGGTGCACCGACCGGTGCATGAGTGAACGCTAAAATACCGGCTCCCATCATGCAGAAGACGGCGATCAGGGTGTCTTCACCGACGATATTGCCGAAAAGACGAAGAGACAGACTCAGCGGTTTGACGAATTCGCCGATGATATGCAGGGGCAGCTGCAAAGGCACCAGGCACCAGCCGATGACGTCCACGGGACTCCCGGCCAGGTGGTGTATGTAACCTCCGATGCCGAGTCTTCTGATACCCGTGTATTGAACGTAGCAGAAGACGGTGACTGCCAGGGCGGCCGTGGTGTTGAGGTTGGCCGTCGGCGATTTCATCAACGGGAAGAGGCCGAAGTAGTTCATCGACAGGATATAGATAAAAAGAGTGCCCAGGAACGGGACATATTTCCTGCCCTCTTTTGCGCCCATTATGCCCCCCAGGAAGTTATCCATCGTTTCGACATACCATTCGAGAAGATTCTGTAGACCGCGGGGTATCTTTTCTTGTTTTTTCGTCGCCATCCAGCACAGGATGCCGAGAATGCAGGCAATGATAAGACAGAAGATCACGTTTTCCCAGGCCACCAGGAAGGAAGACCAGGTTGCCCCGTCAAACACATAGTTTATGACGGTGATGAAGTTCGGGAGCTCAGGTGTGGCTGCAGCCGCGGTTCCGGGGGTGATCAGGACCGCTCCGGCTACTCCTGCGATGATCAAACACCTCAGCACAACTTCGGAGATTCCCATTTTCTCGAACCCGTGCCCGCGACCGGTACGGGAAGCATCTGGAATGAAGCGATCTTTCACTTTATATCCTCTTTTACCGCCGGTTCTTCTCCCGGATCCGCCGTCAATCCTGCATGTCGGTTCGTTCGAATCTTCCGATCATCCACAGGGAGAGCGATTTGAGCGCCGCTACGACAAAGGGCAGCGTAAAACCCAGGAGAAGAGGCGCAGTAGGAACCAGGTCCGGACGCAACGCCAAAAATACACCACCACCGTAGAGGACGGGGAATTTTACCAGTATCAGCAACGCGAGCCTGGTTTTATCGAGCTGTCTTCCGCCGGCGGCCGGCACCCACAGCGCCGTGGCTGCTTCAGCCAGAATCTGTATCAATTTCAGATTCACCGAATTCCAGGCGACTCCGGCGAAAAAGGCTGTGCCGATCCGGTAATCGTCGAAGCGGTAGGTCAGGAGGAAAAGCGTTATCAGGCTTCCCACGATCAGGGATGTTCTGATTACCCGCTTTATAAAACTCGAATCCATCCTAATCAGCTTCTACAGCCGGTTTGGGCACCCCCCGGCAAACCCGTCAATCCCGTCCGTTTTCTTTATCTGCGAGGCTGATCAACCGGTATACTTCCTTGCCTGAAGCAATAAGGCCCAGAATCAAAAAAACCAGAAGGAGCCAAGGTTCAGTGCCGAGCCACCTGTCGAGCGCTCTTCCGGCGAAAAAACCTATAAGCGGACCGGCGAGTAAAGCGGCGGGAATCGTTGTAAGCAGGCTTATCTGCTTTAATCTCGATACCCGGTTTCTGCTGTCGTCGCCTTTTTGATTCATCCAGGCCCCGGCAGAATACCGATCGTGAAATAATTCACGAACAGCCTTAGAAAAGCGGAGAATATAATCAAGGCTGTCAACCGTGTCAATCGGATTCTTCAGGATTCTTCGAAATTTTTTAAAAAAGCGGAAATGTCCGGATCAGGATAATTCATTTTTCTCGAATCAGCCTCTTCATAAAGGTGTAAGGGCCGAATTATCCGGGGGTATAGGGATTTTCGGGGGAAGAAGGAACTATAAGGTCGGCTAACGAGTATTTCGCCAGGATCGATTCTATCGCCAATCCGATTTCGTCCCAGAGATAGCGGGTTCTGCATTCGTTGAATCTTTTACATCCGCC
>CAYMWF010000147.1:2903-6106 GCA_964394085.1 uncultured Gemmatimonadota bacterium | reverse complement strand
TTCCGGCTGACGCCAGAACCGCGCCAGGCCAGCCCGCAGCTTAACGACACGTTCTGCGCAGATGGAGAGAAACATTGACCGGGAATAATCACTTCAGAGCACTGGAAAACATGTATGCCGCCGCTCCGATTAATCAAATATTCAAACCGACCATGACTATTTCGGAGGGGATTGCTGAAATTAAAATTGAGTTGTCCGAACAATTCCATCATTCCGGCGGCGCCGTGCACGGCTCTGTTTACTTCAAAATGCTGGATGACGCAGCTTTTTTTGCGTCAAATTCTTACGAGGCCGAGGTGTTTGTAGTCACGACGTCGTTTACAACCTATCTTACAAGGCCGGTTTCGGAAGGAAGTCTGAAGGCCGTCGGGAAGGTTGTTCATAAAAACAGATCCCAATTCATTGCTGAATCTGTAGTCTATGATTCAAACGGTTTCGAAGTAGGCAGGGGAAACGGCGTGTTCGTTCGCAGCAAAATACCACTCATCCAGGCAAGAGGTTACTCCTCATGACAGGGCTGATTCAGCCGGCGCAGAATTGAAGGGGCTTCAGCCGAGTTGATTTCCGAAACGATCGAGTTCGGATGGACATCACTGACGTGCTGCAAATTCACTCTGAAAGAACTAGATCCTGACGAATGCTTCCCCCTCTTCGAGGATGGAATATGCCGCGTCTTTCATTCCATACTGATTCAGAGCGGGATCTCGGCATCTTGAGAGGGAAAAATCTTCCTCAGATGTTCGAGGAGATGCTGGAATTTTGTATCGAGTGTTACTACCCCACTGTACAGCCGCCGGACCTGGAGCATCTGACTCGACACATCGAGAGCAACTTACATGAAGTAGAGCGTGAACTGCGCGAGACCGGCAGTTTACTCGAGAAAGCATGGGATGCCGTCGGCGAAAACTTCTTTTCACAGGTTGAAGAAATCACCGGGTTCTCCTGGCGGTATCCCGAGTATCGTTGTCATCTGAGTTTTGCCTGGATCGGTGGCGGCGGTTATGATCCCGATGCAAACACAGTAACGGTGTGTCCCCGGGTTACACATTGTGAACCCTTATATGTCTTGTTACATGAGCTTACCCATCTTCACTATTGGGAAACGCTGGACCGCATGGGAATTAGATATGACATGAAAGAGAAGTTGGCTTCAGGATGGAGCTTGTGGGACTTATCGGAAGTTGCTGTTCACTATCCGCTTGAAAGACTCACCTTGCCCGGCTTCACTGCTCCGGTGCGTCCCTATCAATAACAACAAATTAAGAATTATTTATCGCTGCAGTGAAAATTCTTTTTCCCTGAAAAGGGCCAGGCAGGCGGTGACAACATCGGAATCGTAGAGAGAACCGCTATTCGCTTCAATTTCCTTCAGCGCTGTATCTATGCCCAGGCTGGGCCTGTACGGCCGGTGGGAGGACATTGCATCGACCACATCGGCCACGCTGAGAATCTTCGCTTCGGGAAGAATATCGTCGCCGGTAATACCGTCCGGATAGCCTGACCCGTCCAGCCGCTCATGGTGCTGAAGGACTATCTTGCTTATCGGCCACTCGAAATCCACGGATTTCAGTATATCGCAGCCGACCTGGGGATGTGTCTGGATGATGGTATATTCGACTTCAGTGAGATGTCCCGGCTTGTTGAGAAAATCGGCGGGTATATAGATTTTACCGATGTCATGAACCATCGCCGCCATGTGAAGACCGCTGCGGTGATCCTTGCTGATTCCGAGGGTGTCGGCGATTGCAAGGGCGAGCTTCGTCACCTGTTTCTGGTGACCGGCCGTATAGGGATCTCTTGCTTCAACCAGGGCGGAAAACCCGGTGATGATCCCTTCCATCGCCTGTTCCAGCCTCCGCAGCCCCGCCAGCTCCCGCTCTGCGCGGATAAGGCGGTGCTGGGCGATTCCGGCATCGATCGCTCCCTGGAGCATCTTCATCGGGCAGGGTTTGGTAAGAAACCTGAAAACCTGGCCGGTATTTACAGCGTCCATGGCTGTCTGAAGATCAGCGAATCCGGTGAGCATGATCCTGATCGAATCCGGAGATTTCGCGCGGACCTGGGTCAGAAATTCGATTCCGTCCATTCCCGGCATCCTGAGATCGGAAACGATAACGACAAACGGCGTTTCGCTGGCCTCGATTAGCTTGAGCCCCTCGATTCCGCTGGTTGCGGTTTCTATTTCGAAACTGCGTCCCAGCGTCCTCATGCTGGAAGCGTGAAGATTCGAATCGTCATCGACAAGTAAAATTCGATCAGTCATCAATTCATCCCGGGCTGCCAATCATTTATCCCTGAATACCTGACTACCATACTTTCTCTTTATCGCCAAGGACTTACATCTCTTTACCGGTATCGGAAAATATAAACCGTGAAAGCAATTTTTCTGTTTTCGGGAACCCTGGGGATACGTTATACCGCCCAGTTCTCGATCTTCAGGTCAGGTATCCGGAGGAACTCTTTTTCGTTGTTCGTGATCAGAATGCAGGCGGTTGAAAGTGCGTGGGCCGCAATCAGCATGTCGAGGGAGCCGATTGGGGTGCCCTGTTTTTCGAGAGAAGCCCTGAGGTCGCCATAGGACCGGGCCGCTTCATCACCGTAAGGCAAAACCTCCAGAGGTGCGATGAACTGAGCCAGTGCGAGGCGATTTTGAACGGGTTTCGAGCTTTTTGAAGCACCGTAAAAGAGTTCACTCAGTGTTATGGACGAAATACCGATTTGCGAAATTGCCGTCTGTTTGAAACGTTCGATTATTTCGGAGGGTTTTCGCTTGATGATATAAATGCAAATATTCGTATCGAGCATAAATTTCATTACAAATGCTCCCGGGAATCCTGGCCGGGTTGATCCCTGCCGTCCATGAAGTCGTCAGTAAACTGGTCGAGGCTGTCAATCAACGAGGCCCAGGGATCATCTTTCGGCAAAAGGAGAACCATCTTTCCGATTTTGTTGATAAAAACATCCTTGCCCGAAAATCTGAAATTCTTTGGTAATCTCACAGCCTGGCTGCGGCCATTGATGAATAGTTTTGCGGTTTCCATGATACACCTCCAATCAACACTGGTATATACCAGAATATATATCAAAAGAGAGAAAATGTCAAGAGCCGCCGCCCTTCACGGGAAGAATTTTTCAGTCGGACCGAACCCAGCCGGCTCGGTTTCTTTCCCCGTTGCCGGTTCTTTTCATCACGTGAAGAATTT
>CAYMWF010000147.1:0-2803 GCA_964394085.1 uncultured Gemmatimonadota bacterium | reverse complement strand
CGGTCGGACCGAACCCAGCCGGCTCGGTCTCTTTCCCCGTTGCCGATTCTTTTCGTCACGTGAAGAATTTCAGCGGATGCCTGGTCGGGGCCCGGCGGGGGTTACTTCTTACCCGGCCGTGGGACATCACCGCTGAACGCACCAGTGACGCGGAAATTCTAGCTCAAGTGGTCATGTTTGCTTCGGCGGCAAATTGTTCACCGTCGCGCTTGACTTTTATTTCGATGTTCACTTATTATCGACGGCTTGGCGATCGGAAATACCGGAAGCCTTGAGAGACAAATAGACAAGCCGGCTGCGGCTTGATATAAACAAGAGGCGTTTCGCCGGTTTTCACCGATTTCCCACGGTTTCGGCCGGGAAGAATGAGGGCGAACCCGGCAATTCGCTGATCGCGGCTTTAAGACATGTGTGAATGAATAACCGGGATGTTCCAGGGGGAGACAGAGGAATGACAGGACTCGACGACATAAAGATTTCACGCGCGATAATCGAGCGGTATATGCAGGATTTTTCGGATGCGCTGGACTGCGACGTGGCGATCGCCGGGGGCGGCCCCGCCGGGTTGACGGCGGCGTATTACCTTGCGAATGCCGGTCTCAAGACCGTGCTTATCGAGAGCAAGCTCAGCATCGGCGGCGGAATGTGGGGCGGCGGCATGATGTTCAACAGGATCGTGGTGCAGGAGCAATCGCTCCCTATCCTCGAAGAGATGGGAGTGCGATGCGAGTCGTGCGGAGACGGCCACTTTCTGGCTTCGTCGATAGAGACGGTCAGCGCGCTGACATACAGGGCCGTCACGGCGGGAGCGCGGTTTTTCAACCTGATCAAGGTCGAAGATGTATACCTGGTCGAAAACAGGATTACGGGTCTCGTGCTCAACTGGTCGGCCGTGGATATCGCGAACCTGCATGTCGACCCGCTCACGCTCCGGTCGAAATATGTAATCGAGGCTACGGGCCATCCGCTCGAGGTGGTCCAGGTTCTCGTAAGGAAAAATGAGGTCGAACTGAATACGCAGTCGGGCGGAATAGAGAAGGAACGCTCCATGTGGGCCGCCCGCGGTGAAACGGCGGTGGTCGAGAACACCCGCGAGGTGTTTCCCGGCATGTGGGTTGCTGGAATGGCCGCGAACGCGGTATACGGCGACTACCGAATGGGGCCCGTCTTCGGAGGGATGCTTCTCTCCGGTAAGAAAGTGGCGGAACAGATCATCGAACTGCTGAAATGATCTCGAACTCGAATTCGTCGACGGCTACGGTATCCCCCGCCGCGGCGACGAATCCGCCGTATGTGTAGAACCCGGTCGGGGCCGGCGCCGGAACGGGATGAGAAAGCGGACCCGTTACGACTTCCTGCGGATCCAGCGTCGTGGTCACGGGCCCCGCAAGGTATCCTGATGGAGGATAGACTCCGCCGCCCGGCAGGAGCACCGCCGTCCAGATCGTAACCGTTTCGGCGGCCGAACCTGAATTCCCGACCGTTACATCCAGTTCCAGAATACCGCCCTGCGGAATGGTCGTTGATTCTGGTGCGAGAGTTATCGATATCCCCGGCGGCTCCGTCGACAGCCATTCGAGAGTTTTCGTCATCAGCTCGATGGAGCCGGCTCCCCTCGGCACGGCCTCGAACGGCACGGCGAAGAATACCGTCCTGAATCCGCCGTCTCCCGCGTCCGCGAACCTGATTACCCCGTATTCATCCACGTCCGAGCCTTCGTCCGTCTTGTAGGCGCTGTTCAGAAAAACCGGAAATGCGTCCGCCGCCGGCTGGATGTCGTCCGAGTAGTTCGAGAGCCCGGCGGGGAAGTCGAGGGTGAAGTCGAGCCCGTCCGATATGGGATCTCCGTCGATGCCTGCGATGCGCGAGACTCCTACATCGCTGTCGTAACCGCCCACGTGCAGGTAGTTTTCGGCGAAAGAGTCGATGCCGTTTTCCCACAGGTAATCCTGGCTCGACAGCAGGAGGCTGCCGCCGTCATCGAGATAAGCCCCGAGATTAGCCTTGTCCTGCGTCGTCAGGGTGCCCGAGTAGTCGTCCCCGGTCGTCCAGAGTACGATGCTGTAAGCGTTCAGCACATCTCCGTCCGGCGAACCCTGAGCAACCACATCCCATAAATCGTATTCCATCCCGGCGCCGTCCAGGGAGTATTGGAGATAACCTTCCATGGCCTCGCCGTCATCGTCGTCCACCAGGAGCAGCGGTTTCCTGCCCACCGTCAGAGAAAAGGTAACGGCGCCGCCGCCGCCCTCCCAGAGGAGGTCCATCGCGAGCTCCGCTGATGTGCCTTCCGGAAAGCCGGCATCGACGGCCAGGGTGAAGGGGGTGGTCTGGGTCGCCGACCCTCCCCGCGGGATATCAGGATAGAGGGTGGTTCCCGCGAGCACCGTTACAAGAGGATCCTCCGTGGAAAGGGTGGCTGAGATCCCGGTTGCATCCAGGGTTCCCGAATTCTCCAGGGTGACGGTAAGGTCGAAGGTTTCGCCCGGATCGGCGCGCCCGTTTCCGTTTCCCGAGCCGGTGTCGTCCACCTCGTGGGCGGCGTAGCCGAGGATGATCGTGTCCGGCGGAGGCGATGAAGATACCGCGTCGATATCGCATCCGGGGTACCACTCGTAGGGGTCGCCGTCGTTTTCGTCGAGGATACGGATGTATCTCGCCATGGAGAGTCCGCCGTAATCGAGATCGAACTCGGTGGTGCCGTCGCCGGTTCCCACCATGGTCCATGGACCGCGGAACTCGTTGCCCGCGTATACCGTATATCCGTCGGCCGGAGCTGTTTCAAAAACCGTGAAATCATACC
>CAYMWF010000146.1:0-6494 GCA_964394085.1 uncultured Gemmatimonadota bacterium | reverse complement strand
CTTTTTCTATCGATCGATTTCCTATCACGGTTTGATTTCACTCATACTGCCCACCTTGATCCCAATATTGACAGAGCACGTGAAGCTCCCTGTGCCAACCTCAAGCTCCCACGCCAGCTTGAAGGTCATCATAAATATTTACAATTTCGAATCACATCCCTTCGTTGAACTTTTTGCGGGTTTCAAGTTGATCGAACAAGTCCAGTAACCTGGAAAGTCGGGGAAAACAGTGGATGATTACGGAGGAATGTTATTAATTAGTGTGTGCAATATAATATAAATTTGTCATTTTTACTGTCATCCGCCATGTAACCATTCAGGAAATATGCTAATCCAAAGGTTTGGAGAATCCAAGAGTGGAACCCAAAGATAACCAAAACATTACCATTAATGAAACAACCTGGATAGATATCCTTCTTCAGGAATCTTCCGGATTTACCCCGTCTTCTATAAAAATTCTTCATCTGTGTAAATTATTTCTAAGTCCTGTTCGATTTTCTCGTTCTTTCCTTCTGAACGGTTCAATCCGAACCGGAACCCGGGTTCCACAATCGAAGTTTCGAGTCAATTTGATGGAGGAAAAAGATGAAAATGTATGTATCCAGGTTGTTCAATACCGGTCTTGCAACTGCTATCGTGCTGGCGGTTCTATTTGCCGCCCTTCCGGTGTCGGCATTTGAAGGCGGAGCCCTGCGCGAGTTCCATATTCCTGTCGACGCCCCTGACGGCATCGTCTGGATTGACAATACGAGTGACGGATTTGCAATCAGGGCTCAAAGTGATGCAGGCACAGCTCTGCAAGTAGCTGGCTCCGTTGTTATCGACAGACGAGGTGGCGAGGGGCATGCTTTGAGTGTTTATTCGGATGGTGATGGTGCGGAACGAGGGATACGGTTCGATGGAATGGGTGGTGATTCATTCAGAATTTATGGTGCTGCGGACTCCTACGCGGTTCATCTCGCCCGCGGCTACTGGCCGGAGCACGGGATAACCATGACAAACGACGGTAACATCGGCATCCGGGTCACAGAACCGCAGGTATCTCTGCACGTGAAGGATGTTTTGCGGCTGGAACCGCAGTCGACAGCTCCTGCCGGCGCCATGGGCGATCTTTATGTCAGCGACTATGGCGCCTTGTATTTCCATGACGGAACCGGATGGAATGAGGTTGCCTTGAATTAATAAAACTTCGGAAGGTTGGAAAAGGATAATCCGGGAAGTTGGGAGGTTGCCGACGCAACCTCCCTTATTTTTCACGGAAGTTGCCTTCTTATCCAAAGTGGAAATTGAATTCCAGGCAAATTCCGAAGCTCTTTTTGAAATTCAGTTATATTCAGAAAGTGACGGTTCGAGGTTGGTTGCTCCGCGGTCGGCACCGGATTCGACTGACCAAGCTCCTTCGTTGTAGTATAACGGTGGACCTATCAGGTAATCGCTTTCTTGAATGGTGCTCAGGGCGGGAATATTTTTTATCGCGTCAAGGGTGACATCCGGATAGATGATGCCGGATAGATGCATGAAACGGTCGAAAAAAAAGAGAACCTCGAAATTTCCGCAATCCGGATCACCATCATCGACAGTGACCTCTAAGATATCACCGGACAGAAGTTTTACCTTTCTTGCATGTGACCGTCGGACGTTGAATTGGGAACTCCAGATGCTCCTGGGGAAACGTACGTAACAAGTTTCAACTCCTGATGGTAACCGGGTCGATCTCGCTACCGTACGTGTATCGTCCGGCTCCCTTGAAGGATTAAGCAGTATCAAAACCGCCTGGTCGAAATCGGTGTTTGTGCCGCAAAGAGCGATCTGTTTCGAGCTGTCGTTTTCGAAAGCTACAAAACAGAAATCATAAATATGCCCCTCGTGGATATACTCCTTAAACGTTAAGGACGCCGGCTCGACAATATTTATCACGCAAGGAGTAAAATGGTTGAGAGCAACGGTAACGATCTCTAGCTTCCCATCATTGTCGAGATCGTCGGTTTTGAGAATGTAGGGACTGTAATACGGATCGGCCGATCCGGAGTTATGTCCGATTGGGAATCGGTCTCTTATTCTGCCGCTCTGATCGACAAGGATCAATTCGCAGGGAATGCTTTCAGATCGGTTCGCGGCCAGGATTGCGAAGTCATCCAATCCTTCACCGTAAAGCTCGATCGTTTTATAATGATCCTGGCTTAATGGACCCTGTTCTTCTGGAATGAAACCGACATCAACATCCCAGCCGGGGATTCCTGCGGCATCGCACCGGATCAAACGTCGGCCTTGAAAAATCGGGTAAGCGGGCTGAAGATCCTTCGGTGAAAAAACAGCCATGACGGAAATGAAAATTACTACGGAAAAAACCGCGAGCATGATTGCTTTAAACGCTGAACCTGAGAGTATTCTTTCTGTGATCATGTTCACCGGCGAAGAAGTTTTTAGTAAACAGGCTTTACTATCGGCTTTCAACAGTTCTTTCAAGGTTCCGGCGGGAATCAGTTCAAGGTGGCGCAAAGGATGCCGGATCTTAAGCGCATCCAGAGTTTTTTCTGCTCCGGTTATATTGGCATCAGGGAGAACAACAGCCTTGATTGGAGAATAAAAAACGGCTTCCAGTTTGGCGGCAAGACCCTTTTCATCTACTTCCAGGCTTTTTCCCTGTATGTTCAAGGCACCGGTAAATGCCGTATTCTGATTGATCTCGCACCTTTTCCAGCTTCGATTCTCTTCGAGCATTCGTGAAAAAATGGTAGCTCCGAGCGCTAAACCGAGTGAATTACCCGAATATATGTTTTGTTTGTCTGTAAATGAAAGTGTCACTTCCCAAGAATACCGTGCGAGCCTCTCCTGGTTGAAATCGGGAAGGATTGTTTTAATCGCCGTTAACGCGTCTTCCGCCTGGTGGACCATCGGGTCATTTCCTTGCGGAAGCGAATTGTTGATCTGTATGTGATCCGCAGAACCGGACTCACCTAATTTCCTGACAGATACCAGCAGACGCTTCAAGTAGCCTTGATTGGACCATTGATCCTGTTCAACCAATAGAATCACTGCTTTACCGGTTGCGGTTCCTTCGGACCAACTCTTCCATTCAATTTTGAATTCCCGGGCGATTTCCGGCAACGGGCTATTTTCGCAGGCTTCGATCTTATCCATCCAATCCAATGGCTTACCGCTAAATTCAGAAGTAGGATCGAATCCTGCGACAGGAGTATTGTTAACGGTTGAATATGGAATGCCCTTCCTGAATTCTGCGATTAAGGATAAATATGAATAGCATTTTTTATATTCAACAACGCAAAGATAGAGAAATGCTATCCGTTTTCGAACGGTGTCAAGCATTTCCGATATATCGTTTTCGCTCCTCCGGTCAGTGAGGTCAATGTATTCCGAAAGAAGATTTTCTGCTCCGAGAAGCAGGTTAAGCGGGAGGGCTCCGGTAGACACCTGCTTGAGGTTGGAATATATTTCCGGTACCAGCTCAAGTTTATACGGATGGAGCCAGTCCGCCGGTGTATCGACAGGCAGAGAATCAAAGAAGTCCAGGATGAGAAATATCCTGCCCGGAAAAGATCTCGCAAGGCCGTATCTCGATTTATAGTATCTATACGCCGCTTTGATTAGATGAAGCTGGTCCATCCGGTTTCCTGTTTACATTGCTGACAGCGGGATTCCACGTAAAAGCAAGCTAGAATCCCTCCCTGAGAAACATGCTTTTATTTCGGTTGTCGCTGGACGGAACCAGTACTTACGACAAGTCAATAAACACTGATAGTCAATGTCTTTTGCCCTATTTTCCATTTAAAAGAGGCGATTCCCTCTTTTACTTCTGATAACAATCCACTCCCATCATCCTCACGGACAACGACATAAAGCTCGTCTCCGGCTCTGGCAAGGCGGATCCGTTCAATCTCTACATACAGAAAAACGCCATTTATCCTCTCTTCGAGCGAAAGGATGATTTTATCCAAATCCTTGCTTTCAAGAGATATCTTTGTTTCCATAATCTTTTCGGCAGTTTTCCCGTCAGCAAGGTCAAGCAAGAATACCGCAAGGGGAGAGCGTACCGATATCTCAACATTGGGAAAATCAATGTCGATTTCTTTACCCAATCTAACGATTCCGTGTTTGTCGGAAACGAATTTTCTACTCGTGCCGGATATTTCAACTACCACCTCTTGATCCAGATTCAATTTTTCCGACAGTATATAGGCGGTAACTTCATTGGTGTCTTCATCCTTCAGAACCCTCAGGTGGATCGATTTATCTTTAGAGTCGAATTCGCCAAGAAGGCTGAAGCCGATTTTTGTTTCTATTCCCTTCATAGCCAAGGGAAGTTTATGCTCCCTCGAATCAACTTTCGCAAAATCCTGAGCAGGGAAAAGAATCAAATTCATCTTGTGATCAATTTCGTCTTTCTCCGAGCCAGTTAATGGTCCGCTTTCCAGGTGACGCTTTAGATATCCCATTGCAGACGACATTTCTTCCAGTTCCTTGAAGCAATAATCACACTCAAGAAGGTGCGCTTCGAATGCAAGCGAGTTTTTATGATCAAGCTTGCCAAGTTCGTACAAGGTGATGAGCCTGCCGAGCCCGGGATTTGAGCATTTTGGATCCATTACAGATGATCTCCACGTTTACAGGCTATCTTTCAAAACGAATTCCGGTAGAAAAATTTAGATCCTTTGTGCATTTTCAGAGTTAGGGGTTCTTTTTCTCTACTTTCAGACGTTCTTTGAGACGTTTTCTACAGAAAAAAAGGCGGTTTTCAAACGAATCCCTGCTGATCCCCAGAATTGCCGGCGCTTTCTGTCGATCAATGTCCTTTTCGAACAGTAATTCGAATATCCGTCGGCACTTTTCACTCAAACTCTTGAATGTCTCCGATACCATCCAAAGTCTTTCAGCTTCCACTAGACCTTCGAGAATGTCTTTAGTGTTACCAGGGTGATTCCGGAATTTAGAGCTTTCGAGTGAGATATATGAAGATGCCGGTATACGCTTTTTTGCATAACGCATTTTGAAATGATCCGCCCTGAGATTATTAAATGTTTTTATGATATAAGAATACGCTTGTCCTTCGGTTTCAAAACTGATGTCCCGCTGCAGCAAGCGTATCATTGTTTCCTGCACCAGGTCTTCAGCATCCTCGGAAGATGGAAGTGTAATATATCCGATACTCAGAAGACGGAACCGGATTTTCAAGAAATTCCGTTCCAAGAAAGGCTTTAGGTAAAGCATTCCATCAGAACTTCTTGCAGAATCCGGAGATTGCGTCATTTGTGCGTTATGTTCCTGATGAATAATGGCTTGCTCCTTCCTCAGCTGGTAGGATTAACTTCAAAAGAAAGGAGCCGACATATAACCAGAAGGACTATTACCAAATTTCTGGTCGAATATCAAACGTTCTTTATTCCCAGGATTGGTGGATAGACTCGATGAGCTGGGCGAGAAGCAGAAACTTCTTGTCACGATCTTGGAAATGAACCTCTACCGCGCAATATGACAAAATAAATTTGCGACATCACCGACATAATGAATTCCGGTTTATAAGGCTGTCAATCCTCTAAAAACGAGATTTTCCACCGCTTTTTCGGATTGTCGAATTTCACCTTTTCCGTTGAGAATTCTTCGGGATTGAACTTTTTTCCGAGCCAGGTAATAAGATCATCGTATTCCTCATCATCTGGATCTTTCATCACCGCCAGAAGGTTTTCATATCCGGGGATTCCACCACAATCTTCAGGAGGACACGAGCGTGTGCCGTCAATGCACTTTGGGTATTTCGTGCCTTTCTCTCTAAGGAGTATCCCTTCGAGCAACACTTCGTGCTTCCAGTTATCGCCGAAATCATATCTATACTCAGCTGTTACTCCAACATCGTGGAAATAATCCGAGATCGGAGCTTTCCACCCAGTAATAATCTCGGGTTCATCTTCAAACATCTCCTCGTGCGGGATCCCGATCCTTGAAATTGATTGAGTATGCTTCTTTCTGATGAGAAACATATGTAAATGGGAGTCATGCCATCCCATAGAATCCTGGATCGCCACATGTAAATCCCAGAAATTGTATGTCTCCGGGACAAGAATTCGTCTCCAGATGACCGGCGTGATTTCTTTCATCTGGATTTTGAATTGATAAACTCGATTCGCCATTCTCAGTTCCTTTGGGAAGCTTTCCGAGCGAGATCGACCTAACTATGCCATATAGAATCTGTGAGTAACGGACTTCTTGGTCCTTCTCTTTGCTCAGTGCGACAATGTGCTCTGGCTTCACGGTCCAAACAAGTAATGCCGTGAGGTTATTCCGGATTCTGTGGCCTAACCCCAAACCCGAACGGAATCTCATGGATTGCGGCACTTGGGCCGCCAATCCACTGCAGTGTCCCTGGTTCAACAAGGACCCCGTATGCGGAAGTTTCTCCCGGAAATGACGCTTGGCCTGGCCATAGGGCATCAAGTGTCTGTGGCATTGCAAAGTAATATGGTGGAATAACCACAGAGACG
>CAYMWF010000145.1:0-6659 GCA_964394085.1 uncultured Gemmatimonadota bacterium | reverse complement strand
CTTTCACATCACATAACGTGCAAATATTCGCATCAAATAGCGTTTTCAGGCTCACATATCAGCATAAGAAATTGCGACAGAAACTGCAGGGGCACTACCAGTACTTTGGTGTGCGCTGTAACTACAGTTCAATGGCGGCGGTCTACGATAACACGACAAAAGCTTGGAAACGCTGGCTGAACCGACGGGGTGGCAAAGGCGGCAAGTCCTGGGATAGTTTCGCTGAATTGACGGAGACTTTCCCGCTGCCTAAACCCAGGATAGTCCATCAGATTTGAGACTTGCTTGAAGGGTAGCAAATGGTACGCGCCGGAGTTGTGTCGAGACTCCGGTTACTGAGGAACCGGATGAGGGAAATCCTCACGTCCGGATCTGTGGGGGGACTGGCCGGGAAACCGCCGGTTCTACCCGGAACTTGACAATCTGCCTCCGCTGCGCTCCGGCACCTTGCAAGTTATGGCCAATATGTTCTCTATATAGATCTTGGGTTTGAAAGGGGATAGGAATGAAAGATCACCTCGAAATTACCACATATTACCAGACCCAAATGTCTTGCTTCTTCCTAACCTGCCCACGAATACAACTTGATGAATGCGGAAATCACGAGAATCCCTCTTGACCCAAACTCGATCCCACACTACCATTCTATTGCTAGCTCCCTAAAAAATTGGAATTGCTAAAAGGAGGTTCCCGTGAGTGGTTCAAACCAGCTTCAAAATGCACATCGGCGCATTCTAGTAGTATTTTGTCACCTTTTTCTGATTCTGGGTTTCGTTCTTATACCTTCTTTAGACGCCAATGCAAAGAATTACATCGAGAACGGCGATTTCGAAACCCTGGGTATCGATGAAGAAGAGGTAGACCTCGAGGGCTGGGGCTGGCCCGATACCCCGCCGTATTCGGTGACATTGAACTCTAGCCAGCAGTACAGCGGTGAACAGTCCATGCGAATCGGTGGAATCACTTCCGCTCCCTCCATCGAGCTCGTATGGTATCCCGCAGATGAAAACGGAGATCCCGTTTACAGGATTTTTCCAATCTGTACAAGAAATGACGCGCCCCCTCCCAACGGGACACCCTATAAATCGATGGAAGTAAAGTTCGGCGGTTTCATCGGATCGATCATATCTGCATCCGGCGCTAAGATCGATATCAATCTGGAAATAAGAGATGATGACACCTGGTCGGAGGTATTCACGGCTTCGGACATATACGACTTTTCAAAGGGAGGTTGGCAGCATTTCGCTAAAAGAGCCTGGTTCGATCTCGATGGTAAAACATCCCCATTCGAATATCAGCTCACCATTAATATTGCCGGGGCAAATAACAACTCCATCTATCTCGACGACTTCTATATCCTTCCAAATTTCGTAGAGGATGGTAATTTCGAGCGGTTCACCGTGCCGGATTACCCGTTGTCCGAATACTTCCTGACGAATGAAGCATACGGCGACCACCAACTTGTCGATATCGCGAACAACAATTGTCTTCTTCTGGAAGTACCTCGTGAAATCACCACATCGATATTGACTTTCGGTAAATCGATAATCTCGTATAAACCTGACATTATTTATGCTCCCGTTGAATATAACAGATGTTTCGATTTTTCATATCGCCTGAAGCTGTTTGAGAACGCGCCTCCTCGTGAAGAAATCAAGCAGAGTGCTGTAAGCGCAACCATCTGGTGCAAGGATCTCTCAGGCAAGATAGACAGGACATCCACCGGGACACCGTTCAACAACTACATAACTGAAGGCGGAACCGGCAAAGAATGGGATACATATTCAGCGTCGATACATAATCCAGCTGAATTCGATTCTGATGGTAACCGAATAATAAACTTCTGCTTCAACCATCGGTGTGTAAATGAAATCGATGAAGACCCCAATGATGAGTATATCTACGGGCTCGATGATATCTGGTTATGCGAGAAGGTACCTCACTTCCCCGAAATATCTGCCTCCTCGATCATGGCTCGGATCTTCCCGGCGGCGATGACCGAGGATGAAAGTTCCAACGGTTACTACCCCGGAAAAATTTCCGAAAAGTATGTGAACGTGGAGATTACGTGGAAGACGGATGTTCCCTCATGTGGTGGGTGGGTCAATTTCTCTTACAGCACCCCTCCTCCTGAGCCACTCGATGTTCCAGAAGACAACGATTTCATTCCGAAACTGAACCACCGTGTCAGGACCAAGCTCGATATAGAGAACAAAAATCTCGATGATTATTCTTTTATAATCTACAGCCCCGGCATGGAGCGAGGATGGACGATTTCCGATTCGTATGATTTGGGCGAGATTCCCAATTACCAGGTCTCGCCAATTACTAAAAATCTTCATCTCGAGTCGCCCCTGACTACACATCCTGATTTCGATTTGCCGGTTCTCTGCGGCGTCCCGATACTCAAGGAAACCCTGAATGATGAATCATATTTCCATATGCAGAAATCCTCGGACAGCGGTCAAAATTGGGAAAACATCGCATGTCAAACCAAAATTCTCTCCCACTGGTTCGACCACTTCCATGGCAGTGAAAATCACCGCCCGTTTTCGAGAGGGATCAAGTGGCTTCTTACATCATTCATCGAAACTGCAGGATCAGATGTAGATTACAGAGTTCTCTACGCTGACCAGAATCAACGCGAACCGGTTTACAACAATTTCCTGATCAAGCATGAATTCGGTTATTTCTACGTGACGAACAATGGAAATCCATCCGAAACCGCCACCATCAAGTTCAAAGTCTGGGATCACTCTGAAACAGGCAAGGAGCATGAGGTACTGTTCGACCTCCTATACTATGTCGACGACGACGATCAAACGATTCTCACGGGAGAGGGTATCAGGACGGCGATCGAACTGGAAAACGATAATCCGAATTATGAGCTACAGCATGGAAAATTCGAGAGCGTTGAGGTGATATATAATGGTGAATTGTGCGGCATCATCGAACTTACGATGAAAAGTACGCATACTTTCATTGTTGATGAAGTAGAAGTAGATGAAATTCTATATACACCGATCCGAATGACCGTGTTTAAGAATCAACCCTACGTACTCTTCGATTACGGCATACTCAACAACGCTGGCTCGGTGGATATCTCGGATGGCAGCGTCACTATCGAGAAGATGTATCTCGAGATGAACCTTGATACCGAAGATGCATCTTCAAGCAGCTTCAAGTATGTATTCGGCGCCGACGAAACTTACACCGGCAGCCTGGCATCGGGTGGCGATCATTCATTGCTGCAGGATGGAGCGGTTACTCTGTCGGGCTCAGCCTCTAATTGCGTGGGCGAAACCTACCAGTTCACTTGGTCTGACGGCGACGCATTGACTGGAGGGAAAGCATATGGCTGGCTTGGTATCTACGATGAAGATACCGTTTCTCCACTGCCCTACCAGGTATTTGCCGGCATCCCGAACTTCTGGCAGCAGTTTCCGGCAAAACTCCGAGTGAAAAGGGAAGCAATCACGGGAGATGAAACCGAATTCTTCCTTGAATTTGTACCATCCGGTGAGGAGGATGAAATCGACGCCGTTCTCCCGTACAGCTCCCGGATCTCGTATCAGAACGTATTCCTCTTCTTCGCCGGCCAGGGTGATACTAAACCTGCATTCGACTCTGACCATTTAGCGATATTCGAAAATCCTCCATATATCAGGTTCAATGAATCCTACTACGAAGAAACCGGCGTTTATGGCCCCCTGATTCCTGAGACAGATTTCCCCTCTGCTGGAGAGATGGACAAGCTGTTCGAGTATTACCAGGATAATTTCGTGAAAGCCGAGAATGCGCAAGAAGATCCAATCGGTATTCTTACCGTCGGATATACAAACCCTTCAGAAACGAGTCCCGATTACTACAACAAAAAAGGTTTCAGCAAGGAGTACTGGGGAGAATATCGGATAACGGACAAACGCGACCACATTGTGAGCAACGAGTACGAAATCGGTGGAGTTTTCAGCAGGCTAGGAAGTATCTTGGAAGAAGGCACAACATCACCACCATCCCAGCGTGACCGGTATTTTCGAGCGGCATTCAGAGAGGGTAAATACCTGCTCGACAGGGTATTCCACTGGACCCCGTACGAAGATGTCCGCCAGTACAACCTTGAAAGCCGCCTGCCGAGAGGAATCCCTCACCACCATTGGACCGGTGTACACGTCAGGGGTTACGACTCGGGTCACTGTCAGGGCATTCCAATCCTTGACTGGTACTATAGCAATACCGGCGATCCTGACGCACTCGATATGCTCACCAGCTTCGCCGACGCCATATGCTTGAGTGAAGCAGAAAAGTTCCAGTCGATCGACCAGTACCAGTTGGGCGGTCTCGAGCGGCATCTCGGATGGCCTTTGTACTCACTTGTACAAGCGTACAACTCGACCGGAGATCCTTACTACATTTTAAATGCAGAGACGCTCATGGATAGGGCGGGTTCGTTCCTGATAGATGTCAAATGTCCTGATGAATCAGTTCAGAAATGTTACGGTCGTCTGCTCAAGGAGATAGATAACGGTAAATTCAGGTATGTGGCCTTGGGTGGCCAAACCTTCACAACGGCTATCCTTAATCATGCCGTAGCCAAATACAGTGAAACCACCGGTGACGATTCAGCCGATTACCAGCTTGGGAAAATCAGTGAATTCCTGGAATGCCTTCATCATGATGTAAGCGAATTCCCACAAATCAAAAGATATTTGTTCTATAAAGACAGTCACGGTGAGTCAAATGGCGCTCAGCTCGATCTTCTCCTAGCATCACCCGGGATTTTATACACAGGTAATAAAATTGCTGATTTAGAACTCGAGGAATTCGGCAGAGAATTGATTGGGGACTTCAATAATTGGGAAGATTATCCTGCACCTTATGGTGACCAAAGACCAAAACCCTCAGCAGAATTGAAGCAGCATGGACAGATGACCAATTTTGTCCTTGATTTCATGGGATACTACAAGGAGTGAGATGTGCGATGAAAATCAATATGCATATTACAGCAATCTCCATAATTCTTTTGATGATTATTTGCGAAGTCTTGCAGGCAGGAACTGATGGTCTTTTCTATTCAGAGTACGATACCACAATCCAGGACATGATCGATGAAGCAGAAGAAGGTGACACCGTGCTCGTGGCTCCAGGAACATATACTGGCGATGGGAATCGGGATTTGAATTTTCAAGGCAAGAATATTGTTCTTTTATCGGTGGATGGGCCTTCAGAAACTGTGCTTGATTGTGAGTTTTCGGCTTGTGGTTTCTATTTTACCCAAGGAGAGGACATTTCCTCCATTGTCGATGGATTTACCATTGTGTCACCGAATATCGGATTAATTATTGACAATTCCTCCCCGCTCATATTGGAATGCAATGTCCTATACGGAGCCAGCGCCATCAATTGTTCGGACGGACAACTCAACGTTCAAAACTGTTCATTCGATATGGGAGGTCCATCGTTTTTAATGAGTCCGGTGGGCATTGGGAATAGTTATTTTAACATTTCTAATTGTACAGTAATTGACAACACCACAACATGTACCGGTGGTGGTCTTCATATATCGAATAGCGAGGGATACATTACTGACTGCATAATTTCCGGAAACTATGTCGAGGAATGGAACGGTTACGCCCAGGGGGGTGGCATCTACAGCTACGAATCTGACATCATCATAGAGAGGTGTCAAATTTCTGACAACATATGCGAAAACGTTCTTTTTTCATCTGTGGAAGGAGGTGGAATATTCTGCGAATATGGAAGTGTAATAATTTCAGATTGTCTCATCTCCGACAATCTGGCAGAATATGGAGGAGGACTCTATCTGTTCGGTATGGATTATTGGTCCGTGACTGATTGCGATATCATTAGAAATCGGACATACACCGGTGGTTCGGGTGGTGGCGTATCAATTCTGTCTGCGAGCCCGGACTATCCTTTCTCTGGCTGCCTTATTTCAGGAAACAGAAGCAACAGGGGCGCGGGTTTTTTCTGTTCTAATCCCCAAGGCTTCGAAATTTCAAATTGTACTATAGTCTACAATACTGCCACCGAAGGAGGCGGGATTGCTTGTATACAGGATCATCCTACCGTCTTTACGAACTGTATAGCCTACAATAACTCACCGAATGATTTTCTTCTCGAAGAGTGTGGCGAAGCGATTGTCAACTGGACAGACATTGAAGGCGGCTGGCCCGGCGAGGGCAACATCGACGAGGAGCCAATGTTCGTCGCTCCCGAATACGGCGATTACCGTCTGCTGTGGGGTTCCCCGTGTATCGATTCAGGAAATCCAGACTCCCTCGATCTTGATGGTACGAGAAGCGACATGGGCGCTCACAGCTTTGACCAGTCGAAGGAGCTCATAGTTTATCTATCGCCCGAAACAAACGAGATTGCACTAGGTGAAACCGGATGTGTCAAATGCACAATTTGCAACTCGAAACGTCATGAAAAGAACTTCGGCACTGCAGCTGGAGTGCGTTGCCCGGACGGCTCTCCTTGGCCCGGCAATCCCCTCGAAGATGCGTTCTATTCATCGATTCCGCCTTCGAGCAACCTGACCCGGGAAATTGAGTATCGTGTCCCGCTTGGTTGGCTATCTGGAACATACTCCCTCGCGGCCGGAGTTGGATACAATGGCAAAATCTATGACCTTGACC
>CAYMWF010000144.1:0-6905 GCA_964394085.1 uncultured Gemmatimonadota bacterium | reverse complement strand
GAAATTATTATACCTGGCATTCCTGGGAGTATCAGATGGAACTCGTTCCCCACACCGGGTATCCGGTAAATAGTGAGAGCGAAATTCCTGGTTTTCCCGGCACGCCGGAGAATGAGACATACCGGAAATACTACAAGATGCTTCCCGGCTTTGAATCTGCCCAATTCGGATATGAGCCGAATTGGAATATTCTTCTGTACGATGCAAATCCCGGAATTGTAGATGGAATGGTTGCCGAAATATCTTTTTTTGCTGAGCCTGGTAATTACCCGGTTAAGTTTTACTCCGCAGATGAGGAAATAACTGGAATCGTATTGAATGGGAAGGAGTTATCTCAAACAAACTGGGAATATCATGAAGGCACAGGTGTCTTGACAATTCTTACTGATTGGCGTGACGATGCTTCGGTTTTGCTCTTTACTGGAAGTAGAATCTCTGAATCCGGAAAGAATAAAATAGTTTCGCCATATCCAAATCCTTTCGATGAAAGTATAATGATTCGGTTAGAGATCGAAGAGCCAGAAGAGATCAGTATTAAAATCTATGATATTTGCGGGAAGCTCGTGAAAACCCTGTTGAATGATGAGTTTTTTATAGGTCGGAAAACATTAACCTGGAACGGTCGGAATAATGCGGGGATGATAGTTGGGAGTGGTGTATATTATTGTGTACTGGTGTCCGATAACAGGATAATCGATACCGGAACTTTGATTTGCCTCAGATAAATTTCCTTTGAATGGCGAGACATGGAAGCCTGATCGGTGTACGAGGGGATTCCGGCTTTCCAGCCGGCATTTATACCCAAAGTGGTCGCTAATTACGTTTAACGGTTCATTTTCTCAATCTACCCTTCCGCCTTTTCCCACCCAGCTCCCCTCGAGTTTTTCTTAATGGTCGAAATCGGGAAGGTGCTGATGGCTTTTTTTTGCTTCGTCCAAAGGTGTAGCCTTTTCGGCGATTACCACTGTATTCGGGAAAGCCGGTTCGAGAAGGGTTATAATATCGGGAACGGGAAACGATTTTAACTGAAGCCCGTCAAGGAGGAGAAAAGATGATCACCAGGACCGGTTCACGAAACATCATCGCTCTCGTCGCGATACTTTCTGGCTTGTTTTGCAGCCAGGCTTATGCAGGGGTGGAAATCTACATCGATGTCGGAAGGGGAGATGTGCCGGTCTTCGTGCCTTCCGGCTATGACCCGGAGGTTCCGACTCCGCTGGTGATGCTTCTGCATGGATACGGCAGCAGCGGCGCCGAACAGGAAGGATATATGCGGTTCAAGCGGATTGCGGATGAGTATAATTATATCTTCACCTATCCGGATGGAACTGTCGACCTTTTCGGCAACCGGTTCTGGAACGCAATGCCCGCCTGTTGCGACTTTTACGGCACCGGGATCGATGATTCAGGCTACCTGCTTGAGATCATCGATGAAATCAGCAGAATCGGCAACATCGATGAAAAGCGTGTCTATATCGTAGGTCACTCTAACGGGGGCTTCATGGCTCATCGTATGGCATGCGATCACGCCCCCCTGATTGCAGCTATCGCCAGCCTTGCGGGCTCGAGTTATAACAATTTCGATAACTGCTCTCCCTCGGAACCGATCCACACGCTGCGTATTCACGGAACCGAGGACGAGTCGATATACTACGATGGAAGCGAGATTCCGATTTTCGGATATCCGGGAGCTATCGAATTATCTTTTCAATGGCTGGTTTTCAATGAGTGCGACCGCCATGTCGACATTCTCGAAGAAAGGCTGAATCTCGATCTACTGGTGCCCGGCCCCGAGACCGTGGTTGCAGTCGCCGACCAGGGTTGCCTCCCCAACGGTTCGAGTGAGCTGTGGACGATGATAGGAAGTGGTCACATTCCATTTCTGACATTCACGGGTTTCAACCGGTACGTAATCGAGTATTTCTATGCGCATCCGAAGGAATAACGAATAACCATGAGGGTCGACAGAGGAGTCATAACGTACCGTTGAGCAGAACTCGTTTTCGCTTTCCAGGATAAAATAGGTCCAGGCATCAAAATACCGCTCGAGAAATCCTGCTGTATGATAACTCACTAATCTAATCGTGATCGACCCGTTTCGCGGATGGAAAATTTGTGAGACCGGGATAATCTGGTTATAATTTTCCGGCAGACTTTTAATGCATCTGCACACGACAGATAGAGGTATTCTATTCATGGAGGAGAAAATGAGTTACAGAACCACGTGCCCTAATTCCGTAATGGGAATGGCAATCATGCTCCTGGCGCTGGCGGTGCCCGTCTCAGGAGCTTTTTTAGATGTGGATGAGCTCGGTTTCGAACCGACTTACATGGTGACTTTCGATCGGGAGGTATCTTTGGAAGCGGCTCGCGACATCGTGCTTTCGTCAGGTATGGAAACTATCAATACGATAGATCCGGTCAGGATCGTTGTCGCCAAGCCGCATCCGGGAGTCGATGCCGCCACCGCTATTTTCGAACTCGATTCGTATCCGGAAGTAAGGGCGGTGGAGCGAAACGAAATCCTGAAAGTGTTTTTCGAGCCGAATGACCCGCTGTACGGCGATCAGTATGGAATGATGAAAATCCGCGCCAGCGATGCGTGGGAAATAGAATACGGATCTTCGGATGTCGTCGTGGCGATCGTGGATACGGGCGCCAAGCTGAACCATCCCGACCTCGAAGGTCAGTTCTGGGTAAACGAAGACGAAATTCCGAATAACGATATCGACGATGACGCCAACGGATATGTCGATGACGTTTACGGCTACGATTTCCGCGGAGACGGTTTCCTTCCTCCGGTGGGCAAAGAGGATTCAGACCCCTCGGACGATACGGGGCACGGAACCCACTGCGCGGGCATTGTAGCCGCAGCGACCAATAACGGCATAGGAGTAGTAGGAGTTGCGCCCGGTGTCAAAATAATGCCGGTCCGAGCGCTGGGGGGAATAATCGGTTTCGGGCATGCGAGCGATATTCTTGACGCGGTCGTTTATGCCGTGGACAACGGAGCCCATGTGATCAGCATGAGTTACGGGGGCGGCGGCACCAGCACGGCGGATTTGACAACTTACAAGTATGCCCATGATGCGGGGGTGGTGCTTGTGGCTGCATCAGGTAATTCAGGTATGCAGGGAAATCCGATCATGTGGCCTGCGGCGCATCCATATACGGCGGCCATCGGCGCCACTAACTCGTACGATTTGCTGGCCTACTTCTCGTCTTACGGTCCCCACCTCGAGGCGAGTGCGCCGGGCGCGAATATCATGTCCACCGTTTGCGGCTACCTGGGTTTTGGACAGGATTATTTACCGATGAGCGGCACCTCGATGGCGTGTCCCCATGTATCCGGCCTTGCGGGGCTCCTGATTTCACAGAATCCCGCCCTCAGCAGAGACGCCGTCAGGCTGATAATCGACCAGACAGGTGTAGACCTGGGTCCCGACGGCTGGGACGAGAAATTCGGTCATGGCCGCATTGATGCTTACGAGGCGCTGATTGCCGACGAGCCCGACATGTCGGTTCCGCACCTGATCATGCCTCCCGACGGGGCTATTCCTTTCCAGAGCGCCACTTTCGGATTCAAGTGGAGCGAGGTTCCCGAAGCAGCAGCTTATAAGCTGAATGTCAAATTCCCGAACGGAGCGCACTACTCTCTCGGCGTATCCGGTTCGGTTTTCTTCCCTCCTGCCAACGCCTGGGCCGGTCTTGGAGCCGGTGACTATACATGGGAAGTCGAAGCCCGCGATTCTTCAGGCGGCATAATATCGGTAAGCGATCCGTCGGTATTCACACTGAATTAAAAAACAATACAGAAGAAACCCCGGAGAATTTGATTCCGGGGTTTTTCTATTGATGAATAAGAGCTGTATTGTTGCCTATGCCGGTATTTGTGGGTGTGTAATCGATCGTTGGAAGATTGAGGCTGTCGGGATGATGGAATATCCTGGATTCGAGCTGGTCCAGATCTATTTCTCCCCAGAAATTAGCGTCAGCGTTTATAATGCTTTCCGACGGTTCATCAGAAATATAATATTTGCAGTGGATTTCAAATTCTTCCGATGGATTTACTATGGTGTTATCCCTCATCTCGAGGTAATCCGTATCTACCAGAAGGATGGCGGTATTGATTCTGCCGCCGGCGCTGATATTATCGCGAATTTCGTTGTCATGGATATTTGCATGACCCAATTCGCACCTGTCCAGAAGATAGCAGGCAATCGCGCTTCCCCCGCTCGAGGAATTCCCCGTTATCAGATTTGAAGCAATTTCCGGGCAGACATGATCCCACAGCGCCAATGCGCCGCCCCTTGCGGCAAAAACTGCATAATTGTTCAGGAAAGTATTATCGGATACCAATGGCGAGGATCGGTGGGCGATGAAGATGCCGCCGCCCACCTGGTAGGCATGATTCCCTGAAAAAATATTTGATTTGAAGGTGCCTGTCCCATGATAAGACGTATGGATTGCACCTCCTTTAATGGCTGAATTTCCCGTAAACAGGCAGTTGGAAATATCCACGGAAGAGCCAAGAAGGCGGATAGCACCACCACCAGAAAGTTCAGCTTTATTACTGTCGAAAACGCAGTCAGCGATCGAGACGGGAACGTCAAACGATTCGATAACAGCGATGGCGCCGCCCATGTGTCTTGAGAAATTTCTGCTGAAAGTACACTCTTCGATTCTTGTATCCGAATCCGGCCGGAAAAGGAAAATCGCTCCTCCTTTTATTCTCTCGTCGGGTTTTGCGTAAGGGTCGACAACCTGCGGATCGCCTTGATCACGGTAAGCAATGTTCTGAGTGAAGCTGCAGTTATGTATGTAGGGAGAGCTCCTCCTGCAAAGAACCGCGCTGGAGCCTGCATAGGAAACGTTCGTCCATTCGACTATCGAGCCGCTTGAATAAGCGCCGCAGGTATCGAACGATGCATCTACGCTGGAATCCCCGAACCGTATGCCGCCCCAGCAACCGGGTTCCGGTTCATTTCCCAGGGGAATCATCTCGACCGGGCTCCCGGCTGTCCCGCGGCACATCAGGGTACCGTATACAAAGATAGCGAAACCTTCCTTGTGGTCAGGCTTGTTCCGGGACACAGGAGATGCTTTTGCCAGAATCTTTACACCTTCATTGATTTCGAGTGTCGCGGATTCAGTCACAAAGAGATCACCCGCGAGCACATATGGATTACTCTCGGAGTTCCAGACCTGGTAGCCGCTGATGATTCCTCGAACCAGGGTCGAATCCGCGCTCGGCGGTTCCGCATTTCCCCCGCTGGGCAGATTAGTTCGGTTATTTTGGACAGGGCCGGCGATGAGTAAACCGGGGAATAAGCAGAAAATGAATGCCCAGGATTTGAACAGTTTTTTTATAATCTTAAATATACCGCCTGAAATTGAATATCGTCTAACAGATTTGATTTGATGATGATATAGTTTATAATAAAGCATGTTCAACAGGGGGCCATCCGTCGATTGCTCGAAAAGTGAGCAAATTATTCTGCATTTTTGTAAAATATTCCTTATTTTCCTTTTATGTCTACCGATATTCAAAAACATGAACGTAAAGAAGAATAATTATTCAAAAGGTCTTTTGACCGAATTG
The DNA here is from genome assembly GCA_964394085.1 of uncultured Gemmatimonadota bacterium. GTDB lineage: Bacteria > CAYMWF01 > CAYMWF01 > CAYMWF01. The sequence goes on along the minus strand of CAYMWF010000144.1, from coordinate 1,303 downwards.
TGCGTCAATACCGATCAACGTATTTTAATGATAAATATAAAATGTTCAGCCATGGGAGGCAAGTAATGAATACAAAAAAAGCAAGTACAATCCTCCTGATTGCAGTCTTCTCGTTCCTGGTACCGAAGGGTGTCGAGGCTCTCGATCGTGTTCTAACGGTGGATGGTGAAGGCGGAGCGCAGTATACCCACATCCAGGATGCCGTGGATGACGCTGCGGAAGGGGATACCATTCTGGTGCATCCATATACCTATAATGAGAACATTACGATAAAACACAGAGAACTGACCGTTCGATCAGTCGGTGGACCTGCCCTGACGGAAATCGATGGCAACGGCAGCGGCCGTGCTGTGACGATTATAAAGAAGAAAGGGCAAGGGGGAGGACGACGCGGCGGCAACGGCGTTGACCTGGTGACGATAGACGGCTTTACGATCCTCAATGGAACCGCGCAGGCGGGCGGGGGTATCTTTATTGGCAATAACACAACCTCGAGTATAAGAAACAACGTCATTACGGGTAATTTCGCTTTTAACTGGGGCGGTGGAATATATGTCGACCATACTACGAATGCCGAATTGATAGACAATGTCATCGAGGACAACATCGCTGAGGACGGCGCCGGTATAGCCTGCTATCAGTCCGCCCCTCCGATCAATGGCAACCTGATATCGGGCAACATGTCGCTTAATCGCGGAGGTGGTTTACTCTGTTACGAAATCTATGCCGAACCCCAGATCGTCAATAACAACTTCGAGAACAATATTGCCGATTATGGCGGCGCCATAGGTATCTTCGACAGGTGCAGCCCGTCCGTGGAGGGAAACAAGATAACCAACAATTTCGCCATGTTTCATGGCGGAGGTATGTATATCTATAACCAGAGCCGGCCTTTCATTGTCAATAATATCCTGACAAGTAATTTTGCGGGAAATCTCGGTGGCGGAATCGTTCTGAACAATCACTGCGACGTGGATATGTATTTCAACACCTTTTTCAAGAACGAGTCTCAGCTCATCGGTGGTTCCATCGTCGTCCTGGAAAATTCGAGTCCGAAAATCGGAAACAATATCATAGCCGGATCCAGGATCGGCGGGGCAATTTACACTGATGACCACTATTCCAACCCGGAGCTGTTCAACAACGATTTCTGGAACAATTATCCAGCTAACTACATGGGGTCCACTATCCCCGGAAAGGATGATTATTACGAAGATCCGCTGTTCGAATATCCGTGGGGCGATGACCCGGACGTTCATCTCTCCGGCGGATCACCCTGCATCAACCGCGCTCTGGATCTTGG
>CAYMWF010000143.1:1573-6956 GCA_964394085.1 uncultured Gemmatimonadota bacterium | reverse complement strand
GCTAAAACCACGCCGAAGCCGGAGTTGTATCAACCGCTACACCCACTGCGAAACCGGCGTTGGATCAACCGCTAAAACCGGAGCGAAGCCGGAGCTGTGTCAACCGTCCGCTCGAACAATCGAAGCGAGCTTCCGCCGCTTCTATCGTTCACTTCCTGATCCGGCTATCAACATCCCCATTTTTGTCACGTGACAAAAACGGTTCACCCATAACTGCTTGTGGTATGGGGAGTTACAACCCGAGGTCGCGAATGGTGCGTCCGTCGAAAAATTTCCCGCGCGGGAAGTCGACCCGACAATCGGGGCTGACGCCTGGGGAAAATTCGTCCGGGAAACGGAAAACAAATGCTTGATTCCAGGCTCGAATCGTGAGATATAATCCCGTTTCACTGAAAAAGGAGATATCCATGAAACGATATTTGATAATCAGCAGGGCGCCGTTTTTTACGGCAGTCATCACTCCGCTCATTTTCGGCACGGCTCTCGCTTTCAAGGCGGTCGGGCAGGTTGACTGGCTGCACTTTTTACTCTGTCTCATCGGCCTCGTGGCGGCACATGCCGGCGCGAATATTTTCAACGATTATTACGACTCCAAGCTTGGAGCCGACTGGAACAACCCGCACCGCAACCAGTTCAGCGGCGGGTCGCCCCATATCGTCGAAGGGCTCGAAAAAGCCTCGACTTTCTTCAACTTCGGGGTGGCTTCACTGGTGGTCGCGTTTATCTGCGGGGCGATACTCGCCTGGCGGGTGGACGGGGGTTTCGGTCCGGTTGCATGGCTGACCCTGGCGGGCTTCGGAATCGGTTTCTTCTATACCGCCCCCCCCCTCAAGCTCGCCTACCGCACCTGGGGCGAGGTCTGTATCTTCCTGGCTTTCGGCCCCCTTCCCGTGGTCGGAGTTTGGTATGTCCTGACGGGAACCATGTCGTGGCTGCCGTTCGCAGCCTCGATTCCGCTATCCCTGCTCATCACGAACATCATCTTCATCAACGAGTTCCCCGACTACAAGTCCGACCGGGATGCGGGCAAACGCAACATCGTGGTGCGGCTGGGGCTGGCGCCTTCACGGTATATCTACCATGCCATGGCTCTGGCGGCTTTCGGGCTGATCATGTTCTACAGCAGCGGCGCCATTCTGGGATCGTGGTGCCTCATCGGCCTTGCCGGTCTGCCGACCGCCCTCATCGCGATAAAGATACTTCATCGCAGCTTCGATACGCCTGCCGCTCTTCTGCCGGCGCAGGGGCTCACCATCGCCACGCACCTGCTGACGGGCCTGCTGCTGTCTTTAGGAGTGGCCATAGGCGCCTGATCCTCGGTTGCGGAATGAAAACGCGGCGCGCAATGCCGCGTTTTCATTTCGAGCGGGAAGAAACGTTTCAATCCGGTATCCAGCGGAAAAGTGATAGAAACCCTTCAGCTCGTATACGATAAGCATGCAGTTCTGCTCGTCGGCTTCTGGTTTCTCTCCCTCGCTTCTTTTCTCGGCACCCTCGTCGCCCTGCCTTTCGTTCTGGCGCGAATCCCCACCGACTATTTCACCCGCGGAAAGCGGGATCCCCAGCGCCAGGCTCGAAAATCCCCGATTGTTTTTCTCGCGCTTTCGGCCGTCAAGAACGGATTGGGTGTTCTTCTGGTGATCGCGGGCGTCTTCATGCTGGTTCTCCCGGGCCAGGGGCTCCTCACTATCGTGGCCGGCTTCGCCCTTACGAATTTTCCGGGGAAATTCAAGCTGGAGAAGCGCCTGATCTTCCTTCCCGGGGTCTTCCGCACGGTAAACAGGATCAGGCGACGCATGGGCCGCCCGCCCCTCGACGGCCCTGCACCTCAGTAGGAATAGAGAGGAATCCTGCACCTCAGTAAGTAAGAATAGAGAGGAGTCCTGCGCCTCAGTAAGGATATGGGATCGTCTGGATATCGACTGGATTTCCCTGGGTGTCGATGCTGAATTCGGCTGTTTCGGGCGCCAGGGAGTTGTTTCCGACTGCCGTCACCAGCGAAAGGAAGTATTCACCGTCAGGTGCGTACAGCGGTATTTTGTGCTTCCCGACAGTGTCGACGACTTCACCGGGTTCCAGGCGGAAATGACGCGGCTGCGACTCGAAGAGCAACCCGCTCCAAAATTCCAGGACCAGCCAGGCGGTGACCGGAACCGTCTTCCAGCTCCGGTTTTTCAGTGTCATGACGGCCCGGATTGTTTCACCGGGTTTGTAAGAGTCATCGTCCAGCGCGAACCGGGAATGGACGGCGTTGACCGTGTTCTGTTCACCCGGCGTCCCGAAACGATCGGGTTTCCTGCTCGGCCGCCAGGCGTCTTCGGAAGGGGGCAGGAACGAGATTATCTTTTCCAGGCTCGGCCCATCCCCCGCCCCGCCCATTTCGCTCCGGTACGTGAGGCTGTCCACCATTGTGCCGCTGTGGTTGAAAAGAGCGAGTCGACCGTGATTGTTGTGGAGACCCAGGTCCTGATCCTCGGCATCGAATATGACGCAGCGCGTTTTGTATCCGTTGTCCGGGTTGTACCAGACAGAGAAGAATTCGCCGTCACCATCGGGATCGCTCCTGTCCTGCCGGGCGACAATATAGAAGGAGTGTCTCGGAATTGCACCCTCGAGCTCCACCCCGTTGAGCCTCCAACCATCCATGCGGAAATTCCTGTCGGTGCAGTTGTAGAGCTCCACCCATTCATAGTCGTCGTCTTCACCGAGAATATCGGGCGGGTCGTACATCACATCGCTGATCACTATGGTACGTTTTATTTCTTCACCGTCGGCGGGCGGCACGGGAGCATCCGCTCCGGTGGATTCACGCAGTTCCGTTGCATCCGGGCCGGCCCATGATGCGACGGGCGACAACGTCATCAGGATAAAGAGAGCGGCTGGCAACATCAGTCGTGATAGAAAATATATCCGAGACGAAAAAGAGCCGCGGCGGGGCGGGGCTGTCGTTCTGAATGGGTAAGGCAATAAACTCTCCTCTGGGTGCCGTTCTTTTTCTTTCAGTACGGGGACCGGACGGAATCGTTCCCGGGCAGAGCCGGGGGAGTAACGGAACACCCGGATATTATTACTTTTCGACCGGTCTCCGGGCTGCATCGAGCAAAATACTATACCGCAAGTTGCATGCCTTTCGGACAGTCGTTCACCCGGGTGGGCGAAGATTTTCGTGAAATCCGCCGGGTCCCCACGGCAGAGGATCCGTTGAATGAAACCTGAGCGGGTACGGGACCTCTACCTTTTCCCACACTTTTCCTGCCGCCTGTAAAGTATAACCCATTGCCGGACAACGGAAACAGAGAATTCCATCCTTGGATTCACGGGGACGACGGCCAGGTTTCCCCGGTTTTCGCCGTCAAGATAAACCTTTACACCGGTTCCCGCTGCCGGTGGTTTCGTGAATCCATTTCCGGTAATAAATTTCGATCGTTAGAGCAAATGGAGCCGCATCCCGCCGGGAGTGCCGGGGGCAGATCGGTTATTCGACGAAATTGTCGACATTTTTGTCGGCTTTCCGCCGTTTCCGGCGCTCCTCCAGTCTCGGGTTGACGATTCCGAACTTTGCCATCTTGTAACGGAGAGACCTCTCACTCACTCCGAGAAGCAGAGCCGCGCGGGTCTGAACCCATCCCGTTTTCTCGAGAGCGGAGAGGATGCCCTGCTTTTCCCGGTCATCCAGATTGAGGACAGCCGGCGCGGCTCGCGGCGTTTCCCGGGGTTCCGCATCCCGGGAGTCCGAATCCATCCGGCCGGTCTCCTCCCGCACATCGCCGGCGCTACCGGCTGGTAAACCGCCGGCGCCACCGTCCGAAAAGTCGCTCGCGCCTCCTCCCGATAAACCGCCGGAGGGTTTGAATCCTCCCGAAATCTCCTCCGGCAGCATGTCGACATCGGCGGCGCCGGCAGGGCAGAGCACGGGCAGACCTGCGAGAATGTTTTCGAGCTGCCTGACATTTCCCGGCCAGTCGTATGAGAGGAGCGCCTTGTGGGCCCGGCCGGTCAGGCGGGGGAAGGAAACCCTGTATTTCTCCTCGATCCTCTCAGAAAAAAAATCCACCAGGAGCGGGATATCCTCCACACGCTCCCTGAGCGGCGGAATATCGAGAGCGACGATGCGGATGCGGTAGTAGAGATCCTCCCGGAAGCGGCCTTCGGCAACCTCGGCGCGGAGGTCCCTGTTCGTGGCGCAAATCACGCGCACGTCGGTGCGGCGGACCCTGGTTTCGCCGACACGGCGGAACTCCCCCTCCTGCAGAACCCTCAGGAGCTTGGCCTGGAGCTGCACTCCCAGGTTCGAGATTTCGTCCAGGAAGATGGTGCCGCCATCCGCTTCCTCGAAGAGGCCCGCCCGGCGGGTCACGGCGCCCGAGAACGCGCCCTTCTCGTGCCCGAAGAGTTCGCTCTCCACCAGGTTCTCGTGAAGGATGCCGCAGTCCACGGCCACGAAGGGGCGGTCTTTGCGGCGGCCCTGGTAGTGGAGCGCCCTGGCCACGAGCTCCTTGCCCGAGCCGGTCTCGCCCTGGATCAGAACGGGGATATCGTTGTCCAGGAGCCGCTCCATGATCTTGAAAAGGCGCCGCATGGCCGGCGATGCGCCGACGATCCTGGGAAAAGCGGTCTCTTCTCCCACCACCCGCTTCAGGCGCACGTTCTCGCTGCGGATCTCGGCGGCGAGCCTGGCGCCTTCGATGGCCACGGCGGCGAGGTTCGCGAAGGTGAGCAGGATGTCGCGGTCTTTTTCGTTGAAGGAGTCTATCTCGCTCCTGTTGTCCACGTAGACCGTGCCGATGGCGTTTCCCTTCCGCACGAGGGGGCAGCACATGAAAGAGACGATGCCCAGCCGTGAAACCGAGAGCTGGTCGGCGAAAGCGGCGTCCGCGGCGGCGTTGGGCGAAAAGATGAAGCGTTCCTCGTTAAAGGCGCGGTTGACGATAGTCCGGCTGTATTCCTTCGCGTCCTCGACGGTGAGCGGATCCATTCCCCTCGTGGCGGTGGCCCTGAATTCGTCGTTGCCGTCGTCGAGCAGGATGACCCCGCGCTCGCCGCCCACGGCCCCGAGCACCAGATCGAGGAGCTTCTCCAGGAGATCGTTCAGCTCCATGAGCGAATTGAGCGCCCCGGTCATTTCCCGCACAGCGGCGAGGGCGTCTTCGGGAAACTCCCGCTTCCGCGAGAGGGCGTGAACAAGCTTCCTGCCCATGGGGGCACCATCCTTTCCTTTCGAAACAAACGGCGGCTCGCCGGCGGCGTCTGAATCGCCGGTCGCCGCGTCAGCGGAATCGTCGAGGGCTCCGGCACCGGGCCCGCCGGGGATCCCTGCGGTGAGACGCTCGTCTCCGGAGGCGGCTGCCGTGTCGTCAGGGCTCCCGCCTGCGGCGGTGCCGGG
>CAYMWF010000143.1:0-1473 GCA_964394085.1 uncultured Gemmatimonadota bacterium | reverse complement strand
CGTCTCCGGAGGCGGCTGCCGTGTCGTCAGGGCTCCCGCCTGCGGCGGTGCCGGGGATCCCTGCGGTGAGACGCTCGTCTCCGGAGGCGGCTGCCGTGTCGTCAGGGCTCCCGCCTGCGGCGGTGCCGGGAATCCCTGCGGCGAGATGATCGTTTCCGAGGGCCACCGCCAGTTCCCTGGCGCGATCGAACGCTTCCGCAGCCTGGTCGAAACGTTTTTCGGAAGCAGCCATGCGACCGACAAGCAAAGCGAGCTTCGCTTCTTCAAGGGGCTCGCAGGGGCTGTCGGCCACAAGCCGGACCGCTCTTGCGCAGAGTTTCCGACATTCTTCCGGACGGCCTGAGCGGAACGCCGCCGCGGCTGAATTGCGGTTGAACGAGAGGAGCAGCCGCCTGTCGCCGAGTTTTTTAATTTCGTCTCCGATTCCGTCGAGGATCCCTGCTGCTTCGGATTCCTTTCCCAGGCCGATGAGGGTTTCTGCCAGGTCGAGGGAGCACTGAAGCCGCTGTTCGTCGTGGACACCGGCTTCCTCGCCTTCCGGGAGCCGGCGGATACTCTCGAGGAGAGCGGCCGCCGCCGTCGAATCGCCTTTCTCCCGGAGAGCGAGGGCCTGGACGTGGCGGGTCAGGAAAACGAGCTCCGGCGAATCGAGCTTATCCGCAAGCGGAATCGCCGCCGCCACCTCGGCCCCGGCCCTGTTCCCGTCCCCCCTGGCGAGATGGAGGACCGCACGGTTGCACCTGGTACGGACGATCCCGGCCCGGTCCCCCAGCTCCTCCTTCAGCGCGAGGCTCTCAGCATAGTAGTGCAGGGCCGCCTCGTAACGCCCCCGCTTCCGCTCCAGCAGCCCCAGGTTGTGGGTGGAAACCGCCATGCCTTCGCGGTCGTTTATCCGCCGCCGGACGGCGAGAGCCTCCCGGTGGGTTCTGAGGGCGAGGCCCCACCTTTCGGCATCCTGGTGCACCACCCCGATGTTGTTGAGTGAATTGGCGGCGCCTCTCAGATCGTCAGCGTCGAGCCGGCAGGACAGGGCGTGGTGAAACAGGTCGAGGCTCCGTTTTCCGGCGCCGAGCCTGTATGAAACCGCGGCGAGATTGTCGGCGGCGGACGCGATGTATAGAGCGTCGCCCTCCCTCTCGCGGAGGAATAGCGCCCTGGAAAAAGCCTTTTCCGCACCGTCGAGATCACCTTTTTTCCAGAGCAGAACGCCGTAATTGTTGGCGCAGGCGGCCAGAATACCGAGACCGCCGGAGAGGCTCGCTCGAGGATTGGGAAATGAAGACTCGACATAGTCCGAGGGCATGCCGAGTCGCCCGAAAGCCTCCCGCATCGCCGAGTCGGCCTTTTCGCTCTCCCCCAGCTTGGTGTATATCGCCCCGAGGGCCGAGAGGAGGGCCGCCCGCGCCCGGTTGCGCCGCCGGCTCGGGCGGGTACCGATGTCCGGATCGGACGTATCGGAGTCCCGATCGGAGG
>CAYMWF010000142.1:0-7089 GCA_964394085.1 uncultured Gemmatimonadota bacterium | reverse complement strand
GGGACTTGGTGAAGACGAGGGTGTCGCTCGAAGTCACCAGGTCGGGGTAGGTTCCCGCGTACAGGGTATATTCGTACTCGCCCGGCGGAGCGTGGGCGGGCACGTGGAGAGGGAAGTTACGGCCGGCGGAGGTGAGCGGGTAGAGCCGCAGTTCCTTCGGGCCGAGGATCGGGCCGAATTCATCGCCGACAGGCGTGTGGACCAGGGTCCAGGTGTCGAAGGTCTGGATGGTGTCGGTATTGTTACGGAAGGAGACATTGTAGACGAATGATCCGCCCTCGGCTGGTATCACCACAACCGAATCCTCGGGAGTGATTGTTGCCGTTACCGGCGAATCGAAGAAAAATTTGGAACCTATGACTATTTCACCGGAACAGGCATTGACATCTACGCCGCCGCCGTTCATTTCGATATGGTCGAAGATGAGTGGAGAAGCCTGTCCCGGATTGCCGGTGATTTCGAAGAACAGGTTGATGAGGATTCCGTTATCCTTCAGGATCGGACCGCTGGCGTCTACGACCACGCGGTTGTTGAAAGGCATGGTAAGGTTTACTGCCCAGCCGTCGCTCATCGTGCCTTCGATCTCATAGTCACCAGTGGCTTTCAAAACGTAAGGCAGATACCTCATGCTGATGATATAACGGTCGATATCCCTGCCGAAGGTGTCGTTGTTGATGAGCACGGGTACCTTGACGACCGAACCGGGCAGCGCCCGGGTGTGGGGCAGCGCGGCTTCGACGACGCCGCCCTGTTCCGCGACGTAGAACGAGCCGCAGTCGTAACGCTGGAACTCGGCGAGGCTCTGGCTGCTGAAGCCTTTTGCCCGACATTCAACAGTATAGCTTCCGTCGGTCGAAACAATCCCTTTGTCGAAATTGGCATACAGGCCGTCGTCAGCCTCTCCGTCGCGATGGTGTCCGTCATCGAAGAGCTGAAGATTGTAAATCGCTTCCCGCGGGGTGGTTATCACGGCGAATACATCCGCGCCCGTAACGGGTAACCCGTTTTCGAGCAGCTTGTTTTCGACGGTCACCGGCAAAAACAGCCCTTCATTCTTGACGGCGAGGTCGGAGGTCAGGAGCGTGTACCCGGATGTCGACAGGTAGTACGTGTCACCGAATCCGTAACCGCTTACTTCGAGCTCCCAGAGGCCGGGAACCGGGGAGATTACCGCGTATGACGCAAGGGTTCCGTCCGACAGGTATTCTATCATCGGATCGCCCGAGGCGACGGACGGGTCGATGATTCTTCCGCCCGGCTCCTTCAGTTTGAACGATGTGGATGTCGTGCTGTCTTCCCAGAGCAGGTTGAAACGCACTTCGTGTATCGACGGATCGACTTTGGAAGCGAACACGTCGAAGAAGGAGTCGCCCGCATCGATGACCTCAAGATCGAGCATGACGCGCCGGGCCGCCTCGTTCAGCGAAAGCTGGTAGCTGCTGATCAGCTCCAGGCCGCCGGAGCCTTTGGAACCGCCGGGACCGAGGGCCAGTCCGTCGGCGCTTGCGAAGAAGTATTCTCCGCCGGTGTCGTCCGCGATGATCTGGAGAGTGTCTTCGTTGATCTCGGTGGTGGATGACGCGAAGCCTATGGTGTAGACATCAGTCGAGGAAGGCATTTCGAGCAGGGTTTCTTCTACCCATGGGGCCGTATTGCTCTTGCCGTCGGACATGAGGATTATCGCCTGGGGGTCATAGGCCGGATTAGCCCAATATAATTCCCCCTGAGCCGTTCTCATACCGCCGCCGATCGAAGTGTTGCCCCCGGTCGAGAGGGAGTTGACCGCGGTGATTGCGTCGTCCTTGATGGTTTCGGAGGTGATTTCTGCCAGGTAGTAATCCACCGACGACGTGCTGCTGTAACTGGTCACGCCTATCCTGTCGCCGGTATTCATCAGCCGGACCATCTGCGAGGCGGCATTTTTCGCCGCCGATATCTTGTCGCCGGCCATGCTGCCGGAGCGGTCGATTGAGAGACAGATATCCACCGGGTCGGGCTGCAGGTCGAGCACGGCGCGGGCTATCACTTCCTGGAGGGCCTGGTTCACGTTGAGACGACCGTAGCCCAGCTCGAGCGAATGCCCGGGCCTGGAACCGTCATGATTGTAGTCATATCCGCCCACCTGGTCGGCATTGTCCTCGAGGATATCCTGGACTTCGTCGGGGGTGAGGGCGATTCCGGAGGCATTGATGCGGTTGTGCAGCGACATAATGAGCGCCGCTGCGCCGGCTACATGGGGAGTGGCGCCGGAAGTTCCGCCGAAGCTCGAATAATATTCCCCTGAATTGTATCCGTCGCTGCCCGTGAGGTCGGTCGTATAAAGATTCACGCCCGGAGCCGCGATATCGAGGCTGTCGCCGTAGTTGCTTCCGTAACCGGTTCCCCAGTCGGTGTCGTCGCAGCGATCATCATCCTCGTTCGTAGCTCCCACTGCGATACACTGTTCATACATTGCGGGATAGCTTATCGGTGTATCATCCCCGTTCCCCGACGCGAAACAGACAACGGCCCCGGCGCTTTTTGCGCTGACAACCGCGTCATGGACCGCCGTAAAATCGCCGCTGCTCATGTGCCAGCTGTTGCTCAACACGAGTCCGTCGCAGTCGCCGACGAAACTGGCGGCATAGTTGATGGCATCAGCGCGATTGGCGTTGGCGCCGGAACTCAGGCTGACTTTCAGGGACATGATGCGGCAATCGTGGGCCACGCCGGCCACGCCGGTCGAATTGTCGGAAACAGCGGCGGCTATGCCGGCGCAGCAGGTGCCGTGGTAGCTGGCGCTGTCGCAGGGATCATTGTCGCCGTCCTCGAAATCCCAGCCGATCAGATCGTCGACGGAGCCGTTTCCGTCGTTGTCGAGGCCGTCGAGGTCGCCGGGGTCGAGTTCCCAGCTCGCACCGTTCCACTCTAGGGTGACGCCGTCGCCGTCCGAGTCTTCGGCAAGGTTCTGCCAGATGTTGCCTTGAAGGTCTTCGTGATCCCACTCCACGCCGCTGTCGATAATGGCGATCAGGACATCCGGGTCTCCGGTTTCGATGTCCCAGGCTTCGCGGGCGTCGATATCGGCATCGGAGGTGCCGCCGGTGGAGCCGTTGTTGTAGAGAGCCCACTGCTGAGCGTAGTAAGTATCGTCGACGTCAAAAAGCATATCGTTGAAACCTATAACGTTGAGCTCGGCGAAACGGACCTCGGGAAGCTCCATGAACCCGCGAATCCTTTCGAATGGATCGCCTCCCGTGGGGACACGAAGTGTATAATAGCCGGGCGTCCAGTGGTCCTTGACCACGGTACAGCCGCGGGAAGCGATGATCGATAACATATCTTGCTCGCCGACTTCCTTCTCGAAACGGACGGTGATTTCATCCGGGATGAAATACTTCGTAAAACCCTCCTGGTCCACCAGAGCCCGACGGGCGGAACGCACCAGCGGATCATTTTTCAACTTTGACAGGATCTCTTCAGCCATGACGCCGCTGGGAATTTTGAAAACGCCGAAACCTCGTTTTTCAACGAGGTCATGTACGGCGTTGAGCTTCCGGCTGCTTACAAGGTTCATAATTTCAGCGTAGGGAGTTCCGGCCGGCCCGGTTTCGAACTGAATCATTATTTCACCGGGCTTGTGTGTGAATGAGAACTGCTTGTCGAAAAGCTTGTCGTAGTAATAAAGGTCTTCGTTTGGTAGCGCGCTGATTGAAAATGGTGAAATCAGCGAAAAAACGACCATGAGCAAGAGGATCGAAATCGCTCTCGAAAAGTCCGGTGATTTGAATTTCATGATTTTCTTCTCCTTCATACGCATTTGAAACATTTCAGAACCGAGCCCGATGACCCGGTATAGCGACGGTTCCCCGCCTGCTTTTGCTTTACCTTTTGCCTCCACTTTGATTTTTCTCCTTTTCGTTTTCACCTTTGCTCCGAAGATTTGATGCCGGATGACTTTCCGCGGGTGAATAAATGGTCTCGGCCGAAGAGTATCGTTCTTGCCGGTGTCACATCCTGCAGCCCACAGAAACGAACATCAGATTGACAATGCAATTGGTGTACCCTGTTGCCTTCCGCAGGCATTGTTTTCGTTTCCTATTGTAATTTAATGCGGTTACGTAGGGATTATCTGTCACGGTTCGAAATCTTGTTTGTTTTCGCGTGACATATAATGACTCACCTGATTTTCACAAACGGCCATCTGAGACCAGGCGTGTCCCGGCTTACGTATGGAAAATTCGGCGATAGGCAGACAGAATGAGGGAGGCTTGGAGCGACACGAAGTGACGTTCCAAACCTCCCTCATTCGGCTGCTATCGGAATTACACCCGGATGCTTTGAGGAAGCATCTATACGTAAATGCCTTTAAGGCGATATTTCAAAATATATTTATTGTGGTACTTAGGCATGTTTTGCCTGCGAAAATCAGAGAACAGCAAGCGAAAGGCTATTTCTCATCGAGTGCTTCGAGTTGTTCGGCATGTTCGAGCTTCTGGATGTCAATTATGTCCTGTGGTCGCCCGCTTGCCTTCTTTGCCCGGATTAGATCAGATCTTGAAATAAAGGGAATCGGATGGTCGGCCAGCTCGACCGTCTCACGGTTGTTCCAAGCCTCTTGGAACTCGATACCTGGAATTGACATCATGATATCGATCCTCAACGGCGGCCTTCCCATCTGATAGAAACAATCCTGATCAGTGAAATCATCTGCGGTGAGATTCGCCAGCGGTGCGCCGAACTCCTTCAACGCTGCATACACCGCATTTGCATTCGCCGGATCAGTTGCTATCCATATGTCAAGGTCTTTAGTGAATCGAGGTTCACTGTACTTCATTACCGCGTAGCCACCGACTATGAGATAGCGAATCTTATGCTTTTCGAAAAGACTCAACAGATCTTTGAAGTCTGAGCTCGTCAGCATTTTTACCTCGTATCAGGAAGTAGTCATGAAGCATTTCCCATACCGCCTCAAAAATGGCATTGTCACCCTGGGATTGCCAGAAGCGGATATCGAATGAACGCTTGTCATCCTTGATCCTTTGGTAATTTTCTTCAGGTATGCTCATTCTTTCGGTATGCGGTGCAGACGGATTTTCACCGGAGCGTTCGGGTGACTTTTGGTGTCGGATCATTCGGGATGTTTCGTCTTTGAACTACGCAAGGTAATATAGCTCAGGATGTTAGGGGTGTCAAAGGGTTTGTGCGCTTTATTGAATAGGTGGATGGCGAAGAGGGATGGCCGGCATTACGCAATGGTACGCCGGTGCGGTGGAGATTCTGACCGGATGGCTTGGAATCACCGGTTTTTCATCCATGCGTCACGGCTAAGACGCATCATGACAAGATTCCAGTACTCATCACCAAATTTCCTCGAGTTCAGTTTGGTTTCATATTCCGAGAAGCCCAATGCACGGTAACAGACAATGGCTGAGACATTAAAGTCAAAAACCCCGAGCGTGACTGTGCCAAGGCCGAGCGTATCGAAGGCATAGCAAGTGGCTTCCTCAACCATCCTCTTGCCCCACCCTCGGGCACGCCACCCGGGGTTTCCGATCAGAACACGCCCCAAAAGTGCGGTTGCCTTATTGTAGTCGACATCCATCAACTCAATGTGTCCGACAACGTCGCGTCCGGCTTTCCGCACTGCCTTGAACATGAAATGCGTTGGATGCTCGCCCTTTGTCGCTACCAGCGTGCTGAGGAGCTGAGGAGCATCCAACGGAAACTTGTACTGAGGCCCGGCCCATTGGAGGAGGAACCGCGCATCCGGAATTCAACCGATGAGTCTCGGCATGTCCGCCTCCTCAAATGGGTGAAGTTCAATCATCGCGTCTCTTTCTCATGCGAACGTTTCGGATGAACCGCTCCGGCGAGGACGCCGTCTGTGGCGGCCTTACCGGAGTCGCGTTCGATCCGGTTGTTCGGTACCGGTTTCATCAACTCTTCTGAGATCAATGACGAACTCTGCGAACTCTTCATATCCGTCGAAAAACGCGTCCAATCCGGCTTGATCCAGAATGCGCACGTTTTGAACAGGGGGTTCGTCGGCGTACGGAATCAGCGTTGTGAGTTGGTAGCGCGCGTGCCGGTATTCAGCAACGACGGACGGGTCAATGATCTTACCCTCAGGTTCGTCTCCAAGCGCCAATGACTTAGATTGCCAGTGGAGCATTTCTAACAGGTATGCTCCAGTATCCACTATGGATTCGGCATCTTGAGGACGAATCTCCTCCCCATGTACTGCCCGGTTACAAATCGAGACAACTTCGCGAAGCGAGTGACCGATGTCAGGAGACAGGTACTCGCCTCGCGACAGGTCAGTAATCATCCTGCCGAGGGAGCGCGGTCTCCTCTGATCTTTTTGCGGCGAAAAGCGTTCGTGGAGTCGTAAGATGACCTTTTCGAGTTCGATACGCAACTTGGCCAGTGCGAGTACTGGATCATCCTCGGCCAATGTTGAGATCGCTTCAGTCGTCGCACGGATCGCCGGATTACGCGGCTCCCTCGGCTCCTCTGAGGCCACTTTCGCTTCAACATCTTCCCTTACCCGCCGCACCTCCTTCGGGTCGATCTCCGCCTCAAACTCTCCGAATTTGATCTTCTTCACCGCCGAGACGAACGGGCTGATTAGGAGCACGAGAAGAAGAACGATAGTCGTGTTGTCGACCTTCAGCTTGTCCAGAGAGAGGGTGTGGGACACGAGCAGTACTATCGCCAAGATGAACGTGACCCACCAGAGGTTGTTTATCAAGAAGCGCTTCACTTTATTTCCTGCCGAACAGTGAAATAGACAGTTTCTCTTGTTATTGGAATAGGCAGTTACCACTAATATTGGGAAAAGCTGCAACTAGAATATTGAATATTCCGACTGATTTGTATTGATTTTTGGCGAAAGGCATTGTCAGGACAGACAGTATCAGGTACAACCATTTTCGTAATATCCGTACTCTAAACATGTATAACTTAAAGTATAGCAACACATTCCGGGGTCAGCTCCGACGAGTCATTCTGTTCTGCGGGGTAAATTGAAAGTCAGGTTCTATCGGTAGCGGCAACGACGGGAATGGAGTACAAGCGGATTCACTTCGGGGAAACGGTAAGTTTTTC
>CAYMWF010000141.1:0-7571 GCA_964394085.1 uncultured Gemmatimonadota bacterium | reverse complement strand
CCTCCCGCCGCTATGCCGCCCGGCCGCATGCGGTTCACCCCCGCCTCCCGCCGCTTACGTACTGCCGCGAGCTGCTTCATCCGGTCGTATGCCGTTCCAATTTCACATCATGTCCCGCACTTCCCGGGCGAAAACAAGAGACGAAGAAGGCTGCTTTACTTTTTTGCTGCACCAACCGGGCAAAGGCGACGGCAGAAGCCAACCTTCTCTCGAAGATTTACATTTCGGCGGACCAGGAACTTTTTCCCATGTGAGAAAATATTATGTAAACCAGGCCGGGCCCTGGACTCCGCCACCCACGGCATTTCCGGCTTATCTATTTTCCCCACGTGGAGAAATATTATGTAAACCAATCCTCTCCATCGGCATCCTTCCGGCACTTGGCCCTCCGTTTCACCGGTTTTTCTTCACGTCAGGCTGGGATAAAAAAAGGATACGAATTCCAGATGCTTTCTTCCAGGTTCCGTCGCCGGGGAGATGAGGAGGGAGCGCCTTTCTGCCCGGAGGACATAGCGGAGTCATCCGGGGTTGGGAGATATCGGCTCACGCGAGTGAATCCATCGTGCCGCTTCATTATTGAAAATGGCTGTTCTCCAAACAAAACGAGCAGGGGGAAAGGCGGGGGCGACACTTCCCGAGTAGAGGATAAGAAGCGCTGATGTCTGAGCTGCGGGGGGGGCGGGAAGCAGCGAGCAGGCGCGAGCAGCGCGAGAAGGGAACAGCGAGTTTCAGCGCTTCCCGGAGCGAGGGATTAGTGGAGCCGGATGACGCAGCGTACTCCTCAGGGCGGGAAGGTGCTCCCTCTACAGCCACCCAGCACAAAATTCCACTGACTTCTTATCCTCCAGGAAAGGCCGGTTTCAAGCCGGAACAGCTTCTGCTTTATCATATCCACCGGTCCGATTTTACCCACATGGGTAAAGCGGCGACATTAAATAGCGGTAAAATGATTCGACGGACTTTTGACCCAGTCTGATAAGGGAAAATAATATGTAAACCAGCCCGCCGCATCATCCCCTGCAGGCAGGTGATTTTGATTTTCACCGGTTTGTCTCCACGTGAAGAAATATCATGTAAACCAATCCGCCGCACCATCCCCTGCAGGCGGGTGATTTTCAGTTCTGCCGGTCCTTCTTCACGTGAGGGGAAATAATCCGGGCATTTTTTGCCTGTGTCGGCGGATTTAAAAACATACGGGAAAGCGAGCCAAAACCGGATATGCCCGGTTTTTACATTGTGGAGGAGGATTCGACGCTTAGCCCTCTCTCTCCTCCCGCGGAGCAGGGCATAATTCTTTCAAGGAGAAAAAGCATGAAACAGAACAGGGAAATGAGGACGACACTTATTTTCACCGTATCGTTAATTTTCGTCATGGGTTTCGCGGCGCTGGATGCCGCTACGATCAGGGTTCCTGACGATTACGGCTCCATTTCGGAGGGTATTCACGCCGCCGTCGACGGCGACGAGGTGGTCGTGACGCAAGGTACGTATTCCGGTCCGAGCAACAAGAACCTTACTTTCATGGGGAAAGAAATCGTGCTCAAATCGAGCGGGCGACTTCCCGTGGTGATCGATTGCGAAGGTATCGGCAGGGGCTTCTTCTTCAATGACGGCGAATCGCCCGCCGCCGAGATCATCTTATTCAACATCGTGAACGGCGTGGGAGTCGGTTATCCGCGCCTCGGAGGCGGCATCTATCTCGAGAACGGTTCGTCTCCTACGTTCAAAGACTGCGTCATATCCGGCTGCGAGGCCGAGAAGGGCGGGGCGGTGTACGCAATAGACGGCGCGTCGCCCAAGTTCGACTCGTGCGCGTTTCTCGATAATACGGCGGAGGATCAGGGAGGAGGCATCTATTACAACTCGTATGGAATTCTCACCCTGTTCGGCTGCGAGATTTCGGGTAACGAGGCGGAGCGTTACAGCGGCGGCGGCATCTATGTCAGGGGAACCACCACCACCGCTCTGCTGACGGATTGCTCGATCACCGGCAATACCGCGACGACCATGGGAGGGGGCATCAGGTCGAACGACGCCAATTTTTTCGAAATGACCGGGTGCACCGTATCCGGCAACGAAGTTCTGCAAGGGCCGGGCGGCGGTCTGAGCATGATCAGTTCCGAAACGTCCCTGGATGAATGCACCATATCGGATAACGTCGCCTCGACCTCGGGCGCGGGTGCCGACTTCTCGAACACGATCGCGGATATATCGGATTGTCTCATAGAAAATAATTCTTCCACCGGCTGGGACGGCGGCGGTGTCAACTTCTCCGGAACCGAATTCACGTTATATTCGAGCGCCATCCTCTGGAACTCGGCGAACGCCGACGGCGGCGGATTCATGATCGATAGTAATTCGTCCGGCAGAATCTCGGCTTGTACGTTTTCGGGGAACGACGCCCATCGCGGGGGGGGGATTTTCGGCAGGGCGCTGATTTCCCTGGAGATCGACAACAGCATTTTCAGCGGTAATTCGGCGGAACAATCCGGGCTCAACGGCGGGGACGGCGGGGGATGCTATTTGGAGATCTGCCCGGAGGTCTTATATACCAACTGCATGATTACCGACAACCTTGCTGCGGGAACCGGAGCGAGAGGCGGAGGATTCTACCTTCGGGATTCGGATCCCGAGCTCATGAACTGCACCTTCTCCGGAAACAGCGCCTGGGCTTTCTTCGGCGATCCGTTCGGCGGTGGAATCTACTGTTCCGACTCGGATCCGTATCTCACCAACTGCATCCTCTGGGGCGACGAGCCGGATGAAATATACAGCACGGGTTCCTCGTCACCGACCGTCCACTACTCGGACGTCCAGGGCGACTGGCCCGGCACAGGCAACATCGACGAAGATCCGCTCTTCCTCGATCCGGCGAACGGCGACTATCACCTTACAGATGCGTCCCCGTGCATGGACGCCGGCACCGACGACGGCGCGCCAATGGATGATTTCGAAGGCGATCAGCGGCCCGTCGGCGACGGATGGGATATGGGTGCGGACGAGAGTACCTGCGACCTGACGGTGGAGCTCTCAGGCTATCCATCCGACATCCAGCCCGGGGAGACTCTCGCTTTCACGGCCGCGGCTGTAAACGGATGCAGCGGACTTCGTTTTTTCTGTAAGGCGGATATGATGATCACCGGTCCCGCCGGCCTTATCAAGACGCTCTACCTCGGCGATACAATCCCGGTTCCCGCAGGCGGAGAGGTCAGCGCGCCGGTAAGCCTCGACGTGCCCCTGAACGCTCCCGCCGGTGAATACACGATCACCGTTACGATCTACAAGCCGTTCTACATGTGGCTGGTTCCGGTATCCAGCGATTCCTTCGACCTCGAGGTCCTGTAAACGATCCCGGCGTGCGGCCCGCGCGGATCCGCACGCCGCTTGAACGGGAACAGGAGGTCCTCGAATGAAGGATATCGCCCGGAATTGTCGACCCATCGGAGGGGAGAAACGAGAACAGCATCACCGAAACACCTCAGGGGAGAAATGAACACGGCGGCACCGAAAAACCGGAGGGGAGACATGAGAACAGCTTTACCGGAAATCAGAAAATTCCTTCTTATCGCAGCGCTCTTCTGCGTCGCGGCCGCAGCCGCTCCTGCGGACGCTTATGAAATCCGCATTCCCGTCGACTATCCCACTATCCAGGAGGGTATCGACGCGGCGGACTGGGGAGACACCGTGACGGTCGCGAGCGGCACTTATACAGGATCGGGAAACACGAATCTCTACTTTACCGGGAAGGATATAATGCTAAGGGCCGAGGGGCGCCTGCCGACGGTCATCGACTGTCAGGGTTACATCCCCCGGCGCGGTATATCCTTCAGCAAGGGCGAATCGCCCGCGGCGGTGCTGGAGGGCTTCACCTTCACCGGCGGCCACCATCAAGGGGGCGGCGGCATACTGTGCTTCTCCTATTCGTCGCCGACCATCGTGGACTGCCTGGTCAGCGGCAATTATTCGACCATTTACGGAGGCGGGATCTACTGCGACCGCTCCGATCCGGTTTTCTTGAACTGCACCGTCACGAACAACTCCAGCGTCGAAAACAGCAGGGGGAGCGGAATATACTGCGATGAATCCAACCCGGTTCTGATCGACTGCACCATCTCCGGCAACGGTCCCTACGAAGGATTCGCATGCGCGTATTCGGATCCCGTCCTGCAGAACTGCACAATATCGGACAATGCCTGGACCGGTTTTTGCGCTCTCGGCTCTGATCCGATCGTCACGCAGTGCACCATCACCGGGAATGCCACCGAAGGACATGGCGGGGGAATCCACGGTGTGCTCCTGGGCGGCTCCTTCACCGACTGCGACATCTCGAACAACACCGCCTTTTCGCTCTTCGGAGATCCCATGGGAGGCGCTTTCTACTGCTTAGAATCGGACCCGTATATCACAAATTGCATCCTCTGGAGTGACGAGCCCGACGAGATTTACTGCACCGGCTCCCTGGTCCCGACGGTCCGTTACTCCGACATCGGGGGAGGCTGGTCCGGTTCCGGCAACATCGACGCTGATCCCATGTTCGTACATCCTCCGGCGGGCGACTATCACATCAATGTTTCGTCCCCCTGCATCGACACCGGCACAGGCTCCGGCGCCCCTCTCGAGGACTTCGAGACGGACCCGCGCCCCACGGGCGACGGCTGGGACATGGGCGCCGACGAGTACGTCTGCGACCTGTCGGTCGTCCTGTCAGGCTATCCGGTCGTCATCCATCCGGAGGAGACGCTCTCCTTCACGGCGGCGGCTGTTAACGAATGCGATGAACCTCTTCCTTTCGACAAGGCGAGGATGATGATCGTGGGGCCCGCCGGCCTGGAAAAGACGCTGTACGACGGTTCGGACGTCGTTCTGCCGCCCGGCGGCGAAGCGAGCGCTCCGGTGAATCTCTACGTGCCGGGCACGGCCCCTGCGGGGGTATACACCATAACCGTGATCATCTATCGGACGTTCTTCCGGCGCTTCCCCATAGCCTCGGATGCGTTCGTTCTGGAGGTTCTGGAGTGAGCGGCATTGCTCATTATTCAATTTTGTTTGCTGAACCGTGCGAAGAAAGCACGGGGTTGCAGTTGGTCGTAACATTAGTTATACTGTATAAGTGTTCAACATCAGGAACAGGACTCATGATATATTCGGTGAAACGGCTTTCCCGGACGGGTCGATATAGACCCTCCCGAGTGCAAGCCTGATCGAGTCTCGAAAGGTTGATTTTCTGCACGAGGTGAATCGATATGTTACAACACGAACTATTTCAGGGACGGAACATCGTAACGGCGGCGGTCCTGCTGATAATCGCGGCCGGAGGCGCTCTCAACGCGGGGACGATCCACGTTCCCGGTGATTATCCCGATATCCAGGCGGGTATCGATGCCTCTTCCGCCGGCGATACCGTTCTCGTGGAGCACGGGACCTATACGGGCGCCGGCAACAAGAACCTCGATTTTTTCGGTAAAGACATCGTGCTTAGAAGCGACGATTCCGAGCTCAACGTCGTCATCGACTGCGAGGAGTCCGGCCGCGGGTTCTTCTTCCAGTCAGCGGTGACCGCCGCCGCGAAGATTCGCGGCTTCACCGTCCGCAGCGGCTTCCCCGGCGAATACGAGGACGGAGGAGGAGTGAATCTCGGCAAAAGCGCCTCGCCGACATTCACGGCCTGCACCATCGAGGGAAACACCACGCAGCTGGGAGGCGGGATCTTCTGTGATTCCTATGCGGCGCCTGTTTTTATCGGATGCAGCATAAAGAACAATAATGCCCCAGGATATTTCGGCGGCGGAATCTACTCCGATGAAGCAGCCTCTCCTTCATTCACCGACTGTATC
The DNA here is from genome assembly GCA_964394085.1 of uncultured Gemmatimonadota bacterium. Taxonomy (GTDB): domain Bacteria; order CAYMWF01; family CAYMWF01; genus CAYMWF01. The sequence goes on along the minus strand of CAYMWF010000141.1, from coordinate 1,737 downwards.
GTCGAAGGCAATTCTTCGTCCAATGGCGCGGGAGCCGCCATATGGGGAGAAGCAGTTTTCACCGGCTGCAGTATCGTCGCCAACGATAATCGGGGTCTCTATATCGATAATGGCGATGTCCTTTTGATGAACTGCGATATCTCGGGCAACTCCCCCGGCGGCGGTATCTATGTCAGCCATTCCACCGCAACATTCGAGAATTGCACGATTACGAACAATTCAGGTCAAACCACCGGCGGACTCGATGTACTGTGCACGGATGCTGTTCTCATAGACTGCACGATTTCCGGAAATTCCAGAACCGATGACGACATGCAATGGGGAGGCGCCGGGGTTTCATTCTCTGACTGCCAGCCGATCCTCATCAGGTGCCTGATATCGGATAACGAGAGCGCTTCCCGGGGCGGCGGTCTCGAATTCTACTCCGACGCGCGCGGAATGCTCACCGACTGCGTCATCACGGGCAATTCCGCCCGTCGCGGCGGCGGCGTATACAGCCGGCTGAATGCCGCACCTCACTTCTATTCATGTAGAATCGAGGGCAATAGAGCGGTGCCGTTGGACTTCAGCCCTGGATACGGCGGCGGATTCTACTGCGAATGGGATTCTGATATCCTCCTCACGAACTGCATGGTAACGGATAACTCGGCTTCTGGGAACGGGGCGAAAGGCGGGGCTTTCTACCTCGAGGATTCGAGCCCGGTTCTCATGAACTGCACTCTTTCGGACAATAACGCCGTGTCTTTCTTCGGTGATCCGCTCGGAGGCGGTTTCTACTGCGACGAATCGGGCCCGATTATCACGAACTGCATCCTCTGGGGCGACGAGCCCGACGAGATCCACTGCTCCGGCTCCCTGACGCCCGCCGTCCAGTATTCCGATATCGAGGGCGGCTGGTCCGGCTGGGGGAATATCGACGCCGATCCGGATTTCATCCACCCGGCGTCGGGCGTCTACTACCTGAACGCCTCTTCCCCCTGCATCGATGCGGGAACCGGCGCAGACGCCCCGGTCGACGACATAGAAGACGACGCGCGCCCCGCCGGCGACGGATGGGACATGGGCGCCGACGAGTATGTCTGCGACCTTTCAGTCGCCCTCTCGGGGTATCCGGCCGCCATCGAGCCCGGCCAGACCCTCTCCTTCACCGCCGCCGCCGTGAACGACTGCGGCGAATCCCACTCCTTCGACATGGCTCTGATGGTGATCGAGGGCCCTGCGAGCCTGGAAAAGAAACTTTACGACGGATCGTCGATCACGATCCCCGCGGGCGGCGACGTGAGCGCCCCGGTCACCCTGTTCGTGCCCCCCATTGCTCCGGCGGGCATCTACACCATAACCGTGATAATCTACAGGACGTTCCTGTGGCCCATCCCCATTGCCAGCGACTCCTTCGAGGTCGAGGTTCTCGACTAAAGAACGAACGGGAGCCGTGCGGGCCGATCCTGATGATCGCGGGCGGCATTCGCTGGCAGCCGTGATCCCGGGCGTCTCCATCCAACCAGGCGCGATCCCACCCGGTAAATAACCACCGGGAGGGATCCCGCCGCCAGGCAGGATTCCGCCCCGCACCATCCGGCCCTGCATAATCCCGACGGACACTATCCAGCCAGGCAGAATTCCGCCCCGCACCATCCGGCCCTGCGTGATCCCGACGGACACTATCCAACCAGTCACGATCCCGCCCGGCGGAATCCGCGGGCAACTTCCTGAGCACCGGTCCGTTTCCTCACGTGA
>CAYMWF010000140.1:0-7613 GCA_964394085.1 uncultured Gemmatimonadota bacterium | reverse complement strand
GATGTGCGACGCCTCTGCATCCCCCTGATACATAATCAGGTCTGCGCATCGCAAATAGCTCAGAACGAATCGACACCCGGTTTTTCGGTGAAAACTCCGGCTTCCACCCCGACCCGATCTGCGACGCCTGATTTTCTCCCCTCCCCAGATGTACGACGCGAGCCCTCCGTCTCGACTTTTTCGGTTATCACCGTGAAACAGCATTGACGCGGATATGGTGCGTCAATACGGAAATCGAGATATTAATAACTTATTTATGATATAAATTTAAGTACTACACGTCGATCAACATATTTGTGCTATTTATATATACGCAACACGTTTTACTTTTCGGCCGGGACCTGCAGACCAGACCGACCGACAAACCGGCAAGGAGGCGAAGATGAAGACTGCAAGAATCAAGACTCTCAAAGCAGCGGACATGGTGTTCCCCATAGTTCGCGGGATGATAACGGTTTACAAAACATTGCCGGAAATTGTCGGAGTAGAGAAGCCGACGGAACTGGTCTTGAGAGAATACCGGAACAATCTCGATTACATCGGGAAATCGCTTGAAATACTGACCATGAAGGCCGGTCTCTCGACAGCTGAAGTAAAATCGATTTCCGAAAAACTGGAAACGGTCTCGGGTAGAGACGGTTCACAGGTCAACGTCTCGGATATCAATGAGCTGGGCGAAATGATAGGCGATTTCTGCAAAAAGCATAAAAAGATCCTGAGCGAGGTCTACAGGGAAGATACAGAACTCTACGGGCGGCTGTACCGTAAAATGGTGCTGAAGAGAAAAGTCAAGCTTTCGTGCGGCGAGTCGGTAAAGGGCCGCGAAGCCCAGCTGGAGAAGATGCTTTCGAACAAGTGCGGCTACGATGTCGACGTGCAGAGCTACGATCCCGTGGACAAGGCGGATGATTACTACCACCTGCACCTCATCTACACCAAGGATTCGAGGGAGATATCCGAGCTTCTCACCCGCAACAGGAGCGGAAGCGTGCCCATCCTGCTGACCGAGATCGATCCGCGCCAGGAAGCCGACGCCCTGAACATGGGCAGGACGCTGTCCCGCGTGAAGGGGATGCCCTTGATCCTGCGCCCCTTCTCCACCATGAACATCCTGCCCGTCACAGAGACGAGATACGTGGCCAGGCTCGTCGAATTCTCGAAGGAAGTAGAGGCGATGGAGATGGAGACGGACGCGGAAGAGACGAAACTCGTGGAAGACATGACGAGTATCCAGCTCTGGGCCGGTCTCATCGTTCAGACCGAATGGGAGCTCGCCGAAGCAGCCGAAAAATCCCTGAAATCGGCGGAAATCGAGGTTGTCAGAAAGTAATATTGAAATATGATGATACCATGGTACTTGCCGGTGACGGCGTTCGGTCCGCAATAAAACCGGCATATGCTGGACAAGGTATCCAGTATGGTAAATTCGAGGATGTAGAAGTTATATACAACGGAGAGATCTGCGGCATTATTGAGATGAAGATGAAGCATTATTATGATCCGCCGTTCTTGCCCAGCTGGAAACCGTACTACTCGACCATAAGAATGACCGTATTCAAGGATCAGCCTTATATCCTCTTCGACTACGGCGTCTTCAATGAATCAAAAACCGAAACTTCGAGCGACGGCACCCTCCCGATTGAGCGTATGTTCCTCGAAGTGAACCTAGATACAGAGAATGCAACCAACGATCTCCAATATATCTTTGGCGCTGACCAGGCTTATACCGGCACCCTTTCCCCGGGCGGTGATCATACGCTGTTGCAGAACGGGGAAGAAACTGTACACCCTACCGGCAGTGAACAAAAAATCGGGGTAACATACACATTCAACTGGACCGACGGAGAGATCGTCAACCCTCTCACTGGAGAGAAGTCCGAAGGCTGGTTCGGTATTTTCGATGAAGGGGAAGAACCCAGGCTTGATCATCAGGTTTACGCCGGTATTCCCAATATCCATTTACAATTTCCAGCTTCACTTCATGTAACGAGATCATCTTCACCGGGAGACGAAACGACCCTGCACCTCGAATTCGTGCCTGGAGACACCCCAGCAGTTACGGGGATAGAGGCCGACCTTCCGTACAGTTCCCGTATATCCTATCACAACGTTTTCCTCTTTTTCGCTGCCAATGAAGGCTCGCAGGTTTTCGACGAGTCATACACCGGTCTGTTCGAAGATCCTCCGTTCATACGATTCGATGAATCTTATTATGCTGATACCGGGGTGTACGGACCGCTCATTCCTGAAAGCGATTTCAGCGATCCGGGTAAACCCCCTGTCGAATCCGAGATGGTCGATCTGTTCGCCTATTACCAGGAGCAGTTCGTGAAGGGCAGGATTGTCGGGGAAGATCATGTAGACGGAATCTTGAAAATTGGCCTTGATAAAGACAGTAATAAAAAAGGGATGGGCAAGGAGTACTGGGGCGAATACCGTATTACCGACCAGCGCAACCAGATAACGGGCAACGAATATGAATTCGGCAGTGTCTTCGCAAGACTCGGGCATATACTGGATGCCGATGAGAATTCAGATCGTGAGAAATACTACCGGGCGGCTTTCAGGGAAGGACAGTACCTACTCGACCGGTTATTCCACTGGACGCCTTATGAAGATGTGCGGCAATACAACGAGGAGGTCTGGTTGCCGAGAGGGATACCTCACCACCATTCGGAAGGCGTGCACTCCACTGGGTACGACTCCGGTCACTGCCAGGGTGTTCCGATGCTTGACTGGTATTACGGCAACACAGGCGACCCGGACGCTTTCGACATGCTTACGAGCTTCGCCGACGGAATCTGCCTGACCGAGGCCGAGAAGTTCAAGTCGATAGACCAGTACCAGATGGGCGGCCTAGAGCGTCATCTCGCATGGCCGCTCTACACTCTGGTGCAGACGTATCGCGCAACCGGTGACTTGTATTACATCCTCAACGCCAAAACCATCGTGGATCGGGCCGATTCATTCCTGATCAACTGTCCGCAATGTGAGTATCTGTATTGCTACGGTCGCCTCATTAAGACCGATGGCGATGGCAATGGTATTCCACCGGGGCACGGCCATAGTGATGATAAAAACTTTAAATATGCGCCGGTGCTTGGAGGTCAGACCTTCACTACAGCAATCCTGAATCAAGCAGTAGCCAAGTACTACGAGACCACTGGTGAATCCTCCGCCGCCGAACAATCCGAGAAAGTAGGATTGTTCCTCAAGAGTCTGTATGTAGATGATGCAAGAAGGTTCTACAGCGACAGTTATCATACCGGAATGCATGAGACCGCCATAGTGAACCTTACTCTTGTCTCCCCAGCATTGAAGTATATTGGGCTGGAATTAGATAATTCGGATCTCCGGCATTTCGCTGATCAGCTCATTCAAGACTACAATGATGACGATTCGAGAATACCCCCAACAGGTGAAATGAAACAACAGGGGCAGATAACAAACTTTGTAATCGATTTTATGAAATACTATGAGAAGTAGGTAGAGTAATGAATGCAAGAATCCTCATTTCAGTAATCTTTTTCTCACTTTTTTCATCGATCAATTTCACAACCCTATGTTTTGCAGGAATCCAAACTGTTTCATCGAATTCTGACATGACGATTCAGGATTCGATCGATGCAGCAGAAGAGGGCGATACCGTACTGGTTGCACCAGGTACTTACATGGGCGGAGGTAACAGGGATATCGACTTCCGGGGTAAGGATATCGTACTTTTATCCGAAGAGGGCTCCGAGCATACTATTATCGATTGCGAAGAACTCGGCAGAGGATTCTTCCTGGCTTCCGGTGAAAGCGCGGATGCTGTAATTTCAGGTTTCACAGTAACAAGAGGTTACGATTACAAAGGAGGTTGTTTTTATATCGCCAATTCATCCCCACTTATTTATAATTGTTTCATTCAGGCTGGCAACAGCCATTGGGGAGGGGCAGGTATTTATCTCGAATCGAGCTCATCAAGAGTAGAAAATTGTATCATTTCAAATTGTGACAGTTTTGGTGGCGCGGTCCTATCCAATTACGGGTCTAATATATTCGCAAAATGCTGTATTCGAGGCAATGAATGTGATGTTAGGGGTGCAGGCATGAGTTTCACCGGTACTCAGGCTATTGTAGCCGACTGCATCATCACGGAAAACACCATTGATTCCTGGGATGGAGACGCCCAAGGTGGAGGAATTTACAGCCTTGGCTCCGATATCATTGTGGAACAGTGCGAGATATCGTATAATACGTGCGAAGGCGGTTGGATCGCATGGGTCGAAGGGGGTGGCATTTACGCCAGTAGAGGTACAGCGATTATCTCGGATTGTCTTATTTCCGGCAATTCAGCCGAATCGGGTGGGGGGATACACTTCTACGATGTAGACTATCCCGTGGTCACAGGTTGCGAATTCAGTAATAATTTCGCATCAGGCGATTCCGGCGTAGGCGGAGGAATTCGTATCTGGAGCTCTAATTATTATACCGAAATCAGTTACTGTTCGTTTATCAGCAATCGTGCGGATCGCGGTGGCGGATTACATATCGAAGAAGATACTTTGACTGACATTAAAAAATGCAATTTCATCGCAAATATAGCAAATACCAATGGGGGCGGAATAATCAACTTTGGCACTGGGGTAGTATTAGAAAACTCCATAATTTGGCAAAATGAACCGGATCAGGTTTCCATCGGAATGGGAAATCTAGAGATAACTTGGTCCGATATCGAGGGCGGCTGGCCAGGAGAAGGGAACATCGATGAGGATCCGCTTTTCGTAGCCTCTGAGTATGGGGATTTACGGTTGCTGTGGGGGTCGCCATGTATTGATACAGGTAACCCAGACTCCCTCGACCTCGACGGCACCAGGAGCGATATGGGAGCTTTCAGCTTTGACCAGTCGAAAGAACTCATCGTCTATTTATCTCCCGAAATCAACGAGATCGCACCGGGAGAAACCGGTAGCGTCAAGTACACTGTTTGCAATTCCAAACCTAATGAAAAGAACTTCGGCACTGCCGCAGGAGTGCGGCGTCCGGACGGCTCGCCCTGGTCGGGCAATCCCCTTGAAGATCCATTCTACACATCGATTACCCCGTCGAGCAACCTGGTCCGCGAGTTTGAGTACCGGGTTCCCCTCGGCTGGCTTCCGGGTACATACTCCCTTGCCGCAGGAGTCGGATATCGGGGTCGAATTTTCGACCTAGACCATTTCGAGTTTAATGTGGTTGAAGACACAACGGATATCCACTGAGGTTCGGGAAGTTCGGACTCGCATTGGCCGCCGAGAAGACAAAGATAATCAGCTTCATCAGTTCTATCTTCTCAGGGCGGGTTCCATCCAGATCGTTCACGGTTTAGGTGAACCTTGGAGCCTGGATGATGCTCAATATCCTCAGCCGGATCCCGAAATCGACCCCGAGTTCGGTGAATATATTTTGGCACCTCAATTGGAGGTGTCTTCAACAACATCATTGCTGAAACTCTTTCCGGCAGGTTTACCGCCGCTCTCCACCGCCCACCCCATGACAACAACTGCTACTGGGACAACGTGGACGGCGATGTGGACGACCCTGAACCGAATGCCATCTTTGCAGATCCCATGTTCAAAAACGAGCAGTATCATCCCCATCCTGGCTCCCCCTGCATAGATGCCGGCATCATCAAACTCGAAGACGATCCTTATTGTTTTGATCTCCCCGATATTGGGGCCCGCGAATCGTGCACCGATTTCGTCATCCCTTTCTGGGCAGGAGATTCCCTTCGTCCTTACCACCACAACCGTAAGGAGTGATACCCGCTGTCGCAATCAGAACAGGAAATACTGTTTGTTTGGTGAGATCGGAAAAACCTCTGAAAACAACTCGTGATAAAGTGGATTATCACGAGTAATGATGATAGGGAAGGAAAGGGACAAACGATTCTTTAATTTCTATATTGTTCTCTCTCCTCAGTCAGGTTAACCCATAGTCCATATCTAGCGATCCTGCGATGGAAACGCTCTGCATGCCGATCCGTATTTGATAATTTTGGAGGATTCATTTGAGGATCAGGGACCTGACATTTGTTTGAACGATAAAGTGTGTGAACTAATAGATCCGCCAACTGAAGACCTTTTGTTCTAGAGGAACTCCTAAATGAAACATCTAGATCAAAAGGGTGTTCTAACTTGCAAGGGTGATTCAAAGTTAATTTGTCCCCCGCTTTTTTCCAAGAGTTCTCATCGCCTATAATTCGGATATGATTGGTATCGTATCTTGAAGTAGCGACATCATGCAACTCCGAGCAAAATGCAAAAAGGACGGATTCCCAGAACGGTTTTTCTTGATCACACGTATTTGTATGTAAAACCCGATCCCTCCACAGATGTTTTGGAAGGCCGTCCCAGAGGATCTCTATTTGGTATTTAATAATAATTCCAACCACAAGCTCGATAATTGAAAGTCTATCCTCAAGAGGTACTTCCTTAAAGTGCCCTTTACCGCCATATAGGTCACTTCCCTTAAGCTCTGCTGTATTAGGTACCGCTCGTAAAACATTTTTCATAAGTGACCAAACTCGGGATAGATCGTTCCAGAAGGCATCGTTTTCTGCAGAAACAGCGATACCGGCAAGAAGCAAATTCCTCTGTTCGGGGTTGCACAGGTCTTCTCCTGTGTATCCAGATTCATCGAAGTAAATTGTGAGGTCAGGCTTCATCTTAGTGTTCCATGAAAACGCACTAACTTCAAGTAATCAAGCGAGAAAGCGACCCTTGGCTAGTAGGCTACTGCAGTTATTGATAAGACTGAAGGTATACTTCAGGGTTACTGATCTTTCAGTCTTGCCTCCTCCACTCGGAAAGCCAGTAGACTCAAAAACTCAAGATATTCGATAGCGCGTTGATCGGAGCCTTCTGGAAAAGAGTGGCCACCAGGATTTCTGATGCCTAGAACTGCACCTTCGAACAGGTGCATCATTCCCTCTTGTTCGTCAGAGTCCGTCTGATCTAATAAATCGTTGAACATGAGTATTGGGTTCTTCTTTGAAAAGACTGTGCGCATAAGGGGCGCTCCATCAAGATCGTAACGCATAGATTTTTCTTTTACATAGTTGATGAGGGTTTTTGAAGCAGCGAAAACCGCTGGCCATGTGTGACCGTCCATAAAAAGATCAATTGCGACTTCCGCAATTCTAGGATGGAGATTTAAGTCCTTTAAATAGCCTCGGGGCGCGCGTATACTGCCCTCATTTACAAAATCAAGCCGTTTCTCTTCTAATCGACAGATAAGGCCTTTAAGGATGGTAATGGTTGCAACTTTCCCCTTTTCTTTCGCATTGATGATCGCGGTATCGGGCATATTAACGAACTCGGAACCAACCCAGATCCGGAGGTGTTCATGTTCCTTAAACTCAGGAGAATTATATCCAAAGACTTCTCGGATCGTTTCTCGAACATCGCTTGTGACGACATCATCCTCACAAGTTTCTTGGAGAACGGCGGCTTGAATATCCAGCTCTTCGAGATTTGCGATGCGACGTTTGATTTTAGCAATACCCTGGTCAATTTCGTTCACAGAACGAAATTCTCGAGGTTCAACTGCTGGGTCTGATGTGGGTTTATGTTTGGGCATTCAAATCCTCC
>CAYMWF010000139.1:0-8273 GCA_964394085.1 uncultured Gemmatimonadota bacterium | reverse complement strand
GCGACCGGAGAACCTTCTCCGGTTCAAAGAGTGGAGTTTCTTATGGGATATTTTTTTTCGATTCTGTGTATCGGTTTACTCGCTTTAACGATAGGCTGCGACGGCCAAAACAAGCCCGTTGAGGAAACCGGAGAGAAGACTCAGCCGATCGCTGAAACCGGTGAGATATCGGGGAAACCGGTTGCCGTCATTGAAACGAACATGGGAACCATCGAGATCAAACTGCTGCCGGAAACAGCGACGCAGACGGTCGCAAGTTTCATCAAGCTCTCGAACGAAAAATTCTACGACGGACTCATCTTTCACAGAGTCATTGAAGGTTTCATGATACAGGGCGGAGATCCGGCAGGAAACGGCACGGGAGGGCCCGGATATACCCTCCCGGCGGAATTCAGCAATCTGCCCCACGAGGCCGGCACCGTGTCCATGGCGCGAAAAGGCAACGACGTAAACTCAGCCGGCAGCCAGTTCTTCATCTGCCTGGGAGAGCAGCCCCACCTGAACGGTCAGTACACGGTATTCGGCCAGGTCATCAAGGGGATGGATGTGGTAAGGAAAATCGGCGCAACACCGACTTCCGGGAGGAGCCGCCCGCCCTTCAACAAACCAGTTGAAGATGTAACGATGGAGAAGGTGGAAATCAGGTACGAGTAGGAAATGCGAAACAATAAGTTTGCGATTGCGGGAATCGTCGGGGGTCAGTGGGGAGACGAGGGGAAAGCGAAGATTGTTGATTCTCTGGCACCCGACTCCGAATTCCTTGTTCGATGTCAGGGAGGAGCGAATGCCGGTCACACCGTGGTCAGAGACGGAGAGAAGCGTATCTTCCACCTCATTCCGTCCGGAATATTACATAATCACCTTCTGAACATTCTGGGAACAGGGATGGTGGTCGATCCGATTCAACTCGTATCTGAGATCGAGAATCTTGAAAACAACGGAATAGACGTAGAAGGCAGACTGCTGATCAGCGATCGTGCAAACCTGGTTCTGCCGTACCATACCGCCGTAGACAAGTTGAGAGAAGAAGCACGGAAGGGAAGAAAAAAAATCGGAACCACGGGCCGGGGGATCGGCCCGGCGATGACCGACAAGGTCGCCCGTCGCGGTTTCAGATTCGAGTCGATTGAAGATATCCCGCTCCTGCTCGACGAAATCATCGAGCGGCACGAAGTTACCCGGCTAACCCTGAAAGCCGAAGGCCTGGCGACGGATGCGTTCCCCGATGCGGCTGATGTCCGCATAGGCCTGAAGACGGCCCTCACCAGGCTTGCACCCATGGTACGTCCCCTGGGGCCCATTCTCGCAAAAGCGCAGCGAGAAGGCCGTCCTATTCTTCTCGAAGGGGCCCAAGGCGTGATGCTTGATCCGGACCACGGCACCTATCCCTATGTTACTTCTTCACCCCCAACCTCGGCGGGGCTGGCGATCGGGGCCGGGGTTGCACCTGGAGGGATCGACCGGATTATCGGAGTATTTAAAGCTTATACTACCCGCGTGGGGAATGGACCCTTCCCGTCGGAGCTCCATGACGATTGCGGATTGAAGCTCAGAGAAAGAGGCCGTGAATTCGGCTCAACCACAGGAAGACCCCGCAGATGCGGCTGGTTTGACCTGATCGCTGCGAAGCATGCGCACCAGGTGTGCGGATTTACGGAAATAGCACTGACCAAACTGGATGTGCTCGACGGTTTCGATGAAATACGGATAAATGTCGGATACAGGCTCGATGGCGTTGAGCTGAACTATTTCCCTTCATCGTTCAAAGCACAAGAGCGGCTGGAGCCGGTCCTGCGCACGTTCGAGGGTTGGACGGGGGTGGCAGACGTGCAGAGGTACGACGATCTGCCGGAAAGCGCAAAGCGATTCATGACATTCATTGAATCAGCGTTGGAATGCCCCATAGGTATGATATCGACCGGACCCGGTTCAGATCAACTTATCCGGCGCTGAGCCATCGCGGATAAGCTGCGAACGCGAAGAAGCGACTCCGGGATCCACCGTATCCGCAGCCGCAGCCCAGGCCGAATCGCGGATAAGCTGCGAACGCGAAGAAGCGACTCCGGGATCCACCGTATCCGCAGCCGCAGCCCAGGCCGAATCGCGGATAAGCTGCGAACGCGAAGCGGTCGCCAGCTTCATGCGCGATATCAAAAGCTGCCGAAGGTCAGCTTTTGATCTTTTATATTGACATAATAGCCCGGTTTTCTTTATTTTAGGCCGGTTGGTGGGCCGCTAGCTCAGTCGGTAGAGCAGCAGACTTTTAATCTGTTGGTCGAAGGTTCGATTCCTTCGCGGCTCATATAAGAATTTAAGTGTGCCCTCATCGTCTAGGGGTTTAGGACATCGCCCTTTCACGGCGGCAACCGGGGTTCGAATCCCCGTGGGGGCACCATTTTTTTTCCATCAATCCCCCGGGAAAAGATTATCCCACTTGTGCACCACAGGCTGGATAAACGGAGCCTGGGTTCCGGGGACGGCGAAACTTATCCTGATATCCATATAGTCGGGCCTGAAGAGCATGGTCTGCAAAGTGCTGTTTGCAACAGCCGATTCTATCTCCCACGCTTCCCTGCCGGTCAGCCGGAAATCCTCCATCAATGAATCTTTGATTATGTTGTACCTGTAGCAATATACCGGTGGAAACAGAATCCGGTGATGATTGGTTACCGCAAGGAGAAAAGGGGTAAGATCTTCATCATCCACAGAGAAGCGCGGTGCCACGCCTGCCGAATAATGTGCTTCTATGATTCCAGCGGGCACCGGAAGCAGACATCCCGTCCAGGGGGATACCACGTGAATGCAGTAAGTCCCGCCTCTCCTGAATGTTGATGCGGCGACATAGATGTCGGCGATCGTGTTCTCGCCATCTCCGTCAAAATCATTACTTTCCATCCCGGCCCGCAAGGCGAGCAATTCCGGAACGACCTTGACGCCCCCGTCTCTAATGAACTCTCCTACCAGCCCCTCATCCCCCGGCATGGCGGATTTGTCCGCATGATTGCCCATGTTCAGAAATGCCCCGATGCCGTTGCCGTTGAATCCGGAGAGGCAACCGATAATTCCCGAGAAACCCACTGAAACCCAGGGCTGTTCACCTGGAACGGATGATTCGTAGGTGGTTATCAACATATTATTGTAAAGTACACCTCCCGAATCGGGCGTCCAATCCAGATCCCTGCACAAAACCGTATTCCCAAGTAGAGCCGGATCCTTCATGGTCGCCTGTCCCCACCCCGACAGGGAAGAGCAGGCGAGCTGCCGGTTGCTCTCTGGTGCTGCATTTAAAATTTCAATATCCAGTATATCCGTATTCCGCGAGAGCGATTCGATGTACATATCGACTCCCGCCGCTTCCATGCCGTCGATTATCCCCTGGAATTCCTCGTCGAACGGGGATGGAATTTCTATATATTGAGCCGCAGTCGCTCGAAGCAGCACATACAGGACAGGACCGATATACTTGTCGATCGTGTAATCCTCGACCATCGCCTGGATTCCGACACCATTCAAATATCCATTCGCGTATCCCATTTCGTAATGAGTGCCCCACACATGCATCACATTCTGACCTTCCACATCTTCGATGAATCCGTTAACAGCCAGGACGGGCGAAAAAAACGCTAAAGACAGGATAAGAACCGGAGCGAATAAGCTGGGTCTTCTCATGTTCCTCCTCCTTTTCGGTATCCGGTTTAAATCTGTTCTTGAAGGAACGATCCGTGTATCCGGGTCACGCGACTCCCTGGTTTTTTCACTGTCCACGCCGAATCGTGCCTTTCATCATGCAGATAAAGTATCATCCCGGAATCCGATATAGTCAACAGGCGGCAATCCCGCAATGGTCGGTGAATTGCCTCCTCGAACAATCAGGACGTCTTCTACCCCGGATAACAGGCAAACCCACCTCGGCAGCCCCTGAATCTGTTTGACCCCTGCCTGAACCGCGGACTAGAATATGAAAAATAGAGCTTGGCTCTAGCGCCCTCTTCCGGATTTCATCTAATTTCGAGATCGAGAACCTCGTTTCCACCGGAGGAAAACCGGTTGCCTCTATACAGAAAAATACTCTACGCCGCTGTTACAACTCTTATTTTCTGGTTCTGTCTGAACCTGCTGCTCGGTTTCATCTTCAAGGAATCCCCGCAGGAAACTCCCCCGATGCAGGGGATATATGATGATCACAAATACAGGTATACATGCCTTGTTCCCGGCAGGCAGACGAAGCTGAAGGTCGGATGGTCGTCTTATGCATGGCAGGATAAAAACCAGTGGTACAGCGTGAAGATCAACTCTCTCGGTCTTCGAGACGAGGAAATCTCGAGGAAAAAGCCGCCGGGGACATATCGAATCCTGATGCTGGGCGACTCGGCGACGTTCGGGTGGGACGTCGAGTTCACTTTCATTTATACCGAGATTCTGGAGGATCTCTTGAACGGCGTCACCGGTGCCTGTTCGGGAGAACGACGGTTCGAAGTTATCAACGCCGGTATTCCGGGATATAAAACCATACAAGGTTTGATCTGGCTGGAAACGGAACTGCTCGAGCTCGAGCCGGATTTGATTACGATCGGTTACGGTGTTAACGATTCTGATCCATGCGACAGGCGGAATTCGGTTTTCAAGTATTTCCCGGAAGACAACATCTACAGCAGGGATGAAGCAACCGGTGAATGGAAACCGATAAACCCCCTCTTCTTTTCGGAGCATGCTCTCAAATCCATGAACTCATACAAAGCGCTCAGGGAAGTCATTCAGGTCGTCCGGCAGCAGACGGGTATGGAGTTCAACCAGAAATTTATCAGCGGGGAAGAAACCTGCCGCGTCATACCGCTCGAAAAATTCAGAGCATATCTGCTCGAGATGGGCAGAATGGCGCAGACGCGTAACATGGACGTAATGTATATATTGTTCGCACTGAATGAAGCGGAATATAAAAACGCCCTGCAGGATGCAGCTTCAGAAATCGGTGCCCCCCTGGTGAATACCCTGCCCCTGCTGCTCGATGCAGAAAAAATAATCAGGACCGACCCTCGTTTCGCTGAAAATAAAAAACATTATGAAGATATTCTGGGCAAAGATGTCATGAATCACTACAGGCAGATGTCCACCACGGATGGAGGACACCCGAACCGGATGGGACATCGGATTATCGCGGAGTATCTGTTCACCCATCCCGCCTTGCTGAATGGAGTCACCGAATTCCTTGAAAAAGAAGAACCGTCTTGCCTTTCAACCCTTTACGAACACGCTGGATGGATCTCTTTTTACTTGAGGGACTTCGAGAAGGCGGAGGGATTTTTCGAAAAGTCGATTTCGGAAAACTCCGAGAACAGCTCGGCCCTATTGGGCCATCAAGCTTCGCTTTATATGCGGGGCGACAAGCATCCGGACGGGATGGGACAGCTGGCTTCACACCTGCACAACCTCACGCAGGACGCGCAATACATTATTGAAACAGCCAGGATAACCGGTCTTTTAGAACTGGAACGCTATTCGGAAGCCGCAAGCATATATAATAATATTCTTATTCGGAATCCGGATAACGAACATTACAGGATCTTATATCATAGAACGAACGGGTTGGATAATTTCCGTTCGGGTCGCTGGTCCGACGCCGCGAATGATTTCAGAATACTGACCGATCTGGTTCCGGATGACCCCGAAATCAGGCGGCTTCTCGGCAAATCCCTGGCCGAAAGTGGAGAGTGGAAGACCTCGGCCGAAGCACTCCGGGAAGCGATTAAATTCGATCCCCTTCATGCGGAAACCCACTTCCTTCTTGCCATGATTTTCGACAAACTCGGTGAGCCTGAGTCCGCCGTTCCCGAGTGGCGCAGATGTATGGAAATATCCGAGAACTTCAGGGAGCAAGCAATCGAGCGGCTGGAGTACCTTGACGAAGCGTCATCACGGGAAAGCAACTACGCTCACGATCATGGCTACGCGTATATGATTTCTATAGCGGATACCTACCCGAGCGATGGGGGGGCGGACGGCGACATTTCAAACCTGGTGCTTTACGAAGATTCGCAAAAACTGGGCCCCGCGCACTGCAAGCATGATTCGATCCGCATCCTGGGGGCGGGCAGGTACAGTCACTTCCAGGGTACCCTTTACTTTTCGTCGACGGACAACTCCGATCCGAATCTGAATGACCGGAATTATGTCTGGAAAATCGAGGATTAACCTGCCTGTTTGCAGCACGAATACGCGATATTCCGTCCCGGTATCAATCCAGGGAGCTGTTTTATTTTTTCCTGATACAGGCCGTGTATATCCCGTCCGCTTCCTCAAGGGACAGCAATTCGTGACCGGTTGAGTCGCACCAACCCCTTATATCGGGCGGGAAACCCTGATCGTCGGCAAGCACCTCAACCACCTGGTCTTTTTCCATTCTTTTGATACTCTCAGCCGTCCAGATGATCGGAAGTGGACAATAAATTCCGGTGGCATCGACCCTTGCATCGATAATTTGCTTCAGTTCCATGCGGCTACCCTTCCTTTCTTTCGCTTTCTATGGCCTCTTTCTGAATATCTTCCAGGCTGCGGGGCTCTCCTCCGTCCAGCCCGCACAAATATTCGTTTATAGCGGCTTTCAGAGCGTCCTCGCTGAGATTGGAACAGTGCATCTTCTGGGGAGGAAGACCGTCGAGAGCATCGGCGACCGTTTTCTTCGAAACCTTCAACGCATCCTCGACCGATTTACCCTTTACAAGTTCGGTCACCATGGAGCTCGTAGCTATCGCGGCTCCGCATCCGAAGGTCTTGAATTTCGCATCAGTAATGATTCCGTCGTCAACCGTTAAATAGAGTTGCATGACATCGCCGCACTTGGCGTTCCCGACCGTTCCGGTGCCATCAGCGTTTTCTATTTCTCCCACATTTCTCGGATTCATGAAATGATCCATTACTTTTTCCGTATACATCTTTTCCTCCCATCGTGAAAGGCTTGTTTATCATTCGAGATTCCGTCGAAAAAAGACCTGTTCAGGCGTTTCGACGATCTACGGAACCCAGTCAGCTGCTGAGGATTTGCGCCTCCTCGTATAAAGGAGACATGGCCCTCAATTTCCCGACTATCCCTGGTATTCTTTCGATCAGGTACTCCACTTCCTCCATCGTATTGTCTTTCGACAATGACACAAGAAGTGAACCGTGAGCGGTTTCATGAGTAAGACCTATCCCTCTGAGAACATGCGAAACCTTCAACGCCCTTGACGTGCATGCTGAACCGCTCGACGCTGCTATTCCGACCGCATCCAGGAGAAGCAGCATCGATTCGCCTTCTATATATTCGATACTGACGTTGACGTTGCCCGGCAGTCGCGAGGTTCTATGACCATTAAGCCGCGAATAGGAAATCGTTCCGAGGATTCCATCGATTACCCGGTTCCTCAGTACGGTTACATGCCTCATCCTGGACAGCATGTTATCCCTGGCGAGTTCTGCTGCTTTTCCCATACCCACGATTGCAGGAATATTTTCCGTTCCAGCCCGGATTCCCCTTTCCTGGATTCCGCCCTCGATTTGAGGTTGAAGGCGTAAACCCTTCCTGACGTACAATGCCGCGGCCCCTCTTACCCCGTGGAAGGCGTCCGATGCCATGGATAACATGTCGCAATTCAATTTATTCAGATCAACCGGGATAACACCCGCCGTCTGTATCGCATCCAGATGGAAAAGAATGCCGTGTTCTTTGGTGAGGCTTCCTATCGCTTCCATATCCGAAATCGTACCTATCTCATTGCTTGCATGCGTAAACGTGGCAAGAAAAGTGTCCGGTCTGATAGCGTTCTTCACCACCTCGGGAGCGATTAAACCATACTTATCAACGGGCAGAAGACTCACTTCGAACCCCTGCTTCTCCAAGCTCTTGAGGGTGTGGAGCGTCGAATAGTGCTCGATTTCAGAAGTGATTATGTGACCCTTCTTTTTATTTCTCCTGCCGGCCGCCCCTTTCAGTGCGAGGTTCACCGCTTCACTTCCTGTAGCGGTAAAGAGAATTTCACCGGAAGCGGCACCGATCAGACTCGCCGTCCGTTCTCTTGCTAAATCCAATGCCTCAGCGGTTTTTCTACCGAATATATGAACGTTCGAAGGGTTGCCGTATTCATCCGTTAAAAAGGGAAGAATCTCTTTTATGACTTCCGGATCCGGTCTGGTTCCGGCGGCATTATCAAAATATATTCGTTTCATTTCGACCTCCTGTATCATTTTCAGTTTCTGTCAATAGTTTCCACTTATAATCTTGTTTAACTGTATTCTATAAA
>CAYMWF010000138.1:0-9003 GCA_964394085.1 uncultured Gemmatimonadota bacterium | reverse complement strand
CTTGATTCGTCCGGCGAGTTCAGTAGGGGTAAACATCGACTCTGATGCGAAGTCGAATTGAAACGTGAGCTACGTAGCCATTAAATCGGAAACAGCGGTGCGATGTCGCCGATTTGTCGAGAAAGCGATTCCGTGCTATACTCCCCCATGAGTGAAACGAACCAGCCAGGGAGAATTAGAATGCCGCGAATCATTCCTAGCAGCTTTGCAGCAGTCGGTCTATTGCTGATCCTGCTAGCGATCGCAGCATCTGCGGCAACCATCAGAGTGCCGTCGGAGAGACTGACCATTCAGGCAGGTATCAAAGCTGCGGTTGACGGCGATACGGTTCTCGTGGCAGACGGGACATACACCGGAACCGGCAACCGAAACCTCAGTTATCGGGGCAAGGCGATAACCGTAGTTTCAGAGAACGGTCCTGACAGGACTGTAATAGACTGTGAAAACATGGGCAGGGGGTTCAGTTTCAGATATGGCGAGGCCAGGTCGTCCAGATTGGCCGGATTCACAATCTGTAACGGCCACGTGGATCATGAAGGCGGAGGGATACAGTGCGTCGGCTCTTCACCGACCATAAAGGATTGCACCATAACCGGGAATAAGACTTTTGGACAATATATTGATGGCGGAGGGATCTCTTGTTGCCACGGCTCCTCGCCGGCAATCACGAACTCCACAATAATCGGCAATACTACTTTTGGAAAAAATAGTCACGGCGGAGGCATCTATTGCTACGACGAATCCTCCCCTGTGATAACGAACTGTACGATAGCCGGAAATAAAGTTTCCGGCTCTTATAGCGACGGCGGAGGAATCTACTGCTACAACAAATCCTCTCCATTCATCACGAACTGTACGATAACCGGGAACGAAGCGTACGATACCGGTGGTGGGATCTACTGTTACGACTCCTCCCCTATTATCTTGAACTGCATTCTCTGGTACGATTCACCGGAAGTGGTGTATGTTGACTCGGGAACTCCGGTCGTCAGATATTCAAACGTGCAAGGCGGTTGGAATGGCGATGGGAATATCGATGAGAATCCCCGGTTCGTAGGGCCCCGCGAAGGGGATTTCCATTTGAAGTCTGACTCCCCATGCATCGATGCAGGAGATCCGTACTCAAGACTGGATCTCGATGGCTCTATCAATGATATGGGTTGCCACGGCGGGACCGGAGACTTCATGGAAGGAGTTATCGGAGGCAGTATTTCCGGCACGCTTTCCAGTTCGGGTTCTCCATATGTTGTATCGGAATACCTGGTAATAGAAAACGACAGCACACTCTTTGTAGAACCGGGCGTAGAGCTTCTGCTTCACAATTATAGCGGTATCCTCGTAAACGGGGAACTGCTGGCCGAGGGAACGGAAGGTGACTCCATACTCATAACGAAATTCCAGGAATGGGATACGGGCAAGGGCGTCCGGTTCATAGAAGGGGGAGGAACACTCTCCTTCTGCCGAATCGAACAATGTCGAAACCTGGACGGCGGCGGGATTTATTGCCTGAACTCTACCCTGTCCATACTGAACTGCAGGATATCCGGGAATACGGCAGATGGCTATGGTGGCGGCATAAGTTGCCTGGGTTCCTCCCCAACAATCACGAACTGCACGATTACGGGGAACCTGGCTTCAAGAGATGGCGGAGGAATCTATGGCGACTCTTCCTCTCAACCGGCCATCACCAACTGTACGATTGAGTGGAATACCGCTGACGATTACGGCGGCGGGATCTGCTGCGAAGCCTCCTCCTCCCCATCTATAACGGAATGCACGATTACGGGGAACATGTCTGGCTCCGGCGGTGGGATCAATTGCTACGATGACTCCTTTCCGATCATCTCGAACTGTACGATAACGGGGAACCTGGCTTCAGGTGACGGAGGAGGGGGAGGAATATTCTGTTCTTCGGCTTTCCCATCGATTGTGACTTGTACAATAGCCGGGAATACAGCAAGCAACTATGGGGGTGGGATCTATTGCCGGGATTCCTCCCCGGCAATCACAACCTGCACAATAACCGGGAATACGGTGAGGTTGGACGGCGGTGGAATCTATTGCTACGACAACTCCTCCCCGGACATTACGCACTGCACGATAGAGGGGAATCAAGCTATCGATAGCGGTGGCGGGATCTATTGCGAAATGAAATCCTCTCCGCTTATCCGGGACTGCACGATAGGAGAGAATACTGCAATCGACTACGGTGGCGGGATCTGTTGCAGCTATTTCTCCAATCCGACCATCACCAACTGTACGATACAGGGGAACACGACTGACTACCTCGGTGCTGGAATCCTCTGTAACTATTACTCCGATCCGACCATCAAATACTGCAGGATAATCGGCAATTCTGCTGAATGTAACGGCGGCGGGATCTATTGCTGGGATTCCTCCCCAATCATCAAGAACTGCAGCATAACCGGGAATACGGCTGATTACGGAGGCGCAGGTTATTGTTTCACCTCCTCCCCGACCATCACGAATTGCACGATATCGGAGCATACGGCTGCCCTGGGGGGCGGATTCTATTGCAGCTTGTACTCCAATCCGACCATCACCGACTGTACGATCACCGGAAATACAGCTGAGGCAGGCGGTGCGATCCGATGCTACAACTCCTCCCCGATCGTCATGAACTGCATTATGTGGAATGATTCACCAGAGGAAATATACGTTTACAGCGGTAACCCGGCTGTCACGTACTCCAACATTCAAGACGGATGGATCGGCATTGGTAATATCGATGAAGAGCCGCTCTTCGTGACACCGGATTATGGTGACTATCGTCCGCTCTGGGGCTGCCCGTGCATCGACAGCGGCGATCCCGATTTATTCGACAGGGACGGCACTCGAAGCGACATGGGAGCGTACTTCTTCGATCAATCGAAGGAACTCATTGTCTATATCTCGCCGGAGTGTCGAACCATCACCCGAGGTGTGTCCGGAGAGGTGATCTACACAGTGAGCAACTGCCATGACCAGTCTGTCGACTTCAAGGGGAAATCGATAATCAGTTTACCCGACGGCGAACCATGGGTGGGTAATCCGCTTGAAGAGCCCGGATTTTATTCAATTGCCGCAGGTGCTAACAGACAGACGTTTGCTAGGTATACGGTGCCTGACAACTGGCCGCTCGGAGTGTCGAAGGTCGAAGTCGGAATCGGCTTCCCAGGAGAGCTCTACGACAGAGACGGCTTCGAATTCACTGTAATAGATAACGACATCGGGATTGAATAATGCATCCTTGTCCAAGGAACGCCATTTTGCTTCGAATAATCACCGGAACAGTTGTAGTGGTATGGATGTCGCTGGCTCTCTTCACGATGGTTACATCGGCAGCAACCATCCGTGTACCTGGTGATCAGCTGACGATTCAAGCGGGGATCGACGCCGCAGAAGAAGGCGATACGGTGCTCGTAGCCGATGGAACATATACCGGTGACGAAAACAAGAACCTTGAATACAAGGGAAATAACATTTGCCTCATCTCGATGAACGGCCCGGATTCGACCATTATAGATTGCGAAGGAGTCGGGCGTGGTGTCTTTTTTTCAGATGCTGAATCTCCTGACTCGTATCTTCAGGGATTCACCATCCGTAACGGATATTACTGCGACTACGGTGGAGGTATTCTCTGTGTCGATGCAGGTCCAAGCATAATCGATTGCATCATAAAGGATTGCACTTCCGACCGCAGCGGTGGCGGAATCGACTGCTACTACAATGCTTACCCGACAATCGAACAATGTGTAATCGAGGGAAACAGCACAGGGTTCCCTGGCGGCGGCGGTCTCTATGCGGGTTTCGATTCGAGGCCAAAAATCTCGGAATGTTTGATACGGAACAACTATTCCACCGCTGAAGGGGGGGGGATCGCTCTGTACTGTCTACGGCCGGAAATCAGCGACTCGGAGATATCCGGAAACAGCGGCAGGGGGGGTGGCGGAATCTTCGGTCAACTATGTAATGCCAGAATCGAGAGATGTCTTATTTCAGGCAACACATCGACCCATTCCGGGGGCGGCATGCAGTTCGAGCACCACTCTGAGCCTAAAATTATAAACTGCATGATTGTCGGAAACACCTGTACGTATGATGGTGGTGGTATTTCCACAAATAAGGGATGGCCGGACCTGGTGAATTGCACTTTCAGCAATAACCATGCGGGAGACGAAGGTGGAGGATGCTCTACCTTTTATTCTACCGCGGATCTGACGAACTGTATCCTGTGGGGCGATTCACCTGATGAAATCAACGGAGGCGTACGGGCCGAATACTGCGATATCCAGGGGGGATGGTCCGGGCAGGGCAACATCGACGAGGATCCGATTTTTCGAAATCCGGATATTGGTGATTTCCATCTCACCAATAAATCGCCCTGTATCGACACGGGAACTTCAGGTGGTGCTCCACTCTTCGACATCGAGTGGGATCCACGCCCTTTGGGCGACGGAGTTGACATGGGTGCCGATGAACATCGAGAACATCATCTAGTGTGTTCTCCAATAAACTAGGCGTTTCTATATTTGCGACGAAGAGAACCTGTTCATGACTGTTAAAGAGAATAGAGCGATAGGGATAAGACTTTTACTGCCGACACTGCTTCTCCATGTAACGACTATCGATGCTGCCATAATCCGCGTTCCCGGCGATTGCATGACGATTCAGGAAGGGATTGACGCAGTCGCGGAGGGGGATACGGTACTGATCGCACCGGGAACCTATAGCGGTCCAGGCAATATAGGCCTTGAATCGCACGGCAGACCTTTCGTGCTCAGGTCTGAGGAGGGCCCTCTATCCACGATCATTGATTGCGAATACTCGAGTCACGGTATATCGGGGTTGGGTTACAACGATGTGGATCAACGGCTCGAAGGAATCACAATCAAGAGGGGCAGGAACTACTGGTGCGGCGGCGGGATCAGCTGCAGCTCCGGCGCAACGATATCGAGCTGCATCATCACCGAAAACCTGGCCGACTACAGCGGAGGCGGTATTGCCTGCGGAAACACAACGATCAGGGAATGCATCATTTCATATAATGTCGCCGAGACATACGGAGGGGGTATCAGCTGCGGTACGGGAAATCCCGTGATCAACCGATGCATCATTGCGAACAACACCGCCCATTGGAACGGCGGCGGACTTTACGGGGATGGGTATGACTGGTCTGCAGCGTGGCCCAAGCTTACGAATTGCACCATCTTCGGCAACAGTAAAAATGGACTGGCTGCGGATGGAGATTCGTATGCCCAACCGGAAATCGTGGTCAACAGTTGCATACTGTGGGCCAACGGCGGCAAGGATATCGATCTCTGGAACGCCACGGCAATTGTCAAATATACCGACATACAGGAGGGATGGTCAGGAACCGGTAATATCTCGAGCAATCCTTTCTTCGTCAATTCACAGAACGACAACTTCCGCCTGCAAGCCAGATCACCCTGTATAGACACCGGGGACCCAGGCCTGGTTCCAGGAATCCATGGTGGCAGACGGGCTGATATGGGTGCCGCTGAATTCTGCCTCGGTTTCAACTTCAGACAGGGAGCAGTGTCTCAAACAAGGCACGTTCCGCAGGACTACCCGACAATTCAGGAAGCAATAGATGCTGCAGTATATCTCGACACTATTCTCGTCGCCGATGGAACATATACCGACGAAGGCAATAAAAATATCGACTTTCTTGGTAAAACAATCATCGTTCAATCTGAGAATGGTCCTGAAGCGACCGTGATTGATTGCGAGAATGATGGGAGGGGATTCTACTTTAACAACCAGGAAATCCTTGAAACAAAGCTAAAGGGATTCATGATCATTAATGGCAAACCTGATTATCATGGGGGTGGAATTTATTGTGACAATTCTTCTCCATCGATACTCGATTGCTGGATAATCGGTTGTGAAACACCTGGTAATGGCGGTGGTGTTTATTGTGCACATACTAATGCCTTGCTGTCCGATTGTTTAATTGCATACAACGAAGCAACCTCTGGTGGGGGATTATGTTTTTTTGGATATGAAGAGTACTTTTTTCAAATATATAATACAAATCTAACTTATAATGATGCTTCTCAGAAAGGTGGTGCGATTTATTGTGGTGCATCTTCGAGTATAACGAACTGCACCATGTATGGGAACACCGCTGAAGAAGGTAGCGGGATAACATTTGGAGGTTGGGAGTATGACTCTCCTATTGTTACCAACTGCATACTTTGGGGAAATCCACCAATAGAAATATCCATCGTAGGGATGATCGAACCGCTTATCACCTATTCTGACGTTGCCGGTAGTTGGCTTGGAGAAGGCAACATAGATGCTGACCCACTCTTCCTCGATCCTGAAAACGGAGACTTCCACCTGACTCTTGGTTCGCCTTGTATTGACACCGGTACTTCAGTAGGCGCTCCTCTATTCGATTTCGAAGGAGACCCCAGGCCGCTTGGCGATGGCTACGATATCGGCGCTGATGAGTATCGTCCGGATCCGAAACACTTGAGCCGCCTAGTCATCGATTAGCCCCGATTCAGCACTCGTTTCTCACAAATGCCGCTTTCCCTGTTCGACACCAGCCTTGAAACGCTCACCTTCACGAAAACCATGCCGCTAGCTCCCCATTTATTTCATCCTGAGCCTTCAGTAGGGTTAAAATCGACTTTTCCGTGAAGTTGGATTGAGAGGGCAGCTAGGTGGCCATTTAATCGGAAACAGCGGTGCGATCGTCGCCGGGTTTGTCGAGAAGGCGGTTCCGTGCTATACTTTCTGATAAGCGAATAACAACAAGCCGGGGAGGATATCATGGCTCGAACCATCATTCGGATTCTTGTGGCAGTCAGCCTGTCGCTGGTGCTTCTGGTGTCGGTGGTGACTGGCGCGACGATTCGGGTGCCCGGTGACCAGCCGACGATTCAGGCGGGGATTGATGCATCTGTGGATGGTGATTCTGTTCTTGTAGCCGAAGGGGTATATAAAGGAATTGGAAACAGAGACCTGTATATTCCATGGAAAAGAATTTATATCATTTCCGAATTAGGACCCGAATCAACTGTAATCGACTGCGAATACTTGTCTGATGGTGTTACGTTCTACAGTGACGGCGAGGCACTCTTGGAAGGTTTTACCGTTCGGCAAGGAATCCATGGCCTTATATGCAACGGTGGAGAGAATGCAGTTGTTCGAAGGTGCATCTTCTCAGAGAACAATGCAGGAAGTGGAGGAAGTTTTGGTGGCGGAATACAGAACTGGGGTTCGTTACCGATTTTGGATTGTAAGATTTCAAACAATTATGCGAGCTTCGGTGGCGGGATATGTTGGTTTAGCTTCTTAAACCCACAGATCATATACGGTTGTGAGATAACTAACAACTTAGCAGAATGGCGGGGGGGCGCAATATATTACCATGACGGCAATGAATGGAGTAATAGAATGGAGGTTACTGCTTGCACGATTTATGGCAATAGTGCAGGGAAAACGGGTAGTGTTGCGTATGTGAATAGCGTGTCCTATTCTTTTGCCAGTCCGTTTTTAGTTCTGAATAGTTGTATAGTTAAAGAGAATAGCGACCCCTACTTCGACTTTGCGTTTGGCGGATCTGTTGAAGTTAACTATACTAATTTCGAGACTGGATGGCCTGGTCTGGGCAATATCAATGAAGACCCTCTCTTCCTTGACCCTTTATACGGCGATTTCAGGCTGCAAGTCAGTTCCCCCTGCATCGACACGGGTGATCCTGAGCTTCCTCCACGTGTGGGAGGTGGTCGCAGCAGGATAGATATGGGTGCACATGAGTACCAATACGGTTTCGACTACGATGTCGGTACGCTTCACACTGTTAGGAGGGTGCCAGCTGACTATCCGACTATACAGGCGGCTATCGATGCTTCAGCACCCTACGATACTATACTCGTTGCCCCGGGCACATACACTGGTGAAGGTAATGTCAATATAGAAATTCCAGGCAGGAGCCTGACGTTGGTCTCCGAAGCTGGTCCTGACGCCACCATTATTGATTGTGAGTACGCAACAAACGTCCGGGGTTTGAAATATGACAATATAACCTCAGAGATCCCGCAAGTATTGCAGGGATTCACTATTCAGAATTCTTCAAGGTTCGGAATTTTTAATCACGCCAACCTTTCTATAGAAGATTGTATTATTACTGGTTGTGTGATTGATGTTTCTGGTTACCCGATATACACATCTTCTGAAGAACTGATATTGTCAGGATGCATAATTTCGAACAATGTAGGAGGGATGTTTGGTGTAGCCGGCATTATGTTTGACATGCGGGATGATTCTAATTACTTAATAGTCAACTCCTTTTTTACATCGAACGAGGGTTCATCGATCTTAAGTAACACAGACCAACTCGATATCATCAACTGTACCATTGTGGACAATACAGGTGGTTATGGGGTGGCGCTGATCGATAAATGCATCGATGTGAATATAACTAATTGCATTCTGTGGAATAATAGTCAGGGTCAGATCTTTGTCGATGATAGTGTACCCGATCCTTTGGTTAGTTATTCCAACACAATGGGCGGTTGGCCCGGCGAAGGAAACATCGACGCTGACCCTCTATTCTTTGATCCTGAAAACGGCGACTTTCATCTGACTCTTGGTTCCCCCTGTATCGACTCCGGCACTTCTACAGGAGCGCCTGCATTCGATTTCGAAGGAGACCCCAGACCGCTTGGCGATGGCTTCGACATGGGCGCTGATGAGTATCGACCGGGTCCGAAACTCTTTAGCCGCTTGGTCATCTATTAGCAACGATTCAGCACTCGTTTTTCACAAATGCCGCTTGCCCTGTATATGCACCCCTCGCAAAGCCTTCATCTTGCCCAAACGACGCATGTAGCTATATTTAGCTCAATTTCACGACACTCTTCTTCCCATCCTGCTGGCTCCATGGTGAGGATGGCGAGGGAGCGCTTTTTCGCCCGGAGGACATAGCGGAGTCATCCGGGGTCGGGAGAGACGTCAGGTCACGCG
>CAYMWF010000137.1:0-9147 GCA_964394085.1 uncultured Gemmatimonadota bacterium | reverse complement strand
GGGATTCCTTTGCCGTGTAGCAGTAATTGTCGAGCAGCCCCTCGAGCACGGAGATTCTTCGGAACTCGCGCCCGTTATAGAACGCCGTTCCGCGGGTGCCGGCGCACCACAGGAAACCGCGGCTGTCCCTGAAAAGATCGTTCACCGTCCCCAGGGTGGGGAATTGATCATCATCGTACGAATATATGGGGGCTTTCCAGCCGGTCGCGGCGGCGCCGGCCGGCCCGGGGATTAGAATAATCAGTATGATCAGAACCCGCCAGCTTCTCAGGAGCGAATGAAAAACTGGAAAAAATGCTCCTGACAACCAGATCATATGATCCTCGATCGATACTGCGTTATTAAATTATTGGAATTCTTTCAGAGTAATTTCACGGGTGGAGGGGCTGCCCGACACCCCCGATTATTTTGCCAATCAGTCAATCTGAAATATATCCTAAAATTGAATCGGGAGAAAGTCAATTATAACCACCCCCGGCAAAGCTGCGAAACCGGCATGACCTCCGCCATCATGAAGAAGGTAAAGGCCGTTTGAAAGCGTTACCGGCAGACCTTTCCTGGATCGATCGCGGTATGGCGTCTATACTGTCAGTGCATCCTTTCCTGACGATCCGCGAGAAGGAGAACGCGCAATGAAAAACAGATCAACCTCTATTCGGGCGGTGGTGTCCCGGCCGGCGCCGGTTTTGCCTGTCATCTTGCTTTTTATCTTCATCGCCCTCGCGGCTCCCCCCTCGAATGCGGGAGACACGCCTTACGGCATCAATTGCCATATTCCGGACAGGGCGCTCCTGGAATCGCTGCGGGACGCCGATATCCACTGGATAAGGTGCGACTTCAACTGGTACATCGCCGAACCGCAGCAGGACCAGTGGGCATGGGGAACCTTCGACCGGCTGGTGGCCGACGCGGACGAGCTCGGTTTCAGGATCTTCCCCACCCTGGGATATGCGCCCTCCTGGGCGAACGGGGGGAGAGAGCCGCAATATCCGCCGGAGGATCCGGCCGACTGGGAAGATTTCGTCACCGAAACGGTGACGCGGTACCGATCCTCTATCAAATACTGGGGCATGTGGAACGAGCCGAACCTGGACGGATTCTTCGCGGGAACCCTCGACCAGTATATCGAAGAGATCCTCAAGGTCGGATCAACGGCGGTCCATACAGCCGACCCCACCGCCTTCGTGCTGGGTCCGGAGCTCGCCCACCTGAGCGGGTGGGATGACTGGATGAAGCGGGTATGCCGCGACGCCATCGGGTACTTCGACATCATCACCCACCACTGCTACAAGGATTGGCCCTGGGACGTGTTCCGGCACCTCGAGGGTCCCCTGTGGCCCTGGGATCCGACCCTGCTCGGCGTTCTCGAAGACTACGGAGCCGAGGGGATGGAGGTCTGGCTTACCGAGACCGGGTGGCGGAGCGACGAGATAGGAGAGTGGTCCCAGGGGCAATACTACCACAACCTTCTCGTCGGAGTGGATGAGCGGGACTGGCTCACCAAGGTCTTCTTCTACGAAGCCAAGGACGATCCGAATATCGAAGCAAAGTGGGGAATCCTCCGGGACGACCTGACAAAAAAAGAGGCGTACGACCGGTACCGGGACTACTCGAGGAACCATGAAGGACTCCACTACCTGCTGAAATGCAGGGAACTCCCTGCATGGCGCGAAGTGGTTCTCGACGGATCCCTCGACGAGTGGGGCGGATACGCGCCCGGCGTCGGGCTCAACCTGAACGACTACTACAGGGAGGGCGAACTGCCATGGGGCGCCGGAGATATCAACGCCATGTTTTATGCCGCGTGGGACGGAGACGGCATCCGGTTAGCGGCGAGGGTGACGGATGACGCGCATCATAATCCGTACGGCGGTGAAAACATCTGGATGGGCGACGGCATCCAGATCGCCCTGGACACCGATTACGACAGGACGGTCGGAGCGTATGATACGGACGGCGATTACGAGTACGGAATAGCCCTCACCACCGGCGGCGTCGTTGTGCACAGATGGACGGCGCCCGACGGAAGCCCGCCGACCCTCGCGGCCGGCGGCGCTTCGAGAAACGGCAACACGACCTCTTACGAGGTGTTCATACCGATGGCGGAATTCATATCCAAGGGCGGCCCCGGGGAGCGAGGAGACCTGACTCTCGGAGACACCCTCGGATTCAACATCATCGTCAACGAGAACGACGGCGGCGGAAGGGAGGGCTGGCTGGAATGGACCCAGGGTATCGGTCAGCTCAAGGATCCGTCCTCCTTCGGGAAACTCGCTCTCGAGCCGGCGGCGGCGGATGTCACGCACTGGTTGAGCTGCGAGGATTCCGCCGTGGAGATCCCCCAGGGCGGCGGGAGCTTCACCTTCTCCCTTACGGTCGCCAACCCGGCGCCGGAGGCGCAGCGCGTCACTCTGTGGACTTCGGCGATCATTCCGAAGAATCGTGAATTCTCCCCGCTCCTCGGGCCGGTGAGCGTGACGATCCCCCCCAACGATTCGGTGACGTACAACGACATCACTCAGAACGTGCCGGCGCAGCTCGACGAAGGCGTGACGCGATACTCGGTCGAGATCGGAAACTCGTATCCCGTCGCCGACCGCCAGGCTTCGTTCATCATCCTGAAGAGAGGGTATTGATTGAACCTCTAGTTTGATTCATCCGCGGCGGGTGCATCTGGGCGGAACGATCCGGAGCCGGCTCTTCCGCGGCGGGTGCATCTGGGCGGAACGATCCGGAGCCGACTTTTCCGGAGCGGCGTCATCCGTTCGTCCATCGCCTGCGATCGAGCTGGGAAATCAGCATGCCGGTCAGCATCAGGCCGCATCCTGCAATTCCTTTAACCGAAAAAGACTCCCCGAGCGCGATCCAGCCGCCCAGAGCCGCGAACACCGCCTCGAGGCTCATTATAATGGCCGCGTTCGCCGGTTTTACCCTTTTCTGCGCAACCACCTGCAGAGTATAGGCCACGCCTGATGAAAGCAGCCCCGCATAAAGGATCGGGATCGTCGCCGCCGCTATTCCAGCGACTGCCGGCTCCTCGGTGAGCAGGGCGCCCCCGAAACTCAGAATCGAACATACAGCGAACTGGACGCTTGCCAGTTTGTAGCTGTCCATCCGTGGAGAAAAGATTCCGATCACGGTCACGTGGGCCGCCCAGAAAAAAGCACTTATCAGAACCAGGAGATCCCCGTGCCCGATGCTGAACCTGCCGCTGAAACTCAGCAGGTGAAGACCCGCCAGGGCTATGACCGCGCCCAGCCATATCGACAATCCGGGTTTCCGTTTCCTGAAGAGGCCGAAGACGGGCACTATGATGATATACAGACCGGTGATGAAACCGGCCTTTCCCGCCGTCGTATAGACGATTCCGATCTGCTGAAAGGATGCGCCTGCGAAGAGGATCGCGCCTGCGATGATCCCGCTGAACAGCAGCGATCCCGAATCGAGCCCCCGGGAGGCGGCGGAATCGTGACCGGACGAATCGGCGAAGGAAGCCGGATCTTGCGACCCGGCGGCGGCGGAATCCCCAACCGGCGACCCACCGGCGGCGGCGGAATCCCCGTCGGGCGAACCTTCGGCAGGCGGACTGTGACCGGATCGCCTCCGGCGAATAAGGATCAGCGGCACGAGCGCGAGGCTTCCCAGGGCGAACCTCACCGCGTTGAAGGTGAAAGGTTCAACGAACTCCATGCCGACGCGCTGGGCCACGAAGGCGAATCCCCAGATAACGGCGGTGAGAAGAAGGAGCGCTTCGGATTTTAAAAGGGTCATGGATAGTGGAATCCTGGTTGGCGGTGCATGGAAGAAATAACACACGGTAATCCTCTATGCTATTCTTTTTCGAGGGAACAGGCTACCTGCCACATTCTTCGCGTGAAGAATCGTGGATAAGCTGCGAACGCAAAGCGGTCGCCAGCTTCATTCACGATATCAGAAGCTGCCGAAGGTCAGCTTCTGATTTATTATGCAAACCAATTGGACCGTGCGGCCTCGACCGTTCTCCAGTACGGCTTATTAAATGAAACAAAGTCCACCGACTCAGCCGGTGGTATAGGCAAGCTATGCCTGGAAAAGAATCAGGTGTACGCCCCGGTTGACTTTGATATCCCAAATCACGGAGTCGATCTGCGTAGTTCTCTTTTTGCAGGGCAGCGCAAGAAGGATGTCCTGTCCCGCGGGGGTGCAGGCTTACTCGTGTAAAATTGTCAATCGGATTGACAATTTTACACGTTTTCCAGGTGGACTCGATTGATACCACTGGACGACCGGGGAGACATCCGCCTTATAGAGGAATAAGTGACCGGCTCCCTCCGGTAGTGTAATAAGTGATAGATCCCCTCCTGTCTTTACTCAGCCCGACCTGGTCGACACGGGCAATCAGGAAAACGGCGGTTCCTCCGGGTGGAAAACCGGGTAACGCTTCTGTCAGCCCTCTTTTCTGGGTTATACTTGGGGTGGCGGGGGAAGAGGGGTGATTGAAGCTGACGGTGATGACGCCGCAGTGAAAGAATCCTGAAGACGGTGACGGCAACAGGTCCGGGGAGGCTCGCTGCCGGCGAAGACGCCCGCAGCGGAAGAGCTTAGAGGCGGTGACGACAACAGGTCCGGGGAGGGGCGCCGGCGGCGAAGATGCCGCAGCGAAAGTGAGGTAGGAATGTTTAATGGAAACCGGCGAAAGAATATGCCGCGCGAAATCTTCATATCCTGTCTTCTTGCGGTAGTGGCCGGGACTCTTCCGGCTGCCGGCGTTTCAGGCGGATCGGACATGCTGTGCAACGGTGATGCCGACCTTTGCGACCGGCCGTACAACGAGGTCGTTTACCCCGGAACGCACAATTCCTACTCCACCGAAGAGGACGGATTCACGATACCGCTGCCGAACCAGAAATATTCGATGTCGACTCAGCTGCAGGACGGGATCCGGTGCCTCATGCTCGATACCTACGAGAAGAACGGGGTCGGTTACCTCTGTCACGGGGAGTGCGGCTTCTGGGGCCAGCGCCCACTGAGCGACGGACTGCTCGAGATAGCGGATTTTCTGGATGCCAACCCCCGCGAAGTTGTGACGATTATAATCGAGTCGTATCTTTCCGAGGAGCTCACGGCCGTATCATTCGGTGAAACCGGGCTGCTCGATTACGCTTACGCGCACGAAGCCGGCG
The DNA here is from genome assembly GCA_964394085.1 of uncultured Gemmatimonadota bacterium. Classification (GTDB taxonomy): domain Bacteria; order CAYMWF01; family CAYMWF01; genus CAYMWF01. The sequence goes on along the minus strand of CAYMWF010000137.1, from coordinate 3,985 downwards.
AGCCGTGGCCCCTTTTGAGGGAGATGATAGAATCGGACCGCAGGCTCGTGGTTTTCACCGATGATTCCGCGGCAGCCCTCGACTGGCATCATTATGTCTGGGATTTCGCATGGGAAACGCCCTTTTCCTACGAAAACATCGGAGAATTCACCTGCGAGGAGAACCGCGGCACTCCGCCGAACGACCTCTTCATTCTCAACCATTTCCTCACCGGCCTCCTGGGCGCAATGAGGTGGGAGGCTCCTGTCACGAACGCATACGGACTGGTCCGGAACAGGTGCACGGAATGCTGGGGATACGAGGAAACGAATCCTGAGAGCCATATCCCGAACTTCCTGATGGTGGATCACTACGATCTCGGAAACGTCGTAGACGCCGTGAAATCGATCAATGGATCCTGGCCTGAACCTCCCCTGTGGATGACGCAGGGAATTCTGCGTCGAGGGGAGAGCGTCGACATAACCGTGACCGGACTCGAACCCGGGGAGGCGGCTTACTTCGGCTTCGGCCTGAACGGCCAGGGGATCGGGCCGGCCATCGAGCAGCTTGGCGGCATGGAGCTGGACATCCTCAACCCGGTTTACACGCTGGGCGCCGCCGCGGCAGACCCTTCCGGAACCGCGGTTTTCACCTGTACGATCCCCCCAGGAACTCCGTTGATCGAAATATCGACCCAGGCGGCCGTCCCCCGCGGCCCGGGCGGCTCGGAATCGACCAAATCGATCGCCATCACCGAAAGAATAGAAGAATAAACCTGCTGACTGATGCGGCAACCGTTCGGAGCAGGTATTATTATTCGGACGCCACCCGTTTTATCTCAAGGATGATGCCGTCGGGATCGGGGCAGTGAACGGTGGCGACCCCCTTCTCCTTTTCCCAGGGGAAATTCCCGCCGTAAAGAAGCGTATTTACAGATGCGGATATCGATTCCCATGCACCCAGGCAGATACCCGCCGGAGTTGTTTCATCGACCTCGAACTCCTGACCGGGCGCGTGGATGGCGCCGCTGCAGGTTCCACTCTTAACAGTGATACGTACAGACATCCGTCCTCCATTCATTCAGCCGGCGAATCAGCGATTCTGAATCAGGTCATGGAGCTCCGGCATAAACTCTTCGAGAGGCTCGCGGGTGAAGACCGGGATCTCGCCCAGCGGGGCCGGAACGGTTATGGCCCCCGGCCCCTGGCTCGGTTCACCGGTCCAGATCGAATACCAGGTTCCTTCCGGGAGATAGAGCTCACGCTTCCTGTGATTATCATCGAGAACCGGGGCTACCAGGAAATCGTCGCCCAGGAAGAACTGGTGATCCCGGCGCCAGGCTACGGGATCGTCGGGATAAAGGTAGGCTGTATGACGCATGATCGGCAGGCCGGTTTCCGCCGCCGCCTCCGCGTACTCGTAGATATACAGCGCGAGTTGCGCGTGAATTCTCGCATAGAACTTGAAATGCGCAAGTGTTTCTTCGTCGGTCCTGAAATCCCAGTTTCCCTTGTGAATACCGCGGTGGGTTCTCATTATCGGCGAGAACGCCCCCAGCTCGGTCCACCTCAGATACAGCTCTTTCGTGCTCGGGCCGCCCGAGAAACCGGCGATATCGTGCGTGAAGTAGGGGATGCCGGAAAGCCCGAGATTGAGTCCGGCCGGAACCACCGTGCGGATGCCGTCCCCCTCGCTCCAGTCGCACTGCTGGTCGCCGGCCCATACGATCTGCGCGACGCCGCTCTCGCCGGTGAAGCCCGACCTGGTGAACATGACGAAATCGCCGTCCGGCCTGTATTCCTCGAGAACCGACCGGTTCAGCGCGTGCCATGCCGTCGGGTACAGATTGTGGTAACGCCTGGGATCCACGCCGCTGGCGAGAGATGCATCATAGGGGAGCCACTCCCCGAAATCGGCCATCCATCCGTCCATGCCCATTTCGAGGGCGTCCTCGAGGTAGCCGCGGACCCAGTCGCAGGCCTCGGGATTGGTCAGGTCGACCTGGGCCACGAGGAAATGCGAGAAGAGGGAGAGGTACGGCAGGCCGAACCTGTCTTTCACCAGGTATCCTTTGCTGACACCTTCCCAGTAATGCTCGTATTTCGGCACAACGAAAGGATTGAAGTAACCCAGGAACCGGAACCCTCGCCCGTGCATCTCCTCTATCAGCCCGGGCAGATCCGGAAACAGGGTCTCGTCGACGACCCAGTGGTATTTATGCATGTTGTAAAAAGGCGGAAACTTGAGGTGCCCGACCCAGTCGTTGCACCAGATCGCCGATACGGGGATAGCGTTGTCCACCACTACATCCATTACCTCCCTGACGACCTCGGCTCCGCCTTCCACGGCCAGCCACGGCTCGAAGGACCATTTCGGCGGCAGCAGCGAACGCCCCGTAACCGATGTCAGCTGTTCGATGATGTTCACAGGATCGGGACCTCCGAAGATCAGGAATGGGAATCCTTCTTCGTCCCAGACTTCGAGGTTCCAGACGCCGGGCTCCCCAGCACCGAGATCAAATACCGAATAGCATGGACTGAGATGCAGGAAACCGTAACCGCGGTTCATAAAGTAAGGCATGGGGAAATAGGTTTCGTAATATTCTCCGATCCAGGGGAAGAGAGGATTCTCGCTGCGTCCTACCCCCTGCTCGGAAACCCAGATGGGCAGCACTTCGCCATGCTTGTCGGTGGAATTGTACTGCTCGCCGAACCCGAGGAAACGGTCGTCGTCGCCGCACTCGAACTTGATTCTGTAAGCCGTTCCCGGCAAAGGACCTTCCGGATAAAGCTCGCACCTGAGAATATCTTCACGTTCGAGAGCGAACGACAGGGACACCCGCTTGCCCCTGCGATACGGCGCTTTGTACTTGAGAATAAGCGATCCCTGCTGTACTTCGATACCAAGGAACCGGTCATAGGTCATCACCCGGCGAAAGAGCTTGTCGAAATCGAAAAACCCGAACATCATGCAGACACTCTCGAAAAAGTTCTCTTCTTCGATAAAGGGTGTCTCCGCAGAACCGAGGATTTTTTCTCCGAGCCGGATGATCGAGAATTCACCCGTGATTTCGTTCACATTTATCTCGAAGATCCCCAGCTGGTAAATACCGTCCGCTTGCCGTATTTCACGGATTTCCGGTGGAGCCGGATCTGCGGCCAGACATGCCACCGTCGCTAAACAGCAACAAAGCGATAGAAGTATGGAACGTCTGATAATATCAAAATCGGACATGTTCTGGTCTCCCTGGGCGCTGATTTAATCGATCCTCAGCCTTATGCCCTTTCCCGCGTCACCGGGATTGATCCAGAGGCTTTTCGATGCCTGATCGTAAAACCACGAATTATTTTCTTTCATCGCTGAAATCGATTCCCTGCGGTAAAGCATGTTCCGGCGCGAATCGGTGATGCTCGAAGGTTTATCGACCCCTTTCACCAGGAAAAACGTCTGTCTGTCTATTGCCGAGATTTCGAGCGAAGAAGATTCAACACCGGGACGGTACCGGATTTCCGCTCCCCCCGAGTCCTCTTCGTAAAGGCGGAACGACGCTTCGCCGTCAGGGAAAACAAGGATGGTTAAAGGTGTTTCCCGGCCGCCTGCTCCCTCGGGACCGGTGATCCAGGGAGGAGTTTGCGCGAGAGGAATTATCCCGCCCTTCCTGTAAAACGCCGGGTACCGGTCGAGGGCGGCTGAATACAGGACCAGCGAGCCGCCCGCGTATTCATCACCCGTAAATATATCGATCCAGTCGTCTCCCTCGGGGAACTGTACATACTTCCACGACCTGTTCGCCGTTATGGCGGAAACGAATATATGGTCGCCCAGTTTATACTGCCACAGGCCGGGCTGCGGCCGCATCAGCGGTAGACCGAGCTCGTGCGACTCGGCGCCCTGGCTGTACAGGTACGGCATCAGCATGTGATGCAGCTTCACGTACCTGCGGTAGATCCGGAGGGTTTCCTCGTCGTACATCCAGGGGCGGTGCTCTCCTCCCCCCCCGTTCTCC
>CAYMWF010000136.1:0-9589 GCA_964394085.1 uncultured Gemmatimonadota bacterium | reverse complement strand
AAATTCAGAACTCCTGACATGGTCAGCGTAACTCGTTATGGTGTATATGTTGCTTAGAAGGGTGCGCAATAAATGAATGCAACGGATTTGACCGTCAGCTTGATTCATTTTCCTGCATTTCTCTGCATTTCGGAAAGAAGTTGCTGCATACTGGGATTTAGTAATGAGTATCCTCTAATGCTCTAAAAAGACCTACTACTCGTAACATAATTCAATAATGTGAGAAGTATTCTTAGCAAAAAGGAACCCAAAGATGAAAATCCCTCTATGTGACCCTAGTTCTCAGGAACAAATTTTGACTGCTCTTAAAAAACTACTCGAGGAGTGCGCCATTCCAAACCGGCCTAGAAGGTGGGGATATGTTTATGTTATAAGGTCTCACCCTTTGGAGAATGGAACATTCCTGTATAAGATCGGTCACTCAATTCGAGGGAATTCACGAATCAATGAACTCTCAAGGTCAACTCAAATCCCAGTCGAGAATCCAGTATTTCTTTTTACTGTCGGAAATGCCGCTTATTTCGCAAAAGTCCTACGTCGAGCGTTCCGAGATAAAAGATCTGACGCCTTGCCTGGTCGATTCTGGTTTAAACTTACCAGTGCTGACCTGGCTTGGCTCCAGCAATTCAAATTTGCAGACGCCTATAACCTTCCAGCGAAAGTCACGGATACTTTTGATTTTGAACAGACGTGGGAATTAGAAAGAGAGGGGCTTGATCGACGGTAAGCCTATTTATCGGGATTGTCTACGGTAAAACTCGGACATGTATCTTTACTCGTGATAATCCACTTTATCACGAGTTCCTGTTTGCAATTTTACATACACAAAACAGTCTTTCCGATTATACGGTTAAATAGATGACGCCGGAACCTCATTCCTTCCGGTTGTGATGGTAGGGACGCAAGGAATCGCCTGCCCAGAACGGGATGACGAAATCGGTGCATGACTCACGGGCGCCAATGTCGGGGAGTTCAAGACAGAAGGGGTCGTCTTCGAGTTTTATGACGCCGGCATCGATACAGGGAGAACCTGGGTGGAGATGATACTGCTCATCCTTGAACATCGGATCTGCAAAGACGGCATTCGGCTCAGGATCGTCCACGTCGCCGTCGATATTGTCCCAGTAGCAGTTGTTGTCGTGGGGCGGTCTGATCAGGGCGGCGGCAAACCTGCCGGAAAGTGTTTCAGCAATGATGTTGTTGAAGACGCCGCTCCCGGATTTCTGGTAATCGATGGAGCCGCCGTAAGGCTCGCCGTTGATGCCCTGGTATGCGCCGTTTCTGATGAATGTGTTATTGACAAGAAGCACACCTCCAGGGCCGTGGCAACAGAATGCCCCACCCCGCCCGCTAGCCCAATAATCACCAGCGCTGTTTTCGATGAACAAATTATGGGCAATAATCGTGCCCCACGAACAATCTGCGATGTACATGGCGCCGCCTTCTACACCGCCGCCGTTCCCTATAAATCTATTGTTTCTTATCACGGGTGCTCCATAGAGACTCATTAAAGCCCCTGCAGTGGGATATGAGTATTCTTCGTCCGGCTGCTCACTGTGTTCCCCTTGAATAGGTTGTTTTCGACCAGGAGATTATCGCAGCCATACAAACGCATTCCCCCGCTACATCCGCCATTGTAATCCTCAAAACCGAACTCTTCACCCGTTGACCGGTTGTTTAATATGCGATTGTTGTGAATGTGCCCTGAGACATGAAGAGCCATACCCCCGCCGGCCGAGGTTGCTGAGTTTCCTCTCAAAGTGCAGCCTCGCATGACGAAAACGCCATAGCTGACGCAAACACCACCGCCGAACCCAGCATTTGTGCCTTCTCCGGCCCGGTTGTTTTTAATGACACAGTCAAGCAGTTTACATGATGATGAGTCCCCACCCTCCCAACCGTGTCCAAAAACGCCTCCTCCTCTCCGCTGTCCACTTATTGACATACCCGTCCCATTTGTCACCGTGAATCCATCAAGAACGCTGAAAGTGTCTGCACAGCCGCTGAAATCGACTACACAACCTTTTCTTTCACCGTCGATGACGGTACTGTCAGGGCCGGCGATACTCTTCACTACAATCGCCTTGCCCCAGTAGTTGATCCGTTCGAAATAGGTGCCGGGTTCCACCAGGATGGTGTCTCCATCCGCTGAAGCATCTATACGCGACTGGATCGATGTAATATTTACATCGGATCCGCCTACGGCCCTGTCGGCGGAGCAGCCGATGCACGGGATGCCGCAAAAAAGAAGGAATGTGACAACTTTGAACATCGGCTATTCCAAAATATATTCACCGAACTCTGGGTCAATTTCAAGGTCCGGCTGAGGATACTGAGCATCATCCAGGCTCCATGGCTCACCTGGACCGTGAACGATCTGGATGGAACCCGCCCTTAAATGATAGAACTGATGAAGCTGGTTATCTTTGTCTTCTCCGCGGCCAGTGTGAATCCGAACTTCCCGAACCTCAGCGAATATCCGTCGAGTCTTCAACCACCTTAAACTCGAAATGATCCAGGTCGAAAACTCGACCCCGATATCCGACCCCGGTGGCAAGGGAGTAGGTTCCGGGAACCCAACCCATCGGAACCCTGTACTCGAACTCGCTTACGAGGTTGCTCAACGGGGCGATCGACGTGTAGAACGGCTCTTCGAGGGGATTGCCCGGCCAGAGCGAGCCGTCCGGGAGCCGCACTCCGGCTGCAGTTCCGAAGCTCTTTTCGGAAGGAAACGAATTACAGACCGTGTACTTCACCTGCCCTGTCTCTCCGGGTACGATCTCACCGGTTTCGGGCGACAGATAAACGATCAGCTCTTTCGACTGGTCGAAGCTGAAAGCTCCCATATCGCTCCTGGTGCCGTCTAGGTCAAGCGAGTCAGGGTTGCCTGAATCTATGCAAGGAGAGCCCCATAGCAGACGGTAATCGCCGTATTCTGGTGCTACAAAGAGAGGGTCTTCGTCGATGTTGCCCTCACCGGGCCATCCGTTTTCTATGTTGGACCAGGCAATGTCGGGGGCGCCGACTATCTGATCCGGAATATTGTTTCTTACGATAATGTTTTCACAATTACCATAGTCGGGATTTTCACTCCGTATACCCCCGCCGTATTCCCCTGCGACATTCATAATGAAAGTGCATCCTTTGATCTCAAGCTGCCCTAAGTAATAAACAATCAGACCGCCGCCCTGAGTGACGGCATAATTTCCCGAAACCAGGCAGTCTGTGATGAGTACATCTGAAGAATAGCCCAAACGCATTCCACCGCCATAATATCGGGTCGTCCAGTTATCCCGAATATCGCAACTAGCAATACAGGTGTAATCGTTCCCATCCACAAAGATGCCCCCTCCTTTTTCCGCTGAATTATCGGAAATGAGACATTCCGAAATTATCGCGGTTCTTTCCTCACAGTATATCCCGCCACCCTCCACACTGGCGATCGAACCCCCTTCGCACCTGTTGTTCGTTATCTCGCACCGCTCCACCATTATGTCGGATTTATAGCTGTATATTCCGCCTCCCTGGGCGTCTCCACTCCAGGCATCGATAATATTGTCGGCGATTACGCAGTCATGTACTGTTACAATCGTCCGATATAAGTATAGACCGGCACCCCGATTCATAGAACTGTTATCCTGAATCAAACAATTTATAATTAAGTTATTCGAGTACTCCGAATAGATAGCTCTACGATAACATCCAGAAATGTAACAGCTATCTATCACTGAAGAACTTGATTCTAAACAAATACCAGCGCCACCATTAGGGCTGAACCCAGAAAAAATATAACAGTTGTCGATTAACGGAGCTGAGTTTGAAATGTATATAGATGCACCTCTATTGTCAGCAAAACCGTTTATTACTGTGAAGCCAGAGATTACAGCATCCGCACTCTCTCCAGAGTAGATGTGGAATCCTCTCCCCAACTCCTCACAATCGATCTTTGTATGCTCAGGACCATCCTCGGAAAGAAGGACGATATCCTTGCCGTGAAAAGAAATATCCCTATTGCCTTCACCCGTATATATACCGGGCGCAACTAAAACTGTATCACCCTCTTCTGCTGCGTCGATCATGTCCTGGATTGTGGTATCGGTAAATGGACATAAAGGATAGATATCCGCAAAGCACGTTGGAATGAAATAGATCAATGAATAAATAGCAACAAGGGTAATTAGTGAGAAGGTTCTGTAGTTCATTATTCTTCCTACTCTTCATGGTATTTCATAAAATCCAGAATGAAGTTTGTTATCTGCCCATATTGCTTCATTTCACCTGTTGGTGGATCATTCGTAACATCATCGTTGTAATCTTTGATGAGTTGGTCGGCGAAGATATCAAACGATAGGTTTGGTTTTTCAGAACCGATGTATTGAAGGGCTGGAGATACGAGAATAAGATTGACATTGGAATCGTCAGGCTGGTCGGTGTGATAACTATCACTATAAAATCTATTTTCAGAATCAACATACAAACTCTTTAGGAACATCCCTACCGTTTCTGATTGTACAGCGGCGGCGGTTTCGCCCGTGGTCTCGTGATACTTGGCCACAGCCTGGTTCAGAATCGCTGTCGTGAAGGTTTCACCACCGAGAACAGGAGCGTATTTGAATTCCTCGTCTTCATCCAGATCAGGACCAAGTGGAAGAGGGGCTCCTTGTCCGTCCGTCTTGATGAGTCGGGTGTAGCACTTGATCCCGGAGACGCAGTTCGGGCATGCAATCAGGAAGGAATCCGCCCTGTCCACGAGCGTTTTTGCATTGAGGATATAATACGGGTCACCGGTTGCGTTATAGGCCTGGACAAGGGTGTACAGCGGCCAACCGAGATGGCGTTCCAGTCCGCCCATCTGGTACTGGTCTTTCGACTTGAATTTCTCTGCCTCGCTGATGCAGATGGCATCTGCGAAGCTTGTCATCATGTCAAGGGCATCGCGATCACCCGTGTTGCCGTAGTACCAGTCCAGGATGGGGATGCCCTGGCAGTGGCCGGCGTCGTATCCCCTTACATGCACCCCGGTCCAATGATGGTGAGGGATCCCACGGGGCAGCCAGTCATCCCGGTTGTACTGGCGCACATCTTGGTACGGCGTCCAGTGGAATATCCTGTCGAGCAGGTATATACCCTCCCGCCGGGCAGCTCTATAATAGAGATCACGTTGAGAGTCGCTATCTTTCAGTATGTTTCCAAGCCTGCCGAAAACGGATCCGATTTCGTACTCGTTGCTCACGATATGAGCGCGATGGTCGGATATTCTGTATTCCTGCCAGTACTCCTTGCCAAAGCCTTTTTTATTATATTCGTGTTCGTCAGGATCAGTGTAACCGATGGTGAATATCCCTTCGGTTGAACTCTCCGCTTTCACAAAATTATTCTGGTAGTATGCGAAAAGCTCGGCTACCTCCTCTTCATCGGGCGGGCTGTCTTGATCACTGAAGGAACTTTCTGGAACCAACGGGCCGAATACACCGGTGTCTTTGTAGTATGAAGGCGGGAAGATTGCGAGGGGCGGATCATTGAAAAACGGCATGTAATCGTCGGAGAATTCGGGGGTTGATTGTTGATCGGCAAAGAAGAGGAAGACGTTCTGATAGGAGATGCGGGAGCTGTAAGGGAGCTTTGCCGTAATATCCGGTGAGGTTGGAGAAGTAGCGGATGAGTCACCCGGTACGAATTCGAGGTTAAGTACAGTCTTGTTGAGACTGTATTTTTCCAGATGCAGTTCGATCGGGAACTGTGCAGAGAAGTTCGGAATTCCGGCAAAAACCTGATGAGCCAAACCCGTACTCTCTGTATCATAAATGCCGAACCAACCGTCAGCGATATCTTCAACTGGTTCATCGCCGTTCTCAGACCAGAAGAAATCGTATGTCACACCTTCCGGATTAATCACCGGGTGTAGAGATTCTTTACCTTCCTGCAGAAGATAGATGCTGTTTCCGGAAGAAACCGAACTGAGGAAGCCTTCGGATTCATCACCAAATTTATACTTCAGATTACTGGATGCGTTTTGGGTATCGACGTTGACTTCTAAAAACATTCGGGTGATGGTGAAGTAGAACTCTCCCTGTCCGGATTTTTCCAGCATTCGCGATTTCGAATCATTGTGGATCGAATAGTCGAACAGGATGTAAGGCTGTTTTTTATATACGGTTATTCTGACAATCGTATAAAGAGGTTCGTCGCCCGGTACGTCCGGGTGGGACAATGTGACCTCGATTATACCGCATATTTCGCCGTTGTAGATTACTTCGACGCTTTCTACTTCACCGACGGAGGGCGAGGATTCACCATCGATATGAACGAATGCACGAATATTTTCGTTTGTCAAAACATCGTTATCGTTGTACTTCAGATCATAGAGGATATATCCCTCTCCCCCTTCATTTGTATCGGGAACCTTGAATTCGAGAGGGATAATAGAATTCATGTTCGAGACCGTGTAATAGTCTTCACTGCCGGATTGTATGATAAAGTCGTCCTTGGTCCACGAGCGGGGCTCGTCTTTCAGTCTGATTCGGTAATCGTATCCGTCTTCCCACAGGAACGAAAGCAGGAGCCACTTGATGCCCCGGGCGAAATGCTTGTTGCTTGCCGGCTCCTTGAAGTGATCGAACCAGTGGGAGAGGATTTTCGTCTGGCAATAGGCATCTTCCCAATTGCCGGTGGATTTCTTTCGGAGCCAGAAATTCGACTCGTCGCTCAGAGTCTCCATGGGCAGCGGCACTCCGAAGCGGACGGGTACAGGTTTCCCCTGTGCCGGTTCAACCGGAGAGCTGAATCCGAACTCCTGGCTACCGTCCACCAGAAAATCAGGCGGATTCTGCAGGTCGATTTTATCCGTCTGGCTGTAACCTCGCTCCATTCCGCAGCTTCTTATCCGGAAATCGTAATCCGCGATGCCGTTCTCCTTGTTCTCGAGACGATGCCGGACCCGGTGAACCGTTTTGGGGATGTATCCCATATCTTCGTGCGCTGATTCTTCCTCAGTTCCGTGATAGAAAAGAACATAACCGCCCCGGGAAGGAACATCGGTCTTCCAGGTTATATCCACGTCTATGAATTTCGTTGAAAGCTGACCCGGGTAGTCTGGATTTTCGATATTAACGGACGGACGGATCCGGGCGAAGATCGAATCTGTCGGGATCTCAGGGAAATGGGGCACGATCTCCATTATGCTTATATCATCGATTTTATACGTGTAATATTCGACTTCGTCCTCCTCACCCGATATGCTGTTCACGCACCCGTGATTGAAACAGAAATTGATTTTCCGTTCGTCAGTCCCGTTGAATTCTTCCGGATTATGGATCAGGGCAGAGTAGGTATCCCACTCCCTTCCAGTTCCCCAGGATGTAATGTAGTTGTTGAACGGTGTAATGGTGGTCGTCCTGTCTTTCTTGCCCGGCAGATCCTTGCACCACACGGTTGCACTCACCACGCTCTGGCCGACCTCTTCGTTCTGATCCGCCAGCTTGAGTCTGTATGAAAAATCGAGAACATTATTAAAGTCGGCGTATGGATCGAGAATATCGGCCGGGAAATTGATGATTCCCGGTTTGTATGTCATTATGGTCTTCCCGAATGTCGCTTTCTCGTTGTACTCTCTCAATACTTCAATAGTCAGGGTATCGTTTTCGATTTCTGCGCTCTGGACTATCTCAGTGTTGAGATTGAAATCGTGGTCTGCCGATGTGTGGCTGAAGTCGCCGTTGTCGATCAGGTTGGGCAGGATGTAGAAATCGTCGATATACAGTGTGAATGCGTTGGTGTTGTTTCCGGACGAGGTCATTGTGAAATTATAAAAGTAATCCTTTTCATCATCCGTATCATCGAGCCAAAGTTTCGTGGAGAAATGCTGCCATACGTCCGTCTCCAGTTCGATAAAGTCGGTATCGGTCAGCTGGATCGATTCGAACAGGGTGTATTCTGCGCCTTCATATATGTTGAGGGTCAGTACGAGCTCTGCAGTTGCGGACGGAAGCGATCCGAGCCTGAGGAAGCCGCCGAATTCCACTCCCATCCTGTTGTAGTTCTCATGCCCCCCTCCGTCCTTATCTCTTTGATAGATATAGAACTTATGCTTATCCAGGTCGGGAGGATCGTAGGGATAGCTAAAAACGGTACCGTTATAGATGTTTGAAACCTTCAAGGACTGTTTTCCACTGTACATGGTCGATGTATCTATGACATAACTGAAATCACTGCTCCATTTTTCCTTGTTTGCATACTCGGAAGGAACCCCAAGATTTTCAAAATCTCCATTCAAAATATAATTCTTCGCGCAAAGGTGTTCAGAAGGCAGGATAGCCAGAACAACAATAAGGAACATAGGAAACAAACCCCGGCTGTTAATTAAGGTAGGCCTTTGGTTCCACGCATTGAAGGGAAAAATCGAGTCGAACCGCTCAGGGAATAATCTGCCCATGGGAACCTCCATTCAGCAAACCCATTTATAAGGAGAACCTAATAAAAAGATATTACTGCGAAATGCAAAGAAAGTCAATGGTAATCGGTTTCAATTGAAATGTGAAAATTGCCTCTTTCTGCAGCCGTTGTGCCATCGATGGCACTCTACAATTTATTCCCCGTCTAAAGAATCTTTTCCACTCCCACACAGGACAAAACTGCTCTTCCCACCAACTCCTCCCTTCTTTCCGTCTCCTGAGACTCCCTTACCATAAGAAGTGTATGTTCATTCGTCATTTTTCACACCCATTCACAAAGGAGTCTATCATGAGACTGAAAGAGCTGAGCTATTCAATGAAAGTCGGGCTTCCCGACTACTCCAGCAAGGGTCTTGCCCTTACTGCCGAACTGGAAAGCAGCGACGATATCGCGGGATGTTACCGAAAACTGAAGGAGGTGGTTGAATCCAACTTGAACGGGGCACCGAGTGCCTCTTCTACCCAGGATAGCCCTAACCACATGAAAGGGACTGGTCCTTCCCAGGGCAACGGCGCACCAATGACCGATCCGCAGAAACAGTATATCTTCCGTCTCCTGGCAGATCAGGGAATCGAAGGTGATGCCGCCCACGAGCTTCTGAAAGAGTCTTTCAGCGTCAAGGTGCTTACCGATGTAACCAAAGCTCAGGCAAGCAGCAAGATCGAAGAATTGCTCAAGGGCTCGGAGGGTGCTTAAATGGAATATTTGAGCATCAGCCGGATCAATCTGTACCTCTCCTGCCCTCTTAAATACCGGTTCCAATACATAGACAAGCTTCCAAAACCCTTTATCTCCTCTGCTCTGGTATTCGGAACATGTATTCATTCTGCCCTGGCCTGGTTTCACGAAAAGAAAAAAGCCGGAATTAAGGTCAATGAGGAAGACCTTATTCGGACATTCCAGGCTGACTGGTATGCCAGGACAATGGACCCGAGGCCCATGGTGATATACAAAGGTTTTGAAACCAAGGATGTACTCCTCAAGAAAGGCAAAATCCTGCTTTCTCTGTATGCCGAGCAGTACAATTCCCGTAAACCGAATGGAGTAGAGTTAAAATTCGAAGTCCCAATCGTAGACACAAGAACAGGAGAAACACTTGATTTACCCTTGTTCGGATTCATCGACCTGGTCGAGAACG
>CAYMWF010000135.1:0-9635 GCA_964394085.1 uncultured Gemmatimonadota bacterium | reverse complement strand
GCCGGCCGGCCGGCCCGGTTTACCATCCGGGTTGTAAGCGGGAAGTCGAGCCGAAAAAACGGCCAGCAGGAAAATCACCAGGGAAAACCGGAAGAATTTGCTTCGCGAATTCATTGGAACCTCCATATACAAGGTCTTGTCTGCTGTAAAGAATAACAAATAATCGACGGCCTGTCATTTTCAGCAGTCGATTATTTAGAAGTCGTGTCGGTTCCGATGATTTCTTTTCAGGTTCAGCTCTTCCAGAGGCCGTGGAGATTACAATATCCCCGGGCGTAACCCTCCTCGCCCCCGTCGAAAGAAGCACCGGGTTCCGAGCCCGGCTGCAGATATTTCCTGCAGATCCTGTTCCCATCCTCCGAGACGTTTTCAATCCATTCTATGTAATGGTCCTCCGTCATCGGGTGAGGGACGCTGCCTACCTTGATGGAACTTCCCTCCTTCACCGGAACATGTTTCTCGACCGCCGCATCCACGCTGTTCTCATTCAGAAGCTCCATCGGTCTGTTGCAGCAGACGAGCTTTCCCATTCCCCCGTGGAGGATTTCCACGATATTACCGCAGGCTTCGCACTTGTACACTTCCAGTCTCGAAACCATAGCTCTTCTCCTTCCTGATTACCTCTGATCTCTTAATCAGTCTTTCGAGCATGCTATTTGCTCAACTCCATCTTACCTTCATCCGTGATTGAATACTTGCATCTGATCGGGCTGTTTATCAATCCGAGATCCTTGAGCTTCTTCATGTTTTTGCTCATTATTTTGGGATCCAGCCCGGCTATCCCGGCTATCTCCTTGTTCCCGGCGGGTTTCTCCAGCGTTTGCATCGTTGCCAGGATCTGTTTCTGGTCCTGATCGATCGTGCTCATTTTCATCTCCCTTCGATTGCGTTTTCATGTTTCTCTATTCCAACGCCCCGATTCCGGACGCTCAAGTTATTTGAAAAGAAAGTCCGTGGTTATTCCCGGCAATCCGGGCAGATTCCTTCAAATTCGATGCTGTGCCCCGTCACCTCGTAATCGACAACGGATTGCAGGTCGCTTTCAATATTGTCCAGCAACTCCATGGATACATCATCCAGCCTCCCGCATTCTACACAGTAAATATGATAGTGTTTATTCGTCGCGCCGTCGAAACGTTTTTTCGTTCCGAAGGTTTCGAGTTTCAAGATAACTCCGCTACCGGCCATCGATTCGAGATTGCGGTAGACGGTCGCAAGGCTGATTCGGGGCAAGGTCTTTCTTACCATATCGTATACCTGGTCAGCGGCTGGATGGCTGTTTACTTCCCTGAGACATTGAAGGATGGTTCTTCTCTGGTCCGTCATTCTCATTATTTTTTCCTCTGCCACTTTTTCACCCCCGGTTACTGATTGATAATAGTTATTATTATTAACCAGGGCTTTTTGTCAAGAGGAATATTATTTTTTTTCAGGATTAACGATATTCATACTGCGGACCGGGAGCCAGCGGGCTACAATGTCTGTAAACCTGCATATTCAATGCGGTTTGAAATCGAGAGGCAAAATGAAACTTCCATCCGGTATGATAGAAGGACGCCTGATAAAAAGATACAAACGGTTCATGGCGGATATAATCCTTGAGGACGACAGCATCGTGACCGCCCATACACCGAACACGGGACGGCTGACTCAATGCGCCATACCCGGTAGCCGGGCTCTCATTTCTCCCGCGGGAAATCCGGCCCGGAAACTCAAGTTCACCCTTGAACTGCTGCAGGTCAACGGAGCATGGGTCGATATAAATACCCATCGCGCGAACAGAGTGGTCGAGGAAAGCCTGCGGAATGGAACGGTCTCGGAACTGGCCGGATACCGGGTCAGACCTGAATTCAAGCATGGAAACAGCCGGTTCGACTTTCTTCTCGAAGGTGAACGTATTCAGGACAGCATTCTCGTCGAGGTTAAAAATGTGACCATGATGTGCGGGAAAGGGGCCTGTTTTCCCGATGCGCCTACGGAAAGGGGAAAAAAGCACCTGGAGGGATTGGAGGCTGCGCTGGATGAAGGGTACGGATCCGTGATCTTTTTCCTGGTGCAGAGACCGGAAGCCGAATTTTTCATTCCGGCGGACCATGTTGATCCTGAATATGGAAAACTGCTGAGAACGGTTTCCGCTGCAGGGGTAAAACCCCTTGCCTACTTAACTGAAACCACGACTGCAGCCGTGACCATGAGCAGACGAATCCCGGTTGAGCTGCTTTAACGGAGTACGGCAGAAGAGCCCGGACATCGATTACAGGATGGAGGACGGGTGAACCATCCTGGTCCGAAACAATTATGATACGCGTCGATTTCTTTGCGAACTTACGTCTTCTGGCCGGTCATAAAAGTATGGAGATGACCGCTCCACGCGATATACGCGCACTTTTAAAGAATCTCGAAGCCCATCTCGGTGAACGGTTCGGTAAAGCCATTCTGAACAGTGACGGAGAGTTGAAAAACGGCGTAATCATACTGGTCAACGGAACGAATATTCATTTTCTCCGGAACCTGGATACACGACTCGACAATGATGATAAGGTCGCCATTTTCCCGCCCGTAGGAGGAGGTTGATTTCTGGAGCTGGTGGGGTATGCAAAGACTTCACTGCCCGGAGTTGACAGCACTACCTGCTTTTCGACGCGATAACCTGCTCCCGGATCACCTTTCGCAGATTTTTCAAATCGATCGGTTTTTCCAGGTGAAGGTTATCGACCTCATTGATGAATTTTTTAGCCTTGGGCGTGAATGCCCCGCCCGTGATAAATATCATTTTCGATGCGAGGGAGGGATTTAACGAGAGTATCCATCCGTATAGATCCATCCCCGTTATCTGGGGCATCATCAAATCGCACACAATCACGTCGGGAATTTCACCCTCTCCGATAATACGCTGGGCTTCGCTGCCCGAGGATGCTTGAATTATTTCATGATCGTCACCCAGAACCCTCGTAAGAATACCGAGGATATGGGGCTCGTCTTCCACTATCAGTACCCTGCCCCTGACTGCAGGCTCATCGAAATTCACCGGATCATCCGCTTCTGTGGAATCCTGCGCGGGAACTCCCTGTCTGGCGGGGATTTCAACGGTGAAAGTGCTGCCCTCGCCTACAGTGCTCTCGATGTCGATAGAACCGCCGATACCGACAATAATGTTTTGACATATCGAGAGTCCCAGTCCTGAGCCGACGCCGATCTCTTTCGTGCTGAAAAATGGTTCGAAGATATTTTCCAGATCATCCTGCTTGATGCCGCAGCCGGTGTCGCTTATCTCGATCACGGCGTTTTTGTCGCGGGTGGACGTCTTGATCCTGATCTCGTTCTGGTCAACCGCTCCTTCGTCTATGGCATGGGCTGCATTTACGAGCAGGTTGAGGAACACCTGGGCCAGCCTGCCGTCATTTGCGCGAATCACCGGAATCCGTCCATAATCCTTGATAATCCTCGCACGATATTTTATCTCGTTGAAGGCCATGTTGAGCGCGCCTTCGATAATGTCGTGGAGACTGACAGGAACAAGCCTGTCTTCTTCGACCCTGGAGAATGTCTTCAGATCACGCACTATCTTGCGGATCCTGGTGGCTCCTTCCCTGGCATTCTCGGTCCGTTTCGCCAGTTCGACAAATTTCTCAGGATCGATTCGCGCATTTTTCGAACTCAGCCCTTTTTTTTCTTTTTTCAACCGCCGGGAATTTCTATCCTGATCTAAAAGTTCCCCGATCGCTTCACCAACCGGCGGGAGATCCCTCGCGAGCTTTTCAAGCGTATACAGAACGTACATCAGCGGGTTATTGATCTCATGGACGACACCGGCGGCAAGAAGACCGATTCCCGCCATCCTGTCGGTTTGAGCCAGGCTGGCCGTCATCTGTTTTCTTTCCGTAATGTCTTCCACCATTTCTACGACAGCCGTAACATTGCCGTACTGATCGAAAACCGGAGATGACCGGATATAATAATTTCGCCGCTCCTTCCCGGTTCCGCTTGTAACCTCTACATCGTGGACCTCTCCCGTCTGGAGGGTCTTCGCGGCCGGGCAGTAATCGCAGACATCATCCTGTAATCGGTCGTAAAAAGATTTGTAACATACCGGATGCGCATCGACGTCGACCTTGGGGAACCATTCCCGCATCCGCCTGTTCATGTCGAGGATACGCATATCCGGAGAGAGGAGGGAAATGCCGATGGTGATATTCTCGACGATGCTCGCATACCGCTCCTTCGATTCAAGAAGATCCGCCTCCACCCGCTTCCTGTCGGTTATATCGTAACCGATACCGATTATCGTATCTTCTCCGGACCAGCTGCCGACGGTAATATTCATTTCCAGGTATTTTAAGAACCCGTTGATCCGAAACCTCAGCTCCGCTGAACAATCCCTGTCGATCCAGAATTCCTCTCCCCCCCCGGAGAGTCCTGAATCCTCCGGTTCGAGAAAATCCTGCAAATTCAAGCCGGTATCGGCATCTTCTGCGATATCGAGGAAATCCGCTGCAGCCGGGTTGCAGAAGAGTATCCTGCCTTTACGATCCAACAGGAACACCGGATGCACAGAATTTTCGAAAACGGAGAGAATCAGTTCTGGTGGAGTAGCGGAACTTTCGGCGGGATCATTGTCAAGCAAGGCTGAGGCCGGCTCGGCGTTCAGGCTGTCGGTCTTCATCCGTCGGTCTGGATCGTCGGTATCCATGTTATACCGGTATTGATTCATTTCGAGTTCACCTGCCGGCCAACTGCGGGAAACCTTTCAGCGGTTCTCCGAGTTGTAAAGACAATATCTTCAGATTGTCTATCCTGACTTCATTACAGCCGCACATCCAGTACGGCTTGCCGTTCCATTTTTTATCCTATTTTATATTTCGGCTGAAACGGCCGGGGGTTTTAGTCTCGCTCGATCAAAACCCATTTCCACCGGCAAGTCAGTCGTCTCTGAATACCAGAAGACCATCCAATCCCGCATTTATGAGAACGGTAATGCTCCTCTGCAGGGATACTACATAATCCTTGATCTCGTCACGGACCCGACGATAAGAAGCCAGGGCCATTTCCTCGTCGGATACGGCGGCGGCGATTTTCGGCGGATCATCGAAACTCCTGTGGAACCTGATCGCCGGACCGGGGAAATGCGGACAGGTTTTGAGGGCGTCGTTACATATAGTTACCACAAAATCGAATTTCTTTCCGGTATAACGCTCCAGGTTTTCAGGGCGCTGTTTCGAGATATCCACACCGGCTTCCGCCATAACCCTGATCACCCGCGGATCAATGCTGCCGGGCCTCGTTCCGGCGGAATGAGGAGCGAGCAGGCCAGGGTTCAGTTTCCTCACCCACCCTTCAGCCATCTGGCTTCTGCAGGTATTACCCGTACACAGAAACAATATGCTGAACGGAAGTATTCTAGCCATCGTTCGATTCCCGCTTATCAATAATCAGATGCTCTCTACGTGACTCCGGAATGATTTTCACTTTAAAATACATATCGTCAAGATAAATGTTGATGGATATCGGCCAAAGTATCTCGCTCAGGCGATACGTTGTCGAGGGACTCGATTTATCCGCGACAACCCGGATTTTGATGAAACAGCGGGATAATGGCGTTATAATTGGTGAACGCCGCTCCTTACCGGGCATACCCACTCCCGCGGCTTTTTTATTACGGGAGGTTTTTGACATTTGAAAAGAACTTTACCGACAACAATCGCGGAGAAATTCGATCGCCTGTTCCGTGAATCCTGCTTTGAGAGAAACAACAACCGATTGCTGCTATGTCTGGCGGTGATATTTTCTGTTTTGTTTACAGGATGCCGGGCCGCCGACCCGTTCATTCCCGAAGAAATTCCGATTCATAAATTCAGTAGAACCTTCGGCGGTGACTGCGCCGATTTCGGGTACAGCGTTACGCAGACCAGCGACGGCGGATTCATCCTTGTCGGAGGATCCGACTCTTCGGGTTCGGGCTCCAGGGATCTATGGCTGCTGAAGCTCGGGCAGGACGGAGAGGAAGAATGGCATCTTTACCTGGGAGGTCTGGAGCTCGATACCGGTAATGACGTAAGGCAGACATCGGACGGAGGATTCATCATTACCGGTTCAACCATGTCTTATGGTTCCGGCCTTAAAGATCTGTGGCTCGTCAAGGTGAATCAAGCCGGTTTCGAAGAATGGAGCCGCACCTTCGGGGGGCCCCTGCAGGATTCCGGCAGCGAGGTTCGCCAGACCTCTGACGGGGGGTACATAATAACGGGATATACCGAGTCGTTCGGTTCCGGCTCCAGCGATATGTGGATTCTGAGAACAGACGCCGAAGGCGACACCGCCTGGTCGAGGGTATTCGGCGGGGGCGGCGCTGATGTCGGAGCGGCGGTCCAGGAAAGGGAAGAAGGCGGTTTCGCCGCAGCAGGGAGCACCGAATCGTTCGGTTCGGGAAACAGTGATGCATGGCTCGTGGTAGTAAGCGGCGCCGGCGATCTGGAATGGTCGCAGGTTTACGGGGGAAGAGGCTGGGATTTCGGGATGGCCATGGAGACCTCCCCGAACGGCGGATTCCTGATCGCGGGAAGCAGCGATTCATTTGAAGACGGCGGTGAAAATGTCTGGCTCCTCCATGTCGATTCGACCGGAAACGAATTGTTTTCGCGGACTTGCGGCGGCAGTGGAGACGATGTCGGTTCCTCAGTGGCGCTTGACGGAATAGGCGGGTATGTCGTAGCCGGTTACACGGGATCGTACGGTGAAGGTTTCGACGATATATGGCTCATCGGTTTCAGTGGTTCCGGAGCGGTTCTCTGGGACCGCACCTTCGGCGGAGGCAGGTTCGATCGCGGATGTTCCGTTCAAACAACACTGGACGGGGGATTCATCATCTCGGGATACACCGACTCCTTCGGCGCCGGCAAATATGATGCCTGGCTCATTAAAACAGATGGCTCCGACGTGCCGGATCCGGACCCCGACGGCGGAGACCTGCCGATCGGATGAAATCTTCAACGAATAAGCTGTTATTCTAATTCAGGATAAAGCTTCCTTACGCAATCAGGGCATATCCCGTGGGTGAAAGTCAGTTCTGCACTATCGGAGAGGTAGTCCTCCACCTTCTGCCAGTAGCCCGTATCGTTCCTCACGTTCTTGCAGTGCGAACAGATAGGAATGAGTTTTCGTAATTCCAAAACATCTTCTTTTGCCTGCTGCAGTTCTCTTCCCGTCTCTTCGACCTCTTCCCTGAGAAGGATGTTCGCGATCCTCGTTTTGCGGATTTTCACCAGAAAAACCCCGCTCAGGGACATGAGGATAACCGCGAGGACGGAATATTTGAACAGCTGAGTCTCGCGGAGCAATGGAGGTAATTCGATTACTGGCCCCTTAAACTCGGTCAGAACCCCGCTCCCGTTCCATGCCATCCCCTCGATCTGATATTCGCCGGGAGGCAGGTGGGGGTAAAAAATCTCCTGTGCCGGCGAAGCCGGACTGAAATCTTCATTCAATCCGGTCAACCTGAAGGAGTAGAGGTTATCCTGTTCGAACAGGAAGTCGTTAAGAGCGAATTCAAGATGAACGGACCGCATCCCCCGATCCAGTTCGATTCTCTCACTCAGTGGATAGTTTTTTCCGCCGCTTGAAACGCTGTTGAGAACCAGCGGGATTCTGCTCTTCTTCGGAGCAAGAATCAAATCAAGGTCGAGAATTGTGAAACCGTTATCCTGAAGCAGCAGATACTCTCGAGTTCCGACCTTCTCTATGCCCGTCACCTTATTGGTATTCAATCCGTAATTGCGGTTGCACAGGAATCTCCGCCTGGCTCCGCTTATCAGGCACCCCTTCGACGTTGCGAAGAGAAGATCTCCACTCTCCGAAACAGCGAGATCGAAAAACTCGGCGTTGAAATCGCACAGCTCCGGCAGCGATTTCAATCCGGAGTATGTAACCAGGCTGGCCCCTTCGTCGCCCAGGAAATATATCTCCCCCGAAGGATGTTTGACGGCATTGATGAATGTATTGCAGCCCGACCCGTGTTCCATCGTGAAATTGCTTAAAGAATCACCGTCCAGGCGGATCAGGCCCCCTCCGAAGGTTCCGAACCAGAAAGCCGAATCCGGGCCTATCTCACCGCAGGTGATCACTTCATCCTCGAAGAGCGCCGAATCAAAGGTTGTTTCACTCAACAAAGTCAGACTGTCCGCACCCATTTCGTATTCAGTTATCGCGCCGGTCGTATACTTCGTCATCTTATTATTTTTCAGTTTGTAGAATCCTCGCCACGTTCCGAAAAAAAGGCTGGTGTCCGGGGCGGAATGTGCAAATATGCTGAAATATATTTCTCCTTTTTCGCTCCGCGGGTGACTCAAGGTTTCCCCATCCCATGTCATCACCTCCCATCCTGCAACGATCCATAGCAGACCATCGTAATCAAGAGTCAGGGCCGCCCTGTCGGAATCTGTCCTGAGGTCGTCAGCGAGTATGGTATATGAGTTTTCCTGGAGCAGAATTACCGATTTTTCGGTGACTATTACAGGGTCTCCGTTGCTGTCGAGGGAGAAGTCGATGAACTGATCCTCCTCGTCCGGTTGAAAGCGGCACTCTTCGAGCTTGCCGTTCCTGTAAACCATCAAGCCGCCGGAGCCGCCGAGCAGAATGCCGCCATCCGGCAGAGGCAGGCTTTTTTTCATCCCGTCGAGCAAGGGAAACAGATCTGAATCGTATATTCGAAGAGCCCGGCTGGCCAGCTTATGAAGTATGCCGTCACCGGTAACGATCCAGACTATCCCCTGGCGGTCTTTTTCCCATTCGACGATCTCGTCCGAGCTCAGTCCGGTGCTCCTGTCAAGGTTCAGGGTATCATCCGCAGAGATAATCGTCAGGCCGCTCCCGCCGGACAAGAACAGCTCACCCCCGGTTTCCACGCTGAAATCCTCGAGATTTCCAGCGTATGTATATAAATCAGGGGCTGGTATCAGACGACCGTTTTCGAGCCTGCACAGCTGGTTTGCCGAAAGAACAAGGATTTCATCCTGATAACCGCCCCGGATCCTTTTCACCCGCCGTTCACCATATTCCTCGGCACATCGATACCGCGTCACCAGCCCGACCAGCGCCGCCCGTCGAAATTCGGGCCCGTCAAGAATGAACAGGGAATGCTTGAGCCAGTCGGATTTGAGCGTCTCGTCCTTCTCGTAAAGCTCAGGATGGCTCTCTCTCATGCGGGAATCGCCGATCCGCTCGTATTCCCGCTGGAGTTCGCTGTCCTTCATTTCCCAGAGGCGGAGCAGCTGCACCAGATCCACGGAAAGCGCGCCGTACCGCTCGACCGTGAACCAGACAAGCCCCGTCGCATCATCGAAATACAACTCGTTGACTACGCCGGCGATCAACTCATCGACCGATTCGTCCACCAGATACACCGGATATACTCCGTTACCTCTGATATACCTGATGCCGCTGCTGGTCGCGACCATGGCGCCGTCTTCGTAAAACAGGACATCCCTGATCGCCTCGCCCGTCAGTATGGGGTGCGGCGCTGTCGTAAGGGTAACCGGATCGTAGATCGATACACCCTTCCAGGTGCAGATCCAGATCAGTCCGTCGGGGGATTCCTTTGCCGTGTAGCAGTAATTGTCGAGCAGCCCCTCGAGCACGGAGAT
>CAYMWF010000134.1:0-9775 GCA_964394085.1 uncultured Gemmatimonadota bacterium | reverse complement strand
TCGCAGAATCAGTCCGTTTCCTCACGTGAAGAAATATTATGTAAACCTGGAAGCAATGATAGAGCTGTTTGCCATGCCTGGAGGCGATTTGATTATCAAGGAGATATGGAAGCACCGCAGGGCGGGAAGACGCTCCCTCATCATTCGACGGCGACGGAACCTGGGAGGGGAAACTCTGTCGCATATTGAACTTGCTGTTGAATTTTCGTGTCTGAAAAAAATAGGATTGGCAACCTGAACGAACAGACCCAGCTACCGGATTGGCCGGTAGAAAGGCGGTTGCGAATGGCCGTCGGAAGGATCAGGGAGAATCAGAATGAGCTGATGAGGAGTCTGGTCAAATCAGCTGCATAGACGGAAGACAGAAGCATCGGAGGTCAAGCCGGAAGGAGAAGTCTGTACAAAACCCCACCATGCATCATGATAAATAACATACCTCCAATATTATGAACCTTCAGGTCCATGG
The DNA here is from genome assembly GCA_964394085.1 of uncultured Gemmatimonadota bacterium. Taxonomy (GTDB): domain Bacteria; order CAYMWF01; family CAYMWF01; genus CAYMWF01. The sequence continues at coordinate 9,309 of CAYMWF010000134.1, read as the reverse complement.
AGCACTCATCGAACAAGCTGCAATACGGGGAAAGAGACGACTCCTTGGATAAATCCCATGAAAAAAACACCTGCAACGCAGAATCCTTCGCGAGGATCAATGTTGAGTTAATGCATCAACAAGGTTATCTTCACTGGCGCGAGTTCTATGCCGGTAGATCAAAGATTCATACTCGCGCGTCTGAACTTCGGAGGAAAGAAATGCGAAAGATAACAACAACGATTATCGCGCTGGTTTTATCCGCCGGTTCCCTGGCGGCTTTCGGACCTGAACACCCGGAAACGGCTGTTCATCAACCATGTCCCTGCGACCGTTCCACGAAGAAAGCCGGAGAGTTCGGAGAATCCATGAGCGGCGAAGTGCTTCATGAACCCTCTGCGATGATGAATGGCGGACCGGCTTTTGTGTACGAAACGATCATTCCGGGATACTGGCTTTCGCGCGGTCTCGATATGACTGTGGATGCCGACGGGAACTCCTATGTTATCGCATCCTGGTACCAGGACCATCAGCACCTGGATATTCTCGTGATCAAGCTGGATGCCGACGGGACGCCCCTGTGGACGCTTCCGATCGTCGGAGACCCGCTGGAGCATGACTACCCGACCGATATCACTCTCGATAATTCAAACAATGTCTGGGTAACGGGCTGGACCAGTTCCGAAAGTTTCCCGATCGTCGACGGGTTTGATGATACTTTGACCGGTTTCGTCGAAGTGTTCATCATGAAGCTGGATCCGGCGGACGGTTCTATTCTGTACAGCACATTCCTGGGCGGCGACTACGCCGATCGGGGCGAGGGGATCACGATCGGTGAGAGCGGAGAGGTCTATGTGGTCGGCACCACCGGATCGACCGACTTTCCGACCACCCCGGACGCGTATCAGAGCGAGCCGAGCGCTCCACTCTACATATACACCGACGCGTTCATTACGAAACTCTCGCCTGACGGGAGAACGATTCTCTACAGCACGTATTTCGGCGGTTTCAAGGATGACTGGGCTCAGAATGTGGCCCTCGACCCCGACAATAATATCGTGTTCTCCGGAAAAACGAATGCCGACGATTTTCCACTGGAAAATCCGCTCATGTCCGACCCGAACAGCATCTTCATCTCAAAACTGTCCGCCGATGGAAGCACCCTGATGTTCAGCACGTATTTCGGCGGTGAAGATCTGGACGGTCTTGGCGGGATGGCGATCGATTCGGAGAATTACGTGTATATTACGGGCTCTACAAGGTCCATCGACTTCCCAACGACTCCCGGCGCTTTTCAGGAAGATTTCGTCGGAGAGGTTCTCGGCTGTGAAACAGTCTTCCCTCCGACTTATTACAACTGCGAGGATGTTTTCGTGACCAAGCTCGGAACCGAAGGCGACGGTCTCGTTTACAGCACCTTCCTGGCCGGAAGCGATATCGACCATGGTCGCGACATCGCTGTAGACGACCAGGGTCGCGCTCACGTAGTGGGTTATACGTACTCCCCCGATTTTCCGCCGGACGGCGGCCCCGGTTCCGGTGCGGATATCTTTCTTTCCAGGCTTGATCCGGGCGGGAGCGGCCTCGACTTCACCATCCTCGTCGATTCGAGCACCCCGGGTGCCGGCCACGGCGCGGCGGTAGACAACGAGGGCGGCGTCTACCTGACAGCAGCGAAAAACGCTCCGGCTGACATCTATATTGCTAAAATCGCGGCATATCCCGATATCACGGTATCGATCTGGTCGGACATGACCGAAGTACCACGCAAGTCCGATTTCATTTTCAGCGCATCCGTTACCAATAACGAACCGACCGGTCAAACCATGCAGGTCTGGTCGGGCGCACTCAAACTGCCCTATGGACCTTTGAACGAACCATTGATGGGACCGGCCGGAATAACGCTCAATCCCGGAGAGACCAGAACGTTGAGCGATATCGCTCAGTATGTCGGCAATGTCCCTCTCGGCGCCTACAGATATTTTGCACGTGCGGGGGGCGATTTTCCTGAACCATCATGGGATGAGGATTATCTGGACATCGAGGTCATACCCTGACAATTATCTCCTAAAGTCGCATGGGGAAGTGGGGGAGGGGAACCGCAGACAGCTCGATAAAGCGGGTGAACACCGGCTTCGCCCGTTTGCCTCGAAGCGCTTGCCCGCCTTTCCGGTTCATTTCAGGTCGAGACGCATCACGAGTCGGTCCCTCGCCGTCTCGGGCGGAATCCCGATCGACCCGGCCTGTTCTTCGAGCATAGTGATGAACTCGACGAACCGGCTTCGGTCCTGCAGCTCCGGGTGCGGATGCCGATCAACGAGGTGGAATCCCAGCTTCTCCCAGAATGTATAACCGGCGCTGCCCGTAATATCATAGATAATGGGAAGGTCCTCGAAGGAATCGACCTCGATTCGCTCCCAGCCGTTCACTCCGGCCCATTCTATCAAGAATTTGACCAGACGCGTACCGATACCTTTACGCTGGTAGGGATTCGTTCTTTGCTGCGGGCTTCCCGTCATCAGGCAATGAACCAGAAGTGTTTTGTCTTCGATCCGTGCAGGATCCGGAAAGTCGCTGTCGGCGAAGTCTTCAACCGGCCCCGCGGGAGAATCCTGCTGAAGGCAAAGGGCGCCCGCGCCCGCCATGTCGCAGACCGACTTGGGGTAGAATCGAAGATGCCCCACGATCTGGTCGCCGCAGCGTGCTGAAATGGCGCAGGACCCGTAGGCTCTGGTGAGCCTTTTCAAGAGAGGCGTGTTCCGGTCGCGATAGCGTTCCCACGGCATCGCTCCTTCAGACGGCCACCGGTCGATAGTGTCGGGCGCGACCGGTCCATCATGAAGACAACGCCAAATGATGAACTCCTCCGTCATCGGTTCGACAACAATGTCTTCATTCATAATATTCTCCAACCAGGTCAGCACTGCGTTCAGCCTTAAAAGCGCGGATTTTTATTTGCTGCAGCGGGTTGTCAGGCGTTCGAGTCAGCCATTTTCTCCGCAACAACAATCTCTAAAGGCAATCCGAACAGTTTCTCTTTCTCTTTTTGTTTTACAGTGAATCCCGCATCCTTCAGCGATTGTTCAACGTAAATGGGTCTGCAATCAGTATATTTCGGAAATCTCTCATGAATCCACTCATAGAGTTTAATCAAAAGGGAGCCGCCGTTTTCCTTCGACATGCTTACAATCCCCAGTCTTCCCTTCGGTTTCAGTACCCTTTTGATTTCATGAAGCAGCGCAGGAATTTCAGGAGTATCGAAGAGTTCAAGGGTGAAACTCCCGAAAACGGCATCGCAAGTATTTTCATCAAGAGGCATCTCCATTGCATCTACACGATAAAGCTCAACCCTGTCGATCAGACCGGCTTTTTCAAGCCTCTTCCTCGTCACCTCCAACATGCCGGAGGAAATGTCGATGCCGTAAGCCTTCCCTGTTTCTCCCACCTTTTCAGCTATCTGCTTCAAACAATGTCCGGTTCCGAAACCGAACTCCAGGACCTTTTCTCCTTCGGCGATATGCATTCGCTCCAGCGCTGAATTTCTGTGTTTTTTCTCGAATATTCCGGCAAAATAATCGTAAAATCCACTCAGTCTGTCGTAGCTCCGTTTCGCCTGGTCCTTGCTTCTGAGGACTCTTAATATCTTTGCCTGGTGTTCAGATGAATTCATTGATCATCGTCTCAGTGAGAGGGTACGTGGGACTAGTCGATTCCTATCCGTTCGGCAGCCACCGCATAGTCGTCGAGACCGAGCGTGCCGAGAGCTTCATTGGGGTGAAGATTTATCCCCGCGCTGAAGAGTTCAACCGGCCGTGAAATACCCGTGTCCAGACCGGTCAGCCAAAGTATTTGCTCCGGGGATCCGCCATCCTGTGCCGCCCAGAGTTTGAATTCCCCTGCAGTATCATGTTGCTTCGCGTAGAATTCCAGGTAATACCACACGTCATCCAGGATCTCGAATGCAGTCTCCTGAGTATCAAAATCAGGAGTATGCCCGACGCCGTCGTCAAAATAGTAACAGAACTTCAAAATCACTTTCGGTTCGGCGAGGTGCACCAGGCGTACCGAGCAGACCTCTTCAATGGCCGAAGTCCCTATCCACATGATATTGAAATACCTGTAGTCTGTTTCAAGCAGGTTATGTCCACTCTTCAGCTTGAAGTACAGACGTGCGTAGATCGTATTCCCCGCCTGCTCGAAACTCCGCCTTAGAGACGGCCCCGAGTAGCCGGGATGTTCCGTGGTTGTCGCTTCAGCTTCTGCAGCCCATGCCCCTGAATGAACATCGGACGAAACAAGGTTAACGACTCCATCCTCTCCCTTGGCAAAAGTCCAGTCCCCCGGGGGAGAGTCCGTTGTGAGAATTGTTCCCGTCTCAAAGCCGCCTTTCATAATTATTGTCTGGGAAGTATCTTCGTTATCTTCAGGAGCAAGTGTGCAGCTGCAGATGACAAGCATGAAACATAACAGAACGGGGAATCGTATTTTCACGCTCTGCTCCCTTTTATTCCGGTGCGGCGATTAGCTGTCCGCTGCCCCTGATTGCCGGGTTTCTTTTGTGAACCAGACCAACGTTTCGCCCGCACTTGTTGTATTAAAGCGTTTTCCCTGGTCATCTTTGATTCTTTTCAGTCCGGATATGAATTCGTCTTCATCCAGCAGGAGAAACATCGAGTAGTTCTTCTCTTCCACGTTCTTTACGAACTCCTCCGTGATTGCGGCATACGAGGAAGCAGGTAGTACTTCGGTAATCTCATGAGTCAGGCCGCTTTCTCGAGCTGTTTCCACGATAGATGGGATATCAGGATAACGGTGCATTTCTTTAGAGGCCAGGGAGGGGAAGTATCCATTGTAGAAGCGGCTTCGGATTTGGTCATGGGATTGGGTCGCAATGCAAAGATATGCTTCGAACTTCAAGACCCGGCACAATTCAGAGAACATCCGGTTGAGATCCGGCACATGATGAATCACATCGGTCATGAAAACGAAATCAAATGATTTATTTTCAAAAGGTATGTTGGTATGATCTCCACTCCGGATATCTAGGGCGGGATTTTTGTTCAGTGCAGCGACCCGCATTCCTTCAGACGGTTCTACCCCGCAGCATCGGCACCCGAATTCTGAATGGAGCCTGCTCAGGTAATTACCTGTGCCGCATCCAAAGTCCAGAACCGTGGTCTGATCGGTCAACGACATTCTTTGACTGAATCGTTCAATAAGGTTTTCAGAGTGCTTTCGGGTATGGTCGTATGTTCTGCTCGCCGCGTCGTAGTCAATCATTTTGATTCAATCCAGCGTTTGCTTCAGTTGAGAGGTGGATTGGAGCAGCTTCTGCGGCAACTCGAGGCGCGGAGGACGGGTGCGCTCGCGAACTGAGGATGCTTTACTCCGTCTTACTTCACATCTTTGAGCATGTACAGACAGGGATTATCTTCTCCCCAGAGTGTTGGGAATTCCTCGAATGCTCGAAATCCGCAGCTCTCGTAAAACAAACGTGTTTTCCGGTAATTTTCATCACTGTGTTTTTCACTCAGTGTTTTAACCGTCATGTACGGGATAGCGTTTCGTTTGCAGTACGAGTTAACGAACTCCATCATCCGTTTCCCGATTCTCCTGCCGTGAAACTCCTCGAATATCCCAAGTACATACAAATCTGCGTTGATATCATAATTCACCGATACGGCGCAGAACCCGATTACCTTTTTATACAGTGTCGCAGTAACGAAAAGACATTCTTTCACGTTATCCACGTATTCGCATACGGCTTCCTCGATTCCAAACCATTTCGGAAGGGCGCGGAGTACTTCTTCACAGATCCGTGATTTGGCTGCATGTTCGGTTTCAACTGCTATTTTTAAATCAGCAAGAGGGCTTTCCAATATTGCATCATGAGATTCGGCACAGCGATTGATCCATTTTTCTTTATACTCCTGCTCGCTTACAATTCGAGGTTCCAGATCCTGAATCGAGCGTATCTCCTGCTTGCGGCACAGATCCAGGCTTGCCAGATACATAATCCAGTCCATGTCGTCGGTGTCGAAACAGACATTTACTCTGCGTTTCCCTTTCTGCCAGAGAATCAGTGCGCGAGTATGTCCATCGGTGAAGAAGATATCCGATCCGATTTTCTTGACCGGGAGCGGTACGTAGGCTTCGAGTCCTTTTTTCTCGTCAAACAGCGCCATACTCTCACGATATTTCTTTTCGGAAATATAGAGCTGTGTCGGTTGAATCGACTCGAGGTCGGCTTTAAATACTTCCATTGATTATTGAAACCACTACTTTCCGGTAAGGATGAATTCCTTCCATCGGAATAGAAGCTCGCTCTCCGTCACACCTGCAAGAGCAAGAAGATCCACCTGATTAGTCACTGCGAGCATGTCTCTCAACGTGTCTCGTCCGAACACCGAATCCATGTACGCGACGAGCGAACCGCACACTCCGTAGCGATATTTGCCCGACCAGGCTTCAGACAGGTGCGTTGGCGCTTCCCCTTGATCAATCGCCTCTCGCGGTTCGGCGGTATGATCCTGGTCAAGTTGACCCGAAACATGGACCGCAAGACCTTCGATAAACCACCCCACTTCCTCAGCTCCCGTGAAATCCCTGGTAGGATTATACTGCCCGTGAAAGACATGCACGAGCTCATGTGCCACTATGCCCTGAACATGCCTGATATCGAGCGGGTCATGCTCACAGCTTTCCTGACCCCAGACCCGGGGCGACAGGATGATCAGTTGATCCGCCGCTCCCGCCGCAACCATCCAGCACTGGGTTTCAGACATTCCCCATTCTGCAGGAAAAGCCGCTGTGAACACCTTACGTGTGGGACAAACCACAACGTTCACGCTATCTCGGAACGGCATCTTGAAGAATGCCTCAACTATCCGCTTACCGCGGGCGACATAGACTTCAAGTTCGCCGGCGGATTTCCTGTCTCGCTCATCGAACTCAAAACGAAACAGAGGCGCCGGATCCTCGTTTCCGGTAACGGTTTCGACAACCCGCGGCTTTTCGAAACAACCAGCTTTAAAGCAGGCGAGTGAAGTCAAAACCAGCACATACACGGCAAGGTTCATAATTCAACTTTATTCCTGATTACCTTCAGAACTTTTCGAGCCAGTAGTATATGAACAGGTTTTATCAAAAGCCAATACAATTTTTCCGCAGACCCTGGATTATCCGCAACGAGGATGAAGTTCAGTTTCGTTCCGGCTTCATCGGCGTTCAGAGTGTATCCGGTCCGGCAATTGAAAAAGAAGGAATTCAGGGTAAACCAGTATTTGGAAGGTTTTTCAACTTCTGTCAATTCAAAAGGACCCATTGAATCACCGACATGCAACACCTGAATATCCATCGGTTTCTCAAATCCGGCCGCTTTGACTGCGGAACGTAAACCGTCTACCAGTAACACCCTAAGGAAAAAGAACGGTTTCGTCTCCAGTATCCTGTAAACGGGAAACTTGTTCGGCATGGTCTCAATGAGGTCGAATACCTTTTCCGGAGGTGCGTTGATAGTTATTTGTCTATGATCCCTAATCAGCACCAGCTCCTTCGCATCCGACCCGGTTCGGTGCGTTGTCCGTGGGGACTCGCACCCCGCCATCAGCGCCGTTGAGAGAGCGCTCGGTTCACGCGAATGCTGTCCGTGGCGGTTTACTCTGTCTCACTTCAGATTTTTTCCTTCGATCAGATCAACGTACGCGCCTTCTACGAGATCGTTTTCTCTAATTTCAAGAACCTTCATGAGTGAATTAACATTGTTCTCACCAATAGACTTGTCTTCCGAACCTTCCAGAACGGCCTCTAATTCGACGAAGTCACCCAGGTTTTCGACCGAATCTATATGAATGCGAGTTCTTCCAACCAGAAATAACAGGCGAGTCTTTTTCACCACTGCCCGCGAACCGTAGGCTTCCTCCATTATTTTCCTGAGTTTTGCTGGTTCTTCTGTTCTCGTGATTGAGTATTTTGATGTTTTTGGTCCCTTATTGTCGTTTCTTCGATAATGAATGAGTTCTCCGTTCGAATCCGATAATATTCTCAACTTCAGACGACCCGATTCACAATAAAAAAACACATCCTCCTGGTTGATGACTTCCGGAGCTCTTCCGGTAATACTTTGGGCCAGGCCGACAGTTCTTTTTCGGTCTTGAAGCCGGGCTTTGATCTCCATATTTCGACTCATTCCAATTCCTTATTATTTATTCGGATAGCGTTGTGGAACGCATGCAGAAATGACGCGGTTATATTTTATCAGGTGAATCCGTCTCGTTAGAAGATTCATCCGACAATGCTTTGATGATGGCCTCTGCAAACTCGCTCGCAGCAGTCGGTCCATCGGCGGTGATGATTTTGCCGTCTGTTACCACATTCTTTTTCTGATATTTCGCGCCCTTCGTTGTCAGGTTGGCGGAATCCCAGCAGGTGGCTTTCCTGTCTTTCAGTAAACCTGCATTAGCCAGGATGTTCGGAGCTATACAGATTGCTGAGAGCACCTTGTTCTGGTTGACGGCATCCCCGGCAATCTTGTGAGCATTTCTGTCTTCATAGTATATCCGCGCTCCGATCCCTCCCACGAAAACGACTGCGTCAAAATTCTTGACTTCGACATCGCCAAGCAACACATCAGGTTCAATTTTACCTTTAAGCATCCCGGTTACGGTTGATGTTATGGTAGAAGCGACGGTAACTTTCATCCCCTTGTTCTCAAACATCTTCTTAGGGACAAAGAGTTCTTCATCACGAAAGTTTTCATCAGCGATAATCATTAAAATGTTGCGCGTGTTTACAGTATCTCCGGATTCATCGCCAAAAGCGGTGAATGCGCCGAGCTGCTGCATCTTGCCCAGCTCGTCGCTGTTGCCCCACTCCTCCGCGATCTTGCCGTCTTCGAAACGAAGGATGGTCATCCCCGTCATCGTCAACTCCCTGCCGGCGGGAGCGATCCCCCTGTATTCGTCTTTGCTGTGTTTGCCGCGCCAGGTCCACCGGATTGCGACCTTGTCCCCTTCGGCAACGAGGTCTTCACAGGTGCAGCAAACGTCGGCGAAAGTGGCGAACTCCATGGCCATCCATTGTTTATAGCTCTCCCGGTCGATAGTCGGAAAACCTGGATAGTGAGAAACGAAGTCGGCCGCAAAGAGCTCGTCTACCGCTGAAGAATCTCCCCGATTCCATACGTCCCGCACCCAGCGTCCGGCAACGGCCTTGTTCCGCTCTTCCTGCGTCAGATAACTGCCGGTATCCCCCTTCGCCTGTGTGCACTGGAGGGATACAAGCAGAACAGAAGCGGCGATCACCCATTTCAGAACTCTCATGTTACTCATG
>CAYMWF010000133.1:0-9775 GCA_964394085.1 uncultured Gemmatimonadota bacterium | reverse complement strand
CCAGGCGCACCCCCGGCCCTCGAGAATCTGCAGGATGTGCCTTCCCGGTCTATGATGCTCGAAATATCGCTCGGGAAGAACTGAAGCGAGCTTGTCTCCGAAGCGACCACCGACACCTCCCCCAGGATGCTGTCCCCGGGCGCGAGAGGTATGAACTCCCCCTCCAGGATGCTGAGATCCACGGTCCAGTCCTGGGGAATTTTCGACCTGTCGATGAAAACCGCCGCCTGGGCGTTCTTTTCTTCGTCGGGATTTCCGAGGATGAAGGGGAAAACCCCGCTCGGATCCGGAACCGGCGGCACGAATGCCCTGGTCACCGCTTTCATTGCCACGTTGTTATCCCATTGGGGCCAGCCGGATACCGGACGGTCGTATTCCGTCCTGATTTCGGCGCCGATCATCAGGAACCTCAGATCCCCGATCGGCGGGGGGACCCACTCGAACAGGACGACGGCGTGTCCGCCCGGCGGGATCGTCGAGATGGTTTTGCCGCCGATGGGGGAGGTCCAGAGGGATGGAAAACAGGGACACAGGGACGGGGGGGAATAGAACAAAGTGACTTCAGTGTTTTCGACTTCGTAGTCCTCTATATTCCGCACCGTTACCGCGACCCTGTTGGTAATCCCGGGGTAGGTCTGCGCCGGATGCAGGCGGATGTCCGGGCTGTTCCAGAACCGCTTCCACCCCGTTGTATCGGGCGGCGCCGGCACCGAAGGCACCATCCCCGTGTCACCCGGATGATCTCGTATCATCACCTCGTCGACGAGGGGTTGCGCTCCTGCAGCGCCGCAAATTGAACAAAGAAGCACGAAAACCGCCGCCATGGCCGCTGGGAAAAAACGAACGGGCACGGCGAACAACTGCGCCGCCCCGCGTCTGGAGCGGAATCTGCACCCCGCGAGCCCGCCGGGGCGCCGGCGCTCGAATCCTGATCGGCCCGGTATTTCAAGTCCCGGCTGCGAAAAACCGCCTCGGATTTGCTTCAATATTTTCATAACTTTCATTTGCGGACCTCCTTTGTCGTGTTCTCGGTGTCCGGCGAGTGTCTGTATCTATGACACGAGTCCGGAAGGGCAGGGGGAATGTTTTCCGAAATTCTCCTGTGTCCGGAGTTTTCCCTGAACTTCTTCGATCAATCATACTCTGCATGCTTCGTGCCATCCGTAAAGCAGGTATTTCAGGCAAATCAACGCCAAAACGTGTCATGATTCGTCTCGTTCTTTGTTGAAACAGCCCGAAGTGAGACATCAGGCGTCTCGCCTCTCCTTATCCCGTTTTCCCGCTCCGGCCGGTTCCGACCGGCTCAACATCCTCCGGAGAAACAGCTTGCGGAGAATCTTTATCGACCCGCGTTAAGGGTATGGCTTTTGCGGTAAACGGCAGGCAACAGCGAACCCGAAGACTGACCGGCATGCAACAGGCAGCAGCGCAAACAAGGCGGACCGGCATGCAACCGGATCCGAAGCAGTAAGGCCGTTTCCGCCCCGTCAATCCCGTTTCGAAAGGAGATTCATCATGAAACCCGGAGCCCGCAACAGCAAGTACAAGGTGACAATAATGCTTTATATATTTGGCTTACTCCTCTGCGTTCCCGGATCGATTCCGGCGGCGGTAACCGTGGCGCCTTACGCCGATTTCGACGGCGACGGATACGGCGATCTGGCCGTCGCAGGGAAGGTGGATGCGGCGACCACGGAATGGGGGATCGCCTTCTCCCACGGCGGTCTGCTCAACGACTGGACCGACTGGTGCGTTCCGGCCTTCGGCCAGGAAGGCGATAAATACTTCGCCGGCGACTTCGACGCCAACGGCCTCACCGACATCGCCGTCTGCCGGCGGATAAGCTCCACCCAGTACCAGTGGGGCGCCAGGTACTCGATCGCCGGTTATCTCGACGACGATACCGGTTTTACGGTTTCCGACTTCGGAAACGATGATGATTTCTTCTTCGTCGGCGACTACAACGGCGACGGTTACGACGATATCGCCGTCTGCCGGCCCGAGAGCGCCACCATCTACAAGTGGGGCGTGGCCTGGTCGGGTCCATCCGGCATCGTGGAGACTTTCTCCGGCTGGCTCATCGCGGATTTCGGGACCGACGGAGACCGCTTCTATGTCGGCGACTTCGACGGCGACGGCTGCGCCGACATCGCCCGGTGGCGGATGGTGGATCAATACACCCTGAAATGGTCGATTCGGTTCAGCGCCGCCGGTTTTCTTGCGACTTCGAGCGGGTGGTTCCTCTCCGACTTCGGAAACGCCTACGACGAATTCCATGTCGGCGATTTCGACGGCAACGGCAAGAGCGACATGGCGATTGCCAGGCAGGTCTCCGGCGACGACATGGTCTGGGGAGTCCTATTTTCGAACTCTTCATACATGGACGACTGGAGCGGCTGGACCACGAGAACCGAGGTAGGCAACAAGTATTTCGTCATCGATTACAACGGCGACGGCCTGAGCGACATGGCCCTGAACCGTTTCGATTCGCACTACACCACCGAGTGGGGCGTCTACACCACCGGTTCCCGGTTCCTCGACTCCTGGAGCGGCTTCACGGTGGCGGACCTTGGCGACCAGGAGGACAGGTTCTATCCCGGCAGCGAGCTCGGCAACACCATCGAAGCGATAGCCGTCCGCGAGATCGGCGTTACCGGGTCGAATTCCCCCGATCTCGTCGACTACTTCACTTACGGATTCTACACGGAAGGCAGCGCCGACTGGTGGTGTTCCGAATTCGTATCATGGTGTTATCACAGGGCCGGAAACCCCTACGACACGGACGACTGCGTCGGTTCCTTCAACTTCCTCGACCCGGTCAACGCCCCGTGGCTGCTGAAAAATACGAGCCAGATGGAGAACTGGTTCACCAACGCGGCGGTCTGGCGGACCAACGGTCCGGACATCCCGTTCACCCCCAAACCGGGCGATTACGCCAAAACGAACAGCGGGAACCACAGCCGCATGGTCCAGAGGGTCGTCGGGAACGACCTCCATACGATCGAGGGGAACAGCGGCAATACAGTGCACAAGTATATAATGAGCGATTTCAGGAACGACGCGACCATCGTCGGGTTCGGCAGGCTGTATGACAACGACATCGAGGACTGGCGCATCCAGGCGAGCACCACGGGCAACTACCTTCGCTCTGTCGACTTCCCAATGGACCATACCGGATACGCCGCCGGCCATTCGGGCACCATCCTGAAAACCGTCGACGGCGGCATCACCTGGGAGGCGCTCTCCTCCGGCACCTCGAGAAGCCTCTACGGGATCGCGTTCAAGGGGACGGGCACCGGGTACGCGGTCGGCAGCTACGGCACCATCCTGAAAACCACCAACGGCGGCTCAACCTGGACCCCGCAGTCGAGCGGCACGACCCGCGCGCTTTACGCCGTGTCCTTCTACACAACCTCGAAAGGGGTCGCGGTCGGCTCCGGCGGCACGATTCTCTATACCACGAACGGCGGCTCCACCTGGAACCACGCCAAGAGCGGCACGACGAACAATCTCCGCGACGTGGACTGGCTGAGCTCCACAAAGGTCGTTGCCGTCGGGTACAACGGCACCGTCCTGAAATCCTACAGCGGCGGGCAGGGATGGGTGGCGAGATCCAGCGGCACCACCCGCCACCTGCTCGGCGTCGACTTCGTCGGCCAGACCGAGGGCTGGGCGGTCGGCTCGGGCGGCACCATCATCCATTCGACCTCTTACGGAAATTCCTGGAGCGCCGAAACGAGCGGAACGTCCGCCACCCTGTTCGCCCTCGACTTCCACAACAGCTCGGACGGGCACGCCGCGGGCAGCTTCGGCACTATCCTCAGCACGACGAACGGCGGAAACACATGGGTCGGGCAGGAAAGCGGCGAGTCGAACTGTATCGCCGCCCTGGACGGTTTCGGCAGCACCGGCCTGGTATGGGCCGCGGGTTCTCAGGGCCTGATCCTGCACTGCACCGAAAACGGAGGGTCGATGTAGAATCCGGCTGAGCGAAGGGATTTTCAACCGGTCAGCCCCGGGTGTAAAAGGAAGCGCCCGCCTCGGCGGGCGCTCAGCCGTTTCCGGGTAGTTCGCGCATTACGGTCTATGATTCCCCGCATCCCGAAGTTCTCCCCGAATCCCGAAGCTCACCTCGCTCCCGAGGTTCGCCCCGCAACCCGAAGTTGTCACGGGTCGGGATACAGTTCGAACGGCACCCCGGTGGAATCGATCAGCGTCCCTGAAAAATCGTAAAGCATTCCGCAGTAGTAGTACGGTCCCGGTGCGAAGCTGTCGGGGACGTTGTGCGAGAACACCTTGCTTATGGATGACAGGGAAGGCACGGTGCCGCTCGCCAGCGACAGGGGAGCCGCCGGTATCTGATTGAGTTTTTCATCGAGCACCTGAACGCGATAATCGATGAGCCTGGGAAGAGCCGTATGGTTGGTCGCCGTCGCTTCTACCGCCAGAATATCGGGGATGACGTTCCGCCCGTCCTGAAGTTCCAGGTCGATGGTGACCGGCGTGACGATCAGCTTGGGGGTCATGCCTCCCCCGGCCCTCGTGAAGATACAGGCCGTGCCTTCCAGGTCGATGATGCTCGAAAAGTCGATCTTCTTGGGATAACCGGCGCTGTTTTCCGTGGCGATAACGGTCGCTTGAACCCAGATACTGTCTCCCGGCGCCATCGGAATAAACTCGCCTTCGGGAATACTGAGGTCCACGATCCAGTCCTGGGGAATCATCGACCTGTCCACGAATACCGCCGCATCCGCGTTCAATACAGGATCGGGGTTTCCGAGCAAAAACTTGAAAACCCCCCTCTGGTCGTCTCCCGGCGGAAGAAAAGCCCTGGTAACGGCACGCATGGCCACGTTGTTGTCCCACTGGGGCCAGCCGTACTGGGGCAGGTCGGCGGAGGTCTGGATCCGCGCGCCGAGGGTCAGGAACCGGAGATCCCCGATCGGAGGGGGCACCCACTCGAAAACCACGTTCTTCGATTGATCCGGAGGGATGGACGGGATCACCAGGGTATTTATATGCGTAGTCCAGAGGGACGGGAAGCAGGGGCAGAGGGATGGCGGTGAATGGAAAAGGGCGACTTCCACGTTATTGACCTCGTATCCCTCGATATTGTGGACCGTCACGGTCACCTTGTTCTTCAGGCCCGGATAGAATTCGGATGGACTGATCTTTATATCCGGGCTGTTCCAGAACATGTGCCATCCGCAGGTGTCCGGCGGTTCGGCCATTGAGGGAACGAACCCCGTATCGCCGGCGTGATCCCGGATCATGACTTCATCCACGTCCAGCGCTCCTGCGGTGCCGCTTAAAAAGCAGGCCAGTACCAGAAGCAGTACGACTATCAAGCATTTATTCATTTTCCGAACCTCCAGGAAACATCAGAATTTTAAAGGCGTCTTCATATAATAATAGTGAATCCCGCGCTGAACAGCAAGATGAAATCAGCAATTATTACCGGATACCAGATATATCGAACACGATTCGAGCTGCAGGTACAACCGAATTTCAAATGCGGAAATCCGAAACCTGCCCGTTAACCCCCTCCTTTCAGCCGAACGTGTCCGCCGGATTTTTAAAACGAGGGCTGGGACTCAATCGGTCTCGGCTGGTCGATCTTGACGATCTAGCGAGACACCAAGTGTCACGCGAAATCGGGCAAACCTCCAGCGTGTGACGATCAGTAATTGTATAAGTCTAATAAAATCAATCAGATACAATAATTATTCAGGAAGGGCGCGACAAGGTACACCAATTGCAATGTCAAGCTGATGTTCGTTTCTGTGGGCCGAGTGGTGTGACACAGCCAGGAACGACACTCTTCGGCCGGACCCAATGACTCACCCACGGAAAGTCTTCCGGAAACGAATCTTCGGAGTAAAACGTGAAAACCAAAAGGAGGAAAATCAAAGTGGTGGAAAAAGGTAAAGCAAAAGCAGGCGGGGAAAAATCGTTATATCGGGTCATCGGGCTCGGTTCTGAAATGTTTCAATTACGAAAGAAGGAGAAAAAAGCATGAATTTCAAAACACCAAACTCATCGAAAACAATTTCGACCCTCCTGTTCATGGTCGTTTTTTCGCTGATTTTCCCATTTTCAGGCAGTGCGCAGCCGGGCGATAACCTCAACTATTACGACAAGCTTTTCGGCAAGCAGTTCTCTTTTACACCCAAGCCCGGTGAAATAATGATTCAGTTCGATACCGGACCTGTCGGAATACCCGATGTTGAAGTGAAAAACCTTGTAAGCAGCCGGAAGCTCGACGCCGTCCGCGACCTCGTCAGGGAAAGAGGCTTCGGCGTATACAGAATCGCCGACGGAAAAACCGCCGGAGAGCTCATCTCAAATCTCGAAAACGAACCGCTGGTGCGCGCCGTCCACCAGGTTCTGGTCGACCAGGACGGCTCTGCCAGGTATTTCATCCCCGACGAAATCACCGTCCGTTTCGAGAAGGAAGTCGACGAGAAGGAAATGCTCTCGATCATCGCTTCCCGCGGCTGCACCGTTGCCAGGGATCACTGGACGCCCGGCTATTACACCCTGCGTCTCCCCGCCGCCGGCGAACCTTTCGCGGCGATCCGCGATTTCATGGAGCTTCCCGAGGTCCGTTTCGCCGAGCTCAGCTCGGTCGGTTTCATGCAGCTCTTTTTCGACGCCGACGACACCTATTACGGCCAGCAGTGGGCGCTGTACAACAACGGCTCCACCGGCGGCACAACCGACGCCGATATCGACGCCCGTGAAGCCTGGGACATCGAAACCGGCGACCCGGACGTTCTGATCGCCGTCCTCGACACCGGCGTCAACTGGTATCATGAAGACCTCGTGGCCAATATCTGGCATAACCTCGCCGAAGATTCCGACGGCGACGGCGTCACCATCGAGTGGAACGGTTCGAGCTGGGAGCTCGATCCCGGTGATCTCGACGGTCTCGACAACGACGGCAACGGCTCCGTCGACGATCTCATCGGCTGGGATTTCTACGAAGACGACAATGATCCCGACGATCTTTACAGGCACGGCACCGCCTGTGCCGGATTAGCCGGCGCTGTTTCGGATAATTCGACCGGTGTGGCCGGTGTGGCCCACGATTGCCGCATCATGCCCCTGACCGGCGATTTCTGGATAGGCGATGTCACTTCCTTCTCGGATGCGATCAACTACGCCGCGAGCTTCGTCGGCGACTACGACGGCATCGTCATCAGCAACAGCTGGGGATCATCCACCGATTTCACAACGATTCATGACGCTATCGCGGATGCGAAGAGCAACGGAGTAGTTCTCTGTTTCGCATCGGGGAACGGCGATGATACTCCGATCAGTTATCCGGCTCGATACGCGGAGTGCATCGCGGTGGGAGCCACGAACGAAGACGATGACCGCTGTGATGATGACGACTGGGGCGGGGGACAGGGAAGCGACTACGGCGACAGTCTCGATATTGCGGCGCCCGGCGTTAATCTCTATTCAACCGACATCACGGGCAGCAGCGGCTATTCCACCGGCGACTATACCTCCACGTTCGGCGGCACTTCCGGCGCCACTCCCCACGTGGCCGGGGCCGCCGCGCTGATAATGTCGCTTCACAACCGCATCAATGCTTCCGGAATCGGCCTCACCCCCGACGAAGTCCAGGATATCCTCCAGGACAATGCCGACCAGGTGGGCGGATACGATTACAACCACGACGGTTCCAGGCCGGGGCATTCCCTCGAGCTGGGCTACGGCCGGCTCAACGTTAACAAAGCCCTCCAGGAAGTGATAGCCCGCGCCGTGCTCGACCTGCAGCCCGACCCGGTGGATATCTGCCTATCCATCGACCGCTCCGGCAGCATGGGCGGCGACAAGATCTCGGCGGCTAAAAATGCGGCATCACAGGTGGTCCGCCTGATGAATACCGGCGACAGGATAGGCGTGACCAGCTATAGCAGCACCTCGTCGGTGGACTATTACCTTGCTGAAATCACGTCCGAAACCATCAAGGACGACGCAATCACCGCCGTCAATTCCCTCTCGACCGGCGGCAACACTTCGATCGGCGGCGGCATGAGAACGGCTCAAGGTGAATTATACTGGGCGAATCCCGCATATGATCCCCAGGCTATTATCCTCATGTCCGACGGCAAGAGCAATACGGCCCCATGGGTGGAAGAAACCCTGCTCGAAATGCCATCCTCGACCGATGTCTACACCATAGGGTTCGCGTCATCCACCACCGAAATCAACGAAGACACTCTCCAGATCATCGCGGACGACACCGGCGGCGAATACTTTTTCGCCGGCGCCGACGGGCTGGCCCTCGGTCCCAAAGGTTCCGGCGGCCTGGAGCTGATCAGCAGCTACCAGCTTTCCCTGAACGAGGCGGCCCGGCGCGTCATGCTCGATCTCGCGGTCGTTGACGCAGGCGACTCCTTCTTCGACGTGTTCGCTTCCAACGTCGATCCGTCGATACACGAAGTTCGTTTCAACCTGCTCTGGGAAGACAGCACGACGACCACATCGTTCATGCTGAAGGAGCCGGGCGGCAGAGTAATCGACCCGTCCGTCGCCTCGGGCGATCCGATGATAGAATACCTGTCGGACGGAACCCTTGCGTCATACGCCGTGATCTTTCCTGCTCCCGGTCTCTGGGAGCTCGAAGTGAGCGGCCACGGATTCGGCGACACATACTACCTGTCGACCTCCGGCTACACGCTCCTGACTTCCGACCTCGCCGTCAAGAACGAAGGGCTGTTCATGCCGGTAACCGTCGAAAACAAGCTGCTCGAAAATGGTCTCCCCGTCACGGGCGCGGATGTATTCGCCGAGATAACCACCCCCCGGGAAGCGGTTTACTCTCTTCAGCTCTTCGACGACGGATTCCATCGCGACGGAGAGGCGGATGACGGTCTGTATGCCAATTTCCACAAGGGGATTGTGACCTCCGACGGAAGTTATACGGTTGAATGCCGTGCAAAAGGTTTCAGCAGCCAGTCCCTTGCCGAATTCCAGCGCTACGACTGCGGTTCGTTCTATGTGGCGGAACAGGGCGGCGCCGTCGAGGCCGAACTGCCCCACTCCCGGGCTCTGCCCGGTTCGATAGTCAAGGTGCCCGTGCTCATCAACAGCGACACCTTCGGCAGGGATATCGACCGTTATGTCATCAACATGAGGTATCTGCCTTACGTGTTGAAGGCCACCGGCGACTATGAGGTCGAAGGCACCATGAGCGACGGCTGGTCCGTAAACCTAACCATGCCTTTCAACAACCGCGTGGTCGTAGACGCCAGCGGTCCGATCCTGAAGGACCAAGGCATCCTCATCAATCTGTTCTTTGAAATAACCGGCAGGCCGGGTCAGGTCTCTCCCCTCATCTTCGACCATATCGAAATGAACGGCGGAGGCGTGAACGTCATTGGAACTGCCGGCGAGATGATCGTGGGCGCCACTCTCTTCTTCGGTGAGCCCGTGACGGTGGCCATCACCACGGAGGATTCGGTGGTGGTGATTCCTCCCGAGGGCGGTTCATTCGTCTACAATGTCTCCTTCCAGAACAACACCGACGATATCCGGATCTTCGACACCTGGACCCTGGTTCACACCCCGGCCGGCGACGAATTCGGCCCGGTCCTCGGCCCGAAGGAGCTGCGGCTCTTCCCGCTCACCTCCGCAGGCCGCAACCTCCCTCTCCACGTGCCCGCTCATGCGATGCCGGGCGAATACGAATATACTCTTTACGCAGGAACCTACCCCGACCTGGTGACTTCGAGCGACACCCTCGTCTTCACCAAGTCCC
>CAYMWF010000132.1:0-10410 GCA_964394085.1 uncultured Gemmatimonadota bacterium | reverse complement strand
GGAATTATTATATGTGCACAATGAAGTCGCATTGCTAACAGTCATTATGCGAAAGTTATTTTTTATGCATATTTCTAGTACTCTTTCGAATAATTTTATAGAACTTCCGTATGGGCTAGGGGTTTCACTAACATCATGAGTAGTGAAAATAAGCCAGCCACCAGAATCGCATAATCGATCTAACCATTCAAGTATTTTAACCAAACCATTTCTATCGGTTAAATCGACACTTTTAAGGGCAGCCAAATCAATATTATTAACATTAATGCCATGCACGACCGTCCTAGCAGTATTGTAGATTTTTGAGATCACATATTTGCATAATGGATCAATATTACCCCAAGGATAAGAAAACGATTGGAGATGTATATTAGAAGTTATCTTAGCTATTATTTGATTTTGAAGACACTCCGAACGAATTAGGCTAGGAGACTGAAAGGCACAACTTAAATGTGAGTAAGTATGGCAAGCAAGTTCATGCCCATGGTGCGCCAAGGAAAGCATATTTTCCAGTGTGCCCAGTCGGCCACAGTTTGAATCCCGGCCAGAAATACCTAACGACGCGTAAAAAGTTCCATATAGATCATAGGACTCTAATATGCGTGCACCATTAGTAATTGCGGTTAATGGAAAATCATCAAATGCGAATGAGACAATTTTGTGATTACTAGAGAAATAAGCTGTTTTTTTTAATACTCTTAGCGAAATATCACGAGCAACTCGTAAGAGAAATCTTTTTGTCAATCTTTTGATCATTTGCTATGATTCCTATCTGATTGCTTGAGATTTGGCCCACGATATCAATTTATCTCTGGGCCATAAAATTGTATAACATACTGGCATGTATTTACCTTCTAGGCAAAGACGTTGTCTTGCTTTTGATTTCAATGTGGCTAGTTTGATATCCTGATCTGGTGAGCCATGTCTTATAGAAAACGCTCCATTTTCTATTGGTCGTTTCTGCAAATAGGTTAAGTGCGGGCTTATATTAACTAATTGAGGGTCGTAGAACCAAGATGTACCCGCCGTTCCCCTAATTGAGGTTTTCCTTTCTAGATATTCTGCTATTCTAATATAAGAGGCGTCCCAACCTTTTTTGTTAAAATCAGACAGATAACGTGATTCTGTGTGCAAAGTAAGCCATTGGCCCATACCTCCAGCTCGAAAATAGTTGAGAAATGCTATCACATTCCCTGGTCTTAGGAGAGAACGAATAACAGTATGTAATGGAAAGAATGATGTTAAATCAAAAACTTGAGAACTTCCGCATGGTATAGATAATCCTAGTACAAATCTGATGTCTTTATTAAAGAAATCATTTGTAGGGTTATACGAATATGAACTATTATTTTCAATCTGTTTTGCCAGTCTGTCAAAGGCGGATGGATATAATTTTAAAATGGAATCTGTTAATCCAAGATTATGTATTCTTGAAGGTGAATCAATGGCAAATATTGAAATTAGCATACTGCGATAGAATGACGTCGGGTTATGTTGAAAATAACTTGATTTATTTAGGATAACCGACTCGACTTTTCTGTGAAATGACTTATAGTTACCTCTTTTTGCAATTTTAATAGGATCAGACAAGATTTCATCACAAATGTTATTAAGTATAACTCGTTGCTCTGAGTTAAGTTTGGATAGTAAGGATTGCAGAGATAAGAGTGTATTATGACTCATTATGCATATATTATTGGTCCCCATGACGTCCTCCGTGACGTACAGTATGAAAGTTATAAGGCTTATTGAATTCCTGTTATTCTACTCGGTTGTAAGGATTTTAAGTGCCATGCGTCTGGTCTAATCCCACCGTCTTTCAGGCGGTAAACCTCTGGTGTAGGATGGACTTCCGAGAGGATGTCAATCCTATGAGCCGAGAATATCGTACAAGGGGCCACGCGATATTTGATATCAAGTAAAACTTTTGTTCGTTCACGAAAAACTGCTACCGGGTGTTGCGCGGCGAAATTAGTATCCGCTGCAGAGACCTTCTGAGACAAATAGCCATGTCGAGGGAGGTAACCCTTATCCGTGGAGCAGTGGCACCGGATCATGTACATATGCAGGTGGGGGCTCCTCGATCGATTTCGGCAAGTAAACTGGAGCAGTATCTGAAGGGGCGCTCGTCTCGAAAACTCCAGATAGAGTTTGAGGAGCTGAAAAAACGATACTGGGGGCAGCATCCTTAGGCACGTGGCTATTTTTGAGCGACGGTAGGAACAGTGACGGCTGAGTTGATAAAGCAATATATCGAGCAACAGAACTGGAAGGATGCTGGGGGGAAAGGCTTTAGGATTGTGGATGAATGAAAGCACTTCAGGGCTCCCGAATTTCAGTCGACCAAATTCTACCGGCTTTTAGCCGGAAGTGGTTTAAATCTATTATGATATATTTAATCGCAAAATATTGATAATCCTCTGTGTAGCTTTTCCATCCCAAAGGGGAATAATCTTAGATTTAAGAGTATTCCTTGAGCTTAATTCCTTATAGGCAGACATTATTCTCTCGGTGGAAGTTCCAACGATACGGTTGGTTCCCAATTTCACTGTGATAGGACGCTCAGTGTTTTCACGGAGAGTAAGGCACGGAATATTTAAGATGGATGACTCTTCTTGAATACCACCTGAATCTGTCATGATAAATTTGGAGGAAGAACATAGCTTTATGAAATCAAGATAGCCAAGAGGTTCAATCAGACGAAGATCGGGCATGCTGGATATTTTTATATTCAAAGATGTTTGTTGGATTTTAAGCCTAGTTCTAGGATGGATAGGGAAAATGATTGGTAAGTCACTTTGAATATGATCGAGGGCATCAAGAATGCCGGAGAATGAATCATGTTTGTCAACGTTGCTAGGTCTGTGAAGAGTCAAGGTGCAGTATTTGCTTTTTGACAGTCCGAGTGTTTTAAGAATTGATGAGGTGTCCGCCCTTTCTTTGTGCTTAAGAAGTGTATCGACCATGATGTTGCCAACGAGAAATATCTTGTTCTTTGGGATGCCGGAGTTCCTGAGGTTGTCGACACCGTTCTGCTCTGTGCAAAACAAAAGATCGCTTATCGTATCAGTGAGGATTCGGTTAATCTCCTCGGGCATCGAACGATCAAAACTTCGCAAGCCGGCCTCGATATGGGCAAGAGGAATGCCAAGTTTGACGGCGACCAATCCGCAGCCGATTGTGCTGTTCACATCTCCGACAACAATGACGAGCTTGGGCATTGTCTTGAGAAGAATTGGTTCGAAGGAACTTATGATAGATGCAGTTTGCGAGGCATGGGAGCCTGAACCGACACCAAGGTTGATGTCAGGTTCTCTGATCTCCAACTGACGAAAAAAGAGGTCGCTCATCTGCTCGTCATAATGCTGTCCAGTATGAACAAGGACAGGGTCGAATTCGGAATCGAGGGAAAGAGCATCCATCAGTGGTGCAATCTTGATAAAGTTTGGTCTTGCTCCTGCAACGACAACAATTTTCATCACGGCCGCTCCTCTGGAAGATCATTGCTTGGTATTTTTAAAACGCTGCGAACCAAGTTAGCTAGGCGTGATAGCTGTTCCTTTCTGTGATATCGAATAACAGAATTAGGAAAAGGACATCTTACTTGATGGATAAGGGCAGAAAAGTAGCCGGCAAATATAAGAAGTCCTCCGAGCAAGAAAGGCCTTTTTGACATCTGAAAGAGAATGCGGCAAAATTCCCAAAGGGGATGATTGCGGAAAAGATAGTCTTTTCTTCCGTAATCGAAACGGGCATAAAGCACTCCGTACTCGCCGGCTCCCATAATTCCATGATGGAAGAAAAACCTATCCCTGAATGTCAGCGTTTTCCAGCCATTCATGCGGGCCATTCGAACAGCTGCCCAGTCGACTCCTCCAGATTGAATCGGAAGGTACCCTCCTATTGCTTCAAAGCATTCTCGTTGAAAAAACTGGCATGCCCCGAAGACGTCTTCCTCGGAGAAAAAGCTGTCACGAAGCGGATCATATTTATCCTCTCTCATGGTTACACCTAGGACACCGTAACGAGGATTATCGCTAAAAAACTTAAGCAAAAACTCAAAATGATCAGGATCGAGAGATATGTCGCCATCGATATTTCCAATATGGTGATAATCGAGAAAGTCAAGGTTAGATAGGCCTAGATTGAAACAGGCTACCTTGGAAGCGAAATTGTATCTTTCGATGTCCGATCGGCGTACAAGCTTGATCCAATCGTGCTGTTTCGCATATTTCTCGACGATCTGGTCAGTGCCATCGTCAGAGGCATCGCTGACGATGACCCATTGTGCTGGAAGGATAGTCTGGGAGATAACCGAGTCAAGAGTCTTATCGATATGATCAGCTTCATTTCTTGCTGGAGTAATGAGAACATATGTGCTTGCCATTTATAAACTCCAGGATAGAAATAGTCCAGCTAAGCGGCCATTAAAGTATTGCTGGGAATTTACATATAAATCCTGTTCTAGATGGATTCTAAAGAACGTGTTCAAGTCGTGTGCTACGAACTCTAAAATACGATATAGAAAAGAAAGGATCAAAGATATTGATACTCATAAAACTATCCTTGATGCGACCGAAAGACGCGCAGCCACTGTTCCAGTATGACCAGGCTGAACAGGATCTTGTGGTAGTCGCCGGATCCTTTCTTATGATTTTCAACGAGGTTCTGAACCTTCGGAAATTGAAGAAAGCCGTACATCAGAGAATGCGGATCCGAAAGTATCCTGTCGATATCGGACCGGACCGATGCCCTGAACCAGTCATCGACAACGTTGGAGGCAAAGCCCCGTTTTTTTCGATTGATGATCTCAGGCGGCAGCAATGATCGGCATACACGCTTGTGGATCCATTTTCTCGAGCCATATTTGATCTTGAAGGTGCATGGGAGTTTCTCGACATACTCGATGATGTCATGGTCCAGATAGGGGACCCTGAGCTCGAGGCTGTGAGTCATCGATAGCTTGTCGGCATACATGAGCAGTTCATCGGGCAGAGAAGATCTGATCTCGAGAAAGTTGAATCCGGCCAGCTCATCGACGTTCGAGGACAGCGGGATCAAGTCGGACCAGCAGTCGAGAATCCGGTCGCCTGGATTGTCGGGGAGCAGGCCGCCCTTGAACAAACCGTCGATGATGGAGCCGGGCAGTATCGAGAAGACTTGCTGATATCGCCTGATCCGGTCTGATTCATCAAGGGAATAGAGGCCTCTCTTGATCGATTCGTTGCGGGGAAGGGCATGAAGTGCGGCAGAAACGGCGTGACGCAGCGGTCCGGGTATCGATCTCCAGATGGAACCATATCGAACACCCAGGTGGCGCTTGTAGCCGGCGAACAGCTCATCGGGCCCCTGCCCGATGAGGGCCGTCTTGACCTCCTGACGGGCTTTCTGGCAGACGAAGTACATGGGGACCACGGATGCCGTGGCGACCGGTTCTTCCAGTATCTCCGTCACCCGTGAAAGAACATCCTCGAAGTCGCTCTGGTCTATGAGTATCGGATAATTAGGGGAATCGAGTATCCTGGCCGTTTCGGCGGCATCGTTCAGTTCATCGTCCGCGAAACTGTCCAGTCCGAAGCCGACGGTGAAAGTCTTCCGGACCTCATTCTGGGATTCCATGAGAGCCAGAAGCATTCCCGAATCAAGGCCTCCACTGAGCAGAAGGCCAAGAGGGACATCGCTGATGAGCTGCCTCTTGACGGCTCGCTTGTAGAGAAAGAGAAGTTCCTCCTGGACGTTCTCCACCGATGGAAGCGGCGATAACGGTGCAGGAGAATAATTCCAGTATCGTTTCACCTTGACAGAGCCGTTCTCGGCGACAAGGCAGGTTCCCGGCGCCAGTTTTCTGATCCCGTCGAAGAGGGTAAGAGGCGACGGCGTGTATCGATACCTGAGGAAGAGGTTCACTGCCGCGGGATCCATGGACGGCGTCTCCGGCAAGGCGGAGAGGATGGGGCGGATCTCGGAACCGAAGAGAATGCCGTCGCCGTCAAGGCGATAATAGACCAGCTTGATGCCGGCACGATCCCTTGCCAGCAGGAGCCTCCTTGCCGAGCTGTCCCAGATGGCGAGACCGAACATTCCGTTGAGACGATCGAGAACCCGATCACCCCACTCCTTGTAGCCGTAGACGATAACTTCCGTATCCGACCGGGTCCTGAAGACATGCCCTCTGGCTTCCAGCTCCTGGCGGAGCTCGGAAAAGTTGTAGATCTCGCCGTTGAAGATGACCCAGATCGTTCCACCCATATCCGACATGGGCTGGTGGCCACCGGCAAGATCGATAATGGACAGGCGCTGGAAGCCGAGACCGATCGCATCGGAAATATAACTACCGTTGTCGTCGGGCCCACGGTGCACGATGGTCTTCATCATCGACGAGATCAGGTCGGCTTGAACCGGTTTGCCGGTCAGGAAATTGTATTGCCCGCAGATGCCGCACATTATCGGATGTCTTTCATCAAGAAGGAACAGAGGCTCCTGAATACGATGGACTGCCCCCAGCGGTGCATGGGGACCTTGTTCCAGCCAAGAAAAAGCTGACGCGTTTTGAATGAGCCCTCGGGAAGCTGCCAACGTTCTATGAGATCATGGACGACGGAAAGCAATATGTCATGCAATTCGGGAAAATCATCCCAGAGTAATGTGCAGAGGTTTATGCATTCGCCGTAATCATACAGTTCTCTCTTGTAGATGATGAGCCTGGGCGGCTTGGCAAAGGGCCTGGGCAGATTATCGCCGTCGATCAGGTTCTCCCTGTAATAGCGAACACCGTTCCTGATCGCATCGACGCAACGGGAGCGGGATTCGATCCTGGATATCTTGCAGAGGGCCTTCAAGACGAAACAGGTGTGGTAATGGTCAATGAAATCATCCCAGCCATCCATGGCGTAAAGCCAGGAGCCGTCGGGCCGCTGGGTATGAAGAACGAAATCGAGATAGCGGCCGCCTGCTTGAAAATACCTCTCGTCAGAGAGGAGTGAACCGGCGGAAAAGAGCAGGAAAGCGCGATAGGCATTTGCGTTGACGACTTTTCTGCTGTCAAGAGGGGAATAGGAACTGGCCCACACGCCGGGTTCGAATTCCGCTTCCGAGTAATCCCGGAGGGCATGGTCGGCGATGGATCGGAGTACATCGAGCCATCGGGGGTTGCCGTCGATATCATGGATCAGGGAGAATGCTTCGAAGCAGTAGGGGGTCGTGGTGATGAGCGGTGTTCCGGCAGGAAAGTTGCCCCAGACCGTCTCCCAGTCGAATGGATAACCCCAGCAATATCTGTCGTTGCCGGCGCAGCGGGTTTCGATGAGCGAGTTCAGGTAACGAATGGCCCGATCGTAATAGGTTCTCCTGCCTGTAATCCTGAACAGGTATCCGAATGCCATGGCATAATGGGCATCGGAAAGTGGAAAACGCTGCTTGGGCCAGAAAAGCGCTCTTGCCGATGGAACCAGCGCTTCACAGAATACCAGGGGGGAAACAAGGAGCTTTCCGAAGATGGGGAATTTGTAATAGAGGCTCTTGGCCCACTTGCCGTAGCGGGAATTGTAGAAATCATCGACGTCCCAGGATGTGTCGCCATATGAGTCGAGCCACGATATCTGTCTCCGAAGCGAGAGCTCAATTTCGTTTCTCAAGAGATCCGGACTGTTTCTCTTCATGCAGGTCCTGAACACTGTAAACAAGGCGTTCGATGGGACAGCAAATCAAGGAATCCCGATTTCATCAGGATAATGAGCCTAAGATATCGTTGAGACTAATGCAACTTCTCTCTATCAGTAATCCAGAGTAAGACCGTCAGGTGGATCGGTAGAGTACTCGTAGGCGCCGATGTCCCAGTCACTTCCCCAAGGCCTGCCAACACCTTCCATGTCGAATGCCACGTATCCTTGCCCCAGTGCCTTTGCTATGTCGACGATTGGACTTGAAGACGTACTCGGTTTGTACAGGGCATCCAGAGATGGATCCGAGTTGATGCTCAACAGATCGAAGCCGGTAGCGCTCTGCCAGGCGGACAGGGAATAGGAAGTGGAGTTGCCATTGTCGTAGAATGCGACAGACGTATCAGAGTACCAGCAGTTGTTGTTGGAGTCGGCGATGTCAACTTGAGCGTCGTTCATGTAGATAGAGTAGAGAGGTCCTTCGAAATGGGCAACATTGTTGTAAATGCGATGGCCTGTCGCCCACTTGTTCAAGAGGATACAGATGTCGGAATTGGGATATGCGGAAACAATAGTGTTGTTGTAGATCTTGGAATTCTGAATCAGTGTAAAACCGGAGGCGTGGCCGTTGCCACCAACAGTGATGTACCCATTACCCACATTGTCTTGTGAATCTCCGATAAGCAAGTTGTTGTAGACTTCAGGTTCTACCATCCAGCCTTGATCGATCAATATCCAGGCAGTCGCCGGATGCCCTGGATGCGAAATGTTCGGGCCTATATGGTTGTTGTAGACTTTAATCCCAGTGAAAGGATCTTTGGTTTTGGATCGTCCGAAGAATTTTATGCCGTCGTTATAACCCCAGTCGGATGTATCGAAGATCCGGTTGTTGTAAATTTGAACATTATCGCCTGAGAGACCGTCATTGCTGATCCCGCAAAAAACAGCGGCACCAGCACGTACAATCGTGTTATTGTACACATAAATGCCGGATGTGTCCATCATCGAGATACGGCAGCCATGGCCGACATAGGATATGCAATTGTTGTTGGCACGAATATCGTTGCCGCCACAAATTGAGACTCCCATCGAAGACGTGGATACGGGAACCTCGTTGTTTGTCGCCTGATAGATGTTGTTTATCGTGAGGTTCTTCACCTCGCAATGATTGCATCTGATGAAATGCACACCGATATTCGATTCGGTATAGGGAAAAGAGCCTGGGCTGCCGTTCTGAGTGCTCTCTATCAAGCCGTTGGTGCCGCCGTCGATGATTATGTAGTCGCGGCAGTTGGCATTGATGGCACCGCCGTTCATGGTTTCCGTTCCGCCGAAGAAAGGGGCTGTCATCACGGCATCTTCTTCGAAAAGAATGGTGATTTCATTGCCCTGCGTTCCACTTCCATGAACCGTTACAACCGTCGTTCCGGCAGGCACGCTGAATGTGCCGCAGAGATGAACCGTATCCCCGGGGCTGACCTTGCCGGCACCGGTTCCCCAGTTGGACGACGTATCGAGCCAGGTCAGAGCTCTTGCATTGGCAGGATCGGAACCATTGCCGCTGCCTTGCGAATTGAGCGCGACATAGTGCGATTCCGAGGCGGCGATGCCGCAAAGGAGAAGCATGAAAAAGGGTAACAGGATGAACTTACTCACTGTATGACGTCCTCTCAATGAAGGATGACTTGTCTCGGATCGTACCTGCTCGGCAGTTGGCCGGAACAACTCTCGTTCTATTGATCATGTACTTTCCTGCAGAAAGAAAATCAACGGCGCAAGAAAGATAAAAATGAAGCCATTCCATGAAGGGGGCTGGCGTCCGAGTCAAGGGATGATCAATCGATGGGTTGATGGAAATCGATATTGATGAGTCGTGGCGAACCATGGTTTTCTTGTAGCCTTAATGGGCAACAGTGTCAGCCTTGTCAAAATGAAAAGGAGAAAAGTACTTGTCATATATATCGATGCCTGCGAAGGAAAGAACAGTGACTTGACGATTTTTTTTTAACATAATTGGTCCGTGATGCCTGACAATCTGAGATATATATTTATTGAGACAATCATATATCACATCTGGTTGATGTTATCGAGTTTTCAATCAGCTCGCTTTAGACATTCTTGTAGAGGGCGCCTCAAGGCGTTTTCTGTAGTCCATAACCTGTTTGACTATTGAAGATTAGGTTCGTTTCGGTCGCGATCTTCTCGACGTGAGAAGGGTATGGGACTGATTTGGACGATGGCACTCGATACTCTTGAGATTGTCATCGGCGGAAAAGACAGGAATTTATGCCTGAGATAACCGAGGGATTTGTTCATCCGAAAACGAAGGAACTCCTTCAAGCGGATGTGAGAGGCGGTCTACACAAGGCAGGAGATCCGGGAAATATCCTCTTCGAGAAGGTGGACGGGATCCACGATTTTCTGCCTTCGAACAGAACCAATGAAGAACGTGAATATTACGACGATTTCTACAACCATCCAACGGATGCCCTCGCAGTTCTGACAAGAACGGATCTCCTTGAGGCGTGGGACGAGGTGCCAGGTTTCAAGCAGCTCCTGCACAGTGTCGGCGACCTCTCCGGCAAGAAGGTACTTCTCATCGGAAACGGAACATCCCTGAAAGAGCTCTATTTTCTCTTTCTCGGCGCTCGATGTGTTTACACCGATCTTTCGGTTCAGGCTGTATTCCAAATCAAGACGGCAGTGGAGAAATCTCCCGAGACTGACGGCCTCCTCGATCAGATCGAGTTCC
>CAYMWF010000131.1:0-10706 GCA_964394085.1 uncultured Gemmatimonadota bacterium | reverse complement strand
CCAATATGTAACACTGTGCGCGGTGAGAGGTGAGAGGAGATCGGTGAGAGGTGAGAGGTGAGAGGTGAGAGGTGAGAGGTGAGAGGTGGGAGGTGAAAGCTGAACGCGGTTTCAACGGCGGTTGAGTCGCCGGTAAATGGATTTGTTTTTCTTGTAGATTTCGAGGAATACACCGAACAGCTCGTCGTATAACTTTCCGCGGCTTTCATCGGGCTCGAACTCCCGGGAGATCTTCACCAGCCCGGGAATTTCATCGAAGGTAATGTGGCCCAGGGCCGCGGCCGCGATAAATGCGGCTCCCCTGGCGTTCGCCTCCAGGGGATCGGCGGCCTGGCGGATCCGCCGCTTCAGAACATCCGCGAAGATCCCGCACCAGAGGTCCGACCTCGCACCGCCCCCGACAATGGTAAGCGGATCGAGGCGACGGTCTACGAATTTTTCCACGTACTTGAGCGCCCACCTGTTGTTCAGCGCCACCCCTTCCATCACCGCCCTTATCAAATCCTCCTGGGTAGTGCCGAGGGAGAGGTTGTAGAAGCCCGCGCGGGTGGCGGTATCGTCCACCGGGGTTCTTTCTCCGTTCAGCCATGGCGTGAATACGACGCCGCGGCTGCCGGGCGGCACCTTCTCGGCGATCCGGTCGAGTATTCCGTAGGCGCCGTCCGGCGGAGCGTCGCGGTTCAGCTCATTTTTCGCGAACAGCATCTTGTCGAGGAGAAAAGAAAGGCATCCCCCGGCGGTATCCTGTTCGTTGGCGCAGTAATATTTACCCGGAATCGCGGTCGGCAGGGATGCGATCGAATGGAAAACATCCGTTTTCTTGAAGGGAACCACGCACTGAATCCATGATGAAGTGCCGATATAGATGTGACCTTCGAAATCCCGCACCGCGCCCGAACCGATACCGGCCGCCTGGTGATCGGGGGTGCCCAGAAAAACAGAGACATCCTTCCCGACGCCGATGCTTTCGGCCACCTCGGGGAGCACGGGCCCGAGAAAGTCGACGGCGCTCTTGAGAGGCGGAAGTTTCTCCCGTGCGATGCCCGCCTTCTTCAAAAGCCAGTCGTCGTAGTGGATATTGTTCGGATCGCGGGTGTTCGTAACCCAGAACAATGTCATCGAATCGAAGCCGGCGGCATAGTGACCTGTGAGCTTGAGGTTCAGAAAATCCTTGCTGCTCAAGAACATGTGGGTTTTGCGGTAGATTTCGGGCAGGTCATACTTGACGTAGAGGACGTGGGCTATGTCGTCCTTGCCGGAAAGCTGGGGGCCGCCGCCCGTTTTGTAGATCCAGGGGAGCATCCTCGACAGCCTGTAGCCGTTCACGCTCGGAAAACCCGATATGAGCCTGCGGATATGGGGAGCGCCCCGGGAGTCCATCCATGTGAGTGAGTTCATCAGGTGCCGGCCGCCCGAATCGACCGCGACGGTGGAGGAGAACGTGCTGGAGCAGCAGATCGCCTCGATGTCCTTCACCGGCACCAGGCCCTTCGATACCACTTCCCTGGAGGTGCTGATCAGGGCGTTCCACCAGTCGTCCGGATCCTGTTCGGCGCCTCCGCCCGGGAAGTAGTATGTCGGGGTAAACTCGTATGCCTGGCAGATCAATTCACCCCGCATCGACAGGAGAGCGGTCTTCATCCCCGAAGTGCCGTGATCTATCGCGAGAACATATTTGTCGCCGCCCCGTCCGGACATATCACATTTTCATCCTTTTGACGTTACCTGATCCGTCGATGTGATCGATGATGACGCCGCCGAAGGAGCCGTCGTCGCCGGAGTCGCCGTTGAGTTTCATCACCTGCGGGATGTAACCCATGAAGGTCAGCGGATCGACGCAGGCCTCGGGAGGTTTGAGGCCGGGCCCCGAAACGAGTCCGCGACGCATCATAATGGCCCCGATAGCGGCCGGGATCCCGGTGCCTTCGCCGAGAGCTTCGCTTTGCGACGCCATGTGGAACCTGTATTCATGCGGCTCTCCGCCCTTGGTTCCTTTTACTATAACACTGGCGCAGCCTCTCTGGGAGCCGAAATCGGTCTCCGCGAGAATACGTTCCCGCTCGCGGATGAGAAACGCCGTTGAGAAATCGTGCGGCACGACCATGTCGCCGTTTACCTGGAGAGGTTCCTTACCGGCGAGTCCCAGTTTGCAGACATCCCTGATAAGCTCGTAATACTCGCTCGGAATCACCGTGCCCTTGTTGGTTACCTGCCTGCATTCGATATACCGGGGGAGAGTCACCTGCTCGGGATGAGGATACGGATAGAGTTCCAGTTCGCCTATTACCGGGAAATCGAACTTCTGACGCAGGGCGATGCCGTCCTCTTCGAAAAACTTCACGTGTTTGAGCTCGCCGTCCAGGAACATGGGGATGTCGATCGACATGCAGTGGAACCGGTGCCCGATTACTCCGGGCCCCTCGACGGGTTCGCCGCCGTGAGCATGGAAGATGTCGATGGAATCCGTTTTATCGAACAGGTTGTCGGCGGCGTACTTGGCGAGCAGGTTCGTGGCTCCCGGGGAGCTGCCCATGCCGATGAGCGCCGTCACCCCGGCCGCTTCCGCCTTGTCGTCCAGTTCCAGAATTTCGAGCATCACGTCGACGTCGTCGCATACATCGACGTAATTAACGCCCTCTTCGATAACAGCTTCGACGATGGGATGCAGGAGTTTGTAGAAGGGGCCCGAACAGTTGAGCACTACGTCGTTGCCCGAGATGGCGGCTCTCAGCGCCTTTTTATCGAGCACATCGACCTCGGCGGCCGTTACATTGCCGCCATCGGTTTCTTCAATCAGCCGGGCGGCCTCGCTGATGTCGATGTCGCCGATAATCACCTCGTCGAATTCGTCCGACGCAGCCAGCGCCTTCACAGCGACGCTGCCTACAACGCCGCATCCTCCCAGAACGATAACTTTAGCCATGGTTTATCCTCCGTGTTGGTATGTCGGGTTCTCGAGGAAACCCTCGAGAAGCTTCTGAAAGATCCCGCTGATTTCTCCGGGGGAATAGTCTTTGTCGCCGCTGAAATTCCTGAGCACATGGATAGAAAAAAACTGGCTGAAGAGCAGGGAACTCAGCATCCCCGGGTCGAAACCGGGTTTCAGCAGCTTTTCCTTATCCGCGACCCGAACCATCTCCAGGATTTCTTTCTCCCGCGCCTGCGCAAAGGAATTGAAACGTTCTTCGAACTCCGCTTCTCCGCGGTAAGCGAAAAGGTGCACCAGGAATTTCGATCTGCCGGGATTTTCAGCGACGAATCGAATGTAGTTGCTGAGCAGTGACCTCAGATATTCGATACTCCCCTGTTTCCGGCTTTTTCCAGCCTGGTCGAAAATTTCTTCGATTTCCGACGCGATTACGTTGAAACATTCGAGATACAGGGCTTTCTTGCTTCCGAAAAACCTGTACATCGTCGGTTCCGATACTCCGCTCTTTTTCGATATTTGAGCGGTGGTCGCCGCCGCGTAACCTTTTTCGGTGAAGACGGCGATGGCCGAATCGACGATCGCGTCGCGTTTCCGCTTCGATTCCAGATACCTGTCCCTGGACCTTTCCAGAACGCCCAATTCAACTTTCCTTTCCGCCTGATGCAGGCTGTCTTTGCTGTTCATATCTTGCGTAGTATTTACTACGCAATGTGTAGTGTATGCTACGGTTTTGGATCTGTCAAGAAAAAAATCGGCCAAAAAAAGAAATTTAGTGAACGGCGGGAGGACGCCAGCCGCCGAAAGCTTCTTCGAGCTCGAGGGCAACGGCGACCGTAACGTGATCGTTTCCGGGGATGCCTACGACCTGCACCCCCAGCGGCAATCCTTCGTCGTCCAGGCCGAGGGGAACCTGGGTCACGGGGAATTCCATAACATTCATTATTGCGGTGTACACCCAGTTGAAAGGCGGCAGGAGCGGTTTGTTGTGAGGCGGGGCGGGAGACGCGTAGGGAGGATAGAGCATGACTCCGTTATCGCCGATGAGATCGATAAGCCTTTCCTTGAGTTCGCGTCCTTTCCTGATGAAGCGCTTCGCTCCCCCTGGGGTCAGACCGGGAAAATATTCCAAAATTCCGAGCCCTATCGCGGGCAGGGTGTGCGGCGACCGTCCGAAGAACCATCTCAGCAGATGAAGGAACGGGTTGACGGCTTTCCCCTCCCCCATCAGCTCCTTGAACGACGCTCCTCCCGCCGCTGAGAGCATCGTCGACCAGATGTAAAGCGAATGTTTCAGGCCGTCAACTTTCCGCCTGTCGACGACGGCTCCCCGTTCCGCCAGCAGATCGGAGCATTTCCGCTGGGCGGCCTTCAAACAGTCGCTCACCCTGACCGACCCGTTGTCCTCGACATCGAGGACGGTGAGATCCTTCATTTTCACTTCGGAAGGATCCCCCAGGGCGAAATCGCGGCATCCGGCATCTTCGCCGTCCGGCCCCGCGAGGATTTTCAGCAGGGGCCAGATATCGGCGCATCGCCTGGCGAGGGGCCCCGTGGTCAGGTACCGCAGCGCTTCGTTTTCGGCTATCGGGAACTGCCCCGACCCGGGCACCAGCCCACCGGTAGGTTTGTGCCCGAAAATCCCGTTGAAAAAGGCGGGACCGCGGATGGAGCCCCCGATATCGGATCCGAGCCCGAATGGGGAGCCGCCCGCGGCGATGATGGCGCCTTCCCCGCCCGAGCTGCCCCCGACGATCCTCCCCTGATCGTATGGATTATTCGTCCTTCCATACACCTTGTTGTTCGATTCCATCCACATGCACAGCTCGGATATGTTGGTGACGCCGACCGGGATGGCGCCGCTGCCGAGGATCCGCTCCACCGTGGTGGCGTTTTCGCCGGCGACAACACCCTTTCTCGCGACCAGGCCGCTCGTATTGGGCATTCCGGCGAGCTTGAAGCATTCTTTTATGGTGCATGGAACGCCCCAGTAGGGCGGCAGCTCTTCCGGGGCCGACTCTTTCACTCGTTCATCGGCCCGGTCGGATTCTTCCAGCGCTTTTTCGAACCGCTCGGCGACCACCGCGTTCAGAACCGGGTTGACGCTGCGGATGCGTTCGATGTGAGCTTCAACGATCGCCCGGGAAGTGAGGCCGCCGCTCCGGATCTTCCCGGCGAGGCCGACTCCCGACTCGAGCAGGATGGGGTTTTCGGGCTTTGAAATCATTACTCCTCCGAATGCTTCGTCAAGCTTACCAGAGGTGTCCGTCATTTTCATTATCCGATTTGTCTGTAAGATATCTTTCTTTCCCGGAACAGAATATACGGGCGAGGGTTTTTCGACATGCCCGCAGCCCGGGCTGCGCCGCGGACAGGCGGTGACCGGCCGGGAGACTTTCAAGCGGGGTGCACCGTTTTCGCCCGGATGAAACTTCACGACGGATCAAGGGGAAAGGAGAAAGGTATGAACAGACTTATCCCGGCTGCGCTGCTTCTGCTGTTCGCTACGTCGGCGGCCCTGTGCGGAACGTCGTTGTATCCGAAGCCGCACGGCGGTTTCGACTTTCATGTTACGGGGAAATATCCCGTCGTCCTTATGCTCGGGTGCGAACCGGCATGCTTCGAAAATGATTTTATGGACGGGTTGCTTCTGGGAGATTACGGAGAGACCCATCTCTGGATGGACGGAGGTGAAGGCGGCGAAACCGTTGCAATCACCATGGAAATCGAGGGTGCCGGTGAAGATCCGCTGCATGCCCGCCCTGTTACCTACACGCTGGACGGGTATCCGGGTTTCGAGGAAATCGTGGTTCCCTTCGGCGAAGGAGCTGATTTCCCGCCTATCACATTCTACGGAACCGTCCGGATGTATATCGAACTGCAGGGCGGAGGCTGACCCGGGCCTACGGCACAGTTAGTGCTGGACAGCACCACTTATCCTTCTTCGATCATGGTTCCCTACGTGGAAATGGCCTTCGAAGACGACATCATAACCTTCCCGTGGCACCCGGATGAGGTCATCCAGGGAGGAACCCTCGAGTTCCAGGTGAGGCTCGACAACGACGGCCTCATTCCACAGACCTTCGATGCCTGGCTCGATATTTTCGAACCCGGCGGGGAACCCTACCCGGGCAATCCGATCATACGCCGGACGGTCACCATCACGTCCGGAGCCGTGGAAACCATCGTGCAGCTTCCGGTAAGGAACGCTCCCCCGGGTGAATACACTGTCGAAGGGTCGATCGGGACATGGCCGGATCTCCGTCTCGATACGGATTCGTTCGCGGTAGAGGTGATCGAGTTCGATTGAACCGGGCTCGAAAACCTGTTGAGATAAAATGGATTCGTTCGCGGTAGAGGTGATCGAGTTCAATTAAGCCCGGCTCGAAAGCTGGTCGAGATAAACCGGTCGAGATCGAGGTATGATGCGCCGGTCTGCGGGCGGGGGGGCTGCCCCTGCTCCGTCCGGCGCTATTGTTTCAGATTCGATTACATTTTGCGGACGGGTTCAGGGTTTGGGGTTCCCGTCGAGCGGTTGCCTCCGCGGGCGATGAAATTCAGGTTAAGCGTATTCTTATCCCTTTAAATGAAGAACTTCCATGTAGGGATCGAAACCGATCCTGCGCCAGAATTTTCTCGCAACTTCATTGTACATTGAAACGTTGCATTCGATGCGTTCGATCCCTTTCTCCCTGAACCAGTGGACCGTGGTTTTCACCAGGTTCATGCCCACGCCTCTGCGCCGCTCGGTTCCCGAAACCAGGATATCGGTGATGACTCCCATCCTGGTTTCGGCGAATACCGGGGGTTTCTGGGTTTCCGTAGCCAGTAGATACCCGATAACTGTTTTATCTTCCTCGGCGACGAGCACCAGGCCGCGATCGGATTCGCGAAGATGGTCGAGCCACTTCTTGAAGTTCGCATCACCCCGGGCGGCCCGGGTGAAAAGCGGATCCTTCACGGCATGGTAATCCATCAGCTCCCGCCAGAGCAGGAGGATCACCTGCGTATCCTCCGCGGTCGCTTCGCGGATTTTGATTATCGCTTCTGCAGAACCCATCCTTTTCTCCACGAGTTTAAGATTCGGTTTCTTCGGGAATATCGGGCAGTTCGAGAAGCTGCGAGCTCCTGTCGGAAGGGAGCTGCTCGACATCCCGCAGTTTCCGCTCGATTGCGCGGGTGCGGACGCCGGTCGATTCCACGGTTCCGGCGGCGGCGGTGAGCTGCCTTTTGAGTCTGTCCAGCACTTCGCCGAATTTACCGAATTCGGTTTTCACCGCGCCGAGTATCGTCCAGACCTCGCTGGATCGTTTTTCGATGGCCAGGGTTCTGAACCCCATGCGAAGGCTGCTCAATATTGCCGACAGCGTAGTCGGTCCCGTAATGACAACCCTGTGCTTCTGCAGCATTTCGTTGATTATGCCGGGTTCACGGAGGATCTCGGCATATAATCCTTCGATCGGCAGGAAGAGGAGAGCGAAGTCGGTGGTGCGCGGCGGGTTGAGATATTTTGCGCTGATTTCCCTGGCGGAGAGCCGCACCGCCCGGAGCAGGGCCGCGGATGCTTTGTTCATTTCGTCGGGTTCGCCTTGCTCCGTCGCGTCAATCAGCTTCTCGTAATCACTGAGCGGAAATTTCGAGTCGATCGGGAGCCAGACGTGTTCACTTTCGGGGCTTCCGCCGGGCAGCCGGATGGCGAATTCGACCACTTCGGCCGATTCTTCGCTTGTGCGAACGTTGCGGTCGTACTGGTCGGGCGTCAGGATCTGCTCGAGAATCGAACCGAGCTGCTCCTCGCCCAGGATGCCCTTGGTTTTGACGTTCTGCAGCAGATTTTTCAGGTCCCCCACCCCGGTGGCGAGGGTTCTCATTTCACCGAGGCCGCGCTGGACCGCTTCGAGCTGGGCGCCGACTATCTTAAAAGATTCTCCAAGACGTTGTGCAAGAGCGTTTTCCAGCTTTTCACCTACTGTTTCACGCATCTGCTCCAGCTTCTTTTCGTTGCCTTCCTGCAGCTCTTTCAAACGCTCGCCTACAGTCAGGCGGAGTTCCTCGAGCCTCTTGTCGTAGGATTCCGACAAATCCTTGATCCGGCGGGTGGCGAGATTCAGCTCATCCGTCTGGAGCCGGCCCAGCTCGGTGAGGGTCTTCAGGTTTGTATCGGTGGATGTTTTCAGCGAGGCGGCAACTTCCTCCCTGAGCTCCCTCGCCGTGCGGGCGGATTCTTCCCTCCCGGATCGGAGCTCATCCCGAACGGCCTTTTCGAGATTGCCCTCGCTCCCCGGGCTGATCCTCTTCCGCAGCGATATCAGAAGAAAAAAAACAGCAACCAGCAGTATGGCTGAAACCGAAACGACCGCTATTAATATCCCGTTCACGAAAAAACCCTCACGTCGGAGCCGGGGAGCATGGACCGAGCCCTGGATGCAACCTCACCGGAGCCAGGAAGCATGGACCGAGCCCTGGATGCAACCTCACCGGAGCCAGGAAGCATGGACCGCGCCCTGGATGCAACCTCACCGGAGCCGGCTCCCCAGCCTATCCAGACATTTCGTACAATTTTCTGAGTGGATATATGCTTTCTTTCCATACCCGGTCGAATCGATCGGTGTCGGTGACGGGCTTTTTTATCATAGCCAGGCACATATCCATCTGGTCCTTCGTGGCTCCCGGTTTCGAATAGAGCTGCAGGGCGTACCTGGAAAAATCCCTGACCAGGAAATCGAAAATCTGGTCGAGTATATCGTCGCTCACCCCGCGTATCTTCGAGTTTTCAATTATGAGCTGAGCATATGCCACCGAGGTGAAAAGCTCGCCCAGGGTCAGCAGAAAATCGATATCCTTTCGTTGACCCTCGTCCGGGGTGGCGGTAAACAGCAACCCTTTGAAGGCGGCGGTCTGTTTTTTGAATATTTCTGCGTTGGGAAGGTCGATCGAATCGAAAGCGATGTTGAAATCATGAAACTGCACCTTGCCCAGGCCCTTCGCCGGCCCCTGTTTGAAAAGAAACCGGTCGTCCGCGGGCTCGTCGCGCCTCCCTATTTCAGGAAAAGCGCCGGGGAAGAATAGATAATTCTGCATGAATTTAACAACAAGGGCCATGTTGACGTGAACGGTGCCCTCCAGCTTCGGAAGCGCCCTGATGTCACGGGCGGCCATTTCGAAATACGTGTCTTTTTCGAAGCCCTTGGCGGCAATAACGTCCCAGAGCAGGTTGATTACCTCCTCGCCCTGGGTGGTGACCTTCATCTTTACGATCGGGTTGTAAAGCAGGTAGCGGCGATCTTCGGGAGAGGCGGCCCGCATGTAATCCGATGCTCTTTCAGCGAAAAGCTTCATGGCTGTAAGTCGCGTGAAGGCATCGGAAAGCAGCTGCCTGATGTGCGGAAAATCAGTTACATAGGTATTATATAACCTCCGGTTCGATGCATGGCGCATCGCTTCGTAAAGCGCGTGCGTGCATATCCCTATCGAAGCCCATCCGAGATTGAACTTACCGACGTTCACGGTGTTGAGCGCCGTATCCCAGGCATCTCTTCCCACTGCAAGGATATCTTCGCTGCTGATAGGATAGTCGTTCAGGGCATACTCGGCGACGAATGATTGAGAATTCACGATATTCTTTACGCATTCGTACCTGCCGTGCTGCGATCCGACGGCGAAAAAAACGAAATCGCCGGTATCGGCCATTTTCCCGAGGGTTGAGACGAGAGCGGCCTTGTTCGCGTTGCCGATGTAATACTTGCGTCCGTTCGCCTTGTACGATCCATCCGGAAGAGGCGTGAGGTTCATTTCGGTGGAGTAGAGGTCCGCACCGTGCTCTTTCTCCGAAAGTCCGAACCCGAATATCCCGCCGGCATCGAGCATTTCGGCTGTTTTCTTCTTTATCGCTTCATTTTTACTCATCCAGATAGGCCCGAGGCCGAGAATCGAAACCTGCCACGTATACCAGTACTGAAGACCGTAAAAAGAGAGTATTTCATTGAATTCGCAATTTCTCCAGGTATCCCACCTGGTGTCGCCGTCCCCATAATCCGCTGGTGTGAGAAGTTGCGCGAAAATTTTTTCTTTTTTCACGAAGTCGAGAAAATCTTCATACCAGACCCGCGCATGGTCGTCCGCCTTGAGCCTGGCTTTCCCTTTTTCTTCGAAAAACCTGATGGTTTTCAGCATGGTTTCTCTCGATTCGATATCAACGGAATTAAGAACCGGTTTCGAAGGATTCAACAGTATCATCATGAGCTCCTTTATCTCTCGTCTGCTTCTATTTTTCGAGTCTACCACCTTTCGGCTTCGATCCCCAGAAATTTGATCCGCGACATCATCTTCGCCGGTTCGGGAGCACCCCGGCAGAGTCAACTTTCTCCGTGTGAAGAATCGTCGTCACCGCGGCGCCGGCATCCGTATCCCGGCAGAGTCAACTTTCTCCGTGTGAAGAATCGCCGCCACCCCGGCGCCGGCATCCGTATCCCGGCAGAGTCAACTTTCTCCGTGTGAAGAACCTGCGGCGGTAATGGGATCAGACTTTCCCGCAACTTCGTCAGTTGAATCCGCATCCCGCTGGCAGCCGTACCCCGAGCCCGGCAGCATCGCTTTTCTCCGCGTGAAGAATCTGCACCGTCCTTCGACAGCCGCAGCCTGAGCCCGGCGGCATCGCTTTCTTCGTGTGAAGAATCCATCCCACCTTTATCGGCGAGCTTGAATCCTCACCCCCTGAGCAGCTGTACCCCGAGCCCGGCGGCGTCGCTTTTCTCCGTGTGAAGAATCTGCGCCGCTCCTC
>CAYMWF010000130.1:2985-10890 GCA_964394085.1 uncultured Gemmatimonadota bacterium | reverse complement strand
CCGTCACCGGAAAAAGCGGCACGTCCTCGAGAAAAAAGCGCGGTTCGCGCGGCCCCCGGGAGGATAAGTGGCAGGGGAGACCTTGAGAAACGGGCTCGATGCGCTTCGCGCCAGGCTCGGCGCGTCACGGCCGGTCTACGCCCATATCGGTGCAACCTTTCGATGCAGCCTCAGGTGCAGGATGTGCGCGGTCTGGAAACGGGACGACGATTCCGGAGAGCTCGCTCCCGCAGAGATGAGGCTCCTCGCCGGCCGGCTTCGCAGCGCCGGTGTGCGTCATGCGGCCCTCGGCGGCGGCGAACCCTTCGAGAGGAAAGATCTCCCGGAAATTGTCTCGGCAGTAGCCGGCGCCGGGATAACCGTCAGGGTGCTGACCAGCGGCTACGGCGTCTCCGCCGCCGACCTGGACGCCGTTTTCGGGGCGGGCCTGCGCGACATCTCGATCTCGCTCGACAGCCTCGACCCGGAAGTCATGCGCCGGATTCACGGCGGCGTCGATGTGAGCGGCCGGGTCCTCGAGACGATCCGGCTTGCCGCCGCCCGGCTCCCGGCCGGCTCCATGCCCGTCATCAACGTCTGCGTATCCAGGCTCAATATCCGCGAGCTGCCCGAGCTCGCCGGCTTCGCGGGCGACCACGGGTTCCTGGCGTCGTTCATCCCTGTCGCCGTCTCCCCGTCGGAAGAAGAGAGCGACGGGTTCGCCGCGGCCGACAGGGAAATGGCCGTCCCGCCCGGGCTTCACCCGGCGGTCCTGGATGTATACGGGATTCTCGCCGAAATAAAGAAGAAGGGCGGACCGATAATCAACTCGACCCGTTTCCTGCGGCACTCGGCTGAATATCTCACGGAAGGCGGCCGCCCGTGGAGCTGCGACGCCGGGCGCCTGTATGTATCGGTCTCCCCGTCCGGCGGAGTCTCGATCTGCCACCGGTTCGCGCCGTTCGCCCGGTTCGACGACGAAAACCTGGTGGAAAGGCTCCGTTCGATAGGGGCCGCCGCGGAGACCGAACGCAGCAGGGCCGAATGCCCCGGATGCATGCGGCCCTGCTGGGCCGAAGTCACCCATGCCGTGCGGCATCTCCCGAGCGGCATCGAGGCGCTGGGCTTGTCCCGGCGCACACCCGGCCCGCCCGGCCGGACAGGTGCGTCATGAAGATACTTCTCGTCAACCCGCGAAACGACCGTCTGATCAGCGGCGAGCTGCCCGACGGAGTGGCCGGCGAGGTCGG
Organism: uncultured Gemmatimonadota bacterium; assembly: GCA_964394085.1. Classification (GTDB taxonomy): domain Bacteria; order CAYMWF01; family CAYMWF01; genus CAYMWF01. The sequence continues at coordinate 9,661 of CAYMWF010000130.1, read as the reverse complement.
CCGTTTCCCGCCCCTGGGCCTGCTGAGCCTGGCCGCCTATCTCAAGGAGCACAGCCGGCACGAGGTAAAGGTCATCGACATGCCGGCCCGGGATGTCACGATATCAAGGCTCATTGAAACCGTCGCCGTCCTCGAGCCCGACTTTCTCGGAATTACCGGAACCACCCATAACCTGACCGAGGTTCTCGATACGGTCCTGGCGGTGAAAACCCTGCTCCTGGAGCTGCCTGTCTGCCTCGGCGGTCCTCACGTGGACGCCTTCCCCGTGGAGGCGATCAGGCTCCCCGGCATAGATTACACGATCCGCGGAGAAGGGGAGCGTCCCCTCCTGAATCTGCTCGACGCCCTCGAAGGCGGTGAAGCCGAACCCCGGGGCGTGCCGGGGCTTTCCTGGAACACGGCCGGGAGCGTCAAGGTCGCTAAAGAAGCGTGGCGCGAACCGGATCCGGGCGCGCTCCCGCTGCCGGCCAGGCGTCTCGTGGAGCAGGACGACTACTACTACGTGCTGGGCGGCAGAACGACTTTCACCACCGTGTCCGCGAGCAGGGGGTGCCCCTACAGGTGCGCCTTCTGCGCCACTCCCGGCGGCGGCTATCGCCCGGTTCCGCCCGCCCGCGTCGCCGACGAGCTCGCCGACTGCGTGGCCCTCGGGGCGGGGGAGGTCCACTTCGTCGACGACGTATTCAACATCGCACCCGACCGCCTGACCGAAGTGAGCCGTGAAGTGCTCCGCCGGAAGATCCGGACGAAGTGGAGCATCCGCTGCCGCGCCGACGCCCTCGACGAGGAGTCGATCGTCCTCGCCGCCGCCGCAGGCTGTGTCCGCATCCACCTCGGCGTGGAAACCGGCACCGACGAGGGGATGAAGCGCCTGGGCAAGGGGGTCACCGTTGCAGAAACCATCTCCGCCGTCAAACTCGCGAGGAGGCACGGAGTCGCCACCGCCGCCTACTTCATCCTGGGATGCCCTTTCGAGAGGACCGTGGCCGACATCCGCCGCACCGTGGAGTTCGCCGTGGCCCTCGACCCGGATTTCGCAATGTTCAATGCCCTGGCCCTGTATCCGGGAACCCCGCTCTTCGAAGAAGCCGCAATGCTCGGCCTGGTCGATCCGGGCTGCTGGCGCGCTTTCGCCGCGGAGCCCGACCGGGTATTCACGGTGCCCTTCTGGGAAGAGTTTCTCGACAGGGAAACGATACTCAGGGAGCTGAACCGGGCCTACCGCCGCTTCTATTTTCGTCCCGCGGCGATCCTGCGGGAACTGAAGAGACTGAGGAATCCCATGGAGCTGGTCCGCAAGGCCGGAGCCGCCCGGGCGCTGATCCGGGGAACCGGCTGAGATTTCGATCGGGTGCCGCCCGGCGCGTCATCCCGCGTCGCGGCAAAAAAAAATGATGTATGGATAATCCTTACGAAGCAGAGGTTTTTCCGCCGGACAGCCGGGGTGAATTCCCGTTCGCCGGCTTCGGCCCCCGCGTAAAACACCGCGTCCCGGCCCAGGGTTTCAAAAGGGTCGCCCTCGTCATGCCCTACGGCATCGAGAACAGGGGCGTCCGTTACCTGGCGTCCGTCCTGCGCCGCCGCGGCTTCGACCCGTATCTCATCTTCTTCCAGCGCTGGGCGAACAACCGTATCCGCCTGCCTTCGCGCCGCGACATCGGCCTCCTCTGCGGCCTGATAAAGGATATCAACCCCCTTTTCGCCGGCTTCGGGGTCGGCGCCCCTTATCTCGGCATCGTCAGCGACCTTACCCGGAAGGTCCGCGACGTCGCGGGCGTGCCCGTCCTCTGGGGCGGCGTCTACCCCACGGTGCAGCCCGAAGTATGCATCGAAACCGCCGATTTCGTCTGCATCGGCGAGGGAGAGTACCCTGTCTGCGACCTGGCCGAGGCTCTGGCCGGAGACGGCGAAACCGGCGGCATCCCCAATATCTGGTCGAAATCGAAAGGCGAGATAAGGCGGAATCCGCCCCGCCCGCTCATCCGGGACCTCGATTCGCTGCCGTTCCCCTCTTTCAGGACCCCGGGCACCTCCTTTATCGAGGGAGGCAGGATATCGCTGCGCGACCCGATCGTCGAGACCGTGGAATACAGGATCTACCCGACCCGCGGATGCCCCTACTCCTGCGGATACTGCCAGAACGGCGCCCTCAGAAAGCTCCTGGCGGCCCCGGGCGCCCCCTTCTACCGGAGGAGGAGCGTCGACAACGTGATCGCGGAGCTCGAGGAGGCGAAGGCGCTGCTCCCGAATATCCGCAGGATCAAGTTCGACGGCGATGTCTTCGCTTTTCCGGGGGAATGGATCTCCAGGTTCGCCTCGAAATACCGAAGGCGGATAAAGCTTCCGTTCGAGCTTCTCACCTACCCGGGCGAGCTCGATTTCGACGAGCTCCGGAAGCTCAGGCGCGCCGGGCTCGCGAAGATCCAGACCGGGATCCAGTCCGGCTCGGACAGGGAGGTGAAGGAATCCTACGGAAGGAGCTCCACATCAGCCGGGATCAAGGAGCTTTCAAGGATGGCGCGGCTGGCCAGGGTGGCGACGGTATACGACGTGATTTTCGACAATCCGCTGGCCACGAGCGCCGACAAGCGCGCCATGGTGGAGCTTCTGCTCTCTCTCGAGCGCCCCTTCAAGCTCTATCTCTACTCGCTCACCCTTTTCCCGGGGACGCCCCTGACCGAAGAGCTGCTGGCCAGGGGTCTCGTCACCCCCGACGACATAGAGGGCCGCGCCGCCAAGTCGTTCCGCCAGTTCCGGCTCAGCCTCGATTACCCCCGCGACAACGAGGAGGTTTTCTGGATCAGCCTTACAATCCTCGCCTCGAAACGCTTCGTTCCCCGCCGGCTCATAAAGAAGCTGATCGACTCGGACCGGCTCAAAGCCCGCCCGGGCCCCCTCAAGGCGGCTGCCGTATTCGCCGACCTGGTCAGGGCGGTCTGGATCGCCGCCGGAATGACCCTGAAAGGCGAAATGACCCTTTTCAAGCTGCGGCAGTACGGGACCCGCGGCAAGCTCATCAGCCAGTAGACGTCGTATGAAGGTGAACCCGGCAAAAGTATACCTTTTCGGAGCGCTCGCCGTCCTGGCCCTCCTGCCGGTCTTCCGCGAGCCGGTCGTACGGGTGGAGAGGGGAACGCTGATCGACGCGTTTCTGCGGAATACCGTTTACGAAAGAAATTACATTTTCGACGGGATGCTCCGGTTCAGGGATCTCCATCTCGTATTTCCGCTGGATGAAAGCATCGCCCGGACCCGTCCGTTCCACATGAAGATCCGCATCAGGGAGCAGCCGAAGATAGACCGGATCGAGCTCCACTTCGCTTCGTCCGCGAGCGGTCAATACTATTTCCTTCACAGTTATACAGATCCGGACAGCAGCGGCGTTTACCTGGGACGTAATTTCCGGTCGACGAAACTGCTCGATCTTCCGAACCTGAAATCAGGGAACGAAGCGGTTTTCGAGGTATTCTGCGACGGGCGCGAAATGACACTGATCGCGAACGATCGGCGGGGCACCGTCCGGCTCGCCGAAGAGATCGACCGGATGCTTCTCGAGGTGCTGGGAGGGTTCGCGGAAGGGGCTCTGCTGATCGACAGTATCGAGATCAACCGGTTTTCGCAATCGCCCGGGGGCGACCGCGTCCTGACGCCCGTGAAGCGGTGGGACTTCGATAGCCCTCCCGTTCTCCTGGATTTGCCTTTCCGTGCGGGACTGACGCAGGAATCGCTCCTGTCGATAATGGCGTCTTTCGTTCTGCTCGCCCTCGCCGCCTTTTTGATAGACGATCTCCTGGCGAGGCGCCTGCTCTCCTTCCTGGGCCCGGGGCTGGATCTCAGGGGCCGCTGTTTTCTCCTGATTCCCCTGCAAATGACAATCCTCTTCGTTCTGCGCGCCGCCTTCGCGCTTCCCCTTACGGCGCTGCTCCTCGTTTCGGTCCCGGTGCTGCTGGTGAAATCGGCGCTCCTGTTCGGGAGCAGGTTCGAGAAAGCCGGTCTGGATCCGGGATTTTACGGCCGGCTCCTTCAGACCGCGGCCGGCGTCTTCGTCTACGCCGTTTTCCTGGCGCTTTTCCGGGACCGGATGATCGCCGAGTTCCGGGTTCCGGCGGATATTCTTTACGGTTTCGCGTCAATCCCCATGGTCATGTTTCTCGTCACCGCTTATCTTTCTCCGAATTATCCGGTCTCCGCCTTCACTCTGACCCTGATCCAGGCGGCCGGGTTCTTCCTGTTCAGGCGATTCTGCTATTTTCCGAACCTGTCGCCCTACCTGGTGCTCACCCTGCTGCCGTGGCTCTGCTGGACCGTCGTGTTCATACTCCGGCAGAGGCGCTTCGGAAGGCTGTATAAAGGTGTTGCGGCTTTGATGCTGCCGGCGGCGCTGCTCGGCTCGGCGGAAGTCGCCCTGAGACTGAACCGGCTGGCATCGGTGCGGCTCGACAGCAGGTTCATCGTCGAGGAGTTCTGCTGGGACTTCGAAGAACGCACCGACATCTTCGGAAAGATGGCTCGAACAGACAAGACCTACATCAGGAACCGGTGGTACAGCTCGAAGAAACCTCCGGGGGTATTCAGGATCGGCTGTCTGGGGAGCTCAAGCACGTGGGGAGCGGGGACCCGGGCGGGAGACGTCCATTATCCCGGTTTTCTCCAGGACTATCTCGACAGGCATTCTTCCACGCCGGTGGAGGTCATAAATGCAGGCATCGTGCCGGGCGCATCGTTCACCATGCTCAAGATCTATGCGGCGGATGTCCTCGCGAAGCTCGATCTCGATCTGCTGATCGTTTACTTCGGCGCCAACATGGATATCGACGGGCTGGAAGAATACTATACGACGGTGAAAGAGCTTGTAAGGAAATATCCCCACATCGATTCCAACTACGAGGTATGGGCGGCCAGGAAGCTGGTGTTTCCCACCCGCCGCCTGCTCGACGGTTTCGTGGCCCTTGCCGAAACCCGGCTCTTCACGGGTATCGTGCTCGTTCTGGAACGGCTCGATCCCCTGTTCAAGATCTCCCGGAACGACGGGGTTACGATGGTCAAACGCTCGATTATCGAACCGAGGGCCGAACAGATCGTGAATGCGTTCATCGGGGGCGGCACAAAGGTCTTGTTCGTGCCCGAAATCACCCTCACGGACGTCTCCACGGATGGCAGCCGGCACGAATATTACAGAATATTCGAGGATGTTTCCCGCAGGTATTCCGGCAGGGGAGTCTACATGCTCGATCTGCTCGATTATTTCAAGAAAGAGTTCAGGGAGATAGATCCTCACCTGGAAACATCGGGCATCCTCGTGGATGAGATGCACATGACCTATTACGGATACCGGCTCCTCGGCGAGCGGATCGCCTCCCACCTCCTCGAAGCGCGGCTCATCCCCCGCCAGACCGCCGAACCCGCGGCCGCCCCCCCCGAATGAAGAGCCGCCGCCGCCGCCCCGAATGAGAAACCCGCCGCCGCCCCCGAATGAGAAACCCTGCGCTGCCGCTCCCGAATGAGAAACCCTGCGCCGCCGCTCAGGAATGATCAAACCGGCCCTGAAGCCGGAGCCCGGGCGATTCCCGAAAAGTTCGAGCGTCTCCGGAAAGGCTGTTTCCTTCGATGCCGGGCGAGGATACTCACAGCTCTTCGACCAGCCCGATCATATCCTTCAGGTCTTTCAGAATCTGCTTTTTCCGGGCGGCGTCCATGTCGCCGCTGATCGTGATCGGCCTGAGCCTTATCGCGCTCTGGCCCTTCCGTTTCCGGACCACGAAAACTTCCACCGGCTTGCTTCTGTTCTCGTCCTCGAGCTCATCCGCCAGGGCCGACGACAGCTGCCTGAAGCTCGCCTGGTTCCTGGTGATCCATTTGATCCACTTGTTGAGCCTGCTCGCGGGATACTTGTCGAACTTGCGGCAGTGCTGCATCAGCTTGACGGCCAGGGTGCTGCTGACTCTCCCGTCCGCCACCGCGGCGCGCAGCGCGTTCGGGAACGTGGTCAGCTCCTCGAGCCTCTGCCTCTGCCGCGTCCCCACCTTGAAAATCTCCTCGATTTCGGCGTCGCTCTTTCCCATCCGCCTGTACGCGAGAATGGCGTACGCCCGGTCGAGGTCGTTATACGTCTGCCGCAGCTCGTTCTCCAGGATCGACATCCGGCACGCGACCGCGTCATCCTCGAGGTCTTTCCTCACCACCGCTTTCACCTTCTCCCACCGCAGCTGCCCGATGGCGCCCAGCCGCCTGAAGCCCGAGATGATCTGGTATTTCCCGCTCTCCTTCCGTCTCAGCACCACGGGAAACTGCTGGCCGTTGTGCGCTATGCTTTCCGCCAGGTCCGACGTTCTCAGGTTGACCCTGAACCGGAACTGGTCGTCCTCCAGGTCGATCTTCGAGACCGGCACTTCCTTGATCGTCAGCCCGTCGATGGCCGAGTCGATGTATTCCACCGGTTTCGGCTTCCTGCCCCGCTTCTTCCGGGTCGCCTTCCCCGGTTTTCTACCCCGCTTCTTCCCCGTCTCCCCTTTCGGCTTCTGCTTCGTCTTCGAGCCCTTCGGCCGCCCGGGCCCCCGCTTGCCTTCCGCGAGGTCCTTCCTGCTTCCGCCGCCTGCCGCGCCCGCCCCTGCTTCCGCCGCGCTCCCTGCATCCGCCGCACTCCCTGCATCCGCCGCACTCCCTGCATCCGCCGCAC
>CAYMWF010000130.1:0-2885 GCA_964394085.1 uncultured Gemmatimonadota bacterium | reverse complement strand
CTCCCTGCATCCGCCGCACTCCCTGCATCCGCCGCACTCCCTGCATCCGCCGCACTCCCTGCATCCGCCGCACTCCCTGCATCCGCCGCGCTCCCGGTTTCCGTCGCGCTTTCCGCAGCAGCCATGCCCCTGCCGGAGCCGGCCGCGCCTGCCGCCTCAGAAAATTCTATTTTCATCTTCAGCTCCTTTTCGAAAGAAAAACAATAACGTATCAACTTTAATCCATACGGCCGCAATGTCAACAATGTTTATTCTTTTTGACAATAATAAACCCGACATCGATGTCGGATCGCCCCTTGAACGGCAGGTGGGGATGAGGGAGCGTCTTCCCGCCCCGCGGAGCACGCTGCGTCATCCCGCTCCACTAAAAGGGTGCGGGTCGAAATAAATCAACCATTTCGCATCTCATATTCAGGCCGTCTTCGCCCGCTCCTCAATCGCGGAATCCTCGACGAAGCTCAGCTACGCCTGCGGTTCCGCTCAATCGTCGCGAACAAATCCAACCAGAATCCGAGCGCGAAAGTGGCCGATTAATTTCGATCCGCACCCTAACCCTCGCTCCGGGAAGCGCTGAAACTCGCTGCTTCCGCCCCCTGCTGCTCGCACCCGCTCGCACCAGCCCTATCCCCGCCGCTGCTCAGACATCAGCGCTTCTGATCCTCCGCTCGGGAAGTGTCGCCCCTACCTTTCCTCCCACCTCCCGGATGACTCCGCTATCGTCCGAAGGGCGAAAAGCCGCTCCCTCATCCACTCCGCGGTCACGGGTGCTGAGGAAGGAGTTTTATAAATATTGGAGCTGCATTTGAAATGCAGTACCTGAAAAATCCGTGCGGCGGTCCTGCAGACACCGGAACATCCAGGGAACGTTTATTGCAATACGACCAACTACCGAACCGGCAAGAGAGGTGCAGAACTTTTTATACAGTGTGAAAACGCGGAATAATTTCGTCTGAAAAACAACACAGAGAAACAAGTGCACCATTGAAATCCACAGGAATGAAGGCGGGGAACAGCGGATTCAACAGAAAGAGATCGAATTCGATGGGTAAAGTCACAGACCGGAATGCCGGCGGCATTGAAGAGCGTGTCATGAAGCTGATGCGCCGCTACGATTACAGCCCGAGAACCGAGCAGACATACCTGCTCTGGATTTCCAGGTTTCTACAGTTCCACAGGGGCAAAGATCCGCGCAGAATGCGTAAAGCCGATATCGAAATATACCTTACGCACCTGGCCGTGACCGGTCATGTATCCGCCTCGACCCAGAACCTGGCCCTCCAGTCGATCCTGTTCCTCTTCAAGAAGGTGCTCGGCGCTGATCCGGGATGGCTCGAATCGTTCACCAGGGCCAGGGAGCCCCGCCGCGTTCCCGTGGTCCTCACGAGGGACGAGGCATGGTCTATCCTGAACCACCTGGAGGGCGAAAACCGCACAGTCTGTCTTCTCCTCTACGGTTCGGGCCTCAGGCTGATGGAAGCCCTGCGGCTCCGGGTCAAGGATGTGGATTTCGATTACGAGCGGATCGATGTAAGAAGGGGCAAAGGGAAAAAAGACCGGGTCACGGTGCTTCCCCGCAGCGCCAGGGAAGAGCTCGGTTCCCACATGGCGAAAGTCCGGAGGAAGCGCGAGAAGGATATCGAAGAGGGAAGGGGGTACGTCAAGCTGCCCGGAGCTCTCGCCCGAAAGTATCGATCCGCCGAAAGAGAATGGGGCTGGCACTGGGTTTTTCCCGCTTCCAGGTCCTACAGGGAGAAAAAGACGGGCAGGCACTACCGGCACCACATGCACTCGAGCGTCATCCAGCGAGAAGTCAAAATCGCCGTCCGCCGTTCCGGGATATCCAAGAACGTGTCCCCGCACGCCTTCAGGCACTCCTTCGCCACCCACATGCTCGAGAACGGCTACGATATAAGAACGGTGCAGGAACTCCTCGGCCACTCCGACGTCCGCACGACGATGATGTACACCCATGTTCTGAACAAGGGCGTCAGGGGCGTGCAAAGCCCCGCCGACATCTCCCCGCCCGACAAGCACAGGCCGTGAATTTCCCGGAGCAGGGTCCGGTCGCCGGCGCCGGGCTCCCTTCCGGAAAATTTCCGCACAAACCTATGACAGCCGGAACATGAAGGGATATACTGAGTTGCGGATCTTGAAGACGATACTTCCCGGAAAGCCCGGTACAAAAAAACTGCAGCATAGATTCGGCGAAAGGCTCGTCGCCGTCCGGTACCGGTACGATGAATCGACCGGAACACGCTACACGACTATCGAGCTAACGATCGATAAAGCCGACTGGCGCTACCGCTGGGTCGCCGGAGTCGAAATAGCGTACAACGAGCTCCAGCTCAGAAAACTGGTGAAAGAAGCCGGCGGCAGATGGAACAGGGAAAAACGGATCTGGGAACTGGGCTACCTCAAAGCCCTGGAACTCGGCCTGGAGGAAAGAATCCAACGGAAGTGCCTCTACCTAAGCACCCCAACAGCACAAAAAAATAGGCACATCCCGACACCCCCTCCAGACAAATCCCCGGAACACACAAATCCCCGTGCGACCTGAGCAAATAAGAAAATGCGCTTTTAAAGACAAAAGGTACCAATAAGGCGGGCTTGTAAAGATAAATTATAATAAATACAGAGAATATAAATATAACGTGCTTGATCAATCAGTGTTTCATGCGTATACTCAACTTGAACATGTAAAAAATGCCCACTGCGACATCCCGGCAGCAACTTTACATGCCGGGATCGACCACTGGGCTTTTTATTTGGAGGGAAAATGCAACGTATAGTATTCTTCATCGATGGATGGTTCATGAGGAAACGAATTTATAAATTGAAATCTTTCTATAACAGAGGTGAGGAAATACGCAAGTACTGCCTGAAAC
>CAYMWF010000129.1:0-11086 GCA_964394085.1 uncultured Gemmatimonadota bacterium | reverse complement strand
GACGCAGCGTGCTCCGCCGGGCGGGAAGACGCTCCCTCACCGCCTGAAACGTGCCTGTATCCATGGGGTCAATTTCACGACCCGAACAGAAATCACTGCCGTATGTTCATGTAACCAGGTCGAAATCCGGGGTAAACCCATTTCCAATGCTTCTACATCCTCCGGATATATAATCAGTTCTGCGCATCGCAAACAGCTCATCCCGCCGAGCTTCCGTTCAGCCGTTCGATTGCCGCGGGTCAGAAATACGATTTCAGTTCCCCGCGCCGGCGGATGTCGAGAGTGGCGCAGTGGAACCCCGCGCCGAACATCTTGTAGTGCAGGAAAGGACAGGGGATGGGCTCGAACCCCCACCGCTCGAATGCCCGGATCAGGGAGACCTGGTTCTCTTCGACGATTACGCGTCGGGGATCGAGCATCAGGATATTGAGGAAAATCCAGTTGCCGGTGAGCGAGAGATAGAAGTCGAGGCCTGCCGATGGAACCGGATCGGGCGGCGGCGGCAGCAGCACCTCCCACGATTTGAGCACCGCCGGCAACCGGTCGGGATCTATATACTCGGGATTTATCATGACCTTGCCCGGGGCCAGTGGAATGAAAGTCGTGTCGATGTGCATCGGCATCCGATCGCGGGTTTCAATCCGGTGGATGGTGAATTCGGGCCCCAGGTGCCTTTTCAGCCATTCGATGCCGGCGAGGTTGGTCGTGTTGGAGCGCATGACGAACAGGTCGCGTCCGCATCGTGCGAAGTCGGCGGCGTCGAGTATCGGCTCGTGTTCGGTTGTGGTGAATCGCAGCGGCTCGCCGGGTTCCGGAGGACGGTAGCCGTAGTCATACAGGGGATCGTCGAGTTGCGGTCGCGGAGCGGCCGACCATCGCGCGCCGCGGTGAAAGTACTCCTTGAGCAGCGGGCGGTAGGCGAAGACTTCGAAGTATCGGGATCGCCAGGCTGAAGCGGTTTCGATAATGTGATCCCCGATCACCAGCAGGCCGTCTCGCGGGCTCGCCGTGCAGAATCCCTTGGAACTCCAGCTAGCCGCGCGGATTCGTCTGGAGAAGTCCACTCGTTCGGGACGCCGCACCGCGACTCCTGCCTGTTTCAGCAGCGAGATGAACGCGTCCAGCTCCTGACGGGCTTTGCGCACGACGTAGCGCGGATACGGTCGACCGCTGACCAGGCGGGCGAGAGCCGCCCCGACGGGATTCAACGCCCGAACCCGCTCGACCACGTGGTAGGGCGGGAGCATGGCGCCGTCGACGCGGCCGACGATCACCTCTTCCAGGGGATCCCATTCGTTAAAGGAGCTGACCGGGCAGTTCTGTTCGGTGTCTTGTCGTTCAGGCAAGTCTCATCCCCGTTTTTCGTAAGAGGTTGATTGTTCCACCGCCGTTCGATCGGTTTTTTCTTTCCTCGCGGACCGCAGATCGTCCCAGGCGCCAGGCACCATGAACAGGCCGGGAATCCCTGTCGCCATCGTGTCCACGGGGTGAAACAGCAGGGTGAAGGCCAGCGCGAGGGATCGCTCGATTTCAGGGCACCAGACAGCCAGGCCGAGCAGGCAGGTGGCGTGGTAGGTGCCCAGAGAGGTCGGTGCAGCGGGAAACAGGTGGGCCAGGGTCGTAAGGCCGACGATTCCCAGAGTTGCCGGCAGGATATCGGGCCACCCGAGCCCGAGGGCGAGCAGCATCGGCACCGGCGTCAAAAAGAAGGCGAACCAGCACAACAGGTTCAGTGCGACGGCTCCTGAAAGATGATTCGTTGCGCGGATCACGCCGAGTGCCTGCTGGACGGGAGTCCAGAGCCTGTCCCAGGACGCCCCCGCAGCAGGGGAGATCCGGGTGAGCCGCACCCGCATCCAATCGCCGAATCGAACGCGGTTCAAGCTCAGGACCACCAGGACAGCTGCACTCACCGCCGCCGTCGCCCCGAGGAAAACCATCGCCTTGCCCAGATTCTCCCATGCGGCCGCCGAGAGCCCGCCGGAGAACGGCAGGAAAACGAACATGAGCCCGAACAGGATCATGATGCAGCCGAGGTCCAGAACGCGGGCGATGACCAGCGAGGTGAGGACACGCGGCAGCGCCAGGCCGGTCCAGCGCGAAAGCAGCAGGGCTTTGACCGGTTCACCCCCGCGGGCCGGCACCAGGCTGCTGACCAGGTTGCCCAGGGAGATGGTTCGGACTGCGAGCCACGGCGTCACTTCGGGTGCGTCGCCCAGCAACAGCCGAAGCTGCCGTGCTCTTAACGGGATGCTCAGGCAGCTCACGAGCCCCGCGGCCAATACAGCCCAAAGAGGAACATCGCGCAGGGCCTGCCAGAGGGCCGGTCCGTCCGCGTCGCGGTACACCCACCAGAGCAGCGCCGCGCTGAGCACCATCCCCAGTATCGTTGTGGATAATGCCCGGATGCGACGTCGGTCGCGGTAAAAGGACAGGAAAAACAAAGTCGCCCCTCCGTGAGCGCAACTGAACATCACCCCGAGCTTCAACGATTTCGCGTGTTTCAGCCGCCTTTTGAAAAAGTTACTTGTGATCCTTAGGCTAATCAACCTTTTTTAGTGAGATCTCATTGCCGGTCCGGTGTATTCTGCTTCTGTTTGCCGAGCAGTTGAGGAGAAGTCATGAAATTTGACAGGGATCGGGTGGCCCGGTTTTACGCCAGGCAGAATGAATGGGTCGGTGTCTATGATGGAGATGTCGCGGAGAGACACCGGAAGAACGCCGCCATTGTTCACCGTCTCGCCGAAGGCCGGCTCGGGCGTCTTCTGGAACTGGGGGCCGGCGGAGGACAGAATGCGGCTGCAGCCGCCGATCTCGGATATTCGGTTGTGGCGGTCGAACTCATCCCTTCCATCAAGCGGAACGCGGAGAAGCTGGCAGCTCAACCCCGGCGTGGACGGCTGCGGGTCATACAGGGTGATTTCTACGAAGTCGAATTTTCAGATCCGTTCGATGTCGTGTGCTACTGGGACGGCTTCGGTATAGGAACGGACTCGGACCAGCGTCGTCTCCTCAACCGGGTTGCCGCCTGGTTGCGGCCCTCCGGATTCGCCCTCATCGAGGTTTATTCTCCTCAGTACTGGGCTGACGCCGCGGGAAGGCGGGCGGAGTTTGGAAAGGTGGCCCGCCGGTATGATTTCGACAGGGAAAAGAGCCGTCTGCTGGACCGGTGGTGGCCGGTCGGGCGGGAGGATCTGGCTGTAACCCAATCCCTCCGCTGCTATTCGCCCGATGATTTCCGGACGCTTCTGAAGGGGGTGAACCTCGAGGTCGAATCGATAGAGTCGCGGGGGGCTTTTGATTTCGATAATAACCTGTTCGTCGAGCAGGTGCCTCCTGAACGGGCCATGCAGTACCTGGTCAAGCTGGTTCTGGCCAGGCCGGGAGAGGAGGCAGGTGAACCTGGCGGACGCAGAAAGGTATAATATGAAATGCATCGGGCGGTTTCAACTTGCTGCGGATGCAACTCGAGCTGCGGAGGATTGCTTTGAAAACACCACTCAATTACAGGAAATTCCTTCTGAATATCAAGCTGGTGATCCTTTCGGTGATAATCGTACTCGCCATTGGCGAAGTATATCTCCGTCATACCGGATATGATGAGTTTCAACGATTGAAGGACGGCCAGGAAATCATGCTTCGAACGTCGCACGATAGAGATGTCAGATATGAGCTCGTCCCGGGAGCAAAAGGATATGCCTGGAGTGCGGATGTCGAAATCAATGATGGCGGCTATCGAGGTAAAATGGGTAGTCCGGGTAAATTCAATGGATTTCGAACGATAAATATCGGTGACTCGATTACCTTCGGCAACAAGATTCCCGTTGAATCCACCTATTCACATCAGATGGATGAGCTTCTGAGAGAAACATCCGATGAGTACGAGGTGCTGAATTTCGGTGTAGGGGGATACGATATTCTCCAGGCGGTATCTTTTTTCGAGAGTCGCGGATTGGTTTATGAACCGGACCTCGTGGTCGTGGGATTCTGCCTGAACGATATAGGTATCGCCAGCCCGAACCTGGAATACCTCGATCGGTCGAAAGAATATCAGCCGGGTTCGCTGTCCCGTTTTCGCATCCTCCGTTTCATTAATGAGAAAATAGACAAGATCCGCATAGGCAGATGGCTGAAAGAAAAGAACAGACCTGAAATATTTCGAAAAGAATACGAATCGAGAATTGCTTCCATAGGGGAGGATGAGCACGGACTTCTGGAATTGATGCGGAACTGCTCAAGAAGATATCCGTCGATATGGTATCGGGACGAGCATCGCATCGGACGGCTGAGGTACTCCTTCGAACGTCTTTCAGGCCTGGCAAAAAGAGAAAAGTTCACAGTCGCCGTGGTGATCTTTCCGTGGCTGGCCGGAAAAGCAGGTGATTATCCATGTGAAAAACCCCACGAAATCATCGCACATGAGGCGAGACGCGTCGGTTTTGATGTTGTCGAGATAGTGCCCGACTTCATGGAAATCGGTATGTCGAATATAAGGATAACCGGGAAAGATTTTATTCACCCGAACGGCACAGGGCACAGGGTGATTGCGGAAAAGCTGGTTGAATATATCCGGAATTTTAAGAAATTTTCAGAGAATATACGATGAGGAGTTGAGCCTGGCCGGTGTTTTTCTCTTTCAGACAGGCGAAAAAGTTGGTTCTCGCCGCGCAGCGGGGACAGTTATTGAATACCGTGAGGAAGGAGAAGAAAGATGCTGACATTCGGAGTGATTCAGCCTGCCGGTGATGGGGGCAATTCTGGCGGTCTGGAAATGAATATGAATCCTCGAGTAGGAACCTGTTCCTGGAATTACGATTCCTGGGTTGGGCTCGTCTACACCAAAAAGTGCAGAACCGCAGCTCAATACCTGTCCGAGTATTCAAACAAATACAGAACTGTCGAAATAGACAGCTGGTTCTACAGACTGCCGGATCGCAACACTGTTCTGGATTATGTAAACCGGGTTGATGCTGATTTCAGATTCACCTGTAAAATTCCCAATGCCATTTCGCTGACACACGTGCGAACGAAGAAGGACGGACAAGGACCTTCCGTCAACCCCGGTTTTCTTTCATCCGAGTTGTTTCTGGAATACCTGCAGGCCGCTGCACCTATGTCCGGACAGATTGATGCGCACATACTGGAGTTCGAATATCTGAACAGACAGAAGATGAAATCCCTCGATCATTTTCTGAGGGCGCTGGATTCATTCCTCCCCTCTGTTCCTCGAGATATCCCCCTGGCCGTCGAAACGCGCAACAGGAATTATCTGAAGCCGGAATACTTTCAGTTTTTGCAGGAAAATCGCCTGATACACGTGTTCTCGGAAAAGCTCTACATGCCTCATGTTTACGACGTCTACGATGATTTCGGGGATAAATTGGTTGATAAAACAGTAATCAGGTTACTGGGCGGGGACAGGAAGGAGATTGAAAACAAGACCCGGAAGAAATGGAATACAATCGTAGAACCGAGAAATGAGTTGAAGAAGATCGCCGGAATGACCAGGGATCTCTGCGAGAGAGGGATTCACGTAACAGTCAATGTCAACAATCATTACGAAGGTTCAGCGCCCTTGACGATAGATAGACTGCGAGGCTTGTTATCCGCATGAGCCGGGAACCGGATATTCAGCACCTGAAGCTCGTCAGCCGCGTCGGCTATTCCCTCGGGGGAAGCATCCCGGTGGATGAAGTTCAGCTGAAGCCGGATTCTCGCGGCGAACTTGACGACGGCTCCGTTCCACGATCTCCGGAAGCGCCATCTTGACCGAAAACAGCGGAAGAATTATATTGTGTTGACGCAAAGACGGCGCAGGCACGCTTCGATTATTGAGAATTCTTTAGAAATATGCGGGTAATCAACAAGAAATTAATCTGTCTCTTCCTTCTAACGGGATTGCTGGGTTTCCTGGCTGATAGATTCATTCCCCACACTCATCATGATAATGGTTTCGGCATCGAGATCGACTTTTCCTGCGAAACGGATAAAAACAACCCGGAAGAAGATGAAGAAGCCGGCGAAAAGCTGCATAGTAAACATTTCCGAACACAATCGGTTTCTTCTTCTATTCTCTCCGGTATTTCCCTGTGTTCGACCGCTTCACAACCGGTTCTTTTCTTTTCGCATTTATTATCAACCGATTCCCGGTGCATAACGGAGTTGTATTTCCTGCGGGCTAAAATTACCGCTCTCAGCAGGCTGGTCATGAAATACTACTCATACAAAGCTCCTCCCACTCCGGTGACCGAGAACCTGATCTTGTTATGGTCACACATGGGAGGAGTTTCATGGCCGAAAATAAAAAACCAGCAGTGCACTGGTTTAATAATGTCTTCAAGTTACCTCTGATCCTCCGGATCGTCCGGTTACCGGTTTATCCTTATATCCTGCAGGTCGGAGCCTTTTGCTGTTTCATCCTGTTTATCTATTTCGGCTGGGGACGGCCGGTCTTCGAATTTAGCTCACCCGCTGAACTCTTATATCGAAAACTGAACTTCACCACCTTCGTCGTCTGGGGGCTCTGGTGGACATCGATGATCTGGATCACTTTTTTTCTGGGTCGAGCCTGGTGTCATGTGTGCCCCCTCGAACTGATCATGAATATCGCGGAAAGGCTGGGTCGCCGGCTGGGGATCCCGCAGAGGATGTTTCCCCGCGTATTGCGTAACGGAATTCTGATTCTTACCGGCTACCTGATCGTGCAGTTCGCGGTATCCTGCTTTCATATTCACCGGGCGCCCCACTATGCCGCGACATTCCTTATTTCCCTTGCGGTTATTTCATTCATATTCGGATTCTTTTTCAAATATCGCTCTTTCTGTTCATTCGTGTGCCCGGTTGGAATATTACTCAATTGTTATTCCAGGTGTGCGCCGGTCGAGTTGAGAACGATAGACGGTGAAGTCTGTGATCAGTGCAAGACCAGGGATTGTCTCTCTCTGAAAACGTATGAAAAATGGGATCGCAGGGGATGTCCCAGTTTATTGAATCCTCCCCGATTGAACTCAAATAAAGACTGCCTTCTATGCCTGCAATGCGTCAAGGCCTGCCCTCGGGACAATTTCCGGTTCGGCGTCAGGAAGTTCTTTGCGGATATCGTAGCCGATGAAAAAACAGGATTAATACTCCCGCTGTTCCTCGTCATTATTACGGGGTTCATGACATACGAGCTGACGTTGAACAATGCAGTGAAGGAAATATTTCTGACGGTCCCCGCCTGGGCGGCTCATCTTCGGGGAGCGGCGAATCCGTACTGGAAGGGTTTCTTCAAGGGGATGTGGGTACTGGTAGTGTTTCCTTCAATCATATGGCTTACTTTCGCGGCCCTGTTCAGATTATTATCGCACAGGAAATCACTGCTTTTTTATTTCAAAACCTATGCCGTTTCATTTATACCGATCCTGGTTGCGGCCCATTTATCAAAAGCGCTCGACAAATGGAATGCATGGCTGAAAGGAATTCGCCTGCCCTTCAATGATCCATTCGGCGTGGAAACATTCGCCGCGATATATCTCCGCGATTCGATGACGGAGCCCGGGAAGATTATCGCTCCAAACACCTTGCGCTGGCTGCCGCTGCTGATACTTGCGGTGGGGGCGATCGTTACCGTTTATAAAATAACGCAGGTGAATACTTACCTGACGGAGACTTCAGGTATAAGAGCGGAATCATCGAGAATCGTCCCCTTTATCATGGCGCTTTTTATATCATTCATATTTCTGTTCAATGTATGGATTTGGTAAACGGAAAGAATCTCGATTCCTGTCAATCGAATGAAAGAACGGGGCGCGGTGACGCATACCGGCGTTCAGGCTCCTCCTCTGAGCTCTTTTATGCTGAACTTGAGGAAGCGCTTGATATACCAGCGGAGTCTCCTGGGCTGGGTGATATTTCTTGAAAGAACGCTCAGAACGGTTTTTAAACTCCGGCCTTTTCTCAGGAAGCTTTCTCTCTCGTATTTTTCGAACAGCGACAATATTTCATTGCTCAACGAAAGAAGTTTTTCGCGGGACAGGAAATCTCTTTCGAAAATCGCCGGGTTGGCCGGAGAGTATTCACTCCAGCTCGTCGCCGAGATTCTTTTTCTTTTCAGTAAATCATCGTAGACGGCGGTATTTGGAAAAGGAACGAGAAAAGAATGACCGAAAGAATCCGGACGGATTCTTTTGACGAGGTCGATAGTCTTCCGCACATCATCTTCAGTTTCTTGAGGAAACCCGAGGATAATATTGGCTTTCAGGGCGATTTTATTCTTTTTTACGAGATTTGAAACTTCCGTAATCTGTTCGACGGTGATTCTTTTTCTGTTCCGGTCCAGAATCTTCTGGCTTCCCGACTCGATCCCGATGCTTATCCTTGCGCAGTTCGCTTCTTTCATTTCCTTTAAAAGATCATCGTTCAGGGCGTCCGCTCTCGTCTGGCAGGTCCAGCTCACTCCGGGTTTCAACTCCCTGATCCTGCGGCAGAAATCCACCACTCTTTCACTCTTGAAGGTGAAGGTGTCGTCAACGATCTCGAACTCGTTTATCCCCTCGCTCTGCAATTCCCTCAATTCATCCAGGACAGTTTCAATCGACTTGAACCTCACCTCGTGTCCCCAGAGAATATGCCGGGCGCAGAATTTACAGTTGAAATAGCAGCCTCTCCCCGAAATGATGTGCACAAAGGAGTATTTTCGACGTTTCCCCGAGTAGTCCAGCGCCTCTCTGTTCGGGAACGGCAGGGAGTCCAGATCCTCGATCAGTTTTCTCGGCCTGTTGATTACCGCTTCCTCCCCGGCCAGGTACGCGATGCCGTCGATATCTCTCCAATCCCTGCCTGCCAGCACTCTGCCGCAGAGCTCCTTCATCGTTATCTCCCCTTCACCGATAACCGCGACGTCGAAACAATTTTTTTTCAGCGATATTTCGGGAAGCGAAGAGACATGTATTCCCCCGATAACTATGAAAGAGTCGGGATCGATCTCCTTTGTGCGGTTTGCAAGCCTCGCGGCAGCATCGAACAGGGGGGTAACGGCTGATATTCCCAGTATCCTCGGTTTCAACTCTCTGTATAGTTTCTCGAAGCCCTCCCATAAAGGCTGCAGTGCGCTTTCAGATCTCAGCTGGAGTTCAATATTGGATCTCGCATGATTTATCTTCTTTTCGTTTTTATCCTTTTGTCCGGGTTTTGCTTTCGAGTAATTTAAATCGAGAATAACGTTCGAGGTCCCGTCTTCCGCCAGAATTGATGAAATATGCCCCAGTCCGATATTCGGTCTCTGTTCGTACTCATCGCCCCAGTGAATATGACTGGGCGGGTTTACGAGCAAAACATCAACTCTGCCCTTCATCTTCCCTCCCGGGCGGGAAAACAATGTCGCCGCCACCCTTAACAACTTTTTGAACCTTACCCGGAGATTCTTCGATTTTACCTGTTTCAGCTTCCATTTGAAAAACTATACCTTCGGATGCGGGCCGGCGCAACTTTATTGAGGAGCTCCCCGGCGTACTCTTTTGCGGAGCCCCTCGGTGAAGCGCCATTACGGGATCCCTCCACGCAACTTATTTGAGTTGTTTACTGCTGTCCGCCAGGTTCCGCATCTGTAATCATTATCCGTGTAAGGGTAAAACCCGCGTTCGATAAAAAGAACTTTAATCCGCTTTGCCTTAATTACTGGATTTCTGCGGGTTCTTACCGATGTGAATAAAAACCACACTGGAGGAAACGATGAAAATCCTGATCCAGATTCTCGTAACCGTGTTCTTCATTTTCGCGGGCTGCGCAATCGGCGCTCCGCTCGGAACGAACCCGCAGCAGAATTTCCCGGGCGATGAGAATGATCTCTCCCTGTCGGATTGTGCAATCGAGTGTACAGCTGTTCCGGATATGGACCTTGGGGGCGGTCGACTTGAAGCCTTCGTTTTTTATGACAATATATTCGGCCCCGATGGTATTGCCGTTCTACCCCGCTACGGATTGCTGGTGGTAAATGAATATGGCGATCCCGGACCAGGCGTATTTTTCGCCGCCCCGCGCACTAAATTCAGTGTTGAGGATGCAGTCTCGACCATCGGGCCGCCGCTGGTCAGTCCCGATGATATTGTGTGCGATACTTCCGGCAAAGTTTTTGTATCCGATGGGCAGGCTCAGACGGTCTTCAGAATATCCCGGGTTGGGGAACCTCCGGAATCCTTTGTGACGGCTTCGACCACCGGCTCTCCCAATTTCAATCCATATGGCCTGGCGATCGCTCCTGCGGAGTTTGACGGGATCAACGTCGACCCGGGGGATCTTATAATCGCAGACAACGGTATGGGCACCATGGACAAAGCTGTCTGGGCCGTAAACCCGAATACCGGTTCGGCCAGGATTATCGCCCAGGGAAGCGTATTCATCGACGGACCGCTCACTGCCGCTTTCGCCCCCGGCGGCACCCTCTTTATTTTTGAAAACAACGACTCCGGAAGCAGCCGGATAGTCACTCTCAGCGCAGATGGCGTCGTTACGACGTTTCTATCCGGCATAGAGGCCCGTGGTCCCATGGCGATCCACCCTGAAACCGGACATCTGCTGTTCAAAAAAGTGGAGGGTGAGATATATGCAGTACCCATGAAAGGGGGAATTCCCCAGCTTCTCGCAAGAAATCTAGGTTTTTACCAGGACATGGTATTTAATGCCGAAGGTACGGCTTTGTACATCAGCGCCTCGGAAAGAAGTCAGGTTATCCAGATCAGTGCGAAAAAGTGAAATAGAGAATGAAGCGGGATTGAGCAGCCTGCTTCGTCAGTAAAAGAGCTGTTTGCGATGCGCAGAAGTGATTATATATCCGGAGGATGTAGAAGCATTGGAAATGGGTTTACCCCGGATTTCGACCTGGTTACATGAACATACGGCAGTGATTTCTGTTCGGGTCGAGAAATTGACCCCGTGGATACCGGCACGTTTCAGGCGGTGAGGGAGCGTCTTCCCGCCCGGCGGAGCACGCTGCGTCATCCGGCTCTGCCAGCCCTCGCTCCGGGAAGCGCTGAAACTCGCTGTTCCCTTCCATCGCTGCTCGCACCTGCTCCCAGCTTCCCGCCGCCCCGCAGCTCAAACATCAGCG
>CAYMWF010000128.1:0-11450 GCA_964394085.1 uncultured Gemmatimonadota bacterium | reverse complement strand
ACGGATTTTCAGTCCCCCGTGCATGCGATAGATAGTGTCGCGCAGTACTGTAGAAGAAAGCCGGAAATCGTACAATATCGACGGGGCTTCGACGCCTGCCGTCGAATCTGCCCGGTTTGCGATGACGGACACACGTGTTCGGTCTGAACTCTCGATCGGATATTCGGGTCAGAAGGTGAGAGGCTTGTCGTCGTCGTCGAGTGCGATGAGGTTGTAGCTGCGGACTCCGAGGCCGATCTCTTCGGCGTAGGCGAGCTGGGGTCGCCAGTCGACTTTCGGCCGAAGGTCGACGAACTTGTCGTCACCGGGAGCGAAGGCGTTCTTCAGGCGGGTTCCCCGGAGGCCGGGGGCCGCGTTCACCAGGTCTGCGGATGCCTGGTCCAGGGCTACCGGATCCCGCGAGGCGAGGATGCCGATGTTCGGCACCATCGGATCATCCGAGCAGGAGAGGCAGTCGCAGTCGGGGGTGATATCGAGCAGGAAATTCACGTGCAGGGCGTTGCCGCCGATGCACGACAGCGCGCCGTAAGCGGTTTCGGCCATTTTCTCTCCGAGCACCGCCGGTTTTTCCGTCCAGTTGACCTTGAGCGCTTTAAAAGTGCAGTGGGCGATACATTCACCGCAGGAGACGCAGACCTGCATATCGAAAACAGGAACACTGCCGTCTCCTTCAAGGATCACGGCTCTTTCCGGGCAGACCGCGACGCAGTCTCCGCATCTCGTGCAGCGCTCTTCTTCCGGGATCTCGGGCCGGAACATCGACGCATGCATCGACTGCTTCATTGCCCGGGTGCCGAAACCCATGGCGAGATTCTTGATGGCTCCGCCGATACCCGTGACCATGTGCGCCTTGAAGTGCGACAGGTTGACCAGCGCGTCGGCGTCGGCCAGGGCGCCCGCAATCCGCACCGTTTCGTAGTGTCTCAACCCGACCTCCACTTCGTGCGAATAGCTCGAACGGATACCGTCCGCCGACACCACCGGCGCTCCGACGCCCGCCCAGGAGTAGCCGTTTTCCGCCGCGGTCTCGAGCATGTCGACGCCGTTGTCCCTGGCCCCCGAATAGAGCGTGGTAGAATCGCATACGAAGGGCCGGAACCCGGCGTCTTTCAGAATTTTCACGGTTTTCCTGGCGTAGATCGGACGGAGATATCCCGTCGTTCCCCGGTCTCCGGCGTGCACTTTCACCGCGACTATGGCTTTATCCGGAAAGCCGGCGAACCCGGCGCGGTCGAGGAGCGTCCCCAGCTTCGTGATGAGGCTCTTGCCGCCGTGGGCGTAAGAGTGAACGAAGAAAACGTCCGATGCGGGTTTTGATACTGTCATGTTTCGTGGTTCTCCTGGAGGCAAACGGCTTTTCCCGGGCACCGTGTTCAAACGGACGCGGATGCAGCGATCATGCGGATTCGCGGCTCCATTCGCCGAAAAAGCCGTGCAGGGCGGTTATCCGTGGAAAATCGGCCTGCGGGAGATATGCCGCGGCAGGTTCAGGCCGATGAACGGTTTGCCCTCGGTTTCTTTTTTAACGAAAGCGTCCAGCTCTTCGGGGCTCATGTTCTTCTGCCTGGCGCCGTCTCTCGTTCTCACGGCGACGAGGCCGCTCTCCTGTTCTTTGGCGCCGACAACGCAGATGAAGGGAACCCATTCCTTTTCCGCTGTCCGGATGCGGCGGGAAAGGGATTCGTTGCGGTCGTCGACATCCACCCTGCAGTTGAACTTATCCAGAAGTTTCTCAGCCAGATCGTTGAATAACTCGCTGACCGGGATGATTCGAACCTGGGTAGGCGCCAGCCACAGGGGGAAGTTCGCCTTTTCGCCCTTCTTCATCTTTAAAGCCTGGCGTTCGAGCAAACCGTACACCACCCGATCGATGGAACCGGAGATGGATGAGTGGAGCAGGAGAGGGTTCTCCTTACCGCCGCCCGGAGTGGTGTAGGTAATGTCGAAACGGCTGGTGTTTTCCACGTCGATCTGAACGGTGGGCAGGGTGGACGCCTTGCCCTGGCTGTCGATGGTGTTGAATTCGCACTTCATGATAAAGTAGAAGAAGCGGTCGTCCCACAGTTCGAGGAGGAAAGGCCTCCCGGCCACCCGGGCCATTTCTTTCATGAATCCGGCGTGCTCGTCATAGTAGGAGCGGACCGACCTGAACGCCAGCTCGTACGGGAGCTCCAGGTCTTTCATCCAGTCGATGCACATTCGGAACTGCCGCTCGAACTCCTCCTTGGCCGAATCCATTCCGCCGGCCAGGGTGTGCATATCGGGCATGGTGAAGGTGCGAAGCCTCTTCAGCCCCGACAGTTCCCCGCTCTGCTCCCGCCGGAACGAGTAGTGGGTCAGCTCGTAGAGGCGGAGCGGCAGCTGCCTGTGAGAAATTCCCATGTCGTGCTTCATCAGATACTGGCCGAAACAGGCCGCGAACCGCAGGAAATACTCCTTGTTGTCGCTTTTCACGACATACTGCCGCGCGGGGAAACGCTCCATGTATTTTTTCAGGTTCGGGTGCTGATAGTCGTACATGAGCGGGGTTTCGACCTGCATCGCCCCGTAATCCCGCAGGATGCCGGACACATGGTCTTCCATCAGCCTCTTGATGAGAAAACCTTTCGGATACCAGCGGAAGTTGCCCGGGTCGGAGCCGGGTTCGTAGTCGACGAGCTCCATTTTACGCATCATGCGGATATGGGCGGGTTCATCATCGGACAATCGTGAGCCTTCGAGGTCGTAATCCACGAAGATCTTGAATTCGGGCCGCGATTTGAAATCGAAATCGTCCAGGGGAATTTCATCGCCTTCGGGGGTGATGATGAGGAATTCGGCCTTCCGCTCTTTTTCGGCGGCGAGGGCTTCTGATACCTCTTCGGGGGCTTTCTTGCGGCCGGGTGTGATGGTGGCGGCGAGCTCGGACAGAGGATGCCCTTTGCAGCTTATTTCAAAGCCTTTGTACCAGCCGAACGGAGCGCGCTTGACTTCGAAGCCGAAATCGCCCCCGTACAGGCCGTTGTAGATGCCGTCGAGCACCCTGGTGGCTATGCGCGGAGTGGAAAGGGAGCTCGAAAGGTGGGCAAAGGGATACACCATGACCTCGGCGGCCCCGACCTTGACAGCGTTGTCGGATATGGCCTCCATCCCCTGTTCGATAACCGACGAAGGGTCTTTTTCGTCTCCGTCCTCGACTGCGATGAATGCGACGAGAACCTCGGCCGCGGAACCTCCGGTCAGCTCCTCCGGCAGCTCCATATCTTTGCGGACGGCGGCGGTGGCCCCGGTTACTTTAAAGGAAAAATCGTCCGCATGAATCATGAGAAGTCTCATTGTAAACTCCGTGTTTCTGTCTTGACGCCCGCAAATTCCGGGCTGCAGGATCAATAATGCTCCCTGAATACCTGCAGTATCTCGTGCACGCTCCAGGAGTCGAGAAATCGCTGTATGATATGATCCTGTGAAAAGATCTTCGCTATCTCGGGATACAGTTTGAGGTAAATCCGGTCATCGTATGGCGGTGAGACGATACAGATGAACACGAAAACGTCTTTTTCGTCGATGGCGTCCCAGGGGTGGCCCTCCCTGGAAACGGCGACGCAGAGGGACAGTTCCTTCACGTGGCTGGAGCGGACATGCGGAATGGCAAGCCCGTTGCCGACCCCGGTGCTCGATCGCTTCTCCCTGTTCCAGAGATCGTTGAAAAGCTTGTTGGTGCTTCCGACGGTCCCGCAGCAGTCCAGGAGATCGACGAGTTCGCGGAGTATCGACATCTTCGCATCCCGGACCATCCAGGATGCGACTTCGTCTTCTTCGACATCCGCATCCACCTCGATCTCCTCGCCCGAAGGTTCGGGAACGGGTGTCTCTATCTCCAGTTTGATATTGTGCTCCCCGAGGAGCCTTAAAAGCTGCACGTTTCACTCCTGGCAACTACCCTCTCAGAATCCGGAGAGATTACTTCCTGATCGCACAAGCGTCAACGAATATCAGCTTTATACCCCCATACGCATGGCGCAGAAAGCTCGATTCGATCTTTTCGGTTCCCTCCGTTTCACTATTTTCGACCATTCCGCCGGATTTGTTTAGAACCGGCCGGTCCGGCGCCGCCCGTTGACGACTTCTGCCTACTATAAAAACGGGGGACGGATACTCGTTTCGAATCGGAGCTGTCATGAAAAGCGTAGAATCGAGAATCGAGCGGGATCTCTGCGATCGGCTTACGGAACAGTCCCTGTCGAACCAGGACGCTGCCGGGAGCCGGACGGCGATCTTATCAGAAATGAATGAAAAGCTTCTCGTCGCCGGAAGACTCACCCGCCACGATCTCCTCAATAAACTTTCCGCCGCGATCGGATTTGTTTATCTGGCCAAACAGGAGGTCGAGCAGCTCGAGCTCGATCGCGACGGGAACGTATACAATTACCTGCGGCGTATTGAAAATGTCTGCGATCAGATGGAGCGGATCCTGGCGATCTCCCGCGCCTTCGAAAATCCGGGCGCTGAAAAATCCGGCTACCTCGAAATTGAAGAAACCATCTTGGAAGCTTTCCGGCTGGTCAGGAACCTTGACGACATGAAGATCCGGATCAGGTGCGCGGGTCTTTCAATTTACGCCGACTCCCTGCTGGGCCGCATCTTCTTCAACCTCTTCGACAACACCATCAAACACGGCGGGGATATCGACGAGGTCAGAGTATACGTCGACCCCCGGGGAAACGGCAGCCTGGACCTGGTTTACGAGGATAACGGCGTGGGGATATCCGCCGGTGAGAAGGAATCGGTCTTCCTGGACGGGATGGGGAAAGGGACCGGGCACGGTCTCTATCTCGTCAGGAGGATCTGCGTTTTGTACGGATGGTCGGTGGAGGAGACGGGAGAATACGGCCAGGGAGCGCGGTTCGTGATTTCGATTCCCGAAAAAAACGCTTCCGGCGAGCCGAACTTCCGGTTCAAACCCTCTATCCTGAATTGACCCGCCGAAAGGATCCGGGCAGGCTGTTGCCGCGGTGTTTCGATAACATCGCGTCTGCCGGCGTCTGCAATATCGCCTCAGCGGTTACCATCGGCGATCCCGCGGTCTCGAGGTTTCTTTCAATCTCAAGGTTACGGAGCCGTCTTTTTCGATCCGGCATTCTTTATGAAGATATAAGCGCCTTTCTCCGCGCCCCATACCTGGGTTCCGTCGTCTTTGAATCCCCTGTCCCAGCTTTCCATTCGATCGGGGCCTACCACTACCTCCGACGTGGCGTAAGAGGCACCGTGTAGATCGCTGCCGCAGCCCCGCCCGGCCGTGCCGCCGGCGAACTCGCCCGACTCGTTCAAGCGAAGAAATACGGCACAGCCGCTACGGAGTTCCAGGTTCTCCGGCGACAGTTTGCAGAGCGGCTGATCTTCCCGCCATGCACCCGCGTGCTCCTGCGGATCAGGGAGAGTAAAAACCGCGCTCTCGTAGGAGTTTTCGTCGAGCTGCTTCACCCGGTACACGCGTTGACGGTAGGGTCGATCGGTCATGCCGGCGACCGCCTGCTCCACGTAAAGCCAGTACGCGTCATCGCGGTCGGTCCAGATTCTCACGACTTCCAGTCGAATGTCGAAGTAGGCGGAGTCGGCCGCGGCCTGCCCCTCGCTGCTGAATGAGCCGGTCATCCAGTCGAGCAGAGTCTCGCAGCCGGGTGCGGACTCCGCGTCGGGGGAGGCTGCCGCGACCGGTAAAGCCGCACACAGTATAAAGATTACATATCTCATGCTCACCATCCTCAACCCGGGTTAATCGTCTGTCGGCCGGGATTGCCCCGTTGCGGCGGGTCAACTGAACGGCCGGTTCAGGAATTTACATAGATCAGCGAAAAACCGTCGTAACCCTTGGTGCCCACGGTTTGAAGAACCGTAGTCTCCAGTTCCCGGTGCCCCGCGACTTTCAGGTTGAATTCCCTGATTCCTTTAACCATCTGATCGTTGATGTTTTCATCGATAATCCTGCCATTCCTGACCACGTTATCCGCGATGATCAGGGTTCCCCGCCCGGACAAGATCAGCGACCAGTCGAGATACTCGCCGTACTGGGTCTTGTCGGCGTCGATGAAGATGATATCAAAAGGGTCGACCTCGGCCTCGGCGAGCCGCTGGAGCGATTCACGCGCATCTCCCACGATCAATTCGATCCGGGATGCGAAATCGAACAAAGAAATACTTTCACGCGCGACGGCGGCGAAATCCGGATCTATCTCCAGCGTAATCAGCTTGCCATCCTGCGGCAGGCCTCGAGCGAGCCAGGCGGTGCTGTAGCCTCCCAGCGTTCCTATCTCGAGAATCCGCCGGGCGTTCCGGAATCTTGCCAGGAGCTCCAGGAACTTGCCCTGGCACGCCGAAACCTGGATCGAAGGCAAACCGGCGTCGGACGAATTCTGAAGAATCTTCTCGAACCTGGAATCAGGCTTGACCAGCAGATCTTCGTAAAAGACGTCTACATCGGACCATGTCTTTTGTGTCATCGATTGTATTCCTTACTTCGGGTGGAAGTCGGCGTCCACAATGGCGGTGACCCGGGGAAGCTTTTCGCGGACCTCGGTCCCCGCCTCAGCCGGGGATCGATTATCTGCCGCCGTATGAACCCGGCTCAATTATTCTTTTTTCTTCGCGATAACGGCGAATCTTAGAGAATCGTCCGTAAACTGAGCACCTGCCGTATCAGCATGGATGTCGACGATTCTGAATCCGCATGTTTCGAACAGCATCGTCAGCGATTCAATGCTGTAGCACTGGTTCCAGTTGAAGATCTCGAAGTTTCGAAACTCTTCTATTACGGTATACCTGTCCAGGAGGAGGCGGTCTTCGTCGTACTTGAATTTCGACAGGAACCGGTGATGAGGCGCGGGTGACATGAATCCTCCCGATGGAAACCAGTTATACTCCATGCTCTTCTCGACGGCTCTATGGTATTGCTCCATTGAAGCCACATCCAGAAGGACGGATCCGCCGTCTGAAAGTACCGTGCGGAAGGTTTCGAGAATCCTGCGCCGCTGCTCCGGGCTCAGCACGGAGAAATCGCCGTGGATCATGGTGATCAGATCGAACCTGTCGTCCGTAGAGAATTGCAGATAGTCCCGGAGTATGTAACGGATGGCCAGGTCTTCCTGCTTTGCGGCGTCTTCCGCATAACGGATCGAGCGTTCTGAAAGATCGATTCCCGTAACCCGGGCGCCCTGCCGGGCCAACCTGGTCGTCCACAAACCCGGCCCGCAGCCGAAATCGCATACTTTCGTCCCCCCGGAAACACCGAACCTCGATACCATCCAGGAAACACTCCGGTCGATCGATTCCTTTCTGAATGATGCGGCGTCATGAGCGGGATCGAGATGGGCATCGAGCATTCCCTTCGAGATGTGGGGATCATTCCAGAGCAGTGGCGAAGTGTAGTGCCGGAACGGCGCGGGTCTCTCCGCGAAACCCAGCAGGGATTCGAATACCGTGGCGGTGGTTTTCATTTCTCTGCTTTCACGGGTATAATCAGACCTCGGGTCATTCGAATCTCAGGTATGCAGTTATTTGCGCGTATGCAGACGCGTGACCGCGGCAACAAACTCATCCAAGGGCACCGAAGCTATGCTCCTCCCGATCAGCTCCAGCGGGAGATCCTCCAGCTTCCTGAAGCGCACGCACGATTTCCCCACATCGTAACGCTTCCCGGTAGCCCTGTAAGCTGCCTCGAACTCCCGTCTTGAAACCTCGTCCATGTAGATTCCAGTCACGTAGACCGCCATATGGTTCTTCTGCGACGCGAGGGCGGCGTACATCAATGGCTTCTTGTTATACGTGTCCGGATACGTCTCCAGCGGCACCTGGTAGGTGATCATGCCCCAGTTCATTACTTCTTCGTATCCTTCGGGAAGGTTCTTCAGAATCACTTCCCGCACGGCCTTAATCGCGTCGCGCCGCTCCGGCGGCAGCTCCGCGAGATACCCGCTGACGGTGGCAGCCTCTGACTTCATGGAGGTCGGTTCCTTTCACTCGCGGGATCCGCGGGACGTCCAGAATACGAACCACGGAGGGAAGAACGCTTCGAAATGAGACCAGGTTCCGGGTTCGGCTCCGGCATCGCCGTTTTTTTCTTCCCATATGCCGAGTATTTCGAAACCTCCGCCGATCAGCCCATTGACAACCGTGCTCAATCCGTGACGCCACTCGCGCGGGCCCACGATTCTACTCAGGTTCCCTTCCCCGTCCTTTACATCCCAGTGCGGATCCCGGTGGATGATTTCTTCGCCGTCGACATAAGGTTGAGAAACGGCGTATCCGCCGCCGAGCCATTCCGTTTCCATCATGCCGTGTATGAATGGATTGGTGCATGAGAGGCGATAGATTCCGCCGCCGCGCAGCACGCGGCCGACTTCATCGAAAACGGTGCCGGGATTCGGAATGAAATTCAGTGAATGCGCATGGTAGACAATGTCGAACGATTCATTCGAAAAGCGTGAAAGATCACGCATGTCACCCAGGCAGAGCCTTATTTCGAGGTCGTAATGTTCCGCCGCCCGCCTGTCCCGTTCGAGCTGGATTTCCGAGAAATCGAGAACCGTTACCTTTGCGCCCAGCAGGCCGAAGGCGGCCGACTGCTGGCCTCCCCCCGACGCCAGGCACAGAATATCTCTTCCTTCGACATCAGGCATGATGTCATAGGGATCCAGGAACTCCTTAGCGGAGTCCTTGCTGAAGTCGAGAATGGGGCGGGAATAACCCACATTCGCCGCCGCAAGCGCCTGCCAGCGTTCCATGTTGTATTTCGCCGCTTTATCCATAAAAGGGTTACCGTTTTTATGATTCTTCACTGGCGATTTTACATGCAAGGAGTGTCGTATGCCCGCTGCTTCCCTCCCGAACGAACATCTTCTCTTCAATACGGAACTGGAGATCTGCAAGCCATGTTTCGTACGTCCGTTGGTCGGCGTGGCTCCAGAACATCGTTCCTCCGGAGACGCCCAGCCAGTTCTCTTCGGTTCCCGTCCACTCCCGGTATCCCACTGTGCAAAGAAACCACCCGTCCCGTTTCAGCCAGGTCGATATCCGTCGAAAGAGGCCCCGCTGCTCAGCGAGAGGCACGTGGATGATCGAATAGAGGGAGATGATAGCATCGAATCCGCCGGGCGGGAAGTCGATTTCGGTCATGTCGGCGCAGACGAATTCGGCTGACGGAACGAGGGAGCGGGCTCTTTCGATCTGGACCGGCGAGATATCGACGCCGGTGACGGAGTAGCGGCCGGATAGTTCCTGTGCCGCGGGAACCCCGCACCCGCAGCCGAGGTCGAGAATGCGGCCGCCGTCCGCCAGGTGAGGAAGCAGGAGAGCCAGGCAACGGCGATAAAAGGACTCCTCGGCGGAATCCACGGTATCGCCGCGATATGCAAACGATATCTTATCATATCCCCGCCGTACCATGTCTTTCGGGTTCGTCATGATTCGATAATTATGCGGTTACCCGCGTTTTCATTTATCCAGGGACATTTCGAGTAGCACGGAATCTTCATCGAAACCGCATTTGCCGTAGAACTCCCGGGCCGCTGAATTGGATTTTTCGGTGCTTACCTCGAGCTCTTCGCAGCCCAGATCTCTGCATTTCCGCTCAGCCGCCGAAATCAGCCGTTTGCCGATACCCCTCCCCTGGTGTTTCTTTAAAACGATGAGTTCATCAATCAGCCCGGATGGGCGCGCGTGCGAAAGTGTTCTTCTTATTGTGAAGTTGATCAAGCCGACGACGGATGCGCCCGATCTCGCTACGAGTACGTGGTGCGAAGGATCCCTGATCAGGGCAAGACAGTTCTCGACGGCCTGTTCCGGCTCGTTGACCGGGGGGGTGTCCATCGCCTCGAAGAGCTCCGAGATCAAAAGCCCGATCGAAGGCAGGTCCGATTCGGCGGCATCCGTGATTAAAACGTCCCGGTTCACGATCTGATCATGGTAAGCATCATTTTGAATTGCGTTACAGCCTTCAGTGAATGAGGTTCGCCAGCCGGCATAATAATCATTTCACCCGCTTTTACGACGTAAGGTTTTTTTGAGATCATGATTTCCACTTCGCCGTCAAGAACGTTGACCAGGGCATCGAACGGCGCGGTGTGTTCGCTCAAACCCTGCCCCAGGTCAAAAGCGAATAACGTTACCGTACCTGTTTCTTTCTTAATCAGGGTTTTACTTACGACAGACTCCTGCTGATAGCTCACCAGGTCTTTCAACGGACTGATTTTAGGTTCGGAATTCATAATTTTCCTTTCCACACAAGCGGTTTTACTGTTCTGAAATGGTCACCGGGCTTGATTGTGGTTCGCGACGCTGAACCTGCGGAGCCTATCCCGCGAACAACTCCAGGAGCCTCAGGCGCGACAGCCAGAGACCCATCCCGGCAGCCGTGATTCCGAGGGGGATACCGATTTTCGCGCTGAGGATGATACGCCGGGTGTCCGTCCACAGCTTCTCTTCAGGAGCACCGCTGATGAAAAGGCGTTTTCGCCTCAGTACGAGCGCTATACAAACGATGTTAGCGGAAACGGATCCTGTTGCGCAAGCCAGTTTCACCCAGTGAAGTGCTGAAGGCGGCCATGTAAGGAAAACCAGAAGAATACCGGTGAGCACCACACCGCAGATTATTGGAAGTTCAACGAGAAGATCGATCCAGTAGTGGGATACGATCGCCTGTTCGTGGTGGTCCCGGTTCCGAAAAGGATACAGTTCCAGCACCGCTTCCGCGGCGATCACGCCTCCCCAGAAGGCTATGAACCCGAAGTGGAGAAGAGAGATCGTCATCGTATCCGGCATTGCAGGCAAACCTTCGTTGATTCCCATCTGAACCACCGATACCGTCCGCCGGGCAGAAAAGATGAGCCGGGGCCGGCTTCACATCCTGACTACGCCATTATTCGTTCAAAGAAGCTCGAAACCTCCGTCGAGCTCACCGGCGACTTCTTTTTTGCATTTCCTGCACTTCTGCGCACCCCTGAAAAGCGGTTCGCCGCACGAAGAACAGTGATAGCGTTCACATTCTGACCTGGCCCATTCTATACTGCCTGCCTTTTCGCCAAGCTCGGCGACCTTATCCCGCCATAACGGTATAGTCCTTTTCATGACCCTTGATCCGGTTGAGATGGGAAAATTCTCGATCATTTCGCAGGGCCATTCATCGCACTGGTGGCAGGAGTATAATTTCCGCGACTTCACGCAATCCCTTATCTTGCACATTTTGCAGTAACCGTAGAGTTTTTCAGGCGGATCGGGCTGCATGCATCCCAGGCATTCGGTTTCTTCCGGTTTTGTTCCGTACAGGTTTCCCATAATCGTCTTGAACTTGATGTTTTCGTCTCTCGTCGCAATATAGACACCGCATAAACCGCAGTACAACCCGCACGGGGCCATCAAATCCGTGTTCTCGAATTCTTCTTTCGTCCATCCTTTCATATCCTTATCCCCTTCAATTCCAT
>CAYMWF010000127.1:0-11460 GCA_964394085.1 uncultured Gemmatimonadota bacterium | reverse complement strand
GTCGGCCGCAAGATGGACAAGGGAGAAGCGACGACATGGCATGTCTCAATGGCGAAAAAGAACAACGTGCGGGTGGCGAGGGATTGCGCCAAAATCGCAAGGGAGATTCACGGCGCCAACGGAATACTCTCCGAATACCCGATCATGCGGCACATGATGAACCTCGAAACAGTCTTCACTTACGAAGGGACTGATGACATCCATACTTTGATACTTGGTGAAAAAATTACGGGGATACCCGCTTACCGTTGATTCCTGGTGCGATTCTCTTCTTTACAATCAACAACGTCAAGAGGAACAGGAGAGCATAGTCAACAGCCATCACGATACCGTAAAGAAGTATTGTTAGACCCGGCTTCAATTCCATCACTTCAGCTAAATAGAAAAGCCCCAGGAGGGTCGCCAGCCTGAGGATATCCCAGAACAGCTGAAGGTCCTGCCGTTCGAGAATATTCAAGGTTTGTGAAACAGGCACGGTTACAAACTGAAGCACAAGCATAATTGAAAGATACCGGGCATACTCACCCGCGATTCTCCACTCACTTCCGAATACCAGGACGAATAGGGATGGGCCGATAAGGCCAAAGAGAAGACCGGGTGGAAGCGATAAAAGAAAGAGCTTTCCGGTTGTACGATTGAATAGCCGCCACAAGGCAGAAGGTTCATCATGTAAACGTTTTGCAGCTTCCCCTATATACACCTGGCTGACAGCCTGCCCAATCAACGTAACCGGTATATTGACTATTCTATATGTCAACGAGAAGAGGCCGGCGATTCGAGTTTCGAATATCATGTTCAGTAAAAGCGGCGGAAGGAAGAGCCCGCAGCTGTTGATGAGGGATGAGATGCTCGAAATCAGGGGGAACCGTTTGTATTTGATTGCAGCCGCCGCAATATCGGATAGAGATACCGACCGCAGTTTTCGGAAATATAACGTCAGTGACCTTCTGGTCAGATAGACAGCTCCGCAGAACCTCCCCGATGCGTCTCCAGCAACAAGTCCCGTCGCTCCTGAGCCTGAGAAGCCGAGTATACCCTGAATAAGCACCATGAGAATATTCTGGGTTACTTTTGTTTTTGCAATGGAGGAATATTCAGCGTCCCTGATGGCGAAAAATGTAAATGCCTGAATGACACCGGCGGAAAGGAAACTGATCGGCAGGATCAGAATCAGCCCGCTTAATCCCGATGCATTCAGTTTTGAAAGGATAAAGTCGCCGAACAACCAGAGAATTCCATAGAGGGACAGTGTATTGATAAAGATCGTAAATAAGGAAATAGTGAGGAGGCTGTAAGCTGTGTTTGCTTGTTTAGGGAGCGGAACAGCCAGGTTATATCGCCAGGAACCATTGACAATCAGAATGGATAAAATCGAAGTATAAACCGCGAGCAGTCCGAATTCTTCAGGAGAGTATAATCTTGTCAGAACCGGAGAAGCGAGCAGAGCTATCAGGTAACTCAAGGTCGAGCCACCTGCAAGAACGGTCACATTCCTGACAAACTCGGATTTTATCGGCAGTTTTGATTTTTGCATTAATGTTCGAGTGTGCTACAGTGACTCCTCACGATATAGTCAACAATTTCCTTGATCTAAGGGAAAGCTCGTTGAAGTGCAAGGTTTATGATGATCTCGATATACGAGCGAATTCACCGGAGAAGCGAGGAGAGGAGATGAACGGGTTGGAAGAATACCTGGATATTCTATTGCGATGGAAGAAGAAAATAATCCGTAACATGGTTATTTTGACAGTGATAAGTATTGTCGTTGTTATGCTTCTTCCAAAGTGGTACAAGGCGAATACTGTTTTTATCCCCCAACTGGCCAGCGGCGGCTCACTCAATATCGGCGGACTCAATCTTGGCGGATTGCCGGGTTCTCTATCATCGATGTTCACTCCTGATATTGAAGAAGACGATATCCGGGTGATTGTTTTGAGCCGACGCGTTCTGGATGAATATAATCGTGAATTCAACATAATGGAACGATATGATATCCCCGAAAAAGGCGGTTTGTATAAATTCTGTCAGAAACACATTTCGGTGGAGCTGGAAGAAATTCGCGGCCTTGGAAGCAGCAATATCCTGGCATTCAGCATTTCCGCTCTCGATAAAAACAGAGAGCTTGTAGCACGGATTCCGGAATTCATCGTGCAGGAGATCGGCGATGTAATAGTCGACATGGAACGGGAACGAAGCCGAGAGCTGTTGGAAATTCTTGGAAAGATAAAAGACGAACAAGAAATCACCAGCGATTCGCTGGGTGTCGAACTTTCCGAGCTCGCATCAGAAACGGGTATTCTTCCGGGTAATTTTTCGGAAGATTTTTCATTTTCTTCGGAACTGGAAAACCTCAGGGCGCAGCTTTTTAATGCTGAATTGAAGAAAGAAATACTCGGTAAAACAATTTCCAAAGATTCTTATGAATACAAACTCGCTGAGACTGAATCGACCGTCCTCAGAAATAGAATGGATGAAATATTCAGTAATAATATCTCGGGTGACATCAACCTGACCAACCTGTCGGAATCAGGTCTGGAATTCATAAAACTCAAAACTGAGTATATGATGCACCTCCAGGTGCTGCAGCAGGTCGGAACACAACTTGAGATAGAGAGAACAAAGCTCAAACACATGGTAAAACCGCTCAGGATTCTTGATCATTCATTTACACCTAGCAAGAAAGCCAAACCTGACAGAAAACTTCTGCTTGTTTTGATCGTATTCGGCGGTGTGATTCTCCATTTCGTAATTATCAGTTTATACGAGATTTATTCCCGGCAGTCACCATCAGTCAGAGAAGCAATAAGAAAACTCCTTAGACCTTTCTGATGTTTTTCTAATGAATTCAACCATCACGGCAAATACACATATCGCTTTCCTATGTTTATTATTCAGCCTGGCTTTCATTCCGTTGGTTATTATCGGTGGGTGGCTTTCCATATTGATGTTGTGTCTCCTCGTGGGAATATTCTTCGTCGTTAAAAGCTTCACCTCGAATCGTCTAGTTTACCTGCTGCTCCTAATAGTGTTGGCGGTGCCGCACATCGCTTATAAACCCAGCTTCATACCGATTGCTCAGAACGATATAGTGAGTTTTCTTATATTTTCGTTAATGGCGTATGTGTACTTTTACACGATTGCAGCCAATAGGCTCCGTGTCGAATTCGGTAGAAGTTCAATAGCTCTTTTTTTATTCATCGCCACCATGGGTCTGTTTCACGGGCTGGCATCCGGAAATGCCGTATCCAGTTCTCTTTACGCCTTCATGCCATATGCTCTTTTCGGTTCTTACTACTTGTTTTACGACATGTTCTCAAAGGTCAGGCTCGAAGATGAGCATAGAAACATGCTTTTGCTGGTTGGATACTTCCTGTTTGCCGCGTTCATGATCTACGTTATCAGAGATGTAACCGGCGATTTGGCTACAATAAGAACGGGCCGCCTGGTAAGCAGTTATTTCAATATTTTTCCGCTGGTACTACCATTATCCGGTGTGCTTATCTTCAAGGGAAAAAATTCCATTCTACGCCTGATCGGCGGATGCTTTTTCATGATGTCAGCTTACATAATTATTCTTTCACAAAGTCGGATCACATGGGTGGTTGCAGCTTTTCAAATTATTCTACTTATCGGATGCTTCCTGTTCGTGGACAACAGGGATACACGCCATTTCCTTAAAAAGCTCCTTGTTCTTTCTGTTTTCACGGTCATTGCTGCTGTTTGCGTAAAAGTTTTTATTTTAAACAACTTCAGTCTTATGTACAGGCTCAAAACACTCTCTCCCGAGCTCATACTCTGGGACCCCTCATTACGTCATAGGTTCGTAGCAGTAGATGCGGTGATCGAAAAAATGAATGAATCGATCAGATACTGGTTCCTGGGTAGGGGGATGGGAGATGGTGTCACGTTTTCGGTTTTCCGGCAGAGGCATGTAGATATTCGCTGGGTGGATAACAGCTTTATATCGCTGTTCTGGCATACAGGGCTGCCGGGATTACTTGCGTACCTCATGCTTCTGGGGCATCAGTTACGAAACGGAATATATTTACTAAAAAACTCCAGAGTCACCTGGCAGAAGAATGCAGGGCTTATTATTCTTGTATATGTAACGGGTTTTGTATTTTTTGGAATAACGAGTGCAATTTTTGCCAAATATCGTTTCAACCTTTTATGGGCTGGAGTCTGGGCATATTCAGACATACTGGTAAAACGTGTGAAATCCGAGGTGCCGGATGGCTGAGTACCTGCGGGATATGCGGATATTGATACTTGTCTTTAATCCCCTGAAACATGACACGAGGGTGTTCATGCAAGGAAAAGCTCTAAGGGAATTAAAGGCAAAAGTTCTGACAATTGCTTTACGGTCACCTGAACTTCCATTCATCGTGAAAGCAGCGAACGGAATAGTACTGCGACCGGTGATGTTCGTATCGAAAACCAGGGGAAGGATAAGGCAGGTCCTTTCAGGCGCCCGTTTTATTTTTAAAACTCTTTTTGCAGCCAAAAGATTCAACCCGAACGTGGTTCATGCAAATGACTGGAACACCCTGCTCATTGGCTGGTTGATATCAAAAATAACAAGGAGCAGGCTTATTTATGACAGCCACGAGTATTGGTATGCTTCTGCAGGTTCAGTCGAGTACCCTGCGATTGTGAGGACTTTCCAGCGATGCACGGAAAGATTCTGTGGACCAAAAGCAGCAGCCCTGGTTTCTGTCAGTAATCTGATGCTCAGCGCAATACAGAAAAAGGTACCGAATAAAAACGGTTACGTTGTTCACAACAGCTGGCTTGTTGATGAGCCTGTCAATTCCACCGTTCCAAGGGGTTGGAGGGGAGAGGGAGAGCGGTTGAAATTGCTATATCTTGGTGGAATTGAACCGGGAAGGGGTATTGAAACACTAATTGAAGCGATTTCTAGAATTGAAGGTGCGGAGCTTGATATTTTCGGTTCGGGTGATTTCGATAAATTGAATATATCAGAGACTATTAGAATGGATGCCCGAACCAGGATAAAAATTCATTCTCCCGTACCTTCTGAGCAAATTGCGGTAATCACAAAACGCTATGATGTTGGTGTAATCCCATACCGAGCCTATCCCGAAAGCAGGGATCTCACACTTCCGAACAAAATCTTCGAGTATGCAGGTGGCGGGCTTGCAATACTATCCTCGAAGACACGAGGTTTGAAAGAATGGCTCGAACCGTTCAACGCCGGGATCTTTTTCGAAGCGGAGAACCCCGACAGTCTTGAAGAAGCCGTTCGTATGCTGATTGCTCAACCTGATATGATAGAGCAGCTGCAGGCTGGATCCATAGAAATTGCCGCAAAGGCGAATGGAAATACCGCCAGGAATGAACTATTCAGTTTATACAGGGATGTTCTACGAGCTGAGAACTCGCGGTAAATGGAATCCCAACTCAAGTTAATGAAAGCCATGAAACTAATCTGGATTTCTCAATATTTCCCCCCTGAAGCAACAGCAGCCGCGAACAGAGCTTTTCAGATGGGTAAAAAACTGGTTGAGTTGGGATTCGATATTACCGTTGTTACGTGTTTTCCGAATCATCCGGGCGGAAGCGTATACAAAGGATATAAGAAGAAGCTCTATTCAAAGGAGATTATAGAGGGAATAAATGTAATTCGTCTAGGAACACTGACGTTTCCCAACAAAGGCATTGCTCTGCGTTCCATCGCATACTTTTCATACATGGTTGCTTCCGGGATTGCCTTGATTTTTTTAAAAGGATTTGACTGTTGCTATATTTCATCACCCCCGATTACAACAGTTTTGGGAACGTTTCCGATAGCCAAGTTGAAGCGCATGAAAATTGCTCTCGAGATAAGAGATTTATGGCCAGCCTCTATTCGTGAAGTAGGAGCGATCAAGAATAAATTCATTCTCGCCCTTCTGGAAAGAATAGAGCTATTGTTGTACAAGTACGCTGATTTTATTGTTACAGTAACCAGCGGGATGAAAAACGATATGGTCGAGCGGGGAGTGCCACCAGGCAAAATAGAAGTAATTACAAACGGTTTCGATTTCGATGACATCAAAAGCCCGTCAATTACAGAATGTGAGCGAATCAGGAAAGAACTGATACTGGAAGGGAAATTCGTTGTCTCTTATATGGGCACATTAGGAATGGCGCATGGCTTGGAACTTCTATTTCAGGCCGCATACTTATTAAAAGATGACGATGATGTGCATTTTTTAATTGTAGGCGACGGGGCTGAGCGGGAAAAGCTCGAAGAAACCAGGGACGATCTTGAGCTGACAAATCTTACTATGGTGGGATTGATTCCTCGGGAAGATATACCGTGCTATTTATATGTTACCGATGTAAGTGTGATAATTCTGAAAGACACCAAATTATTTAAAACAGCCCTGCCTTCCAAGTTGTTCGATTCCTGGGGTTCGGGGGTGCCCGTCATTGCTGCTGTAGGAGGTCTGATTGATGATGTGGTTAGAGCGGCCGGTGGCGGTATTATAACTTTACCGGGTAATCTCGAGTCTTTGGTGGAAGGCATAAAAGAAGCGAAACATAAAGGCAAACAAGAAATGAAGAATGCAGGTGAGAATGGAAGAGAATATTGCATGAAGAATTTTTCAAGATCGAAACTGGGTATCAGGCTCGCTGGGCAACTGTCAAAATTTAAATCCTGAACCCGGATTATTTAGTGGCGGCGATATATGCAAGAATGATAGAAGACACTGTCGAAACGAATTGGAGCACCGTGATTTCCCCAAACAAGAAATCGAAAAAGCTTCGATCTACTATAATGAGATCCCCTCTTTGAATTTCGATATCGGACCCCGTGAATCGGGCTCCATCAATACGGATAATACGAACACGGCTACTGCTGCCACTCGGAAGGATCCCACCAGCTATACTTAGATACTGACCTGCTGTATAACCTGGAATATATTTATAGGCTCCAGGATTGCCAACATGCCCCTGAACAATGACGGGTAGTTCCGGGATGATTTCCACAGCGTCGCCAGGCTCCAATACAAACTCGTTCAATTCATCTGGAGGAATCGTATGGAAATCGATCCTGTCGCCTGTTTTCCTCTCTATCGTGACTTGTTCCAGGTCCGCACCGGTATTTAAAATAATGTTCCGGTGAAAATACTTCTCCAGCGTCTCCCCGGTTTCGATGACATCGTATCCTTTTCCTTTCGCTTCTCCTCGTATTACAATAACCTCTGTTTCAAGGTCGCCGTATCCCACATGAATATGGTATCCGATATCGACATATGGGTTTTGTGAGAGATCCCCTTCCGACAGAAAATCATTGAGATTCAGAATCGAAGTATCTCCCTCGGCGGAAATAAGTAGAACTTCGTGTTCTCGCGCCATCTGTTTCATTCCGCCTGCATTTTGTATCACCCGGCTTACTCTATCTACAGGGGTGGCAGGAACCAGACCGGGAAAGGTGACCGCGCCGGAAACGAGAACTTGAAATTCGCGTATTCCCACCAGGTCGACATGCACGTCCGATTCCAGGAATACCGAATGGCAGGCTTTTGTAATGACTTCAACTGACTTTTCAAGGGTGAGTCCGTTTACATGGACCGGCCCGATATTCGGGATCAGGATATTTCCCGCGGGAGTCACCTTTGTAGAAATGGCAATGTTTACCAGCGACTTGATGGATATCGATATTTCGTCACCCGGGCCAACGATGTACCGGGAAGGTTCGATCACCTGGTCGAGAAGCACCTCGTCGGAATCTCTTTCGAATTCAAGCGGTGAGGGCAGCTGGATATCTAGTGAGTCTTCATATGTATATTTTCCGAATGAAAGTTCTTGAGCCGATACCCGATTCGGTATTGGAAGCGTCAGTGATAATATGAAAACCAGTATACCTACCCTTGAATAAATATTTGATGCTAGTCCAGGCATTCTTTTCCTCCGAGAAGTACAATGTGCACAGGAGTCTATAGCAGATGACGGGAAACGCGTCAAGAAACGGAATCTCGGCTTCAGGCTGATATTCAAAAGGGAAAGCTCGAATCAGGAAATGATGGCTTGATGAAGGGGAAGAGGCCGTACCTGATAGGCGTCTGAATCTGAGATGGTTTGTCAGGAACCGGAAACGAGAATATTTACGATCTTTTCAGCGGCATCGCCTTTACCGTATATCTGGTTTATGCTGTCGCTTGTCGGGATTTTCCATTGTTTTGTGATTATTCTATTAACAGCTTCGATAATTACCGTTTTTTCAGTGCCGGCAATAAAGTTCCAGCCGGCATTTACGGTTTCGACCCATTCAGTTTCATCTCTTAATGTAATACAGGGAACACCGCTCATGCATGCCTCTTTCTGTAAACCTCCTGAATCGGTGAGGACACCGGCGGAATGGACCATGAGACCCAGCATATCGAGGTATGGAACCGGGCTGACCTGGATGATGCGTGAACCGGGTTTGATATTGAATTCGACCATATGCTTTTGGGTGCGGGGATGAAGAGGCAGGATCACTTGATATGGAAGGTCACCCAGGGTGGAGATAATTTCCCGCAGCCGGCCTTCGTGATCAGTATTTTCCTGCCTGTGAATGGTTGCGAGGAAATAGCGGTCACGTTCTACACCCATGTCCGTTAGGATATCCTTTCTTTCCGCTACGAGCTTCGAATTGAACAGAAACGTATCGTACATAATATCACCGACTTGAAATACACCTTCTGTTCTCCCTTCTTTTTTCAGGTTTTCAACAGAAGCCGTCGTAGGGCAGAAAAGATAGTCGGAAATATAATCGGTGAGAACCCTGTTGATCTCCTCAGGCATATCTTTTCGGTAGCTGCGCAATCCGGCTTCTATGTGAGCACTTGGGATACCCAGTTTAACAGCGGCCAGAACCCCTGCCAGGGTGGAGTTCGTATCTCCGAAAACTATGACCAGATCAGGACGATTTTCCGTCATGGTGCTTTCTAGCTTTTCGAGCATCCGCCCCGTCATGGCTCCGTGGGAGAGGGAGCCGATGCCGAGGTTGAGATCCGGGAGAGGAATCTGCAATTCATCGAAGAAAATCCTGGACATCTGGATATCGTAATGTTGCCCCGTATGGATAAGAGTTTGATTGATTTGTTTCTTTTTCGAGCCGGTGCCACATACATACCTGTTTATAGCTCTTACGAGGGGGGCGACTTTCACAAATTGCGGCCTTGCACCAACTACCAGCATCCATTTGTTATTCATCTTTTGTTACCAATACAGTTAGATAACCATCCGTACAACTATTTGAGACCGACTTCACCCTATCGTAAACGAACTCGTCTGAGAATCCAGGCTTGGATTAGAAGCAGTCAGAATCATTGTTTACCGATTCGTCGAGTCAGGGAATTGATAAGATAGTGCGAAAAGTAACGAGGAAATTTATGTTGGCGGAGAGGGAGGGATTCGAACCCTCGGTGAGGTTTTGCCCCACATACGCTTAGCAGGCGCACGCCTTAAGCCAGCTCGGCCACCTCTCCGTAAAGAACTCATCGTACGTCGCTACTGGCGGAGGGCGAGGGACTCGAACCCCCAAGGGTTTTCACCCGGCGGTTTTCAAGACCGCTGCCTTACCAATTAGGACTAGCCCTCCCGTGACATTTCACGCACGAATCCAGTTTCTTAGCACAGGTCTGAAATACAGTCAATTTGTTTCTATTGTAAGTTTTTCTTTATCACCTTTTTATTAGTAAGCATATTTGACATGATTTTCTTTTACATAACGTACGGAGTCCATACTTGAAAAAATCATAGTTGCTTTCTATGGTATGTACTGTTGGTGTATTTATTCCGCGTTTTTCTGGAGGTCTGGACTCGATTTCAAATAATTCACCAAAGGAGCGCTGTTGTGGTTGTCGCGATTCTTCTATCCTTGTTACTCATCCAGAGTTCCATTGCGGGAATGATCAGTGAAGTTGATGAATACTGGATTGTTGATAACGGAAAATATGTTCTGAAAATCTCAAAAACCACAGCTTCCGTCCGGTCGGTAAAGCTGCATGGTTCCGACTTGGAACTTAAAGCAGAATATGACTACCATAACCTGTTCTATCCAGAGTTCCAGTATTTATATGCGCCTGATCTTACAGGGCAGAGTTTCAACCAATATTCCTACGATGCGGATGTGTCTATATCGGTATCCTGCAATACCGACAAATATGCTGTTATGAATGTGGATATGATTACCGGATATCTCGATATTTTCTGGGATATGAAATTCATTAAAAATACCCCATACATTATTGTTACAACTTTAAGGAAGACAGAAAGAAGCTTTGTTTATACAAATGCGCAGCAGTGCGCCATGTTTACAATGGAAATGGACGACAGCTACATCATTACATACAACAATGAAATCCTTCAGACCATGGACGATGGGACTAGAATCTTGATGGAGGGCGAATCATCCGTAACCGTCCAACATAGCATGTTTACAGCGATCGATCAGGGGCTGGGTTCTAGATTTCCAGCGATAGTCTGGTATGAGCGCGATAATGATATAACAGCGGGTATCATAGTTACCGATGTTTCATCGAATCAGAGAAAAACCATATCATACCACGGCGGAGGGAGAAGTACCCATGGATACAGCGAGGCTCAGTGGAATTATTTCGGAAGAGCGGATGATGAATCGATCTACTTGAAGCAGGGAACTTCGTACGGGATGGAGATGTATTATTATCTCGATTTCGGTAGCGTCGATTCGTTTTTTCAGTTCAGTGATAATCTTATTAATGACGAATATTTCGACTTGCTTTATTTGGATGAAGAAAAACCTCTCTATTTGCGT
The DNA here is from genome assembly GCA_964394085.1 of uncultured Gemmatimonadota bacterium. GTDB lineage: Bacteria > CAYMWF01 > CAYMWF01 > CAYMWF01. The sequence goes on along the minus strand of CAYMWF010000127.1, from coordinate 668 downwards.
GGTGAATCCATATCGACTGAGCCTAGATATTTTTCAGCTAGTTGGGGGGGCAGGATAAATGCAGCGCCACAATATGAGTGGGGCTTTCCGGAGGCTGGGAATGACTGGATAAACACCACGGAACTGTTCAGGCACCGTGCAATTTCGATTCCATCGTCTTCGAACGGTAGAAGGGATTGCCATCTGGTTGATTATAAGGTGATGGGATGTAACGATCAGAGTTGCTTCGAGCTGACCTCCACTGATCCTACAAAACATTCGGGTGTCGCAATAGAAGACTACGGCAGTGAGATGAAAGGCTCCGTGAAATGGAAACTCAATAGCCTGGATAACATTTTAACCTATAGCCTCAAGCAGAATAGCGACAGGTTGTATATCGAGGGAAGACTCAGACCGTCAGAAACAATAACACTAAAAGAGCTTTATATTGAACTCGATTACTCTTCCCGGGTGAGTGAGGTGGAGAAAATAGGTGAAAATTCGTGGGACATCAGGGCTGACGATGATGTATATGGGGTTATTGGAATAGTGTTGACCGAACCTGTAGGTACTGTGGACATAGTCAGAACAGATAGTACTATTGTCATGTACCTGGTTAGAAACAGTGCAGAAAGAAATTATTATACCTGGCATTCCTGGGAGTATCAGATGGAACTCGTTCCCCACAC
>CAYMWF010000126.1:0-12379 GCA_964394085.1 uncultured Gemmatimonadota bacterium | reverse complement strand
TTGTTTCGATTTGTTTTACCGCTATTCGCTCAGAGCGTAATCTGATAAGCTTTCGTATGTTTTTATAGGCAAAGTTTGGAGGATGCCATGGGTCTCGGATACATGGGAAAAATTATGTGGGTGGACCTTTCAACCGGTGCAATTACCTGTGAGGAGCTTCCGGACAGCTTCTACGAGCAGGTCTTGTCGGGCGCCGGCCTGGCTGCGAGAATTCTGTATGATCGAATTCCGGCAGAGGCGGACCCACTGGGTCCGGACAATGTTTTAGGGATTGTATCCGGTCTCCTTACTGGGACGGGGACACTGTTCTCCGGTAGATGGATGGTCACGGGTAAATCACCGTTAACCGGGGGGTACGGCGAGGCGAACTGCGGCGGGAATTTTTCTCCGGCGATCAAACGGTGCGGTGTGGACGGCATTTTCTTTACGGGAGCTTCTGAAACTCCCGTGTATCTCAAAGTGATCAAAGGCGAAGCGGAACTCGTAGATGCAACCCATCTCTGGGGTAAAGATGCGGTAGACTCCGAAAGGGCGCTGATCGAGGAATCAGGAGTGAAATCGGCAAGAGCGGCCGTGATCGGTCCCGCTGGGGAAAAGCTTTCGCTGATTTCCGGTGTGGTGAACGATCTCGGCCGGATTGCAGCGCGTTCAGGCCTCGGTGCGGTCATGGGTTCCAAAAAGCTGAAAGGAATTGTGCTGTCGGGCGGGGAGAAGATCGTTTCCGCCAGACCGGAACAGGTCAAGGAACTCAATCAAGAATTCAACAAATGGTTCAAAAAGGGCCTTGGAGCAGGCAAATATCTCGGTCGCGGAGTTGTCAACCGGCTGTCTCAGTTCCTTCGCGTGTCACCGATGCAGATGGCCTATACAGGCGATTTGATCCGAATTACTTTCGCACAATACGGAACCATCGTAACCAACGTTCTCAGTTCGGAAAGCGGAGATTCACCCGTCAAGAACTGGAAAGGCGCCGGCGTGGTCGATTACCCGCTGGCTACCCACTCGAGCAATATCAACCCGGCGCTGATTACACAGCACGAGGTTAAAAAATATCATTGTGTTTCCTGCCCGCTGGGATGCGGCGGTATCGTGAAGATCACCGCAAAGGGCGTAACGCTCGAACACACGCATAAACCGGAATACGAAACCTGCTGTTCTTTCGGAACGCTTCTGCTGAACAAAGATCTCGATTCGATCTTCCTGATCAATGACAAACTCAATCGCGCCGGAATGGATACCATTTCGGCCGGTGCTACAGTTGCATTTGCACTGGAATGCATCGAGCACGGAATTTTGTCCAAAGACGACCTGGACGGGATTGAGCTGGAATGGGGAGATGCTGACGCGATTATGGCGCTGATCGACAAGATGATTTCGCGTGATGGGTGCGGCGATATTTTTGCAGACGGTTCCCGCGCAGCTGCTGAAAAAATCGGTAATGGAGCTGAAAAGTACACCATGCAGGCCGGGGGACAGGAACTGGCCATGCACGACACCCGCTTCGATCCGGGGTTTGCGGTTTCTTATTCCTGTGAGCCGACTCCCGGCCGTCATACCAATTATGGTTTCCAGTGGCTGGAAGTATTCGCTTTGCATAAGCTGTTCAAAGGACTGCCCAAAATGCCGGCCTTCTTCAGACCGAAAGACCGTTACAACACGACTCCCGATAAAAACACCTTGCTGATAGCCGGCAGTAAATATATGCAGACAGCCAACGCCTGCGGGATGTGTCTGTTCGGAATCCAGATGGGTGGAAAATTGAGAGTACCGGATTACATCAACGCGGCAACAGGGTGGAATTATCCGGCAGAGTACTACCTCGAAGTGGGCGCCAGGATCCAGGCAATCCGTCAGGCCTTCAATGCAAAACAAGGCATCAACGTGGTGAAAGATTTCAAACTGCCCGGGCGGGTGCTGGGCGATCCTGCTCTGACCGAAGGCCCCTTAAAGGGAATAACCATAGATGGCGACAAATTGAGACGCGATTTTTTGATCGGCATGGGTTGGGATGAATCCACGGGGATTCCAACATCAAAAACCCTTGGAGCACTTCAGTTGGATGATATCGCAAGGGAAATCTATTCGGACGACGCATGATAGAAGTGGAAATAAAGGTTATCGGCTTGTATGCAGGGCAGTTTGTCACTGTATCCAAGACAATACAGCTGAAAGAAGGCTCCGGCCCGAAACAGGCTCTTTCGATGCTGTACAAATCCGGTGCGATCAGCAGAGCGGCCTTCAGGCAGATCAAAAGATTTCGCCCTCCCACTTTTCTTTCACTCAACGATGTTAAAATCGAAACCGGTAAAAACAGATTTTCACTGAAAGATGGAGATACCCTCTCGATATTGCAGCTGGCAGCCGGAGGGTAGGGTTGTCGTGTACATATCGGTGAGGAGAAAAGTTCGAAAAGTGTCCAACAGGAGGAGCCATATTTTACGATCACTCTTTGAAACGCAGGGAACAGCATTTTTCTTTTTGTGTTCCGAATTTGTAACGGCAATCATGTCGAATGGTCGTCGAGAATTTGTCAAAACTATGCCTTCTCGTACCAGGTTCCCCTGCCTTGCCCTCGCCTTGCCAGATGTCCCGCGTTGACGAGCTGCTTGAGGTGTTCCTTGACGGTGTTTCGATTGGCCTGGGTAATAGCTGCAGCTTCTCGTACTGTTACGCGGCCATGCTCTCGCACGATGCCCATGATTTTTTCTGAAAGCGGTGCAAGCGGAGCCATAAGTTTTTCTCTTTTTATCTTGAACTCGAGAACTTCCTTTTGTCGATGCAAGGCACCCACAAAGAAGATGAGCCAGTCGATAAGGCTGGACTCATCCTTATCCAGGGTTGCCTGAGCTCTGCGCAGAGCCTTGTAATACTCGTCCTTATTGTCTTCAATGATTCGTTCCAGCGAACCATACGGCACATATGCGTAACCGGCTCGGAGCAGTAGAAGCGTGGTCAGTGCCCTGGACAGGCGACCGTTTCCATCCTGAAAAGGGTGAATTGCCAGAAACCGCACCACAAAAACAGCAATGATCAGTAATGGATGGTGCTCTCTCTTCTTGTTGGCCTCGTTGATCCAGGTAACCAGGCCCTCCATCAAACGAGGTGTATCAAAAGGGGTGGCAGTTTCGAATATCACACCGATGCTGCGACTTTCCGCGTCGAAGGCTTCCACATTATTGGGCAGCGTTTTGTAGTTGCCCCTATGCCGCTCATCTCGCCGTGAGTGTTTCAGCAGAATCCCGTGAAGGTGTCGGATGGTGTTTTCGGTGAGCGGGATGTCATTAAAGGATTCGAAGACCATCTCCATCAAATCGGCATAACCCGCTACTTCCTCCTCATCGCGGGATCGAAATGAACTGACATCCAATCCCGAAATTAGCCGCTCAATTTCGTCATTGCCAAGCTTGACGCCTTCGATTCTTGTCGATGATCCCACCGATTCGATCGTTGCAATACGCTTAAGTGCGGATAGACGTTCCGGAGCCAGATTGCCCAGCACCTCCCAACGTCCCTTGAACTCATCGATTTCGCCTATAGTCTTGACCAGACTTGGAGTAATTTGCATTTTTGACAAAGCATCCATCAGAACCTCCAGTAGTTTATCCATATTTATCCATTTCGGGAGTGTTTGTCAAGTTAATTGGATAAAAACGGATAATTAAATGGATAAATCAAGGCGAAATGATGTAAGAAGGAAAGAAGGCATGACTAATCAACCAGAAGTTGTAAACCGATGCCGTGAGAATTCCGGTTGGGGAGCCATGATTATCTTCAGCGCAGTTCTGGAAACGGCGGTTAAGAAGTTCGGTCAAAACATGCATGAACGAAAGAGCAATTTGCCGTCGAAGAACACTCTCGTTATTGACGTGGGATCATTGTGATTGCGTTCTCCGTGCAGAAGTATTCGCAGGCGGAACAGCCATAGCAGTTCTCACGCGTTATCTTCAGCGCTCCATCTTCCAGTGTGCGGGCATCGTAGGCGCATGGGTCGATGCATTCGCCGCAATCGCTGCATTCGTCCGCATCCGTCAATTCGATGTGAAGGCTCTTGTCGCAGGAATCTTCCACGAGTCGTCCGTTTTTATCGCGAAAGAAACCACAGCCGCATGCACAGCAGAAGCAGATCCATCTTTCATCTTCCATGAAGCGGAAGAAATGGCCCTGCTTCTTCCAGTCATCGAATAAACCGAGAGCTTCCTCCCGACTGATTTCTCTTGCGCTGTACTGGGGATCGTCGCCGCTCGGAGGATAAAAGCCCATGCAGGTTTCTATGGTGTGTCCGCAGTAATCGTATGGTGTTTTCCCGTCCCGGGCGGGCGTTCGACAGAAGCAATCGTTGATGTAGATCTTCTCATTCGCTTTGATTGCAGCTTCCGCCTCATGGAATGTGCAGACTCTATGCTTGTGGTCGGTTCCCATAAGTCTGTTTCCTTTCGAAATGCTTCAAAGACTTCATACGCTTCTTCCATAAATTCTCCGGCTCAATCCTCTTTGTAAAGCTCTTTTTTTTTATTCAATTACTTTATTCGCCGCTTGTGAGACGTTCAGGAAAAGCGCTTGAACAAACCGAATTCAGTGGTCTGCGCCAGGAGGACCGCTCGCTCCACCAGCCCTGGAGAGAGGCGGTAGGCCAGCCGGCCGAGGTTTCCGATCGGGGTCAGGACCAGCTGCTTCCTGCGTTTCATGAGCATGCGGACGATCCGGTCGGCGGCCTGTTCCTGGGTATGGTGCGCGGGGCGTTCCGGCAGGATCGGGTCTCCGTCGGCGGACAGGATTCTTTTTTCCGGATCGTGCTCGGTGAAGCCCAGGTACACGATCCCCACGTGGACACCCCTGGGGATCAGTTCGAGGCGCAGCGATTCGCACAGTCCGGTCAGGGCTTTCTTGCTGGCGCAGTAGATCGAGGCTCCCGGCAGCCCGAACAGTCCGGCGATGCTGGATATGAAGACGATCTGGCCCCGGGCTTCGAGGATGGGATCCATGGCGATACGGGAAAGGTTCACCGCGCCGGCCAGGTTGGTTGCGATCACCCGGGAGCACACTTCGCCGGAAAGATCCGCGAAATCGCCGCGCATCGACACCCCGGCGTTGTTCACAAGGATGTCGAGCCGGCCGAAGCGATCCATGGTTCTGCCGACCATGCGTTCGGCGTCCTTCCATTCGCCTATATCGCCGACGACCGCCTCGACCTCCCCGCCTTTTTCCTGCAGCCCGGCCCGCGACGATTCCAGCCGGCCCTTCCCCCGAGCGGTGATCACCACCCTGGCCCCATGGTCAACCAGCTTCGAGGCGAGGGCGAAACCCACTCCCCGGCTTCCGCCGCTGATCAGTGCAACTTTGTCTCTAAACATATCCGTAGTCCCTCAGGCTGATGATACTCTCTTCTATGGCGTCGTCGATGGGTGTCCGCGGCATGCCCAGCTCCCGGGCCGCCTTGCCGGCGCTGTAGTATGTGCCGCAGGACGCCAGCCTGGCCATCTCGCGGTTCAGGGGAGGTTTTTTTGAAAAGAGCATGCCGTACGCCGAACCGGCAGCCCCGAAGGCCGTGATGAGACTCCCGGGCAGGACGAACCGGGGGGGATTCACGCCGCCGGCTATGGCGGCGACCCTGGTGAAGAAGTCGAGATAGCTGACGTTGTGACCGCCGGCAATGTAGCATTGCCCCTTCCGCCCCTTTTCCGCCGCCGCGACCATGGCCATGGCAACGTCGGAGGCGTGCACGAAGTTGCGTCCTCCCGGTGATGTGAACCGCATCTTTCTTTTCAGGAACTGGCGGATCAGTTCGCCGGAGCTTGGCCGCCAGTCGTGCGCTCCCAGCAGGAACGTCGGCGCGACCACCAGCGCGTCCAGCCCGCGCCGGTCAACGTAATCGAGGACAAGTCGCATGGCCCGGTGCTTCGATTCCATGTAGGCGACGCCACGGTAGGCGGGAGGGAAGGAACCGCTTTCGTCGCCCGGGTTCTCGATGGTCCCGAACCCGAAGGAACTGGCGGATCCGGTGAAGACCAGGCGCCGGACCCCGTTCTCGCAGCATGCGTCCAGGATCCTGCGGGTTCCGTCCAGGTTCACCTTCCAGGTGATCTCCGGGTCCGCCCACATATCGGTGACGGCTGCGCAGTGGAACACGTACCGGCAGCCCGCTGCGGCCTCTTCGAGCCGCCCGTCATTTTCGAGGAGATCGCCCCTGATCAGCTGTACCGGGAGACCGTCCAGGGTCGGGGATCGGCTTTCCGGCTGAACGAAGACCCGCGCCGTGCAGCCCGATTCGATGAGCCTGCGCACCAGGTGGCTGCCCAGAAGACCGTCGGCGCCGGTTACGAGGACAATCGATTCTTTCATCTCAGCTCCAGACCGGGGTCAGCCCGTTTTCGACATATATCGAGAAGATCCTGTCACGCTGCCCCGGCGAAATCGGTCCGGTTTCGACGCGGGGCGCGTCGCGCCCCAGCATACGGTATTTGTCCCCGGCCCAGGGGTGGTGGGCGAGCAGGTGGACGGGACCTCGCCACTTCATGCCGGCCAGGAACTGAGCCGTCGATTCAACCGAGGCCGGATCGGAGTTGAAGCCGGGAATCACCGGAATCCTGGGAATGACTCTTTGCTCGCCCGCCCGGTCGGCGAGAGCCAGGAAGTTGTCGAGGATCCGGCGGTTCTCAGCCCCGGTCGCCTGCCTGTGCTTCCCGGCGGAGAGATGCTTGATGTCGAAGAGAAAGAGATCCACCGACTCAACCAGCCGATCCAGGAGGTTTTTGTCGAAGTAGCCGCAGGTTTCCAGGGCGGTGTGGATGCCTCTTCGTCGCAGTTCGTTGAGAAGCTCGAACAGGAACCCGGACTGCGACGTGGGCTCCCCCCCGGTCAGGGTCGCGCCCCCCCCCGATTCATCGTAGAAGGGCTTGTCCCGCGCTGCCGTCCGGGCGACTTCCCGGGCGGAAACCTCGTACCCGATTTTTTCCATGGCGTCGTCCAGGCAGGCTTCCGCGCACTGCCCGCAGACGGTGCAGAGGCGGGCATTCCGGCGGACCGCCTCATTCATCGAGAGGGCGCTGCAGGGACAGGTCTCAACGCACCCGCCGCAACGGGTGCACCTGTTCTCCCGGTACGCCATTTCCGGTTTCTGCTCCTGCGACTCGGGGTTGTGGCACCAGGCGCAGCGGAGCGGGCATCCCTTGAAGAAAATGCAGGTGCGGATCCCCGGACCGTCGTGGATTGCGTAGGACTGTATGTCGAAGATGAGGCCCTGCATTTCAGCTGTGTTCCGTCCGGTCGATGATTTCCTGCTGGATCTCCCGGCCCAGGTCGGTGAAATAGGTGCTGTAGCCGCCCACCTTGACGATCAGGTCACCGTGCCTTTCCGGGTTTTCCCGGGCATCCCGAAGGGTTTCGCTCGATACGCAGGTCGGCTGCAGCTGGGAGCCGCCCATCTTGAAATAGGTCCGTATCAGGGAGGACCATTTGGCCCGTGTTTCGGAGTCGGCGCCGACGGCGGTGGGATGAAACTTCATGTTCACCGCGCATCCCATCACGTCCTCGAACGGCAGCCCGGCTACGGAGCGCAGCGATGCGGTGACCCCGGATCGCTCGACGTTGGCGGGATTGCAGCTGGCGGCGAATGGGGTAGCCGCCCTGCGTCCGTCGGGGCTGGCGATGGAAAGCCGGCCGTCGAAGGTGTGGGTGATCATGCTGATGACGTACACGACGAAGGGCCCGCCCTTGTAGGAGGTGTACTTGTAGGTCTCGGCAAAGAGGTCCCGCATCACCCGGGCGGCCAGCTCGTCGCATTCGGCATTGCCGTTTCCCCATTTCCCCTTCAGTTTCCTGATTTTGCGGTATATATCCTCATGTCCCGCGAAGTTGTCATCCACCGCGCGTACCAGGTCTCCGAGGGAGAAAGCCCCTTCTTCAAAAACCAGCTTGCGGATCACCCAGAGCGAGTCGGCAAGGTTCGCGATCGAGTTGATCATCGAGATGCCGGAGAGGTCGTACCGGGCACCCCCCCGGGTGACGTCTTTCGCCTTTTCCAGGCAGCCGTCCATGAACGCGGAGATATATGGGGCGGGAAGCTGCTCGGCCATCACGCGATCCCGCAGGTTGGAGGCGTCCACGATCTTCTTTATGAAATGCTTCCCCTGAAGGCGGAGGGCGGAGAGGAGATCGTCGAAACTCAGGAACTCGTCCGGTTCGCCGGTGGGGAGTCCTTCCCTGCGGATGATGCCCGCCATGGTCCGGGAGTCGCCGTTTCGCAGTGTCATGTCGAGCAGCCGGGAGAGCAGCATCGCGTTAGCGCCCATGCTTCCGGTCCTGCCGGGACACGTGGCCTCGACGCAGCCCATAATCGAATAGTCGCGGGCGTCGGTTTCTGAAAAACCCCGTTTTCTCATGGCCGCGATGTTGATCTCGTCGTTGAACAGCGAAAAGCTCGATGTTCCCTCGCCAAGGTACCCGGCGATTTCGGCGAGCAGCGAGTCCGGGGTCCGGGGACCGACCCGGACCGACATGTTGGTAATCGCCCTGGAGCGGTGCGCGGCTTCGATGAAAAGGTGGGTGAGCTCGTTGGTGCCGTCCCGGCCGTCCGGCCGCAGGCCCCCGACGGTGACCGGCGAGGAGCCGAGAAAGCGCTGGTAGAAGTTGCTCAGGACGCCCGACTCCGGCCGGATGTTCTGCGCCATGATCTTGAGCAGAAGCTCTTCGAGCAGCTCCAGTGCCGCCGGCTGGTCGATCACGCCCTCGGCCAGGTCCTTCTCGAAATAGGGATAAAGGATCTGATCCAGGCGGCCGAAACAGTGCAGGTTCACCGGATGGGCCAGTTCGACCGCCGTCTTGAGCGTCCATATCGACTGAACCGCCTCCCGGAACGTCTCGGCGGGGTGAACGGGAACCCTCTGACAGCGCTCACGCATCTCGCCACCGGTTTTCCCGGCCAGCCGCCGGGCGAAAGTCTGCACTCCCTCGATCGCGATCTGCACGGAATCGAGGAATTCGTTCGGACCTCCCCGTGCTTTCCTGCCGGCGACATCCTCAAGCATCCCCGAAAGCCCGCGTTTCAGCACCCTCTCGTAATCCAGAATGACATGCCCCTGGTAGCTCGAGATGGTGGCGCAGGTGGACAGCATTATCACCTGCCTCGAGGTATTGCCGGGGAGGGCCGTCACGAAGTCGTGCATATCCTCGGAGTAGAGCCCGGACCGCATCAGCTCCTTTTCGAGGACGTCCACCATGGCCCGGCCATTCCAGTAAGGAAGCAGCTCTTTTCTCAGGCAGGCGAGATCGTCCCCGGAGATCCGGAAAGCGTTGATCTCGCGTTCGGACATCGTGCGCAGGCTCATGTCCAGGGGAAGGCCGCCGTCGTTCCTGAGTTTTTTCTGGTTACGGACGAAGTCGACCAGGTCGCCCCTGCGGATCAGGTATCGAAGTACCCGCAGCAGGGAGCGGCTCCGGTGGACGATCATCGACTTTTTTGTCAGCTCGTACTCCAGAACCCGGTTGAAGACGCCCCGCTCGATATCGACGGGGATGCCGAAGAAGTGCTCGGTCCAGCATCCGGCGATGCGGTCATCGGGATCCACGTGGTGCTGCATCTTCTCGTAGACGTTCTTCATGGCGAGGGCCACGCGCATCTGCGCCGAAAGTCCTTCGGTTTCTTTCCAGCTGCGGGTGAAGTATTTCGCCCGTTCGATGGAGATTATCGGGACGTCGGTCTGGTACCGGCGGCGTATGCGCTCTATGCGGCTAAGAGCCATGCAGGTTGTCCTCCTCCTCGATGGCATCCACCAGGATATGGAGCATCCGCCGCAGATGCTGCTTCCGCAGACCCAGGTTTTCTGCGGAGAGCGGATCGGTGCCGGTGAGCTGCTGAAGCAGGCGGTTGTAGGTGAAATAGTTGATGGTCATCCCGAAGAAGCTGATCAGCAGCTGGGTCGCGGACATCTCTCCGGACCGGGTGGAGGGATAGACCCCCTGTATCAAGGTGGTGCCCAGCTGGAACAGAGGGGTCATGTGGGTGTTGATACGGTCCATGTTCTTGCCGCCGGAGGCCTCCCGCTGGACGATCCGGTTGAAGTTGCGGTTCTCGCTGAGAAAATCCACGTAGGAATCGAGCAGGACCAGCATCCTCTCCCGCAGGCTCTCTTCACCGGACAGGGCGTTCTGCAGTGTGTGGGCAAGCTTCTGGTAGTAGCGATCCAGGACGCAGGCCAGGAGCTCTTCCTTGTTCTTGAAATGGTAGTGAATCAGCGCTTTATTGACCCGGCAGCGCTCGGCGATCTCGCGGGTGGTGGCGGCGTCGTAACCCATCCGGCCGAACAGTTCATCGGCCGCCTCGAGGATCTTTTCCCTGGTATCAGACATGAACCGGTTCCTGCAGCAGTGCGGCCGCCTTCAGCATGAGGGTCTCGTTGGTGCCGTCCATGATCTTGAGCAGGTGGGCGTCGCGGGCGTATTTCTCTACGGGGTACTCGCGGGAGATGCCGTAGCCGCCCAGGACCTGGACCATCTCGGCGGTATGGTGCGCCGCCTGGTCGGTGGCGAACACTTTGGCCGCCAGGCTTGTCTTCAAATCGCCGGGAAAGGCGGTTTTGGAAAGCCAGCTGCCCTTCCACAGAAAGGCCCGGGCCGACTCGATGGCCGAGTAGATGCCGAAGAGCTTCCGGGCGATCAGCTGGTGCTCGAAGATAGGCCTGCCGCCCTGGATGCGCTGCCCGGAATACTCCAGCGCGTCCTCGTAGGCGGCCCGCATCAGGCCCACGGCCAGGTAGCCCACCCCCAGGTTTCCCACGGTGACGATGGAGTTGTGGAGCATGGGGTACCCCTCGCCGTGGGGGAACAGCAGGTATCCCTCGGGAATCTGCACGTCGTCGAAGAAGACCGCCGACTGGTTCAGGACCCGGAGCCCGGTCTTGTCCAGCGGCTTGCCGGCGGTCACCCCGGGGAGGTCGGCGGGCACCACGAAGGCGCCGGAGCCCCGCAGGCCCATGGACGGGTCCACGCAGGCCACCACCAGGTGGACCGAGGCGATTCCGCCGTTGGAGATGAAGTCGGATTTGGTGCCGTTGATCACGTATCCGGCTTCGTTGCGGGTGGCGGTGCTGAGGTGCCTGACCTCGGTGTCGAAGTACCGCTTGCCGTCGGAGCCCACGTCGGGTTCGCTGCTGCACCAGCCGCTCACGTGCTCGGCTTTCGTGTCCTCGCAGAAGGGTACCAGGAACCTGTCGATCAGCTCCTTGTTGGTCGGGGCCAGGAACGCGATGAGCCGGGGCACGGTCGCGCAGGACACCAGGCCGGCGGCGAACCCGGGCCCCCAGCGTCCCAGCTCCTCCCAGACCATCCCGGTGGTCTGCGCGTCCAGCTCCAGCCCGCCGTACTGCTTGGGCAGTGACATCTTGTGAAAGCCCAGCTCGTAGGCTTCGGCCAGCACCTTCCGGAACAGATCGCTGTCGCAGACCTCCTGCGGATCCGCGATCAGATCCAGCTTCCTCTCCGCGGGCTGCATCACTTCACGGCCGAAGTCCCGCGCGGTCTGTACGATCATCTTCTGGGTTTCAGTAGGTTCGAAACTTATCATCTCAGGCTCCTTTTGAAAAGAAGTCGGTCATCTTGAAATAAAAGGGCAGGTAGGCCTCGGCATCCACCTCCTGCAGCACCGAGCCGGGCTGCATGGTGTTGTCGCTGGTCAGATAGTAGGCCACCATCACTTTCTCCACCTCGACCTCCGCCCAGGGATCGAAATCGGAATCGCGCAACCTGACCTCGGCGGTGCCTACCCTGAGGTTCTTCATATCGATGTCGGTCTGCTGCCTGCACAGCAGCACCGGCCCGTCGAACCCGGGGGAGAGGTCGATTCCGGGCATGGCCTTGAAAAGAAAGTTGGGCCCCGGCGCGGGCAGCCCGGGGATCTCGCTCATCAACGTGGTTTCGATCTCGACGAAACGGATTCCGTGGCGCTCCACCCAGCCTGTAACCCGGTCTCCGTCCTCCTCCAGATGGATGTTCGCCATTTTCTTGGGATATCCGAAGATGTCCCGCCCGTTGTACAGGCGCGACTCCTCCGAATCGATGGGCATCGACAGGCAGTAGTTGCCCGTCTCGCCCTTATACTGGCACCCAAGAAACAGCGCCGCCTCACGGTAACCCGGACCCAGGTTGGTCTCGGGATATTCCGCGATGAACATCAGCCCGTTGTTCGCCCCCGTAGGCTCCAGCGGAGGCGGCAGCAGTTTTTCAACGATGTCCGGGCGGGTCAGGAACACCACCCCCATCATTTTGGCCCCGATGAACTTGCGGAACTTGAGTTCGTAGTATTCGGCCAGCTCCCTGTCTGTCTTTGTGAATCCCATGATATCTCCTTGTGTCTCAGCGCGTTATAAATTAATTGGGCGCCCAGTCA
>CAYMWF010000125.1:0-12400 GCA_964394085.1 uncultured Gemmatimonadota bacterium | reverse complement strand
CTTTCAAGGACCTCAATTGATGCAATGATAATTACGCGAAGTCAGGAGTCCTGAACTTACCTCGGCTGTTGAAATCATCGATCACCGTTTCTATTTTCTCGATAGCATGAAATATCACACAGAGATTTGACGATTCTACTTGTTTCATCCTCCCTTCGAAAGAAATATACTCATACTATTGAGGCTATGCACGGATTTTTTTGAGGTGACTACCGCGTGAGACGATGTATGGTAGTTTTACACGGTTTTCACGTCGTTACTACCAAGCAGAGGAGGGTCGATTGGAGTCCCGGTCGTTCATGATGCAGATAGGGCGACGGCGCGTATGCGCGATGGCTACGAGAGCTGAGCCATTTGCGATGCGCGGAACTGATTATAAATCAGGGGTATGTATAGGCATCGCAAATCAATTTACCCCATGCAGTATACGAGTTTATTGAACATACGGCATCGTCGGTTGTTCAAAGCTGGAAATTGACCCCATGGATAGCGGCACGTTCCAGGGGGTGAGGGAGCGTCTTCCCGCCCGGCGGAGCACGCTGCGTCATCCGGCTCCGCTAACCCTCGCTCCGGGAAGCGCAAAAACTCGCTGTTCCCTTCCCTCGCTGCTCGCACCTGCTCCCAGCTTCCCGCCGCCCCTCAGCTCAAACATTTGCGCTTCTTATCCTCCGCTCGGGAAGTGTCGCCCCTTCCCATCCCCCTGTTTCGGTCAGGTATATTCAAGCACATCCAGAAGGATGGGAAGGAACACATGTTCCGCAATACCTGGTGTCCAAACCCCTCCCCGGATGACTCCGCTATCGTCCGACGGGCAGAAAGACGCTCCCTCATCATCTACACGATGACGGGAACCGGGAGGGAAAACTCTGCATAATATTGAAGTTGTAGTTGAAATCTCGTGGCTGGAAAAAATACTATGGCAACCCTGAACGAAACCCAACTACCGGATCAGCCGGTAGAAAGGAGGTTGCCAATGGCCACTATACTAAATCCTGAACTGTTCACATGGCAAGAAATAGATGAACTCGGAGATCTCGAGCGGCTTGTTCTTGTGTTGAATAATATGCCTGATGAAGGCTTGATGATAATAATGGAAGTTGACCGCGGTAACGGACGGAACGATTATCCTGTCCGTCCTGTGTGGAATTCTATTATCGCGGGGATAATTTACGGGCACGAATCTATCGAAAGCCTGCGGCGGGAACTCGCACGTAATCCTCAGCTTTGTTTTATATGCGGCTTCTCCATGACCAGGAAAAATCGCGTTCCTCCTGCATGGGTATATACACGTTTTCTCAAAAAGCTCCTGAATTACGAAGAAGAAATCGGGGAAATCTTCAATATCCTGGTCAAGGATTTGATGGAACTTCTTCCTGATTTCGGAACCAGGCTTGCCGTGGACGGAAAGGCTCTGAATACTTTTGCCAACCCCGGTAAAGAAACGGAACGTGAATCTGATGGGCGTCGTGATACCGATGCGAACTGGGGCAAGAAGACCTACAAGGGGAAGAAGGCTGATGGTTCCCTGTGGAAGACTGTCAAAAAGTGGTTCGGTTATAAGCTTCATCTTGTCGTTGATTCAGACTTTGAGCTCCCTGTTGCATATGAAGTGACAAAAGCCTCAGGTGCTGAAATCCCCCAGGCAAAAAAACTTGTCGAGCATATGGACCGGAATATACCGGGGCTTCTGGAAAGGTGCGAATATCTGTCTGCTGACAAAGGATATGATGACACGGACCTGATCCAAGCACTCTGGAAAAATCACGGGGTCAAACCGGTAATCGATATCAGGAATATGTGGCAGGACGGTGAAGAAAGCCGGCTGGTGCAGGGCCAGTATAATGTAGTCTACGACTATCGTGGAACCGTATCCTGCTTTTGTCCTGAAACCGGTGAAATAAGAGAAATGAGTTACGGCGGGTTCGAGAAGGATAGAGACACGCTGAAATACAGATGTCCGGCTGTCCATTACGGCATCAGGTGCAAAGGCAAAAAAGAGTGTCCGGTCGGAAGGGCTTTGCGAATCAAGCGGTCTTTTGAACCGAGAGTCTTCTCACCCCTGGCAAGAAGCAGTTATGCCTGGGAGCGGGAATATAAAAAACGGACAGCGGTCGAGAGGGTCAACAGCAGGCTCGATGTGTCCTTCGGGTTCGAAGAGCACTTTATACGGGGCTTGAAGAAGATGAAGCTCAGGATAGGACTGGCGCTTATTGTCATGCTCACAATGGCTGTAGGGAGGATTCGGGAGAATCAGAATGAGCTGATGAGGAGCTTGGTTAAAAAAGCAGCATAGATTGAAGACAAAAGCATCGGTCCTCAAGCCGGCGGGTGAAGGATGTACAACATGCCGCCATACGTCATGATAAACGACGTCCTTGCATTATCGCGGACAAACAAAAGCATGGAGTGCTTATCGAATAAACTGCAATCCTGGGAATAGAGGTTACTCCTCGTAGAAATTCCCTGAAAAACACCTGCAGCGCAAAATGCTTAGAGCTGCAGTGAGCTTGACTAAACAAACACCCTGAAATACAGTGAAACCTTGTATGAAAACCGTTTCGGCCTGTTTGGAGTTTGATGTTGATCCCCAGGCGCACGATAACATTCTATCCGGGGATGGCCGGTGAGATCGTCCGTAGTTTACTCGGATCCGAGCCCGAAGATCCGGTGCGGCGGTTTGAGGAGAATTTTGCGAGGTATGTCGGAGTCGATCATGCTGTTGCGACCTGTTCAGGTACCGACGCCATGCTTCTTATACTGGACGCTCTCGGGTTGAAGGCGGGAGACCACATACTAACAACGGTTTACACGATTAAACCGTTGATAGAAACACTGGTCGCAAAGGGTTTCGTTATCGAACTGCTCGATATCTCGACCGAAGATTTCAACATCAGCTTAGAAGATCTGAAATCGAAAATCAGGCCGGATACGAAAGTTGTAATCGTTACTCACATGTTCGGAACTCCAGCCCGGATGGAGGAAATTGAAGATCTGCTCGCGGAGTCGGGTGCTTTCCTCGTTGAAGATGCCGCCCATGCTCACGGCGCTGAGTACAAAGGTCGTAAATGCGGCTCTTTCGGCAAGGCCGCATTTTTCTCTCTCGACCAGGTGAAACCGGTTTCAACGTTCAGCGGGGGTATGATCACGACGAATGAAGAAACGATCGCAGCAGCCACCCGGGCGGTCCTCGGGAAGGAAACCTCTCCCGGGCGGAGAATCGGGAAGGTTGTGTCTGGTTACTTAGAACATTTCCTTGTGAACAGCCCGATTTTCGGCGCGGCGGCGTGGCTCTCCTCCAACGAAAAGCTCCGGGAACTACTCGGAAATTTATACAGGCTCGCGGACCGTCGGAAGCCCGGGCGGAACCTCCGCCTCAGCCCACTGCAGGCATTAATCGGTTTAAGTCAGCTCGACTACCTGGAGACGCGTTTGTCTAAACGCCGGAAAAACGCGTCGTACCTGACGACGCGCCTGCCGAACATCAGACCGCAAAGAACCCCGTTTGGCGCTTTGTCCGCATATCACAAGTTCGCGGCCATGATAGATGGGGATCCGCGTGACCTGAAGAAGAGGCTTCTCGGTAAGGGTATAGATATTGGAATCGGGAATGATATCAATTTCCCATGCCACCGGCTCCTGGGTGGCAGCGATGCGGATTTCCCGGGAGTGGTCCGCGTCTTCGAACACTTGGTCGAACTTCCGGCTTATGACACACTGAGCACGAAGGAGCTCGACCGGATCGCCTCGGCCGTCTCGAAATTCGGATGAAAAAAAAACTCCTGCTCGCAGCCCCTCCCTATGATCACTCCCCGGGTCCCTTTTCGCGACTCGCGCGGTTCGCCGAACCTCCACTCGGGCTCGCATACATAGCGGCTTCCGTTCTCGAGAAGTGCCCGGGCTGGACAGCGGAGATAATCGACGGCCATGCTGTCGGTCACAGCGTCGACAGTCTCGCCGAATCGGTGACGGCGGCGAAGCCGGATGCGGTCGGATTTACGGCGGCAACCCTCACTGCGCCCACCGTAAGGAGACTTTGTTTTTCAGTCAGGAAGAAACTTCCCGGTTGCTTGATCCTGGTCGGTGGCAGCCATCCGTCCGCCCTTCCCGGAGATCTGGCGGATGTGACCGACTACGTAGTGATCGGCGAAGGTGAAAATACGGTTGTGGAACTGCTGACTAACGGCGGAGGTGAAGATATACCGGGAACGGCCTTCAGGGACGGGAACCGGCTGAAAAAGAATCCTGCGCGGAGATACGAGGCGGAACTCGACGATCTTCCACCGCCGGCTTACCAGCTCCTCCCTGTCGGAAAATACCGCTACCCCTACCCGGTTGGCAGAGGATTGAAGGGCAATTTCGCCACAATGGTGACATCGAGAGGTTGTCCGGGGAAATGCTCCTTCTGCGCAAAAGGGGCCACATGGGGAGACATGGTCAGGTACCATTCGGTGGATCGAGTGATGGATGACCTCGAATACCTGGTCGATAAACATTCGGTTTCACTCGTATACTTTTACGACGACACATTTCTATCCGATCCTGATCGTTTGATTGAAATTGCAGGTAGAATACGCAGCATGCGTCGTAAACTTGAATGGATCTGCCAGGCCAGGGCCGACGAGGTGAACGGTTCTCTCTGCCGCGTCATGGCAGACTCGGGGTGCGTCAAAATGGAGATCGGCATAGAAAGCGGGTATCCCGAAATCAGGGCATCCGTGAACAAACCGATAAGTAATGCCGGCATTCTCGATGCTTTCCGGATTGCGGAGCAGTCGGGAATAAGAACCAAGGCCAACGTGATTTTCGGGTTCCCGGAAGAAACAGGAAACACAATAGACGGCACCATAGATTTCACAGCGGGGACGCAGGCGACTTACGCCAATTTTTTTCATCTGGTACCGTTCCCCGGAAGCGAATTGTACAATTTATACCGCAGTAAAGGATGGCTGACCACCACCGACTGGAGCCGGTTTTCTTACCATGGAGGGTCCGTGGTTTCGGTGCCGGGAGCCGATGCGAAAATCCTCGACAGGGCCGTACGCAGGGCCTTGCGGCGTTTCTATATTAGGCCGTTTCGTGTCAAACGTATCATCTTTGCAGGGGTGCGGTCGGGCGCCTGGCTCACCTTTTGGAAGGGTATTCTCTCACTCCTGAACGGTCTGTTCCGCCGGGAAGTGCATCAAAAGACGCAGGCCGGCATCTGAACATCCTGCTGTAGTGCTGGGTGTGGCAGCAGCGGAAACAGTCCCTCGGCATGGCCTGCCGTGTACGCCGGCGAAACCTCCGCATCTCCTCCCCGTTCCAGATAGTTCTCAGGGTGTCGCTGTTGATGTTTCCGCAAGGCTTAGTGCATTCGAACATTCCTCCACCCGGTGTCGCTGTACCGCCCGGCATCACGTTCAGGCCTATCCAGGGCACGTTGCAGTTGAGCCCATCGAATGGTTCCATTGAACCGTAATATTTTCCCAGGTCGTGTTGTCGAACCACCGGTGTGGATGTTACCGGGAAAGCGAATTTCATTTTCTCCAGGATAGCCATTTCATCGATGAGCGCACCTGCGTCTATCCGACCGGCCCTTGCCATTGAATCGGCGGTGAATGCCATCTGCTCTATGCTGAAATAATCCACACCTGCACCATGGAGAAGCCTTTCCAATTCCACGGCGTCGCTGCTTATAGAACCTGCGTTTTTATCACTCACCACGTAGTTTACATTGATTTTGATCCGTTCGTCCATCGACCTGAGAAGCTTCATTCCTTCCACCGCAGCGGCGAAGAGGCCCGGACGGTGTCGCATAACATCGTGGCGGTCGCCGGGCGCATCGAGGGAGACATTCACCATCTTTACCGGTCCGCGGGCGAGATCGGCAGCCCTTTCCGCCAGTAATTCACCGTTGGTGTTTATGGTCGCCTTGAAGCCGTGTTCGTCCAGTAGAGCGACGAATTCAGGAAACCGCCGGTGCAGAAGAGGTTCGCCTCCGTAAAGATGCACGAGAGGTTTTCGGATGAAGTCATCTGCCTGAAGAAGCAGCTTCCTGAAAAGGGACGGTTCCATCGGCGCAGCGTTCCGCTGAAACTCCCTTTTCCCCCGTTGATAACAGATGTCGCATCCGCAGTTGCATTCGAAGGTGATGTGAACCAGAATAAGCAGTGGAAACGGCGGCCTTTCACCGAACGCCTGAAAGATGTTGAAGAGTCTGCGGTACCTGTTTATGATCGGTTTGATGTTGCGCATGCGCTGTCGCATCCTTCGGTTCCAGGCGCTCATCGTCGTTATGAAATGACCCTTCGATCCTGGCACCGATCGAGTCTGGAAGTCAACAAAATGTACAGATTCGTTTCCGTAGTTCTTCCCACGCTGAATGAGGTCGATGTCATTTCAGATCTCATCGAATCGGTTTTCTTGCATGTTCCCGATCTTTTCGAAGTAATCGTAGCGGATGACGACTCACCTGACGGAACCTGGAAGGTCGTGAAGGAATTGTCGCTGGCAGACGACAGGATTAAGCTGATACGGACTATAGGGAACAGGTGCCTTACCTTTTCCATCCAAAAGGGGATAGATGCAGCTCGCGGTGATGTAGTTGTCTGGATGGATGCTGATTTTTCACATCCCCCCGAAATCATTCCGGTTATGCTCCGTAAACTCGACGAAGGTTTCGACTTGGTGGTGGCTTCGCGATACATCGAGGGGGGCGGTGATCTCCGAGGTGAAAGATCCAGAAGGTTCACCAGCCTGGTTATTAACAGGATCGCATCCCTCGTGCTTGGCGGCTCGGCCAGGGATTACACGAGCGGTTTCATTGCCGTGAGGAGAGAAGTGCTGCAAAAGTTCCGTTTGAATGGCGATTATGGCGAGTATTTTATCGATTTCGTCTACCGGGCATCCAAAGGTGGTTTCAAGGTGGCCGAAATTCCCTACTTCAATGTATCACGGCAGAAAGGAGAGACCAAGACCGGAGAGTCGTTCTTCGAACTGGTTTCACGCGGCCGGAAGTATTTATCCACTATCGCGAGCCTGAGGTTGAAACTTGGATGATCTGAAAAATGGTGCCGGCCGGAGTCGCAACGGAGCCCTGCGGGCTACGGTAGCCGCCGGGATACGCATTCTGCGCGGGAAAATCTCAGGCGCCAACGCCCCGTTTTTTCTATCATATGCTGTGACTTTCCGGTGTACGAGCAACTGTGCCTATTGTCGCCTTCCCAATCCCGGGAAGGAACTCTCGTTCGTAGAGTTGCGTCCCCTTCTCGAAAAATTCCGCGCACTGGGCCTGGTTCGCATCGGATTTACCGGCGGGGAGCCGCTCCTCCACACGGATATCGGTGTCATGATCGATTACTGCCGTCGATCGGGTATCACTACGGTGTTATCCACCAACGGGGTGCTGGTGGAAGAGAAGATAGAACTGCTTCACGGTCTTGATTATGCGAGTGTGAGCATCGACGGCGGACGGGATTTGAACGATCGCCTGAGGGGCGAAGGAAGCTTCGAAGCGGTGACGCGGGCTGTGGACCTGCTGCAGGAAACAGGCGTGAAGGTGCTGCTTTCGTGCACTCTGAATTCAGAGAACCTGGAGGAAGCGGATCGGCTCATCGAATTCGCTTCGAAAAAAAAGGTCGCCACAGTGTGGCAGCCGTACTTCCTGAACGGGCGCCCGCCGGCTAAAGACGATCCGATGGCGCCTGATTCCGACCGGTTGCGCGCCTTGGCAAAACGCCTGATACAGTTGAAATTACGTCACCCGAGTCTGGTCGCATCGAGTTTCCCGTATCTTCGTTTCATCAGGAATCATTACCCGGTCTACGATACATCAACCTGTCCGGCCGGGCATTTTTTCTTCGCTTTATCACCCGATGGAAATCTGCATCCCTGCTACCCGTGGGCAGTAAGCGGCTCTGGTGTCGAAGTGAATCAAAGCAATATCGAAGAAACCGTGAAAACATTCAAGCGCCCGGTCTGCACCGCACCATGCTTCTGCAACGGCCATGTGGAGAACAGGTTCCTGTTCCGGTTCAATCCCCTCTCGGTTGCGAACGTATTTACAGTAAATACGGGCTTCATTTTCGGCAACGCGTTAAAGCGCTGGGCGTTACCCGGCGCGCAGGGCATATGATCAACCCTTTTTTACCCCCTTGATTTCAATAAAACACCCGAGGTCGGAAGTTTTTCTGCCGCCAGGTTCGAAAGATCATAAACGATAAAATCCCCGCCTTCATGTGTGGTAGGTTCTCCCAGAAAATCGGCAAGCCAGCCGGTGGCGTAGACCGATTTGACGGGATCTTCCGCCAACCCTGTGTGAATCACTATGTAGCGCACATCCGCCGCTGACAGGTCATCCAGGTATGCTGCCTTGACCGCCGCTGGAGCGCGGGACCCTGGAAAATCATAAACCATGGATTTCTCGATTTTTCTTGTTCTGTATCTGTACGGGTTCACTATTTTCCAGCCTGAAACAGCAGCGTAGTACACGTAATGAGCGTACCTGTTGTCCCTTGGAAAGCTGCTTGGAGGCAGGTTGAGGAAGGCGGCTTCCTCCTCGTTTCTCAGGTTCAGAAAAAATTCGGGGGCATTCGCCTTGTGAACCTGCATGGGAAAAAGCTCGGGAAGCAGCAGCATGTTGTCCGCTGTAAGGAGGATGCAGGCCGCAACCGCCATCCAGCGCTCCTTCGCGCCTATCCGTTCGCTAAGGGCCGATATTCCCTTTACAGACAAGATCGTCATGAAAAAGCCGGCCACCGGAAGGGCGCGTATCGGGAACCCCAGTCTGTCTCCGAATGGCAGCCAGGTGAAGAACCGGTACGGCAGGGGAACCGCCAAACCGAAAATGCGCACTACCTGGTCGCCGAAAGCAAGATTATCCCCCATCGCCATAAGAAGAAAGAACAGGGCGGCGCAGGCCTCGAAAACCGTGCTCCTTCCGCGCCTGTCGAGGAAAAAACCTGCGAAAGACAGCACCGGAAGAAGAACGGTGATGCCGAGCGGGAGAGGTATGTCGAGCATTGTGAAATGACTGTAAGGCCAGAAGCGGAATGGCCGCGAAATGTCGAGGACTCCGACCAAAAAACCGAAATCGAGAGAATGCTTCCCCGCACCTGTTGAAAGAAACGGTTCCCGTACTACCGTCTGGAGCAGGATTGCCGCGAGAACCGGTAAAAGAATTGCCGCGGCCAAAGCAGTCATCGTCTTGACCAGACTATCTTTCCTCGGGGCATGCAGAGGTATCCGGAGACCGGCGATCACAGCCAGAAAATATGCATATGGCGCATACGAGTACAGCATACACGACAGCATCAGGCCCGATTTCAAACCATCCCTGATTCGTCCCTTTTTTTCCAGGTCCGACAAGGCCCCCCAGAACAGTGGAATCCAGAAGAGAATAATCTTCTGGATAAATCCCTGGTTCAGTTTGAGAAACAGGTAAGGGCTGAATACGAAGAAGAATCCTCCGGCAACCGCAGTCCACGCCGGGCGCCCCTGTTTTAGAAGCAGGCGGAACATGAAAAATCCGTTCAGCGTGAGGATAAGGATGATGAGAAGGTTGGTCCGGGCAAAGACGTTGTCGATGAAAGCGAGAGGAATGTAAAAGAAAAGATTCAGACTGATTCCCACGCAGTCGCCGATATCCTGCCCATACGGATGATTAAGAAAATCGGTGCGGTAGTAGTGAATGGGGTCGCCAGCGCACCAGGCCCTGATCATGTTGGCCTGAAGGAAATATTCCTGCATGGGCGCGATGTGATCTTTCAGTCCGAAAGTGTAATCGCCCGGGCTGAGAACTACAGGATAGGTAAGTACGCAGGATAGGAGGAGAAAGAAAAGAAACGCCGCTGCACGGACCCGGAAAGAAACCGTATCCCTGCCGGGTTCGTTAATGTTTTCAGAGTCGTTGGATTCTAGGCTCATGGTTCCCTGCGGGCCCCCGAACTCTGCCGGCCAATCACTTTATCTTCACTGCCGGGCTGAATTGCCTGGAAAATGCCTGTGCCGGGTAAAATGACGGAAAGCGCAGGAGAACGGTAGTTTCTGTTGTTTCGCAAGGCATCACTGACGACGAGCGGTGTGCTGTGTAAACGAAGCCGAAATATAAATACGAGCGACCCTTACGAGCAAGATGTGTCAACCGACGCTTGACGAGACACTAGATGCATATTCCGGAGGATTTCAAGAAAAAAGTCTCGACCGATGTTCTTGAAAAATGGCTGACCGAATGCTAAAGATTATCCGATAAGGTTTTGTCCGCCCAGGGAACCTCGCCCTATCTATCGGCTGAACAGGTGTATTGCCGGTAAACATCATGTAGTGCACGGATGAGCAGTATCTTTCGATCGACCGCGCGAAAATCCGCTCCGTACGGTCTGCTGTTTCTGGCCATGGGAGCAGGCCTTGCGGTGCGCCTGTGGACGCTTCATGATAAAGCGTTGAGCATCAACGAAATATCGTATTGGCTGCCCTCAATTGAAGCGAGAGGTTTGCGCGATCTTATCGACAACCAGCTCTCCGTGACATACAATCACTCACCCGGATATCTTATTATACCTTACCTGATGAACCGTTTGAGCAGTTCCCTGTCTGCAATGAGGCTCACTTCCCTGGTCATTGGGCTTATTTCCATACCGGTTACATTTCTCTTCATCCGCAGATTTTTCAGAGAGCGTATTGCTCTTATTGTAACTCTCCTCCTGGCTGTTTCACCGTTTCATTCGTATTATTCGGTCGATCTGTCACCTTATGCTCTTTTCTACTTGCTGGTGATTCTCACACTAATGGCTCTTTCCATGGGGCTCAAAACAGGACGGACCGTGTATTTCGCCCTCGTTGTGCCATTGAACATCGCCTGTCTGGCTGTTCATTACAGCGCTTTGGCGGTGGTTGCAGTCCAGGCGCTGGCGGGACTGTTCTTTATAATTCTGCAACGGAAGGGGCTCGACCGGAAGGTGCTTCTCCTGAAGCATCTGAACGCACTCGTCGCTTTTTTCGTCCTGAGCTTGCCATGGTACGGACGTTTCGTGGAAACCCTGGGATTCACGCGGACTTCCTTCCCCATAGACAGCCCCGCCCATTTCGCTCCTTCTTATATTGTTCACGCGCCGGTCGAGCTGTTCAGACTCCTGGGCGGCATACCCATGCAGGCCCGGTTTTTCGGAGTATTGCTCGCCGCGCTTTTCTTCGCGGGGTGTTTCCGGGCGATCAAGACTAAAGAAGCGGGTCCCATGCTATTTAGTCTTTTCGTTCTTTTCAGTCCCCTGGTGGAAGTGGCGAAAGTCCTTCCGATCCTGATGAGCTCGGGTGGCTATCTGCTTATTTTAAGGCTGTTTCTGTATTTATTCCCGCTTGTGTGGGGTGTGTCGTTATGGTTTATCTATGATCTTTCAGAACGGGGAAGTTTCCGCTCATATTCGAAAATATCTCCCGTTCGTTTTATCGTTATCGGTTCGTTCACGGTGCTCAGCCTCTGGTCCATTCTAATCATCAACAGCGATTACAGCGAAAAAGAGATAAGGAAATGCTTTGATTACATGCTTTCCGAAACGGACGACGGCGATGCGCTCGTGATAACACCCCATTTCATGATCGATGTCATGAGTTATTATTTACCCGGCTCCTTCCGCCAGGAGAGGAAACCCAGGACGCAATGGCGGATGGTGCCCTCAACGATGAGGGAAGCGGACGCCGCCATACCTGCATCCAGGGAATCCGTGTCTGAGCAGAGCGAAAAATACCTTGCTGTAGTGGATCTTCCGGGTCTGGGAGGGACGCTCGCCGGTAATCGGTGGAGCATGTTCTCGTCCAGAGCCTGGCAGTTGCAGTTCAAACAGTCCATTCTGGGAAAGGAGACCTTCGCATCGCCCGCTTATCTTGAACTCGAAATGGATCTTGATCGAAGGCTGATACTTGAGAGAAAAGACGATTTCAGGGGAGTCGAAGTCAGGAAATACCGCATCCGGCGTGAATCGATTGAATGGGACGGCGGGAAACTTGCCGTCAATTGCTCTCCTTTCAGCGAATTAGCCCGGTTTTCTCCTTATTTTTCAGGCGGATGCACAGGTGGTAACATTCTGAACAAAGGTGAATACAGATTCAAGGTACCCGTCCCGGAAGGAGCCGGGGAAGTTGATGTTTCTATAATTACAATCGAGCCGTTGACCAGGGCTGAATCGCTGGAAAAAGTGCAGGTCACGGTTAACGGGAAATCGGTGCCCCTGGAGATGGTCATCAGGGAACCCGAAATGGTTTGCGAGAGATTTCGTTCAATCGACCCCCTGCCGGTTCTCGACGGTGAAGTCGAGATTCTCCTGCGGCTGGATGACTTGTCGCTGGATGGCAGGGGAATCAGGATGATCGTTTTCGAGATTCCACGAAGGTCCGAGAAGCCTGACGAATTCCGCCTTCAACCGGGCTC
>CAYMWF010000124.1:0-12586 GCA_964394085.1 uncultured Gemmatimonadota bacterium | reverse complement strand
CGGATCGACGAAACGGGGCTGGAGCGGCTCGAGCGGATAGTCGACGAAATCGAGGCGTGCGGCGGCGGCGAGGGCGGCGAGGGCGGCGAGGGCGGCGACATCGACCGGTACCAGGAGCTCGACTTCCTGTTCCACTACGAGCTTGCGCGGGCGAGCGGGAACCTGGCTTTTATCCTCCTCTACAATTCGATACGGGACGTCTACGAACGGGGAAGAGGCTTCTTCACGCCGATCTACCGGGGCACCATCGAAAACAGGCATGCATACCGCCGGATATTCGACGCGCTGAGGGTGCATGACGCCGATCTGTGCCGACGGCTCTCGCGGAAACTCGCCGAATCGGGAAACGAAGCCTTCTGGAAACTGACCGCATCGGGAAACGCAACCTCCTGAAAATCCGACTGAGAGGTTGCGAACATCGACGGAGAGGATGACTGTGAAAAACCCGGCAACAACCGAAGCGAAAACGGGCGCTCGCCCCGTCGTGGACCGGTATCCGCCGGAACCCGCTCCACGGCCGGAGGTTTTTAAACTCGACGATTTTCCCAGGCTCGCAGGACTCAGGGAAGAGTTGATCTCCGCGCGAAAAACGATTTGCGCCGAACGGCCGCGGCTCATCACCGAGTTCTACCGGAATGAAGGGTTCGACCGGGTGAAACCGGTATTGAGGCAGGCCCGCGCGCTCCGGTACGTGCTCGAACGGATACCTGCCGTGGTCTTCGAGAACGAGCTGATCGTCGGTTCCACCACCAGGTTCCGATACGGAACCCCGGTTTACCCGGAGTTCATGTCTCTCGCTCTCTGGCCCGAGCTGCCGATTATTGCCGACCGCAACTTCGACCCGGTGGACATAACCGAAGAAGAAATCGACATCCTCGCGGAGGAGGTATTCCCTTTCTGGAAGGATCTCACCATTATCGAGGATGTGCGCCGGAAGAATAACGATCCGGAATTCCTGAGGCTGATGGAGCGGTTCGTTTTCTTCATCCTGACGAAAGCGAACGGGATCACGCACCTGATCCCCGACTATCCCACGCTTGTGAACCGGGGCCTGGTCACCTTGATCGACGAAGCCGCCGACCGGGAGAAGCGGGCGGGCGACGCAGAGGCGGCGGAGTTTTACAGGGCCGTCCGGACCGCCCTGGAAGGGGTGATAACCTTTGCCGGACGATACGCCGCCGAGTGCGAGGCCGAAGCGGAAAGGCTCGAAGCCGGATTGGCCGTCGGACGAGAGGCCGTGCCTGAAGCGGAAGGGATCGAAGCCGGATTGGTCGTCGGGCGAGAGGCCGTGCCTGAAACGGAAGGGGTCGACGCCGGAAGAATCGGTCGACGCGGAGCCCCAGCGGAAAAAGCCGAATCCCGGAGGGCCGCGGAACTCCGGGAAATCGCTGCAATCCTGAGAAGGGTTCCGTCGGGGCCGGCGGAAACGCTGCACGAAGCTCTCCAGTCGATCTGGATCACCCAGGTTGCGCTGCACCAGGAAAACAGCAACATGGCGCTGAGCTTCGGCAGGCTCGACCAGATTCTGCATCCCTTTTACAAAAGGGATCTTGCGGCGGAAAGGATCGACCGGCGCCGGGCGGCGGAGCTCGTGGGATGCTTCTTCATAAAGATGGGGGATCATGCACCAATCGCTCCATCGATGTCTCACGAAATCCTCGGAGGGGCGTCGACGAACCAGGCCGTGACTCTCGGCGGGATGAACCCGGACGGATCCGATGCCGTAAGCGGCATGACCTACCTTTTGCTGGATGTCTCGACGATGCTCGCCATGAGGGAGCCCAATATCTGCGCCCGCCTGCACCGCGGTTCCCCGCCCGGGTACCGCCGGGCACTCGTGGAATCGATCTACAGAAGCGGCGCCGCTCCCGCGCTTTACGGAGACGAACGGATAATCGAAGCCCTGACCGCACATGGAGTCAGCCGCGAGGACGCGATCGATTACGGGGTCGTCGGCTGCGTCGAAATTCTGAGCGCCTGCCGCACAATGGGAATGACCGGAGCGATCATGTTCAACCTCGCCGCCGTGCTCGAACTGACGCTCTTCGGAGGGGTACATCCCCTGTCGGGGCTGCGCATAGGCCCGGATACGGGGGGCCTGAGCACGTTTGAACGATACGAAGATTTTTACAATGCGTTCAGGAAACAGCTGGCGTTTCTCGCGGACCTCGCCGCGGAGGGGAACGCCCGTTTCGCCGATGCCCACGCGGAGCTTCACCCCACTCCTCTCCTCTCGGCGCTCATCCGGGGAACGATGGAGTCGGGGAGGGACGTCACCAGGGGCGGCGCGAGCATCAACTCCTCAGGCGTCGGGGTCATCGGCCTGGCGGATGTGACCGACTCTCTCGCCGCGCTGAAAGACCGGGTATTCGGAAAGGGGGTCGTGACCCCGGCGGAGCTCGAAGCGGCGCTGAAGGCGGATTTCGAGGGGCACGAAAAAACCTTCGCCATCCTCACGAGGAAATCCCCGAAATATGGCTCGGACGACCCGGCTGCCGACGAAGTCGCCGTCCGTCTCGTAAAAACAGTCTCATCCGTCTTCCGAAAATACCGCAGCCCGAGAGGCGGGAGATACCAGGTCGGATACTGGAGCGTCACCTTCCATACCGGCCTCGGGGCGAAAATCGGAGCTCTCCCGAACGGCAGGCGCAAAGGGGCTCCGCTCGCATCGGGCGCCACTCCCGTCTCGGGCGCAGCCGTCAATGGCCCCACAGCCTCCTTCGCCTCCACCCGCCGGCTGCCCGCGCGCTTTATGGCGAACTGTATCGCGAACAACCACAAAATATCGCGGAGTTTGCTCGGAGAACCGGGCAGGCTCGATATTTTCCAGCGGCTGGTCGACGGTTATTTCAGCGGCGGAGGCATGCAGGTGCAGTTCACGGTCCAGGACAGGGAGACCCTTCTGGCGGCCCAGCGTAATCCGGAGCTGCACCGGGACCTGCTGGTTCGCGTTTCAGGCTACTCGGCGTATTTCTGCGACCTGAACAGGGGCATGCAGGACGAGATCATAGCCCGCACCGAGGATGCGCCGGCAAGGGCGGGGAGACAGTGATGAGACGCTTATTCGCACGAATCCGCGATTCGATCGTGTTGAACGGGGTCGTGGTCGGCTCCCGGGTCGCCTTCGGGCTGGCCGGCATCTTTTCGGAGCGTTTCAGGAGGGCCGTCGACGGATTCGAGGCTGTTTACAGGTTCAGCGCAGGAGGTGGGGCGAGGTGCCTCGTTTTCTCGGGCGGACGGATCCGGATCCGCGGAGGCGGCGCCGCCCCGCCCGACTACGAGCTCGTGCTTCTCGATCCGGCGGGCTTCCTTCGATCCATGAGAAAAGACCCGAACGATACCCTTCGGTTGCTGCTGGAGAACAAGATCGAACAGAGAGGAAACAACTACTACCTGTTCAAGTACGGCTATCTATGGGGGCTGTGCATCCGTCTCCTCCAGGACGTTAATCAGCGACTGCCGGCGATTCGACCTTCGAAAACCCGGTCCGCCGCCCCGGGAACGCTCTGCCGGCCCGGTTCGCCGGTCGAGACCACCTGACATGGAAGCTCTCCTGTGCGATATCCAGCGGTTTTCTATCCATGACGGGCCGGGAATCCGCACCACCCTCTTTTTCAAAGGGTGTCCGCTCGCCTGCCGCTGGTGCCAGAATCCCGAAACCATCTCCTTCGGCAACGAACCGTTTTTCACCGCTGCCGCCTGCCTTCTGTGCGGAGATTGCGCTGAGGCGTGCCCCGAATCGGCGATCTCGGTGGAGGGCGACGGATTGGAGTTCGCTCGGTCGAGGTGCAGGAACTGCTTGGAGTGCACAAAAGTCTGTCCTGCGGGCGCGCTGGCGCCGGCCGCGCAAAAGTTCGCTCCCGAGGCGCTGCTCGCGGAAGTCCTGAAGGATATCGATTACTACGGCGGGGGCGGCGGAGTCACTCTTTCGGGAGGAGAACCGCTGGCCCACCCGGCTTTCCTGAAAGCTTTTCTTCCTCTCGTCGCGGAAAGGGGCATCCACGTGGCGGTTGAAACCGCTGGGCACGTGCCGGCCGCTCATCTCACCGAGATGGCGGATTTCGTGGATCTTTTCCTGTTCGATCTGAAATTAATAGACGGGGAGCGGCACAGGTCGCTCACCGGCAGGTCGAACGGCCTGATACTCGAGAACCTCGACCGCCTCGTGCGGCGCGGCGGGAACGTGAACGTCAGAATGCCGCTAATCCCCGGCATCAACGACGATGAAGAGAACCTGCGCCTGACCGCCCGGCTGCTGGGTTCCCTCGGTTTGCCGTCGATAACAATACTTCCTTACCATGGACTCGGACTGGGCAAGCTCGTCAAAGTGAACGCTCCGTTTGAACCTGTTTCCTGCCTGCCGCCCGACGCCGGTCAAATAGCCGAAGCATCCCGTTTTTTCGAATCGAGGGGTATAGGCGTGGTATGCCACTGAGCAGGGAAAGGGGAACCGGGAACGGAATTGACTTCCGAGAGGGAAGGTCCAAGGGGAGCCGAGAACCGAGCCTGCTTCCGAGAAGGAAGGGTTACGTAGTGCAGGGAACCGATCCTGCTCCCGGGACGGAAGAGTTACGGGATGCAGGGAACCGATCTGACTGCCGAGGAGGAAAGGGGCAAACCTGCGGCAGCCTCGGCTCAAAGCGTCGCAGACATCCCGTCGGTCAACTGCCTTACTTCTGCTGAAAACTCACGTCTTAAATCAGCTTTACTTCTGCGATTAACCCCATCCCTCAACAGATTTCCCTCTACCGACAGCCCCATCCGTCAACAGATTTCCCTCTACCGACAGCCCCATCCGTCAGCAGATTTCCCTCTACCGAAAACCCCTTCCGTTAACAGATTTCCCTCTACCGACAACCCCTTCCATCAGGAAATCCCCCTCCGTCGACATCTCCCGGCCGTCGATAGTCCCATCCGGGAAAAGCCTACCTCCATCAATATTTTTCCCTGAGATAGGAAGCGAGCCATTTACGGTCGGGCAACGGAGATGGAGTGTTGCCGTGCAGTGGAAAGCGGAACAGCTCTTCACCGGACCGGTCTCCGTACCGTTCAGCCAGCTCACGCCAGGTCAACTCCCTCGCGGACCGGACGATATCGGGAGGGTCGAGGATCGCCCGCGTCAGTATAGCGGCCAGGGGCTCCTCCCGGAGGCTGCCTATTCTGAACCGCTCAACCATTTCGGGCAGCACGGCCATCAAGCCGCCGCCGTCGCATCCACCTCCCAAGTAGACGTTCATGTCGGGAAAGATCTCGAAAGCGGTTAGTTCGCAGTCGCAGCTGAATGGCTGGTTCGAACCAAACTCGTCATCCTTAAGGATCCTCTCGACAATCCTCCATTCGGGTACCCAAAGTCTGTTCAAAGGAGAGCGAACGCTTTCAGGCAATCGCTCAAGATCAGCCTCGCGGAGACGCTTTATTCCAGTGCCCCTTCCCTGCCATTCGAAGGTGAAGATTCCGAGGTTCGTTGCACCGAGCCGGGTGAAACGGTCCCTGACCTCCTCGAGCTCCTCAAGGTTGTCCGGGTGGGCCATAATGCCGGTCGTCCAGGTGACGCCGTGACGGTTCGCGGCTGAAGCGGCTTCAACGATACTGTTGAAAGCGCCTTTCCGGCATGCGAAGCGATCATGGGTGGATTCGAGACCGAAAACCGTGAACTGAAGGTATTCGAGCCCCGCATCGGCGAGATCACGCCACGCGTCATCCGCAAGATCAGATAAACCGGCGCCGTTCGTCGGAAAAAAGAACTCGTCCCAGATGAGCTCGAGCCTGGCGGCCTCGAGAAAAATCGACACGAAATCCGGATGAGTCGTAGGCTCGAAGAAAAAGTAGTGGAAAACGTGAGGAGCGTGTTTCCGCAACGCCGCGATCTGTTCGAGCAGGCCGAAGATCGTTTCCCTGCCCATAAACTCACGGCCGGGTGCGCCCAATGTCCAGCAGTGACGGCACCGGTTGGTGCACGGCATGGCGTGAATAGTAACGATAAGGGAATCAGCTATCTGGCCGGAGTCGTCCATAGAATATCTCCTATAGGAAAACAGAACCGGTGAAATCGTGGCGGCAGATCCGCTGCCTGGGCCTGAAAACCCTATAATATTCCTCTCCCCCGACTTTTCCAACATTAAAACATGATGACGAAATGTGCTTCATGCGGACCTCCTTCCTCGAGGTTCATCATATAGTCCCGGTATCCGACGGAGGAAACAACGATCCTGAAAATCTTATACTTCAGTGCAGCCGGTGCCACACCAACTTACACGAAGGCCGACTGCGGATTGAGGGTCGTTATCCCGACTTCGATTTTCTCCACGTGGGGAAAATCGGCATGATCAACCGGGCCGTACGGCGGGCAGAACAAAGGTCGAAAAGAAAGGTCTTAAATTCCCGGTTATGATTAAAATTGCCATTCATAGATAAGGTAGATTTTCAGCAACGGCCAAAGGTTCCGGCACCGTGGGTCCCCTTCGCCGCCGTCGCCCCGGGTATGGGCTGCCGTGCCAGCTGAACCACCGGCACTGCGGATCCCCTTCGCCGCCGTCGCCCCGGGTATGGGCTGCCGTACCAGCCGGCTCGACGACACCACAGAATCCCTTCACTGCCGTCGCTCCGGGTATGGGCTGCCGTGCCAGCCGGCTCGACGACACCATAGAATCGTGTCGCCGCCGGAGAGTGGAAACACCCCGAATTCAGCCCCACCGAAGCGGCCGCCATATGAATGTATCGCCGTTGGTGCGGCGGTGATTTTCGAGCCGGGCGCATAGTCGGCCAGTCGAATAACGGCTTGACACTTCGAACGCCGCGACATTACGATGCCGGGTCACAAGAAGCCGAACACCCGGAAGAGCCGCGGCAGACCGCGGTCACCAAATTGGAAACCGTTATGGATATCTCGGATCTGCATCCTCTCGAAGCGAAGATGCTCCTGGCGATGGAGCCGGAGCAGGAAGAACACGAAGATAAAATCAGAAAAAAAGCGGAACTTTCGCCGGAGCACATGCGAAGCGCGGCGGGCTGGCTCCTGGGCCGGAAAATGGTCGAGGTCGCGGGGGAAGACGCCTGGGAGGAGATTTCCCTCACCGACACAGGCGCCGCTTACGCCGACAGAGGGATGCCCGAATCACAGATTCTGAACGCCATCCGCGAAGGCGGGGGCTTGAGGGTGACCGATCTCCCCGCCCGGACCGGCCTCGAACAGCAGGTAGTCGGGCCGGCCGTGGGCACCCTGAAGAAGGAACGGGCGGTGGAGATCGGGGAGGGCGGAATCCTGTCCGTCGCCCCGGGAGAAGGGGCCGGCAAATTCGCCGCTGCCGACCGTCTCCTTGCCAGGCTCGCCGCCGAAGGCACTCTCCGGAAAAGCGACCTCGCCTCCGAAGAAGCCGAACTTGCCTCCTCGATGCAGAGGAAAAGAGGCAAGGGAAAGGGTGTCTTCCGGGTCGATAGAAGGGCGAAAAAGATCTACTCCCTTACCGGAGAAGGCGCGGCGGCGAGACAGCAGCTGGCTGAGGCGGGGGTCAGGGGCGACGAAATTTCCACCCTTACGCCCGAAATGCTGAAGTCGGGTTCCTGGAAAGGGAAACGGTTCAGGAAATACAACATCTCCCTCGAACCGGTCAGGTGCCTGCCCGGCAGGCTTCATCCATACGGGGAGTTTCTCGACCGCACCCGCGAAAAACTGATATCCCTCGGGTTCAAAGAAATGCGGGGCTCCCTGGTCGAGAATGAATTCTGGAACATGGACGCGCTGTTCATGCCGCAGTTCCATTCCGCCAGGGATATCCATGACGTCTACTACGTGGCCGACCCCCCGAAAAGCGACCCCGTGGAAGAGCCGTTTCTGACCCGGGTCGGCGGCATGCACGAAAACGGAGGCGATACCGGATCGATCGGATGGCGGTACCGGTATGATGCCGAACGGGCCCGGAACCTGGTGCTCAGGAGCCAGGGCACGGCGGTTTCCGCGCGGACCATGGCGGAAGGGCCTGATATCCCGGGCAAATATTTCAGCGTGGCGCGGGTATTCAGGTACGAGCAGGTAAGCATGAAGCACCTTGTGGACTTCATGCAGGTGGAAGGGATCGTCCTCGGCGAAGGCATCAACTTCAGCACCCTCATCGGGTTGCTGAAACTTTTCGCCGTGGAAGTGGCGAAGGCCGAGGAGATCAAGTTCACACCCGCTTACTTCCCCTTCACGGAACCGTCCGTGGAGATGCACGTAAACCATCCGACCCTCGGATGGGTCGAACTGGGAGGCGCGGGCATATTCAGACCCGAAGTGCGCCGACCCCTCGGAATCGAAGTGCCCGTCATAGCCTGGGGACTGGGTATCGATCGCATGGCCATGAACGCTCTGGGTATAGACAATATCCGGAACCTGTTTTCACCCGACCTGGACATGGTGCGGCGCACGACCCTGCCGTTCGGGATATAAAGAGAAGCCGCCCTCGACGGACGGAACGACTGACCACGAGACAAACCGGAACGCTCGACCGGGATGACCGGCCGGGAAGCCGCGAATAAATGGAGTAGCCGAAATGCCGGTTTTCAACTGCGCGAAAAAAGACCTCGAAAAATTGATGGGGCGGAGCCTGTCGGTCGAGGAAATCGACAGGATTGTGCTGACCGCCAAGGGCGAGTTCAAGGACTACAATGAAGAAACGGATGAACTCCGTATCGAGATAGTCGACTCGAATCGTCCCGACCTCTGGAGCGTTGAGGGGCTTTCCCGCCAGATCAAGTCCCATGAATCGGGAACTCCGGCCAAATATCCGTTCTTCTCCTCCGAATCACCCCTCCCCGCCGGCGTAATTCATGTCGACCCGGGCCTCGAAAACATCCGCCCGTACGTTGCGGGATTCGTCGCGGAAGGACCGCCCATTCCAGAAGAGCTCCTGGTCCAGGTGATACAGACCCAGGAGAAACTCTCCGAGAATTTCGGCCGGAAGCGGAAAACCATAGCCACGGGCGTTTACGACGGAAGCGGCATCGCCTACCCGATCACATACGAAGCCGCCGATCCCGCGGCCGCCCGTTTCGCGCCCCTCGGTTTCGACGAGGAGATGTCCCTGTCCGAGATCCTGGAAAAGCATCCCACCGGGCAGAAATTCGCGTCGCTCCTCGAAGGCTTCGACCGGTTCCCCCTTCTCCGCGACGCCGGCGGCGAGGTTCTCTCCTTTCCGCCCGTCATCAACAGCAGCACCCTCGGTGAGATAAAGGTGGGCGACTGCCTCTTCTTCGTGGAGGTCACCGGTCCCGGTCTCGAAGACGTGCTGGTGGCGGCGAATATCTTCGCGTGCAACCTGCACGACAGGGGATACGAAATAACACCCATCCTCGTGGAATACCCCTTCGACACGCCGCTGGGGCGCGAAATAATAACCCCCACGGAACTGGGAGAAGAATTCATCATCGAGGTAGCCGAGGTCGAAAAGCTCCTCGGGACTTCACCGTCGGCCGATGAAGTCGCCCGGGCCCTGACAGGCATGGGCTTCAGGGTCGAAAGCAGAAACGACGCCGTACTGACCGTTCGGCCCCCCTCCTTCAGGAAGGACTGCATCCACCCGGTCGATTTCATCGAGGATATCGCCATATCTTTCGGATACGATTCCTTCGACCCGGTGATGCCCGAAGATTTCACCGTGGGGAGCATCTCTCCGATTCAGGAGCTCTTGACCACCGCGAGACAGCGGATGGCCGGGCTCGGCTTCCAGGAGATGATGAGCAAGATCCTTTCCGCGCCTGAGGAGATGTTCGAAAAGATGAACCTACCCCGCGGAGACCTGATCGAGATCGCGAACCCGGTATCGAGCACGATTTCAATACTGCGAAACCGGCTTCTCCCATCGCTTCTCGACGTGGAAAGCCAGTCATCTCACGCACTCTACCCTCACCTGATTTTCGAAGCCGGGGAAGCAGCGATCCACGAGCCGGAATCACCGATGAAATCGCGAACCACGGTCAAGATTGCTGCGCTCCAGAGCCACACAACTGCAAGCTTCTCGGAGATGCACGGCTTTCTGGACACATTCCTCTATTACTTCAATATCGAATACCGGTTGGAACCTTCGAATCATCCGTCATTCATGGAAGGCCGGGCCGCGGAAATCGTTTCCGAGAAAGGAAACCTCGGGGTGATCGGGGAGCTCGCGCCTGTGGTTCTCGAAAACTGGAGCATAACCAAACCCTGCGCGGCTTTCGAGATAGACCTGGAAATGCTCCTGGACACTTAAGGTGGGGAGGCTGGTTATGCTCACAAGAGTTTTCAAGCTCAAGGAAAACGGCACGACCGTATCCAGGGAAGTCGGCGCCGGCCTAACTACGTTCCTCACCATGAGCTATATAATCTTCGTCCAGCCGGCCATGCTTGCCGATGCCGGCATGGACAAGGGCGCCGTTCTGGTGGCCACATGCATCTCTTCCGCGTTTGCCACCCTGCTCATGGGGTTGTGGGCCAGGTATCCGATAGCCCTGGCACCTGCCATGGGGCACAATGCCTTCTTCGCCTACGTGGTTTGCGCTCCCGCAGTGGCCGGGGGGCTCGGGTTCACCTGGCAGCAGGCCCTTGCGGCGGTCCTGATTTCAGGCGTGGCATTCGTGCTGCTCTCGTTCGTCGGTCTGAGAGAAACCCTGATCAAGGCGGTTCCGGCTTCGCTCAAATACGGAATCGCCGCCGGGATAGGGCTGCTCATCGCGGTAATCGGTCTCGAATACGGCGGTATCGTCAGGATGGCGCCCCCCACGCTCGTGACCCTGGGAGACCTCTCCTCCGCCCCGGCGCTGCTCACCTTCCTCGGCCTCACCGTGATATCGGTGCTGCTGGTACTGCGGATTCCGGGCGCCATCCTCGCCGGCATCATCGTCACGGCGATCGCTGCCCTGGCCACCGGCGTAATCGAATTCCACGGGTTCGTGTCAGCCCCGCCATCCGTTTCACCGACGGCATTCAAACTCGATTTCTCCGGGCTTTTCGCCCATGGAGGAATGCTCAGCGTTATTTTCGTATTTTTCTTTCTCGACCTGTTCGACACCGTGGGCACCCTCATAGGCGTTGCCGGCCAGGCGGGTTTTCTCAAGAAGGATGGCAGCCTTCCCCGAGCCAGGCAGGCGCTCCTCTCCGATGCGGGCGGCACCGTGGTCGGCGCGGTCCTCGGCACATCCACGGTGACGTCATACATCGAAAGCTCCGCCGGGATCGCCGCGGGGGGCAAAACGGGCCTCGCGAATATAGTCACGGCGCTGCTTTTCCTGCTCGCCCTCTTCTTCGCGCCCCTCATGCAAACCGTGGCGTCGGCCGTGCCGGGGGTATACACCTGCTATTTCGGCCCCGATTTCCCGGCCGTTACGCACACGATGTTCCATTACCCGGTACTCGCCCCCGCCCTGATCATCGTGGGCGCTTTCATGATGGCCGGCATCAGAAAGATCGCCTGGGACGACATCAGCGAGGCCGTTCCCGCCTACCTTGCCATGATACTGATGCCGCTCACATTCTCGATCACCGAAGGAATCGCCTTCGGATTCATCGCTTATTCGATTCTCAAGCTGGTAAAAGGCGAAGGCGGCCGGGTTCACTGGCTGGTTCACACGAGTGCGGCGCTTTTTATCCTGAGATACATCTTCCTGATGTAAAACGGCAGCCAGGAACGACCGTTCCCGTCACCGGGTAACACAATCGACTGCCCAGAGGAACCGTGAGACAAACGTTGCAGCGACTGAAGAAACAAAAACCTCCCCGGAGCGAAGCGCTTTCACCGCCGGAAACATCGCACCGGGAGCCGCTCCTGTCTCTGCGTTTTCTAATGAAACTTATTCCGCGTCTTCTATTATTGATGCTTCTGCTTGCGGCCGCGGCTGTTTTCCTCTGCGGATGCACGCTCTTTCTTCAACCCAGGGAAGGCGACCCTCCCGACGGTGAGACGCCGTGGTGGTGGCAGGAGCCGTCTTCACCCCAGATACTGTCGGACAACCTGCAAAACTGCTGGGTATACGGGAGTTCATCCCTGTACGCCGATCTCCTGGATGAAGCGAACTTCAGCTTCACCCCGGATCCCCTGGACGGCGACTGGTTAATTGAATTATTGGAGGGTTGGGACTATGATAGAGAGATCGCCTTCGCCGACCAGATTCTACTCACCCAGGATATCACTCTGACCCTTGAAATGCCTGATGATCCCGGCCTTGCCGATGAGCCCGGGCCCGTCGGCGAAACCGACCTTTACCGCGACTACGTGCTCGTCATTCCGGGTAACGACTGGGCTCCCGACTCGACCAACGCCGCAAAGGGGCTTGCAGCTTTCCACCTGGTCGAGGACGGCCTCGGGCTCTGGAGCATCGCCGCCTGGCGGGACGAGCGGACGGAAGCTACCGGTACGGGCGACTGGGGTCTGATCCGCGGTTCCTACTGAGCTGTTCCGAAACAACTCCTGCTGAAGAAAACGACCGCCGGCTGAGCCGGTGGCTTTATGATCCCAGTGGAGCTTTCGCCCCAGCAGGGGGCTCACCTGCGAGTCAAACCCCTGTTGCCCGGCTTCTTTTTTTCTGATTTCCCGTGCCGGCCAAGCCGGGTTGAGTTAAGTCCGGAGGGAACCTGTCA
>CAYMWF010000123.1:0-12626 GCA_964394085.1 uncultured Gemmatimonadota bacterium | reverse complement strand
GTCGCTAACTCTTTTAATACTACCGCGTTAGCGGTTACGTTCAACAGTGAAATAGGCAGTTGCTCTTGTTATTGGAATAGGCAGTTAGCATTGATATTGGGAAAAGCTGCAACTCGAATATTGAATATTCTGGCTGAATAGTTTTGATTTTCGACGAAAGACGGTATCAGGATAGACATTATCAGTTACAATCATTTTTCGCAATACCCGTGTTAAAACTTGCCATAACTTAAAGTATAGCAACGTATTCCAGTGTGTCAACGAGATTTTGAAGCCTGGTGGAACGAGTTTTTCAGGGGTGGTGGTTGCGGTGTTGTTCGATATTTGTGGGTTCTGAAGTGATGAAAAGAGGCGGCCCGGAGGCGGTGATTCCGAAGTTTCGGGATTCGCCGGCTCCGGGCTTTTGGTATGTGAAGCTGTTATTCGATTTCGATCGGGTGGGGCATGATCATGAGCACCTCGTTTTCGGAGTAGTGGTGGAGCAGGTCGGAGAGTTCGAGGAAGGGTTCGAATTCTTTGGGCATGGCCACTCCGAGCAGGTTCGTAGTCTGGCCCATGTCGAGTTTTATGGTGATGCCTTCGCCGGGGCCGGGGTATTCGACGAGGGCGACGTCGCGGTCGATTCCGGCGAGGGTTTTGAGCTCTTCGAGGGCTGTTTCGATGCCGCCGAGTCGATCGATCAGTTTTCTGTCGAGGGCCTGCGTGCCGGTCCAGACCCTGCCCTTGGCTACTTCATGGACCTCATCGCGAGTCAGGTTTCTTCCTTCGGCGACCATGTCGACGAACTTCCAGTATACATCCTCTATGTAGCGCCTCAGCCGCTCGAGTTCTTCTTCGGTCGGCTGTCGATGGGAGCTGAACAGGTCGGCGTTTTCACCCTTTTTCACGGTCTCCCAGTTGACCCCTATCTTGTCATACAGCTCTTCGAGGTTTGCTAGCAGGCTGAGGGCTCCGATCGAGCCTGTTATGGTGGTCGGTTCGGCGATGATCTTGTCGGCTCGGCAGGCGATGTAGTATCCGCCTGAACCGGCTACGCCGCCCATGGATACGACTACGGGCTTGGCATCGTCTCCCTCTTTGCAGCGCATGACTTCGCGGGCGATGATTTCAGAGGCGAGGGCGGAACCGCCGCCGCTGTCGACGCGGATCAGTATTCCCTTGACCGACTCGTCTTCGCGGGCTTTTTCGATCGCTTCGGCAAGCGACGTGGAGCCGATGGACCTTCCCGGATCCCCCTTTCCGGGGTGGATCATCCCGATGGCGTATATCAGGGCGATCCTGTCTCTTCTTTCACCGCCCCAGCTGTAGCGGATCCGGCACCCGGGCCTCTCTTCGGTCAGTTCAGTCGCTGAAAAGCGTTCTTTGACCAGGTCCTCGAGCTCGTATTCGAAGGCAAGGCGATCCACCAGGCCGGCCTTGAGGGCGTCTTCGGCGAGCCAGTACGGGCCTTCATCGATGGTCTCGCGGGCCGGTTTCTTCAGTTTTTCGCTCCTGCCGGAGTCGAGCATGCCCGCGAACTCGGTGTACAGGCCTTCGAAGAGGTACTCGTAGGTTTCACGTTCGGCTTCGGTCATCTCCGATTCGGTGAGGGGGTTCAGGCCCGTCTTGTAGTCGTGGCTCCTGACGTTGACGAGCTCGATTCCGAGCTTTCCGAACAGGTCCTTCATGTAGGGGATGGAGCTTCCCAGCCCCCTGAGGTCGACGCCGCCCAGCGGGTTGAGATAGATCTCGTCGGCGACGGATGCGGCGAAGACGTAGTTGGTGTTGCCGGCGAATTCGTAGTAGAAGACGATCTTCTTGCCGGTGCTCTTGAAATCGAGGAGGGCGTCTCTGAGCTCCGTCAGGTTGGCGAAGCTGGTCGATATATTACCCGATTTGAAGAGGATGCCGGCCACCGAGTCATCGTTCTTGAGCGATTCGATCTTCCGCAGGACCTGCCGGAGCGTGACCGATTCGGTATCCACGAGGTTGAACGGCCCGATCTTGTGAACCGGGCTCGTTTCGATGATCTCTTCGGTGAGCTTGAAATCGTGGAACGTCTTCTTGTCTTTTTTAAGGAATGACAGGTACTCGGCCGCCGAGATGCCCGCGTAGTAACTGCCGCCGCTTATCTCGTTTTCACTGTCGATGGCTGTGAGGTTTCCTGAGGTCAGGTTCCCGATGCTGAGACCGAGGTGGAGCTTGTAGGATTCATTCTCGAGGCTGTAGGAACCGCCCAGGTTGACGCCCCGGATCAGCTCTGTCTCGATTCCGACGAGCGGTTTCGTCCATTCCATCCCGTTGTAGTCGACATCGCTGAAGAGCGTTACCGTGTGTCCCAGCTCCTTGTTCATGAACAGGGGCCGCAGGGCCAGGCCGAGACTGTATGTGGCGTCAGGGGTGAACAGGCTCCGGCTGACGGCGCCGAAGGAGAGAAGGTCGACGGGCCGGAAGAGGAGAGAAAGCGAGTATCCCCCGTCCCCGAAATCGCCGCTCGGCCAGATATAGGAAGAACCTGAATAGAGGCACGGAGACAGCTTCGAAGAGAAGGCCAGTGTGTGGCTCCCGGCGTCTCCCGCCTTGTTCCAGGCGTAGGCGAAAAAGTCGGTGTTGAAGAAGAGCGAGTAGTCTTCGGTCATGGCGCCGCCGGAATCATAACCCCCGACATACCCGAACCCCGCCGCGTTTCCGAAGCTGAGGGCCGCGGGATTGACGTTCGCGGCCAGGAAGTTGTCGGTGGTCGCGACCGACAGGTGCGCGAGCGCCGGCTGCGTCGCGAGGCCGGTGCAGATCGTTGCACAGAGAACGGTTGCGATAATGAGGGAGAAGGGTCGGAGCCTCCCAGAAATGGATGAAACGATGGGGAGTCTCGCCGGGCGGTTGTTTTTAAACATTTTTTTTACTCCTGAATAGGGTTGCGCGTCCTGGAGCAGGTGTCACCAGGGTTTCTAGCACAGGAGGCAGAACCCTTCAAGCGCGGTTCTGTGTTTCCGGGCGAAGCGGGGGGAGGGGCGGGAGGATTTCCGGGCGGGAGGCCCTGGCGCGGATGAGGTATGCTTCGAGCCACCCTCTCGCCTCGGCGGGATTGTTGACCGCGTGGACGATCGATTCGTGATCGAGGCCGTTGACGCGGTCGGCGGCGGCCCTGACCGCGTCAATGCTGTTTCGGACGGCCGTCTCCACCGGCATCCGCTCCGGGTTTATGTCGATGCCGAACCAGCCGGAGTAGCCGTGCATCTTCAGCACGTAGAGGAGCGCTTCAAGCTGCTCGGGAGAGACGACGCCGGCGTTGAGATCCTGGTCGTAGTTTCCAAGGGGCTGGCTGTTGATGTGGATGTGGGCGAGCCTCCCTTCGGAGAGGGGCCAGCTGTAGGCGTACGGCAGATCCTCGTAGGCCATGAGCGCATGTCCGATCTCCGGGTTGAGGCAGCAGAGGGCATGGCCCCTGTCGAGAAGCTCCCTGTTTGCGCCGCTTTCGAGGAGCGCTTCGACGTCGCGGCAGAGGAGCATCCCCTCCGGCGTGGTTCCGAAGATGATCCGGCCGCGCGGCTCGTAGGGCTTCGGCTCCACTGCGACCCGCACGCCGGAGACCCGGTCCATCGCCTCGGCGAGGCCCTCCGCGAACCTCGCGCGCATGGCCGCGAAGTCGATTCCGAACGGATTCTCGTACCCGTCGATCCCGGGCCAGACCACGGCGAAATCGGTGCCCATCTCGCGGTTGAGGAGGAGAGTGCGCGTCACGAGCGCGATCGCCTCGCGGCGTACCGCGGCGACGGGGCTGCTCAGGGATCCGAACTCGAACCTCTTCTCCCGGAAGAGGAGCGGTATCACGGTGATGAGGCGGATGCCCGTGTCTTTCTGGAATTTCTTCCATGTTTCCACGTTGTCTTCGTTGATTTCGTTCGGGCAGTGCGCCTCGAGAGCTTCCAGGCCGCAGGGGGCGAGTGACGCGGCGATTTCAAGGCGTCTCTCGAGTTCCACTTCGGGGCCGTATCGTTCGTGGAACCGCGAGCCGGCGGGAGAGAAATACCAGACGCCGGCGGAAAACCTGGGTGAGAGTTCGAAGGATTCGAGGTGCGTCACGAGCTCGTCGGAAGCCCGGCGGACGGCCTGCGGCCGCAAATCGATAAGCGTCATTCTTCTGCTCCAGTTGTTTCCGTGTCGGCCGGGGGATCCGGGAGTGGATCCGTCGACTCTTTACTCCGTGCGGGACGGGCGGCGGGTTCTTCCTTTTTTTCTTCGCCGGGATCTCCCCAGGAAAGACTCCCGAGGGCGGCGAACCTTTCTTTGAGCGCCGGATAGAGTGAACGGTAGCACTCGTATAAGCGCGCATATGACGCGGCGGAAGATCCGGGCGCGGTGCTCTCCTCGAACCGCACGGCCTTTTCGCAGGCATCCGCGACCGACTCGAAGACGCCCGCGCCGGCGCCGGCGATGAGCGCGCTTCCGAAGGCAGCCCCCTGGACGAGCCGCGCGTGGTGGATGGCGCTGTCGAAGACATCCGCGATGATGCGACGCCAGAGGGCGCTCCGCGCGCCGCCGCCGGTCATCCTGATCTCCCGCACGTCGAGTCCGAGGGAGCGGATGAGCTCGAAGGAGTCGCGGAGCCCGAAGGCGACCCCTTCCAGGACGGCGCGCGTCATGTGGGCTTTTTCATGGCTCAGGGTGAGTCCGACGAACGCCCCGCGCGCGTCGGCGTCGGGGTAAGGGGTCCGCTCGCCCGAGAGGTAGG
Source organism: uncultured Gemmatimonadota bacterium (assembly GCA_964394085.1). Lineage (GTDB taxonomy): Bacteria > CAYMWF01 > CAYMWF01 > CAYMWF01. The sequence goes on along the minus strand of CAYMWF010000123.1, from coordinate 7,915 downwards.
GGAGGAATACGAGCCCGCCTGCGACCGGGGGCGCCGTTTCCGCGTCGGCCGCGAGGATATCGTAAGGGTCCGCGCCGTCGCGCGCCGCCTGCTCCTTCTCGGTGGCGCACAGGGTGTCGCGATACCACCTGAGGCTCCCGCCGGCGGAGAGCATCACTCCCATGAGGTGCCACATGCCCGGCACGGCGTGGCAGAAGGCGTGGAGCCTCCCCGCCGGATCGCGCCGGACCTCCGAGCTGGCGGCGAACACCACCCCGGAGGTACCGATGGTCACGGAGGCGAGCCCGTCGGACACGATTCCGGCGCCGACCGCCTGGGCCGCCTGATCGCCCGCCCCAGCCGCCACCGGCGTCCCCTCGACGAGCCCTGTGGCGGCCGCCCCGGCTGCATCGACGCGGGTGGAGAGCTCCGTCGACTCGGTCACCCGGGGAAGCCACTCCCGGGGGATGTCGAGAGCCCGCACCATCTCATCGGACCAGCTCCTCCTCCCGACGTCGAAAAGGGAGGTTCCCGAGGCATCCGCTGCATCGCTCGCAAAGCAGCCGGTCAGGCGAAACCGGATGAAGTCCTTGGGAAGGAGGAGCCGGCGGATCCTGCCGAAGACGCCGGGTTCGTGCCGCCGCACCCACTCGACCTTGGGCGCCGTGAAGCCGGGGAAGAGGGGATTGCCGGTAAGCTCGAGAATCCTCTCCCGCCCGATGGCGCGGGTGAGAATGCCGCACAAAACAGCGGAACGCTGATCGTTCCACATGATGCAGGGCCGCAGGACGGCGCCCTCCCGGTCGAGGAGCACGAGGCCGTGCATCTGCCCGGTAAGGCCGACCGCCGCAATGCGCCCCGGCGCAACGCCGCTTTGCGAGAGGACGTCTGAAATGCACCGGACCGCAGCCCGCCACCAGTCCTCCGGATCCTGCTCCGCCCACAACGGACGCGGCGTCGACATGCCGTACGCGGAAAAGGCTTCCGCGACGGGAACGCCCGCCCCGTCCGCGAGCACCGCCTTGGCCCCGGTGGTGCCGATATCCAGCCCGAGAAGGCAGTCTTTACCTTTCATCGATCACCCCTGGCGGTTTCACGTATGTCAACCGCCCTTTGAGCCGATCCTGGCGGTCGAGTTATCCGGACCGGAAGAATAGAGGTCGTCGAGCGTATGAACACGGATGCCGGCTTCGCCCGGATCGACTTTTGCCGAGCGTATAAACAGGCGTCCCTTGACCGAGTTGTTGCCGATGTTCGGGTAGCTTGCCATCTTGTTCCTGAGTTCCCGGATTAAACGGGCCCTGGAGCCGATGCCGCCCCACTTGCATTCGCCGATGTCGACCACCCCGTCGCGCCGGTGACCGACAACGTCGATCTGCATGTTCTTATCCCAGTACTCTCCTATTTCGTAGGAGCAGGCGACACCTTCTTCGCGATAGATTCGGGTTAACGCTTCCCTGCACAGACTTTCGAAGCACCGGCCGAAATATGATTCGAGACCGGGTTTGATCAGGTTCAGAAACGCGCTTCGCTCGTCCGTGCTGAAAATGGCCGACCCGTTCGGATAAATGAATCGGAACCAGAACCGGAGCAGCGGATCCTGCAACTTGTACCGGACATGTTTCGGATTCGGTTTCGCGCCGGTCAGCGGAAAATGCCTGGCGATGTATCCGAGTTCGATCAGGCTGTTCAGGTAGTAGAACAGAGCCCTGTTTTCTATGCCGGTATTCTCCGATATTTCCCGGGTCTTCAGCGCTCCCGATGCGAGGGTGGTCAGGATGCCGAAATATTTCCTGAGTTCTTTCAACTCTTCCCGAAGCAGGAACTCCGGCTCTCTCGCAAGTGCGGAGAACTCATTCAGGAAATTTTTCCGGATATTCATGTCGACCGAATCCGACTCGTCGAAAAACTTGAGATAGTAGGGCACCCCGCCGCAGATGAAAAACGCTTTGGCCTTGTCGGTCACCGACCAGCCAGGATAGAACTCCGCTGCCTCGTGATAAGAAAACGGCTCCAGTTTGATCTGACCCGTCCTGCGTCCGAACAGCGGGCTTTTCTCTCCCAGGACCTTCTTTTCCATAAAGCCCATGTAAGAGCCGCACAGGATTAATTGAATGTCCCCTCTCCCCTCCCAGTTTTCGTCTATGAAAGATTGGAGCACGGATGGAATCTCGGGACACGCCTGCGCCGTCCACTGAAATTCATCCATAACCAGGACGACCTTCTCTCCTGGCGGCGCCTGCCTGATGACCAGAGATACGGCACTCCGCCAGTCGCCCGGGGAGGTTTCTTCCAGGAGCGGCTGCTCGAAAGCCGAAGCCCCCCTTCGCAGGAATTCTTGTATCTGGAGCCTGGCGGGCGCCTGCTTGCCGAGGAAATACAGGGCTTTCTTGTCCTTTATAAAATGCCTGATCAGCTCCGTCTTGCCCACCCGCCTTCTGCCGTATATGGGCATGAATGTGCTGCCCCGGGTGTTGTAAGCATCTTCCAGCGCTTTCAACTCACGAGTTCTTCCGATGAATTTCATGGATCTGTACCCCATTTATTTAAGACATTTGTATTATTCAGCGGGTTTCATTCATTGTCAAGTCCAAACTTGGCAAGGGCAGACCTGGCAAGGGCAGACTTGGCAAGGGCAGACTTGGTGAAAACGGGATGTTGCGGAAGAAGGAGAGGGTAAGGGGCTCTAGCCGGCTTTAATATGACCGCTTTTTTTCTTCCTTTTTGAGATCGCTGCATTTACCGTTCACTTCATGGCCTTAACCGATGAAAGAAATACCAGATACTGAGTTTCAGGAAAGGCTGGTCCAGTTTGAACTACGAAAACTTTCAGAACGTTGATTTCGAGAGGTTCAGAAAAGCATGCGCCGGGCTGACCGGCGAGCAATTGCACCTCGTGAGAGAGCGGGAGTACATACCCGAGCCGGTAAATCGAACGCCGATGGAATTGAATCTGAAGTATTTGATTCTTCCAGAGAAATTCCGGAATGAAATCGCGGAGACATTATTCACTGAGACGGAGCGGAAGACAACCCACGCAAATGTGGTTGCGGAGCTGATGCGCAGAGACGATATCTACACGTTCATCAGGAACGATCTCGAATTGGAACAGGTCTGTCACATGGTACGCGAACTGATCAAAAGCTTGCCTGCCGAACGAAACGGAAGACTGCATTTTCTTACAGCCGAAGCAGGCAGCGGTAAGACAGTCGCCCTCACGAGCCTGGCCGGAGCACTGCAGCAAGAACATGCGGTACTGTTCCTGTCGGGTTACAACATGGCGTCAACATCGAAAACATTGCTGGAATACCTGGAATCCGCGATTGTCGAGCGTTTGCCGGGCGACTCGGAACCGGAAGATGCCAGATCCGGCGGCAGCATCCGGTCAGCAGGTTTTCGAGATTTCCTTGTTTCTACCCGCACTGCGGGGAAGACCTTCATTTTATTCTTTGACGGCATAGATCAACATCGCGATCCCGGCTGGGTTTCCTCAGGCATCGCCGAGCTGCTCGAATTTTCCAGGGGATACCCGGCGGTGATCATCACCTCCGCACGAATGAATAATTCTGAACTTTTCGATACAGAGAAATGGCCGGCATCCCAGTGGAATGAAATCGAACTGTCTCAATTGGACGACTGGTGGGAAAGCGAATTGGGCTTTGAATCCGACAATCCGTCTGATCCGGAGGTGAACCTCTGGATGGAATATGATGTTCAGGAACCTGCTCTGCGTCACATATTCAATGAAACAATCAGGGAACAGAGCAGATCAGACCGGTTCCCATCCGGTTACATCTTCAGTATGCGCTGGCCTGCAGTGTTCGATCTTTATCTGGATCGAAAACGGCGGACGATCGCCAGGCTTTCCCGGGGAAAAACGGATCCGTCCGATGTGGTCGATTTTCTGACCGCGCTCGCTGACCTGATGAGAACCGAGCGAACGGATGAGATCGGGCATACGGTAGTCCAGGATACGGCTGAAGCGGTCCGGCCGGGAAAGGGTGGGAAGATCTTGAGTGCAGCCATCGGAGAGAATCTACTGAACGAGACGTCAATTCGGGATCGAGCTTTCAAGACTGTTGAGGTTATAGCGTTTGCACAATCGATGCTGATGGAGTATCTGATCGCAAGATCCATCTTCGAGCAATTGAATCCTTCCGACCGTGTTCTGATGGAAACCGTTCTGAGGGGCATTATAGCGGAAGTAGATGGCTGGCAGCCAATGAGCGGAGTGCTGGAATTTCTTTTGGGCAATATCCGGGAGGAATTCGGCATCGTCCCATGGTCTGAGTTCGAACTGGTTCCAGGACCCGCCGACGAAGCCGTATGCAGCATTATTACGCATCTTCCCCGCAACGCAATTGGTGAAAGGGAAATTTCACTGCTGGATAAGCTTACCCGTTCCGGTTACTGGTTCGCACGTTACCATTCGGTTTCTTTCCTCCGGAGAATTGCAGAGGGGTATGCAGATAATGATCGGCTTCTCAAATTTTGTCTGCAGATCCTGCTGAGGGTTCTCTCTGAAGAAAAAAATGTAAATATCCGGCTGGAAGTACTCAAGTGGTTCGCGGAGAGTGAAGCGGCATCAGGATACCAGGCGGGTGCGGATGCTGTTTCCTGGTGGAAAACCGCCCGTAAAAAGGTTAAAGGCAGTAAAATACTGATGACCGATGACGACGACACCTTTCTGGAAGTACTCGAAATGTTTTTTCAAGAATTCGGTCTGCAGTGTTTCACTGAGAGTGATACAAGAGAAGTAATACCTCTCGCTGAACGCTGCACTCCCGACCTCATAATTACGGATTCGATGCATATGCACTTCAGAAATTTTGAGCTGGCGAGGCGGATCGTAGATAACCCGCTGCTCTCAAGTACACTCATCATTCTGCTCTCGGGATCCAAACACTTTCAACGGATGCATAAAGATGACATGATCGGAGAATTCGACGATCTCTTCCGTGGGCTGGTAAGAAGACCCTTCAAGCCTAAGGATCTGCTTGAATTCGTGGAAACGGCTCTTGCAGGCAGATACCCCCAAACGGCTGCTCATGAAACTCCGTGATGAATTTCACCGGCCTGATGGAATGCAGGCCTGATATGGTCAGCTTTATGCTTCGATACCCCAATCATTCGGGAACACGGTCGCAGGAAAATTCTCGCGGCATTCCTTCAGCATTTCGAGCCATTCCTCCGGGCTGTACCGGTCGGACAGATGAAACAGTACGAGTTTCCCGACCCTCGCGCGAGCCGCCAGCCGGGATACGAGACTCGTAGTCGTGTGGAAATTGCGCCGCGCCAGCTCGATATCCGAGTGGCGATATTGCGCCTCGCATACAACCGTATCGCAATCCCTCAGCCATACTTCAAGATTCCCGGCGTAACGGTCATCAAGCAGAAAATCCGTCAGGTAGGCAACGGATTCGCCGGGCGTTTCTACAAGCAGTTTGTCCCGCAGCCCGGCCAGTTCGAAGGTCTTCCCGTTGATTTCGATGGTGGACGAAGTCGAAGAACTCTTGAGTTCCTGCATCCAGGGCCCGGGTTGCAGACCGAGGGGTTCTAGCCGGTCTACCTGTACATTCAGCCTGGGGTTCTCGCGCACCAGGTATCCAAGGCATGGCCCGTTGTGCTCCAGGTGGATGATCTTGATGGCGAATTCCTTTTCCTCCACTATCACGCCGTCGTGATCGATTGTTGCGTCAGCATGTCTTATAGTGAAAGCATCCGAGATTTCGTAGCGGCTTCGCTCGATCTGATCAGCATGAATGTCGTTCACCAGCCACGTACCTGGCTGATCTTCATGAAGGTTCCACCAGAAGCCGCGAAATCGATGCTGCAAAACTGTCGAGGTGCCGGGAGGTCCCCAGATCATATTCGGCTTCACATCACGGTTGAAATTGCACCGGAAAAAGGAATCGAATCCCCCGATGTGGTCCATGTGGAGATGTGAAAAAAACAGGTGATCGGCGGCCTTGACCTCCGAAATAAACAGGTCCGCCAAACAGCCGTCCCCGCAGTCGAACAACAGTCTCGTTATCGACTGTCCAGAATCTATGCGAACCCAGAGCGCATTATCGCGACCGGGCCGCCCAAGCACACGAAAATCGATTGTCATTACTGTATCCAAGGCATCCGACAATGAATAACTTATTGAAGCGTCAGAATCTTACCTGTCCCTGCGAGACGATGCACGGATTTTTTCTACCGCTGAGTAAAGTGTTTCGCTCTATTCCGCATTCGAGTGCGATATCAACCTGCTCGAGGGTCAGTAATTGTGAATCCTGGCGCAGGGATTTCCGCCATACGATTTGCGCCGCTTTCCTCTTCCTATTTGAACGTAACTCCCTTATCCTGAACATAGTAACTTAATCACCGAAGGAGAGAATAATCATGGCTACGGAAAAAATTCTGCTCGTAGAAGATGATGATAGTTTGAGAAAACTTATCGAAGATATTCTCGACAAACAAGGTTACACGGTTGTCAGTGCTGCGGATGTGCGTGAGGGGAAGGATGTCTACCTGAAAAAGAATCCGGATCTTGTCCTCACAGGTTACATGTTGCCTCACGAAAACGGATTTGACTTCATGAAATGGCTCCAGTCCCGCAATTCGGTTACGCCTGTTATAATGATGACATCAAACGCATTGCAGAAAGTACAAGAAAAGGCTTTCAGACTCGGTGCCGCCGCCTTTATAACTAAGCCCTTCAAGCCTAACGACCTTACCGAATGCATATCGAGTACCCTTGAAAAATCTCGTTAGCGAAAAAGAACGCCCGTCGGAATGCAGAATAATCACCTCGCTCTTTACCCGATAAGGCGGTTGTAAACCGATCGAAATCCGAAGGCGTAATATTCACTTTCCGGATGACTGTTTATTTTTTTGCGGGCCGCATGATCGAATTTCCTTCTTTTTCATTGACTGCTGATCGGCATCTGAGGTATAAATTCAGAACATGCTTATCACACCCTGGTTAATTTATCTCACAAAGACGGCATCCTGAATCGGATTCAAATCTGGAAAGTATTTCAGGAGTCGATTCGACGATTTTGCGAGCAATAGAACGCAGGCTGTGCCATTCAGCTTAGGACGATTAACCGGTTTGGACACCATCGATACGATATCTTTTATTACATAGGGCGAGGAAAAATGAAAAAAGAACATCTTGAAAAACATTTCAAGGCAATCGGTGCAAGGGTCAAGTTTCGGCCGCCTCAACCTCAAAGAACCCGCCTGAGCCCTGAGCCTCCGAAACTCACAATAGATATTGAAAACGACACCCGCGGAGAGTATTTCGATTTCGTTTTAGCAGACGATGCGCCCGCACTGCAAATCCTGCAGGCCGTGAAAAAGGAACGCCACCTCTTGCTCTATTCGACGGACGGTCAGCGCTTTCTTTGCGGTCATGATGAACGGCATTGGTTCGTTGCCCCGATCGCTGGTGCCGTCAGCACCGTACGCGAAGCTAAACAATCCCTCCTTCCACCGGCGGTATGGGAGCAGGTCAGGAACCTGCCCCCAGGGCAGGTGGACAATCGTCGCAACGTGGTTTTCCGCCGGCAGGGCGAATGGTTCTTCGTCAAGACCAGCCGTGAATTTCCGAAGCCGGTGATCCACCGTAAGGAGCCGCTTCAGCGAACGCTCCAAAGTAAGCCCCATGTTTGCGAGGAACTGATTCGGGAGGGGGGCGAACTCGTGTACATCGTCAAAGGACGCGAGTATACTGAAGAAGAATACCAGAAACGAAAGAAACAGAAGCCCAACTTTGCTCGCTACGATTTCACTACAATGATCAGAAATCCTGACGTTTTCGTTCGCGGATACGTTCGTCATCCCGACCACGCAACCATAAAGCTGGATGGATGGCATAGAGTATTCATCAACGCGGAAATGACGACCTCCAGCGTGTCGTTTCTTGATTGATTGCGGATACAACGAC
>CAYMWF010000122.1:0-12788 GCA_964394085.1 uncultured Gemmatimonadota bacterium | reverse complement strand
GAAATTACCAATCATGTTGGTCTGGTACAGCTCAATCGAGAGCGGGATGGAGTAAATTTCCGCACGCACGTGAATTCCCAGGCCGTAGCGAAAACAGACGGTTCCGTATTCGACCGGCAACGCCTCTTCGCCGGAGAAGCCGCTGCTTTTAATGGTCAGATCCTCGTAGCCGACGCCGCCGCGGCCGAATATGCCCACACGCAGATGCTTGAAGTCCAGGGTGAGAGTGCAGAGTTCCAGCTTGAAATCGTAGTAGATATTCCAGTGGACGGCCGGATAGCCGTCGGGGTGGCCTTTCTGGGCGGCAAGGATACCGGGCGCTCTGCCGGTTGAAAGAGTGAGGCCGAGTTCTCCCCCTGATTCGAGGAAACCATAGTCGTCTGTACCGATATAGCGAAGATTCAACCCCCAGCCCTGCGACAGGTCGACCCGCGGTATATCCACGCTGTAGCTGTCGGTAGTAAAGACCATGGAATCGTTGAAATCCCCGCCGACAGCAGTCTGAACGCTCATGATGCTGATTCCCGCGCCGGCGAAGAGATCCGCATCCGGCTCCGCCTCATCCGCAGCCGCACAAGCAGGATACAGAAGCTGAGATGCACACCAGGTATAGACTACCAGGTTCAAAAGGAAACCTTGCCGAAGATTTTCTGTCGTTCTCATAAGTGACTCTCCCGGCTTGCCGGTGAAAGATTTTAAAAGCATCGCAGCACATTTCAGAAGGCTCCGTTTCAGCACTGCGCCAAACATGTCGAATAAGGCGTCCGCTGAGTTTAGAGCACATGATGTGCCGTCAATTGAAATCCCAAGTGCAGAGAAGAAAGATGATAATACTTTCTCCACGTTATCCCTACAAGCGGAATACTCGATTTACGCGATTCCGTATCATGTGGCCCTTCCGGAATCACGGGTTGCACCGCCGGAAGGTGTCTGGTAAATTCGTATGTTCCGGGTTTTGATCCGCCCGGGAGAAGAATTCAGCCAGGAGGATGATTTTGAGAGATAGAATTGACAGCACCATAAAGAAACACAAGGGGCGTTGCGACTACCTCGAAGTGAGGGTCGAGTCGAGCGAGCTTACATCGCTGGCTTTCAGTCGCAAGGGTTCCGAAGGGGTGACCCGGTCCAAAACCACTGGCGGCGCCGTGCGAGCCTGCTACAAAGGGGGCTGGTGTTTCACGACCTTCAACTCCCTCGACGATCTCGACCGGCAGGTCGGCGAAACCGTTTCCAACGCCCGCAGCGTGGCCAAGGAGCGTACGCGACTCGCCGAAGTCGAGCCCGTGGACGTGGTTTTGCGTCCCACCTTCGTGAACGATCCCAGGGATGTGCCGCTCGAAGCGAAGCTGGACCTTTTCAAGGGATACAACGATCTCATCCTCGGATTCGATAACGGGATCGTAAACAGCCACGCATTCTATTTCGAGAAAGAGCGAAAACGGATTTTCGCCAACTCGCAAGGCACATTCATCGACCAGGACGATATGGACATGGCCTTCTCCGCCGCAGCCATCGCCATGGGCGACGGCATCACCCAGACGGGTCACGCGTACGGGGGCGGCAAAAACGACTATTCGATAGTCCTCAACCAGGAGGAAACGATAAAACGCGAGTGTCAGAAGGCCCTCGACCTCGTCAGGGCGCCCCAGGTCAAATCGGGCAAGTACACGGCGATTATCGATCAGAACCTGGGCGGCGTCTTCGTCCACGAGGCTTTCGGCCACCAGAGCGAGGCCGACAAGTATTTCAACAATCCCCGGATGAAAGAGACGTTCAAGATCGGCCGCGTAATCGGCTCCCCGGTCCTGAACATCTACGACACGGGGCTGGAAGAGGGCACGCGCGGGCACGTTCCTTACGACGATGAGGGTGTCCCGGGCAGGAAAACATGGCTGATCAGGGAGGGAGAGCTGGTAGGGCGGCTTCACAGTCGTGAATCGGCCGCTTATTTCGGCGACGCTCCCACGGGCAACGCCCGGGCCGTGAGCTATCGTTTTCCGCCGATATGCAGGATGCGGAATACATGCATCGCCGCCGGCGACAGAACCCTGGAGGAGCTCTTCGACGGTGTCGACCTGGGCGTCTACGCCATCGGGAGCGTGGGCGGCTCCGGCGGCGAGATGTTTACCTTCACGGCCGATTACGGCTACATGATCCGCAAGGGGAAAAGGGCCGAGCTCGTAAGGGATATCTCCCTTTCAGGAAACCTCTTCACGACAATGAAAAACATCGACGCCGTCGCCGACGACTACATTACCCACGACGGCCCCGGCGGCTGCGGCACCAGGGGGCAGATGAACCTCCCGGTAAGTCACGGCGCGCCCCATTTCCGGGTGAGGGATATCACCGTGGGAGGAGCATAGGTATGAACGAACGCGAGAAAATCCTGAACGCAGCCGATCCCTGCGAGCTGTTCATGCTGGACGAGCAGGGCACCACGGTTAATTTCAACGATAACGAGCTCTCGGGAGTGGACGGCGAGTTCTACTCCGGCAGGGGCTTGAGGTTGATAAAAGACGGAAAACTGAGCAGCGTCACCGGCACTGAATCGGTACCATTCGAAAAGCTCCGCGAGATGGCGGTCGAGAGTGCGCCTTACGGCACAGAGGCCGTGTTCGATCTGCCCGCCTCCGGAACCGGCGCCCCGGAGGAGACTATCCTGCGGGATGAAGCGATCGACGGGCTGACCACCGACGAGCTCATCGCCACCGGCAACGCCATCATCGAAACGGTAAGAAAGCGGAAGCCGGATTACCAGGTTTCAACCCATGTAGGAAAATCGGTCGAGCGCGTCCATATCCTGAACTCGAAAGGGGTGGATCGCAGGCTTGAGAAATCGAGCTACCATTTTTCCGTTTCGGCGGAAAGGGTGGACGAGGGGAACATTATCGAGTGGTACGGCGGCTCCAGCCGTCCGGTGCCGGTGGACGGGCTCCCGGAGCACCTCGACGAATTTTTCAGCATTCTCGATCTCTGCGAGCGGCCGATCGGCATGGAAGGCGGGAAATACCCGGTGATCCTGCACCCGCAGTCTTTCTATTTTCTGCTTGAAACTCTGCATTCCGGGCTGGGCGGCCGGAGCGTTTTCGAAGGAACGTCGCCCCTCAAAGACAAGATCGGCGAACAGATACTCAGCGAGGATTTGACATTCGTGGACGATCCGGCATGGAAAGACGGCTCGAATTTCGCGACCTTCGATCATGAAGGCGTGCCGGTCACCACGAAGAAGATTTTCGACAGGGGCGTTCTGCGATCTTACATGACCAACCTCGAGTATGCGGCGCGACTGGGGATTGAACCCACCGGTCACGGCTACCGACGCGGGTTCCTCGAAGGAGGCACCCATGTGGGCCGTCCCGGTATCCAGCCCTCGAACAGGGTCATCGAGCCCGGCAACGTCCCTTACAAAGAGATGCTCGCCGGGGTTCGCAAAGGCATACTCCTGGTAATGAGCTTCGACTGCTGGCAGGGGATCCTTTTCAACGGTGATTTCTCCGGGTCGGTCTCGATGGGGTTCAAAATCGAAAACGGCGAGTTGACCGGCAGGCTGAAAAACATGCAGATTTCGGGCAACATCTACAATTTCTTCGGGGAGCAGCTCGAGGCGATATCGGATACCCTCGTCAATCCGGGCCTCTCCTCGGACAGGTTCCCGTACCTGCTGGTCAAGGATGTCGTAATATCCTGAGGTGTCAAGCCGCTCCCGGTGCAGTTCTTCACCGGGGGCACCGTCGAATCGTTTATTCCCCAATCCGAGGGACGAGCGTTCCCGTGCGGCCGGGGGCGACCCGCCTGCCCGTTCAGACGCTCCGTTTCTGTAAATGAGCCGCTTCCGCCGGAACGGCCCTGGAGAAGCGAATGACTACTTCCGGACCTCACCGTATTCGAAACAGTCGTCCCGATATTCGAGCTTTCATCTGTCTGTTCCCGGTTGTTTTCGCATGTTTCGCCGGATTGCTCTTTCCCGGCGAGGTTCCTGCCGCGGCGACCGGAGCCTTTAGCGATCAGGAGACCCTGGTCGCGGAAACCGGATTGCTCTTGCGGCCCGGGGAGGCCGCGGTCTTCAGATGGGATCCCGAAACCCGGGCTCTTTCCCGCCTTTTCCGCGCCGCTGACCCGCCTGAATCGGACCGGCTGAGCGAGATACTGGAAGGGTATCCGGGCTGGGCTGCCGAGGGGCTCCGCCGCGCCCTTCTCCAGGTTGGAACCGTTCCGATCCGCGGCAAAAAACTCGATTTCGCCGACCTGGACGGCAACGGCGAAGCCCTGCTGGTTCCTGACCGGACAGGCCATCTGTCGGTTCTTGAACCGCCGCTCTATATTACCCGGAACGCCGCCGGGCCGGCTTTACCCCCAGGGGATGCCGCGGATTTCGCCTTTGCGGATGCGAACGGTGACGGCTTGGATGATCTCTTTTCCATGGATCCCGACGGGCGCGTCAAATTCCACCCGAACAGAGGAGTTCCGGGAGCAGGCAGGTGGGGAGAGGCTCTTCCGATTTTTGACGCATCTCCTGACGCGATTTTTCTCGGTGCGTCTTATCACGATGCAGGCGTGGGAACGGTTGTTTATTCTGTTTCACCCACGGAAGGCGTCGACATATTCAGGTGCTTCAATGACGCAAATGCATTAAAGGTTGAAAAAATCGGCTCAATCGCTGTGGAGATCAGAGAAGATGCGTCTCCCTGCGGCGCAGTCGCCCTTCCGCTGCCCGTTGTCAATAGTTTCTGTGCCGCGGACTTACCGTTGTCCGCCGCGGAAGGCGCGGTCGACGGGCAGGTTCCGCCGCCTGCCGCGGAAGGCTCGTCTACCGGATACATAGTATGGCCGCCCGCCGCGGAAGACTCAGGGACTGCGCTCGGCTTCTTCATTGTTTTTACGGATGGAACCGCGGAGCGGTGGGCGCCGGTCCGGGGATCTGAAGAATGGGGCCTGACGGGCAGCAGCAGCCTGGACCTGGAGAATCCCTACCCGGCGTGGGGCGACCTGGACAACGACGGCATCGCCGACCTGGCGGCGGCTTCGAAGACCGGAGAAATCTTCGCCTGGAAAGGGGTCGAAAAAGAGATTTCCGCCGGTACATATTTTACAGAACCTCTCTTTTTCAGGCGTGACGCCTTCGTGAGGTTCGGCGGGATGGCCGAGGGATGGGCTTCTTCGCCTGCACTGATGACTGCAAGCGTATTCGCGTCACCCGTGCTCCTCGTGGCCGATATTGACGGGAGAATCGATGCTTACATGGAAAACGGGCGACGCGGCCGGATATCGGTATTGGAAGGGGTCACCAGGTTCCCCCGCATAGCCGCGGGAGACCTTGACGGCGACGGCGCCGTCGAACTTCTCTGCGGAACATTGGACGGCAGGCTCGCTCTTGTTAAGCATCCGGGGCCGTGCATCCGGTGGGAGAGTGAAACCGGAGCCGATCGGGAAAGTCGACCGGGTTCATCGGCCGCCGGGGAAAAACAGGTTCAAAACAGTAAGTTTCGACCTCTTTTTATGAAACTTCCCGGGGAAATCCGCCATGCCGCCCCGGCGATCGCCGATCTGGACGGCGACGGACGGCCCGAAATAATCATAGGCGCTGAAGATGGCGTTGTGCGGATTTTCAAAAGGATGCCGGTGCCCGGAGGGGGCTCTCCGCTGGTGCAGCTTCCCGCCCCGGCCGGCATCGATACGATACCCTTCGCGACTCCCGCGGCGGCGGATATCGACGGCGACGGCATAGTCGACCTCGCCGTGGGCGGCGCCGACGGCGGAATCCGCTTCTATCGCGGTCTTCCCGGGAACCTGCTGCCGCAGGCGGATCAACCGGGCGCGGGAGAAACAGCCGTCGCTGAGACGCAGCTCCGGTTCGAAACCATGGAGGAGTACGCGGGGCTCGACCTGGGCGAGTATCTCTGCCCGGCGTTCTTCGACATCGACCGGACGGGCCGCCCCTCCCTTTTCGCCGGAAACGCCGCCGGGAAGGTCCTGATTTACGAGCTCGTGGACGGAACCCTGTCGGAGCGGGGCTCCTGGGAATTCGAGCCTTTCCAGTCCGCCAATACCCTGGAGGATTATTACAGCAGCTATAAACCCGGGTACTTCGAGGTTTCGGCATACAACGATTCGGCCTCCGTCGACAAGCTCCTCGCGCTGCTGGAGGAGACCGATTTAAACTTCAGGGACGAGGTCGCCTTTTCGATCGAAAATCTTCCGGTCGAAGCGCTTCGAACCATGCTCCGGCGGGATGAGGAGTCGCTCCTTCTCGAAAACGCGCGCCAGATCCGCCGCCTGGTCGAAAAACTCGACTATGTCCGGATAGAAGAAAAAGGCGATTCGACCACCCTGGCGTATATCCTGGAGCCCGGCGTTGAAAAGATCTGCCCCGCATCGGTCTATTACTGGTGGGTCGTCCATCCGCGCATCCTTTACGAGCTTCCCTCCCGGGTGGAAACGTCTTACTGGGAGAACCCTCACGAATACTACGGCCAGGAATGGGAGGAGTGGCTTCGTCACGAACCCCGGCCGTCCATATATCAACAGACATCCGGCAGCGTCTTCTGGCGGAACAGCCTCCCCTACGACAGGCGCTACGGCGAATCCCTCTTCGACGCGGTGGTCCCGTCGGCTACATTCCGCGAAGCCGTGGATAATCTTCACGACTGGCTCACGTGGACCCGCAAAGACGACCCCTTCATGGATTTCGGTTACCTGACCCAGGACCTGCAGCCTCTCGTCATCCATTCGAAGCACTACGGTTCGTGCGGCGAGCAGTCGATATTGACGGCGGCATGCGCGAGGACCATGCTCATCCCCATCCGGGTCGTCGGCTGCAGGGGAGAGGACCACCAGTGGAACGAGTTCTGGGAGGACGGCGAATGGTATCACTGGGATATCAACAACAAGGTCAACAAGCCCTGGATGTCGGGTGAAGGCATGGATCACAAGGCGAAAACGATTTCGGCCATAACCGGCTGGCGGGGGGACGAGAGGCTCCTCCGGATCACCACGGAGGTCCATAATCCGCCGGAATCGGGCTACACCGAAGCCGGCAGAGGTTATACGGACACCGGCCGCCTGACCGTCGAAGCCGTCGACGCCGATGGAGCGCCCGTCGACGGCGCCCTGGTCATTTTGCGAAGCCACTGGGACAACCGCAACATGCCGGCCGTCTGGGGACACACGAACACTTCGGGCAGCGTTTCTTTCGATGTCGGATACGAGCCTAACGGAGGTTACACGGTCGAAGTCCTGTCGCCCTGGGGGGCCGCGGGTTCGAACAACCTGCCCGTAACGGAAGGGGAGGAATACACCGTCCGCTACTCCCTCCCCGGACGCAAGATCACGGCGCCGCGGGCCAAGATACCGGGGGGCGGGTCATCATCGGTGGTGGCGCTCCTTCCGCCGGGAACCTCGACCGGCGTTCCCGGTGCCGCCGATGCTGGCGTTTCCGGGGGCCCCATCCCGCCGGAGGGATCCCTTGCGGTTTCCGTGGCGGAAGTTTCCGGGAAGTTCGAGGCATCCGCCCATATCGGGATCCGCAGCCGTCCCCGGGGAGGTTACCTCTGGGATGAATACGGATACGGAGGGGTCCGGACCGGGCCCGTGGAGGTCGCCGCAGCGCCGTCAGATGTGCATCTCGCCCTGCTGGAGCCCCCGGTGACCGGAAACGGAACGGGCGCAGATCCGGAGAATTTCGACTTCGGATCCCTCCTGGGAAGAGCGGATTGGACCGAAACCGGTGAAACCGGCGCCTTCCCCCTCGACCGGGAGCTTTATTTCGCCGCGGCGAACATGGGCACGGGTGTGGTTTCTCTCGACGCGAAGCTCGAGTTCGCCTTCGAAGCGCCTTCCGCGCCGCCGTTTATCGAAATCGCACCCCGTGCAAGGGTCGATGAGCCTCTCATCCGCGGCACGGCCGGCGACAACCTCGGGCTGGCGCTCGTCGAAGCGAGTTTCGACGGGGGTGATGTCTGGAGAGACATTACGGCCGAGGTGATGTTCGAGGTCGAAGATTCGCGGACGGGTGATTTCTCATGGTTCCCCGGGGCTTCGGGAACACCTCCCGCAGGGCGTTACAGCCTCCTGATGAGAGTTTCCGATCGGAATGGTTCATCCTGCGAGTCGGTGCCGGTCGACTACGAAGTTGCGGCGGCGCACAGGTTCGATTTTCAGCCGATCCGGCAGGACGATCCCGATTCGCCGTTCCCCGTTTCGAGCTGGATGTTCGGTCCTTTCAGGCTCGATACATCAATTCCGTTTCTCGACATCAGGACCGAAGGCCATACCGACGGTCTCGATCTGGACCTGTTTTTATTCAGGGATTCGAACGGCGACGGCGCTGTTTCCGGCATGGATGAGGTCCATTCGAAAAGTGCCGGGCCCACGAGTTCCGAGCGCCTGTTCCTTGACAAACCCGAAAATGGGGTTTACTGGATCTATACACACGGTTGGGCGGCGCCGCCCGGCGGAGGGGAGTTTTCACTCTCCTCATCCGAATCGCTCTCCCGGGGAATTCTGGGTCTGAGGGGCCCCGCCGGCTTCGTAAACGACCGGGCGGGCGTTCCCGGAACCGGGGAGTTGACGCTTTTTTGCGAGTATACCGGGCTCAGCGCACCCGACATGGAGGCGGTAAGCCTGCTCCTCGATGGGGCGGATGTCACGCACATGGCCGTATTCGGGGGCGGACGTATTGAAATGCCGCTCGCCGGCCTGGCGGAAGCGGACCGGGAGCATGAAGTATCGCTGAATGTGATCGATCGCGCCGGCGTCGGTGAGTCGGTTTCATGGTCTTTCACGATCGATCGGGATCCTCCGTTCCTCAAGATCCTGAAGCCGGTCTCCGGAGCATGGGCCGGCGGAAAAGTGCGGGTCAGGGTCAGAGCCGAAGACAGGTTCGGAATCAAGCGTGTAACCTGCTCGGCGCCCGGAGGAGAACCATCGGAGTTGCGCCGGGTCAAGGGAGCGGATGATCTTTACGAGGGGGACACGGATCTTCCGGACAATCTCCCGGAGCGGTGCAGTCTTACATTCGAAGCGTTCGACAGGGCGGGGAACAGCGTTTCCGCCTCTCGAAAGATCCTGGTAATCCGGTAGCTTCCGGACCGGGGGGCGACGGAGAAGGAGAACAGTATATCCGTCTTCCGGAAGGTCTTTGAAATCCGGCAGCCTCTGAAACATCGTTGCCGGTACATTGATCTTATAGACGGGCTTCTCCGGAAATGATACAGTAACGGGCCCTCGGGGCAAGCTGTTATGGCACAGAATTTAACACACCATATCATCTCCGACGCCGCTTCCACCATTGCGACGGGACGGCGTCTTTTCGGGCGTGGTCCCGCATACCTCATATACTTCGTAACCTCCCGCTGCAACGCCTCCTGCGCGGTCTGCTGCGACAAGTCGCAACGGGAACCCACCGAGGGTCCGGGAGCCCCTCCGGAGCTTTCGACGGAGGAGATCGAGAAAACGGTTCCGGCGTTCTCCCGCATCCTCCAGCTCACCCTCACGGGGGGAGAGCCTTTCCTCAGGGACGACCTTCCCGATATCGCAACCCTCTTCTCCAGGGCCGCCAGGTTGAAAAGTATCACGATTCCGACGAACGGCCTGCTGCCCGACCGTATCGAGAAGATGACCGACCGTATCGCAGGCGATATGCCCGGGGTGCATATCAACCTCAACGTTTCGATCGATGCAATCGGCGTCGAACATGACACTATCAGGGGGGTCGAGGGGGCCTTCGAAAACGCCACGGAGACGCTGATCCGTGTCAGGCGTCTGGTTGCGCGGCGGCCCAATTTGTCGGTAAACACGGCCACCATGATGCGTGCGGGAGACGAGGGGGGTGTTAAAGACACCATGAGGGAGATCGCCCGCAGCTTCTCCCCCGACCGGCAGCTTCTCATCCTGGAGCGTGACAGGCCGAGTGAAAAAATGCCGATCGATACTGAAGCCTATGCAACTGCTGCTGAGGAGGCTCTCCTCCTGGGCGCCGTGAGCCGCGGCGCAGCCAGGTTCCACAGGGTTTACCGCTCCGCCGAGCGCCTTGTCTACAAAGATATCGCCCGATATCTCGCATCCGGGAAATACCCTTTCAAATGCGTCGCAGGAAACAAACTCCTCGTAATGCGCGCCGATGGAACCATATATCCCTGTGAACTGCTCCACACGAAACTCGCACCCAGCGAGAACATACTCCTTGGCGGTCTGCGCGAGCATGACTACAAGCTCGCTCCCATCCTTTCTTCCCCCGGCGCCCGCCGCATTCTCGAAAAAATCAAAAAGAGCGGTTGCGGCTGCACCTACGAATGCGCCCTTATCGCCGGTCGCATGTGCAAACCGGTTTCGCTTCTGCCGGTTATCGCCCGGGCCATGGTTCCTACCCGCTCCTGATCCCGCCCCCTGCATCACCGAATACCGCTTCTCGCCGCCGGGCGGATTCTGCAAACCGCCACTCCTCGCAACTGTTCAGAATATGAATTTTCTTCACATGAAGAAAAGTAATTCCAGCCTGCCCGATAAACAGGGCACAAACCCGAGATACAGTGGGCCTTGAGGAAAAGGAAACCAGGTTTCGTATCGGCAACTTCTATCCTCCTGGCGTCTTCCTCAGCGTTGCTTCATCCGTCCGGCGCTTTCATTACCGGCGCTTCATACGCCGATGTTTGCGGCGCTGGCGAGCTTTTCGAGCAAGCGATTGTATGTTAAACTTGAAGTAATCTGAAAACATTTGACCGGGGAGTTTCACCATGAAGCGAAATCTCTGCCGCATCTTCTTGCTGGTCATGCTGGTCATGCTGGTCATGCTGGTCATGCCGGTGCCGCTTATTTATTCGATATCGACCGCCGGAACGATCAAGGTTCCATCGGAGCAACCGACCATACAGGCGGGAATCGATGCATCCGCTGGCGGCGACACGGTCCTCGTCGCGGACGGCACCTACTCCGGCGCGGGCAACAGGAACATAGATTTCGGAGGTCGAACCATTATCGTCAGATCGGAGAACGGTCCTGAAAAAGTTTGTATCGATTGCGGGAGAGCCGGCAGGGGCTTCTACTTCGACAGCGGCGAGAGCACGGCGTCGGTGCTGGAAGGATTTACTATCAGAGAGGCTTACGTTTGGGGGGGAGCTCTCGACGGTTGCGGAGGCGGCGTTTATTGCGAAGCCTCGTCACCCACCATAAGGAACTGCATCTTTCTGGATAATGAAACCACGAACAGGGGCGGCGGCATAAGCACATATGAATCCGGTGAGCCTGTTATCAGCGATTGTATCGTTTCGGGGAATCGCTCCGGCGGCGGAGGCGGTATCTGGCTCGGAGACGGAACCTCTCCTTTTGTCGAAAAATGCACGATCACGAACAACACGGCTTCAGCGGAGGGAGGTTATATAAACATCGGAGGAGGCGGAATCTACTGCACCTGGTCCGGCGGAACAATCACCGCGTCCATTATCGCCGATAATCAGGCCGAATGTTATTCGACCGACGGCAGCGGCGGAATCAGCTGCTACGGCTCTGATCCCGTAATCAGCAATTGTATGATATACAACAACGATTCCTGCCGGGGAGGCGGGATTTATCTTCATGCATCCTCGCCGATTTTAACTCATTGCACGATTACGCAGAATTCGACATCCCTGGAGGGCGGCGCAGTTACGTGTTATTACTACTCCTATCCTGAAATCACCGACTGTATCTTGTACAACGATTACTCTGAAGAAGAGATATACATAAGGTTCGAGTTTCCCTCGGAACCGGTTGTCACCTTCTCGGATGTTCAATACGGCTGGCCCGGCGCCGGTAATATAGATGCCGACCCTCTTTTTCTTGATCCCGGGGGCGGCGACTTCCATCTGGGGCAGAGCTCGCCATGTTTTGATGCGGGAACGCCCGCCGGTGTATTCGAAGATTTCGAGGGAGACATCAGACCGCAGGTCAACGGCTTCGACATGGGAGCGGACGAGGTGAAAGGCGAGGGGCCGGTGGTCAGGATTTCACCGGCCTCGTTCGAAGCATCCGGTCTCTTCATGTCGCAGCTCGAGTGTGACACACTATCCATCAGAAACGTCGGCACCGAACCGCTGGTTTACTGCGTCCTCCCCGGATCTGAATCCTGGTCGTCTCTATCCGGCGAGCAGGAGGGGACACTCGCTCCCGAAGATACCGCACTCGTTTTTATCGACTATGATATATCGAAAATCCTTCCGGGGATTTACAAAGACACGTTGACAGTGCTCTGTAACGATCCCTTTCAGCAAGAATTACAGATTCCCTTGAGTCTGGACATATCGTCCCCGGTCGTGATCCAGACCTCCTGCCCGGACTCTACCGTGGAGCGCGGTGAGATCCTGCTGTTCGATGTTTGCCTGGTTAATGTTTCCGGGGAGATGCAATCATTCGATATCTGGGTCGATCTCTTCATGATCGACGGAACCCCGCATCTCGCCAACCCGCAATACGGCCCGGTCGAAGTAACCATGGGGGCCGGCTCCACCATCGAGGAATCCTATTCGAGCTACCCGATTCCTTATCACGCACCATTCGGCGGCCCATACACCTTGTATATCAGGGCGGGAAGATATCCTGTCATGGTCACTACGGACGGTTTCAAGTTTTATATAGTTCCGTAAACACGCCGCTCTTAAAATGTTTGAGTTTTCCCCACGTGAGAAAAGCGGCGAATTCTGAAAGAACTTTTTAAATAAATCTGTCCCGTTTTCCTCGTTTCCCTTTTCCCATGAGTTTTCTCCACGTGAGACTGGGTCAAAAAGAGGATACGAGTTTCATTTGCCTTCTTCCAGGTT
>CAYMWF010000121.1:0-12939 GCA_964394085.1 uncultured Gemmatimonadota bacterium | reverse complement strand
TCACGTGAAGAAAATTGCAACGCAGGGGTAGTCGGTTTTGGTTGTCCAGGTTCTTAGGGGGCTCTGCTTGGGTGATGATGCAGATTTTTTTACACGGAGAGCTGACGGAGTTCAGGCTTTCTGATAATATTTCACCTGTTCGATTTACTGCTCTTCTGTGTGGCAGGAGTTTAGCCTTCGGGTAGACGAGTACTGAGTTCTTTTTGGGCAGGTGGATACCGGGTTCGCAGCGTTTTCGGATTTCGGCATCGTGTTCAGCCGCCAGGGGTGAAAAATTGTCTGAGAGAAATATCGATTCCGAAGTCAAGTATTCGGGGAGAGCCGACAGGTCGAAGGTGAAATCCGGTGTTGGGATAAGGATATTGTTCCTCTCGGACACGCATATCGGGTTCGATACGCCGCGAAGACCCAGGGTGATCCGCAGGCGGCGGGGGGGCGATTTTCTCGACAACTTCAGGCGGGCTCTTGAGCCGGCGAAACGGGGAGAGGTCGATGTCGTGGTTCACGGAGGAGACCTCCAGTTCAGATCGAAGGTTCCGCCGGGCTTGACCGCCATGGCCCTTGAGCCGCTGTTCGAGGTTGCGTCATCGGGTATCCCGGTATTCGTCGTGCCGGGCAACCATGAGCGCTCGGTCATTCACCAGACACTGTTCGAGCAGCACGAGCTTCTGCGGATATTCGACAGTCCCGAGACTTTCGCGCTCGATATCCGGGGAACCAGGGTGGCGATAGCCGGGTTCCCTTTTGTGCGTGAAGGTATCGAGGAGCGTTTTTCAGGACTGCTGGACGAAACCGGGTTGCGCGGATCCAAGGCGGATTTCAGGGTTCTCTGCATGCATCAATCGGTGGAAGGGGCCACAGTCGGCCCGGTTGATTTCATGTTTCGCCGCCATCGGGATGTGGTCAGGCACTCCGACATCCCCCGGTGGGTCGACCTCGTTCTCGGCGGTCACATCCATCGAGCCCAGGTTCTCACCCGGTATCCGGGCGGTTCGGGGCGGGAGGATGCCGTTCCCGTTCTCTATCCCGGGTCGGTCGAACGGACAAGTTTTGCTGAAAGATTCGAACCCAAAGGGTATATGCTTGTAGACCTCGCCAGGGAAAGTCGCGGCGGGTCAGGATCCGCGACCGGTTCAAAGTCCGTAAAAGGGAAAACCGTCTCGTGGCGGTTCGTGGAGCTTCCGTCCCGGCCGATGTTCATCGTCGAATACGATTCAGCACTCCCCCGCTCAGGCCCATCAGGAAGGGTGGCGCACCTGGCAGCGGAGATTGTGACTGAAATTTCCCGCCTTCCCGAAGACGCCGTCGTCCGCGTCATTCTGCGTCAACCACCGATCCCGCATTCTCCCGCTTCCCTCCCGTCGACCACCTCCGCTTCCCTCCCGTCGACCACCGCCGGCCCCCCTCCATCGACCGCCATCGATGCACCACCCGAATACGGTCCCGGTTCCCGAGCCCCGGCTAGGCGCGGCGCTCCTTTCCAAGACAGCGCCAATCCGCCCGATATGCCCAACTTGTCGAAAATCGTGCGGGAAATGGCGCCTTCCACAATGACGATTGAAATCCGGTTCAGACGAACGGGTTCAGGAGAACGGAAATGACAGTTTCGAATAATAAGGAATCTGAAAATCGAAAAGCGCGATTGATAATGACGGTCCTGGCCGTGAGCGACCTCGAAAAATCCACCCGGTTCTACCGCGAAGCGTTCGGCTGGCCGGTTTCAGCCGAGGAACCGGTGGTGACGATATTCGACCTTCCCTGCGGATCCAGCCTCATGGTATACGACCGTGAAGCATTCGGGCATAATACCGGGCAGGCGCCGGAGCTTCCGCCGAAGGGAGCCGTATCCGGGACGGAACTCTACTTTCATGTCGAAGACCTTGACGAATCGGTCGAGCGGCTGCGAGCAGCCGGCGCCCGGGAGCTGTCCGAACCGGCTCCCCGGCCCTGGGGAGATGAAGCGGCTTATTTCGCCGATCCGGACGGTAATGTGCTGGTCGCGGCGAAGCCCCTTTGATACGGCATGACGGATTGTCTCTGGTGATCTGTCTTTTCCGGCCAAGAGGGATACTCCTGTCGGCTTTTTTCGAGGAGCTCACGTTTTCCCTGCTTCTGCATGCAGGAAATTTGCTGACAAACCAGGATCCCATTATTATTTAATTATGAAGCTGGTCACAGACCGGTGCTGCGGGCTGGCCGCCGACGGCCCTTATTTACCAGGGAATCGGTCGGGCCGGCTCAAACGATTCATCGACGAACACTGTTTGGAGTCAAGTATGCTTCCCAGACGTATCTCCCTCTTAAATCCGTTTGTATCGATATTGTTTCCTGCCGTTTTTTTCTTGTTATCACCCGGCGCCGGCCGTTGTGCTGTCGACTATGTCTACCTGCTCCCCCTCTCTCATCTCGACATCGGGTTCACCGCAGCACCGCGGGAAGTCGCCGAAAGCTACAAGGTGATAATCGACGAAGCGCTGGAATACACCGAAACCGATCCCGATTTCAAATATACCATAGAAACACTGTGGCAACTCGAACACTGGCTGCGGCGCAGCACCCGGTCTGAAATCGACCGCCTTCGCACGGCGATAACGGCGGGCAGAATAGGGTTGACCGCTTCATACCATACTCCTCACACGGCCGACTGGAGCACCGAAGAAACAAACCGGTTTCTTTACGCGGCGAAATATATAACCGAATATCTGGGCCTTCCCTTCCCCCGGTCCGCCGTGCTGGACGATGTGCCCGGTTTTTCATGGGCGCTTCCCGGCCGCCTGTCGGAGTGCGGCGTCGACCGGCTGATGACAGGCACGAACACATCCCTCGGGGGCGCGATCGACATCCCGGTGAAAGATACGGCGTTCCTCTGGGCGGGTGCGGACAGTGCCGCCGTTCTGAACTGGCTGAGCCGCCATTCCTATGCCGAAGGGTATTTTCACTATGGTTTTCTCACATGGAAAACGCTCACGGATTCACTTCCGGAGCGCGTCGCCGAATTCGAGGAAGCGGGTTACCCGTACGACGCGATAGCCGTGATGTATGGTTTCGACAACGCTCATACCGGCCTCGGCGGGGTGAATCTCGCCCGCAGGTGGAACGATACGTACGGGCATCCGGAGATCATCTGCGGCACCGTGGACGATTTCTTCGACCACATGGAAAGCGAATACGGCCGGGATTTCGAAAACTACCGGGGAGACTGGTGCGGCGCCTGGGACGGTAACAGCATATCCGTTCCGAAAACCCTCGGTTACATCAGGACGGCGCAGCGAATCCTGCCCGGCGCCGAACTGTTCGGCACCATAGCCGACCTCCTCGGGCTTGAAGGTTCCCATGTTGACGTCACCTGCATCTCCGGCCAGGAGCGTATCCTGCCCGGCGGTGCCGGTTTCCCCGGCCAGGAGCGTATCCTGCCCGGCGGTGCCGGTTTCCCCGGCCAGGAGCGTATCCTGCCCGGCGGCGCTGACTGGGGTTCCAGGGCCGGACCTGTGGCGGAAGCGTGGCGAAACATTGTTCTGTTCAACGAGCACTCCGGAGGGGGCGGCGCCTGGCCCGGCCTCCTTACCGAAGAGCAGGTCGAGGAGCAGAATTCCACCTGGACGACCTGCGCACTCAGGGCTCTCGACCTCTCACGCGCGGCGGGTGATGCGGCGATACGGTCGATCGCAGGCGGTTTAGACGTTTCCGATCCCTTCATCCTGGTATGCAACGGTGGCCCGGTGGAGCGGAGCGGCCCCGTCAGGGTCGAGGTTCCGGGAGCCGAGGACGGAATTGTCGAGTTCGCAGCCATTGATGTTCCGGCTTACGGATACCGGGTTTATCCCGTAGTGGCGCTCGATGACCCTTCGGCGGTTTCGGAGCGGCCGGAGCTCTGTCGATCCGCCGGCTGCGCTTATTCCGCCGATCCGCTTTCCCCGCCTGCGGGTGCTTCGAACCTTGCCGGAATCCTTTCAGCGGCGGAACCGGCCCCCCCCCTGCGAGGCAATCTGATCGAAAGCGACTGTTTCCGCATCGAAGCCGATCCCGTGACCGGAGTGATAGTGTCCATTCTCGACAAAAGATACGGCAGGGAACTCGTAAATCCCGGCGGGGAGTTCGATTTCGGAGCCCTCATCACGGCTACCAACAGGCAGACCGTGTTCGGGCTTTATAATAAAGTCGCGCGCACACTTTCGAGCATTATCGTCCACCACCCGGCAGAAGACATCCACCGGATGCGGATCGAGCTCCTAGACACGCCTCTCGCCTGGCTCGAATTGTGCCTGATCGACGGCGTGGAGAGCATCTTTCTCACCGAGTGTTTCGATACAAATCGAGTGCCGTATACTCCTTATGAAAAGCATTCAAGGACTTACGGGCTGACCTTCCCTTTCGCCGGGGAAGAAGCGACCCTCAGGTACGGCGGCCCGGCCGGCGTCGTCTCACCCGGTGAAGACCTCCTCCCCGGAGCGTTCGGAGCCAATTTCTGCGCCAACGACTGGGTGGATCTCTCGATAAACGGCGGTTCTTACGGCATCACCTGGACGAGCGTCCAGAACCTGGTTCACGAATTCGGATCCATGGAGTGGCTTGGCGACTACGAGCCGGAAGCGCCGAATCTCACCGTGAGGGCGTTCAGGCACATTGACGAGGTGATGTTCAAAGGCGGCGGGATCGGATCCGTTGACCCGGAGCCCGGGCTGTCTCCTCTAATCGTTCAGCAGCAGGTTTTTTCCCCTTACGACGGTGATTTTGACGCGGCTCGAGCCGCGTCATGCGGCCTGGCGGCCTCCATGCCCCTGGCCGGTGTCTATATCGAGGCGGAGGGCGCGGGAATCCTCCCGGCGACGGAAGCGTCCCTCCTGACTCTCGAGAGCTCCCCCGAAGGAGGCGTCTACATAGCCGCATGCAAGCTCCCCTTCGACGGCGACGGCATCATCATCCGGATCAAGGAATCAGCGGGGATCGAGCGGCGGGTCGAGCTGTTTTCGGATTTCTTCGGGCTTTCGAATCCGCGCCGCGTGGATCCGGTGGAGCGTCCTCTCTCCGGAGCGGACGACGGCGGCGGATCAGGCTCCCTTTACGCATCCGTTTCCCATTCCGGAATGCTGAACCCGCCCGAAGGCCGTATTATCCTGGATGTCGAACCCTTCGAGTTCATATCCATTCGGTGCGATATATCGCCGCCGGGTTCAGACGAACATTGAAATTGCCACGCTCCAACCGCGTTTCAGCCGGTTATCCGACCCGCCTATTTATTTCTTGAAAACCGGAAAAAGAGATTATACTTCACCTGTAGCGCCTCCTTTTGATCTGGGAGGGGAATCTGGTCTTGATGCCGACGAAATCGCGCACCGGGGAGGAGTCGATGAAACCGGTCCGACACACCAACTATTCCGTCATTCACGATCCGCTTTCATGCCGTATATTCGCTGTTTTTTTGATGTTGTTTTTCGCGCCCCTGTTTTTAATCGGCGGGAAGGCGGACGCCGCCGTCTTCCTGGTTCCTGACGACAGCCCCACCATCCAGGGAGCCATCGATATGGCCTCTGACGGAGATGAAATCATCATATCCCCGGGGACTTACGAGGAGTTCGGAATCACCTTCGCCGGCAAAGCCGTCACAGTCCGGAGCACTGATCCCGCCGATCCCGGAATCATCGCTTCCACCGTGGTCGACGCCGGCCGGAACGGCAGCGTCTTCCTGATCGATTCCGGCGAAGGAAACGGTAGCGTTCTAACCGGCCTGAACATTACCGGCGGAGCGGCGCCGGGCGGCGGGGTCAGGTGCGACGGCGCGTCTCCCGTTATCGAGCGATGCGCCTTTATCGGGAACACCGCGGGCAGCGGGTTCTGGAAGTATGGAGGGGGTATCTACTGCACAGGGGCGGCGGCGGTGATCAGGGGATGCTTCTTCACGGACAACGAAGGGGACTGGGGCGGCGGTATCCGGATAAGCGAGGGTTCCGCCGGCCTTGTTGAGGATTGCATCATCACGGCCAACAGCGCCTTTTTCGACGGCGGCGGCATCGACTGCTTCCAATCTTCACCCGAGGTTGCCGGATGCACCATCTCGAATAACAGGGCCGGGTACGGCGGCGGCCTGTATTGCGCCGAGTCGGCAAATCCCGTATTCAGGAACTGCACTTTTACCGGAAACGATGCCCGCTGGGGAGGCGCCCTTTACATCTCGGTGTGCAGCCCGGAATTTTACAACTGCGTGCTGGATAACAATACCGGGCTCTGGGGCGGCGGTGTCCACTGTTTTACATCTTATCCCCTGCTGGAGAACTGCACCATCACCGGCAACGCGGCATCGGGGGCGGGCGGGGCTCTCTACTGCTGGGGCGCAGCCAATCCGGTGCTGGTGAACAACATTCTGTGGGACAATTCTCCCGGCGAGGTTTTTATCCTCACCGGGAATGCTCAGATTACTTATTCGGATGTCCGGGGCGGATACGCCGGCGAAGGAAACATCGATGTTTCACCGCTGTTCGTCACTTATTACGGTTTCAACTATCTGCTCCGGCCCGGTTCCCCGTGCGTCGATACGGGCGACCCTTCGCTGGAGGACGATATTTACGACTCTCATCCGAGGTGGCCCGCGGGTTTTCCCGACGGTTCCCGTTCCGACATGGGCGCATATGGCGGCCCGGGCAACGGCGGCTGGATACCATAGGCCGGCCCCGAAACACGAACAATCGAAAGGAGATCTTCTTATGAGCAGGTTTCCGGTGATTCTTTCAGTGGTTCTGACAATCCTCGCAGCCACGGCGGTCGTTAATGCCGCGCCGGTGGAGATCGAAGGCAGCTTCAGCAAATACCGGGTCCGCTGGGGAGACAACCTTACAGCCAGCTTCAGGATTACCAATACGACCCCGCAGAAGCAGATTTTCGGAATATGGGGCGACTTCACCTACCAGGGGAGCTCGATGTACCAGTTCGGCCCCAGGAAACTGCAGGTGCCCGGCTATTTTCAGCTCACCAGGTCCGAACCTTTCAGCATTCCGCCCCTGACTCCGTTCGGGGAATACTGCCTGATAGTGCACGTGGGCCCGTATCCCCGGAAATGGGATTCCGCAGAGGACTGTTTCAGGGTGGTGCTGTTCGCGAACGGCGAATACGGCCTCGAATGGGAGAACGAAACTTTTCCGGCCGTTTTCAGGGAGATGGTGGAGCGGCTGGTAGTGATCGACACAGACTGAGCAGTCGCGAACACCTCGCTGGAAGAAGCTTCGGCAACGGCATATCCTTAATCCCTGAGAAACGCCTTACATATTCTTCAGGCTTCTCGTGCGATCCGCAGATCGCCCTCATGGACGACATCCCGGTTTTCGTATGGCAGGAATACGTAGAAGGGCAATGGGACATCTGTTTTATGATGATGATAATTTCCTTCCCGGTTTACGCGTCGAAAATAATTGAAACGGACTGTTACTTCGGCGCGTTTTCAATTTCTGACCGCAAAATGATCAAATGATTTCAACCCCCGCCCTTCAGTGCACGTGGGGGTATATTTCCGTAAGAGAGGCTTTATTCCAGGGAAGCCGGTCTTTTCGTTCTTTTTCGCATTTCCGCGACAGCATCCTGCAGGTGGGCGATATTAAAGGGTTTAACGAAGTATTTTAAGTCGTGCTCTTTAAGCCAGGGGATATGGCGATGGGAGCCGGTAACGAAAATGAATCGTGTATCCAGTCCGGGATCTTTCTCTCTCGCCATTTTGAAGAAATCCACACCGGTCATTTCAGGCATTTCAATATCGGATATCACGACGTCATAGTATCCATCCAGGAATTTATCCAATCCCTCTCTTCCCGTTGACGCAATTTCGACTTCGATCCCGTCGGTTCGGAGAATCTCGGCAATCAACAGTGCAATCGGCTTCAAATCGTCGACAACCAGGGCTTTGCCTTTCCATACGGCCGGCACCGTTCTCATTCTTTCGAGGAGTTCGGATGACGCACCGGTCTCGTCCAGGAAATCCGTTATCTCGTCGAGGTGCTCCTGGATTTGAGCGACGGCTGACTGGAATTCACGATCGAACATGGAAAAAAGTCTGAAGATATACCTGGCCAGCGCATTCATTTCCGATGATTCGAGGGTGACCACCCAATTCAGGACCTGGCCGGCGTCGAGGGGTTGACCGGAATCAAGCCGTTTCATGTATGAATCGATACGCTCCTTCATCGTCGTTTCAAAATCATCATCCAGGATAAGCTCGGAGGGGATGCGGCTGCCTGCCAGCATCGCCCTGCGGCCTGCCTTCCTGAGAAATTCGTAATGATTTTCCTCGTCATCCGCGAGAGAATCGAGAAACGTTGAAAAAGCCGGATCGGTGTCGACGAAACATTTTGCGGATTCACGGTAAAGGGCGCTGACGGAAATCTCGAGTGTTTCCAGCCTGTCGATAATATCCAGAAGCTTGACTGTCATGATGAATCCTGTCCCTGTTTCCAGCGAAAATCCCCGGCCTGATCACCCCCCGGTCCTCTCTGTAACGTGAAGACCTGCACCTAAGGAGCCCGCGGTGATCTAGTCCGCGGCGAATGAGTCCGCGACGAACGAATCCGTGGTGAACGGATCCGTGGTGAACGGATCCGCGGTGAACGGATCCGCGGCGATCGAATCCGATCGATTCAAGCCGGAGATTATGTGAGGCGTCGGTTCACAGCTTCCACGCGCCTCTTGTAGAAAGTCAGACGACAAATTTTTACACTTGCCCCCGCCAGCCTAACTGATCGATCTTTTTACGTCAATGTTCAACTGGACGAAGACGCGGCCGCATCCGCTAAATCCGTTTTGACATCCTCGCTGAACGTAATTACACTGCAGTCGCACCGAATCACATGAGACAAGGGACGAGATGAGCGGAAAAAGGAAAAAATCTCCTATGCTGGCACCGACTATCGTGATGGGAATCATCGCCGTTACTCTTCTTATCGCCGGGTATGCGGGAGGGGAGGGAAAGCATATCAGCGGGTTGAAATCAGCGTTGAATATGACCTGGACGATTCTTCCCCTGCTGGTTTTCGCCTTCATCGTCGCCGGAATGACGCAGACACTGATACCCACCCACCTGATATCGAAATGGGTCGGCTCCGAGTCGGGTTTCCGCGGGATTCTCGTCGGCTCGGTCGCCGGAGGGCTCGCTCCGGGCGGCCCTTATGTCAGCCTCCCCATCGCCGCCGCTCTCATCCGTTCGGGAGCGAGCGTGGGAACCATGGTGGCCTTTCTGACGGGCTGGTCCCTCTGGGCGGTGGCGCGGCTGCCCATGGAAGTGGGAATACTGGGATGGAAACTCACCCTGGCCCGGGTTTTGAGCACCCTTTTATTTCCACCCCTGGCCGGAATTATCGCGCATACCTTTTTCAGCCACATGAAGTGAGAAACTCCGGTCCTTTTATATAGCCGGCGCCGGTTCCCGACCGTCTCGATCCTGCATTTCATAAGACCCGGGTTTATTCGAGATCCAGCCACCACGGACTGTCGGGAACTTCACCTCCGAACCGGGTGGTTTCGCCGGGTAAGGGAGTGGCGATTGCAACCGATTCCTCAGCGGCTGATATCACCAGGCGGCGTATCGGTTCGTCCCAGTCATGGAATGCCAGTTTAAATGTGCCCCAGTGGATGGGGTGCAGAATCCCGCCTCCCAGGTCGAGGTGCGCCTGAACGGCTTCTTCCGGTTCCATATGATAACCCGGCCAGTAATCGCTGTAGGCGGCCATTTCGAGGAGGGTCATGTCGAAAGGCCCCAGCGAGTCTCCTATGGTTCGGAAATGTTTCCCATAACCGCCGTCCCCGCTGAAG
This sequence comes from uncultured Gemmatimonadota bacterium, assembly GCA_964394085.1. GTDB lineage: Bacteria > CAYMWF01 > CAYMWF01 > CAYMWF01. The sequence continues at coordinate 3,153 of CAYMWF010000121.1, read as the reverse complement.
TAGATCCTGTGCTCCGATCCGATGATTACCCACGAAGCCCACAGGGTCCGGTCACGATTCGAAAGCCCTCTGCCGGAGAAGTGCTGGGCCGGTGTCGCAACAAGCCTGAAAGCTGCGTCAAACTCCAGCTCCTGCCACCACTCGGCCTCCTCGATCCTGCGGGGATCGACCCCGAAACGCTCCAGATAAGCGCCAACACCGAGGGGGACATAGAACTTTTCCACTTTGCGGCGGATCTTTTCGATGGACGGTCGATCCAGGTGGTCATAGTGGTCATGTGAGATAACCGCAAAATCGAGTTCCGGCAGTTCCTCGATGGTAACGGGGGGCTTTCCCTGAAACCGCCTGGGCGCCATTACAGGCGATGAGGTGATCTGCCTGCTGAAGACCGGATCGGTGATGAATTTCAGGCCGTCCATCTCCACCAGGACGGTCGAGTGACCGATCCAGGTAAGCTGCAGTCCGGATCCCGCTCCCGGGTTGAAGTCCGCGGCCGCTCTTGAAACCGACGGGAGCGTTGCGGCAGGATCGCGCCGGCTGCCCCTTCTGAACCATTTACCCATCATTTTCCAGGGTGATCCGGTAATCCTCAGATTTTCGGGCTCCAGGTTGATAAACCTGCCTTTAAGGTAATTTCGGGTTTTCCTGAAACGTTCGGCGCGGATCAGCTCTGGGTTGGAATCACGGATATTTGACACCGGTCATTTTCTCGGAAATTTCCCACAACCTGGCCGCGTCTTCAAGGTTGCGGGAATCGCGGCTCGATTTGACGCGGGTCGGATAACCTCGTATCTCAAACAAACCCCTGGGACCGAAATACTCGCCGCTTTTCACGCCGGGAGCGACGGCGGCGTAAAGGGAGGGAAGGGCTCCCTGCTCCGGCGTCATTCCGACGAGAGGATTCATCATCCTGAAAATAATAGTGTTGGATTGGAGGTTGGTTGCGGTCCAGCCGGGGTGGGCGGCTACCGACAGTGTTTCGGAACCGTTGCTTTCGAGACGGCGCTGCAGCTCATAGGTGAAGAGCAGGTTGGCCAGCTTGCTTTGCTCGTACGCCTTCGTGCGGTTGTAATTCGACTCGCCGTTCAGATCCTCGAAATCGATCCTGCCCAGCTTGTGAGCCATGCTGCTGACGGTTACTATTCGGGAGCCCGGGGTGCGGGCGACGAGTTCGAGCAGATGGCCGGTCAAGGCGAAATGTCCAAGGTGATTGGTGCCGAACTGGAGTTCGAAACCGTCTTCGGTCTTCTGAAAAGGAGTCATCATGACTCCGGCGTTGTTGATGAGCAGATCCAGGCGGTCGTGACGAACGGCGAACTCCTCGGCGAATAGCGCAATCGATTCGAGACTGGCGAGATCCAGCTGCATGAATTCAACCCTGGAAGGTTGATGGCGGTCGCGAATCCGTTGAACGGCTCCTTGTCCGCGCTCCCCGCTGCGCGAAGCGATGATTACGGTCGCTCCGCTTTTTGCGAGGGCGAGAGCGGCCTCGTAACCTATACCCGAGTTGGCGCCCGTAATCACGGCGATCCTGTCCTGTTGATCAGGAATATCCGCAGCGGTCCATTTCCTGTCCTGAAATAGTCCGATCATCATTCCCTCCGAAGGCTGGATCCGGTAATCGATGTTGATGATATCATCCCGCCGAATCACCGCCCTCTCATTTCGGCACCTGCTGGGTAATGCAGTGGATGCCTCCCCCGGCGAATGTCAGGGCGGGGGTCCGGACGCCGATCACTTCGCGTTCCGGGAAAATGGTTTGCAGGGCTTCGAGCGCGGTAATGTCTTCGTCGCTGCCGGCGAGCGGGACGATAACCGCTCCGTTCGCCTTGTAAAAATTGACATATGTATGGAGGGCTTCGAAGCCGAGCATCCGGGCATAAGAGAGGAAGGGCCAGTCCACGATTTCAATCATCCGGCCTGCGGCATCGGTCGCTCCCTCGAGGGCCTCGCGGTTTGCGGCGGCCCGGAGGCGGACGTCGGGGGGGTCGGATTCATCGGCGGCCTGGAGCAGAACCATCCCCGGTTCCAGGTACGCAAGAACTCCGTCGACATGGCCGTCGGTGAGGTCGTCGTCGCACAGGCCCCAGGGAAGCCAGATCGTTTTCTCTATGCCGAGTGTTTTTCTCAAGGCCGTTTCAACCTGGGTCTTGGTCACGTTTCCGTTGCGGCTCGGGTCGAGAAGGCACTCCTCGGTGGTAATCAAAGTACGCTGTCCGTCGGTGGTAATCGCTCCACCTTCCAGGACGAACGGAATGGTAAACGAAGGCAACCCGAGAAATTCACATACCTTCGGAGGGACGGCGTCATCCAGTTCATACTCCCAGTTCGGTTCGCCCCATGCGTTGAATCCGAAATCGAGGCCGAGCGGTTCGTCGAGAAAAGGCGCCCGGACGAAGATGGGGCCGTTATCCCGCATCCATGCATCGTTCAACGGGCAGGGAACCACGGTTACCGTGCTTCCGCATGCGTCGCGCGCTTCCTGGACGTGTCCGGGGTGGGCGACCAGAAGAACCGGTTCGAACTCCGCGACAGTCCGAGCGACTTCGGCATACTGGGATTGAAGTGGTTTCAGGAGCGGGCCGTAGAATCCCAGCCGGTGGGGCCAGCTCATGAGGCAGCCGGCATGTGTTTCCCACTCGGCGGGCCACCGCGGGCGCGGAAATTTCAGCAGTCCGGGGGGAGCCGCGCCGGCTGCAAACAACCCACTCAGCCCCTTTACGAAGGTCCTCCTGGAGAAAAGGTGCTCTGAAAATAAAGAACCCCAGTTGTCCGCTGTCATATTTCCTCCCGGATGTTTATTCCGCCGGTATGCCGTTTCCCTGGAAGAATCTTTGATTTCACTGGATATACCGGCATCTGTCCGCCTCCAAAAGATAACATCAGACCATGTCTTGTCAAATATCTTCGATGTCAAGGGTGTTGTGTGTCAGGATGTCTAAATCTTCCATGCAGGACACTTGAACGGAAAACCTTTGACACTTGATCGACTTGAAGCTATCGTTTTACCGGATCGTAAGCGGAAACTGTTGGTTTTATAAAAATGGAGGACGAAATGCCGAAAGATCGTAGTCGAAATGCGTCTCACTGCACCACTCTCTACGGGGGGGGGGGGGGGGGGGGGGGGGGGGGGGGGGGGGGGGGGGGGGGGGG
>CAYMWF010000120.1:0-12966 GCA_964394085.1 uncultured Gemmatimonadota bacterium | reverse complement strand
TCGCGGATAAGCTGCGAACGCGAAGCGGTCGCCGGCTTCACCCGTCAGAAAAGACGCCGTCACCGACCGAATCGCGGATAAGCTGCGAACGCGAAGCGGTCGTCAGCTTCATTCGCGATATCAAAAAGCTGCCAGAGCCAGCTTTTTGATATCTTATAACGCGACTGCGTAAAATGCAAGCGTTGCCCGCACGAATTCAATACGAAAATGATATCAAAATTATATAACCATTTTCCTTGTAATTACATTTTTTTTACTTTATACTTTTCAACGAGTTGCGTCGATGGAGTTGTTGTTCCGTCCACAGGAGGGCACCATGGCCAGTGCCGCGAAAAGGATTATACCTAGTATAATCCTATTTTGTTTTATATTCATTCCATTTCTGCATGCGTCTCCCTCCGGTCAATTTCCAGTCTCGTTCGTATCCTGCGGTTATAACGGCGCCCTTGTCCCCGTAGTTGAAGATGAATTGATCATCTCGCTCAAACCGATGAATGATGAGAAGATTTCTGGATTTTTTGACGAGTACGGGCTGAACCTGAAGCAGGTAAATGCCGGGAGGGAGCTGTACCTCCTCAAGTTGAATCGCCGTGAAGCAGACGCTATCTTCGAAGAGATCGACTCCGATAGATTCGAAGATGTTCTTGATTTTCTAGCCGCTGATCACCGGGTGCGTTCCGTGGTTCCGAACGCTGTCTGCGCAGGAACCGATTATTTCCAGCCCGATGATCCGAACTGGCCGGTGCAGTGGAATCTTCGCAGGTGGGATCAGCTGGCTATGGGATTCGTGTGGGGAACGGAGAAGGGCGATGAAGACATTTTAATCGCCGTGCTCGACTCGGGCATCGCTTATGAAGACTATGCGGACAGTGTTTACACCTATGAAAAAATGGTTGATTTCGCGCCCGTATCTTTCGCGCCGGGCTATGATTTCGTAAACGACGACTCCCACCCGAACGACGATTACAATCACGGCACCCACATGGCCGGCATCATATGCGCGGGGTTGAACAACGGGACAGGCATTGCAGGAATGGCCCCCGACTGCGCGATAATGCCTGTAAAAATCCTGGACAATGTCGGACACGGCACGGTTTTTACGCTTATCAAGGGGCTCGACTACGCCGTCGCCAACAACGCTGACGTAATCAACCTGTCCGTATCGTTCCCGTCCGGATTCGTTCCCGGGGAAGCGCTTTACGAGGCGATCGCCGACGCTCACGACGCCGGCCTGGTCATCGTGGCTTCAGCCGGGAATGAAGGCCTTTCGAATATCTGCTACCCCGCTGCGTTCAACGAATGTATAGCGGTAGGCGCCGCGACATCGAATTATTTCTGGAATACCCGGGCGGAATACTCCAGCTGGGGCGCCGGACTCGACGTGATGGCGCCTGGGGGCGACGGGCTGGATCGTGATCGAAACGGGTACCCGGATGCCATACTTTCAACGGGATTCTCCACGGGCCAGCCTGACGAAGGTCTGGGATACTGGTTCGGATGCGGAACGAGCCAGGCTGCCGCGCACGTGTCGGCCCTGGCGGGTCTGCTGCTTGCCAACGGCGCAGCAAACAGCGACGTTGTCAGAAACGCAATCTGCAAAACCGCAAAAGACATCTATCCCTTCGGTTATGATGAATATACAGGCTATGGTTTAATCTCCCCCTACTACGCTCTTGATCAGTACGAAGATCTGGATATTGAACCCTTGAACGAACTCTACGGTTATGTTGAAGGGACGGCGGGCGTGGGAGTGCCCGAGAGTTTTGTAGGCCTTGTTATTCAGTTCCCCGACAGGATCGCGTATTTCCAGGAAGCGGAGGACGGTGCCGTCGCTTTCGTCGAATGGAACCCCCCGTCGGATACGATCGCCGTCTACCATCTCGAAGAAATGACGCCCGGAGACATACTCGATCTTCCCGGCGGTCCTCTCGAATATATAGAGAATGCCGGAGGCATCATCCAGTGGTTGAACGATACGGGCGGCATTATCCAGTGGCTGAATGATACCGGAGGCATTGTTCTCTTCCTGGATGATACCGGAGGCATCATCCAGTGGCTGAATGATACCGGAGGTATTATCCTCTTCCTGGATGACACAGGCGATTTCGTCGATTACTTCAACGATGCAGGAGGCATCATCCAGTGGCTGAACGATACAGGCGGCATCATCCAGTTCCTCAACGACACCGGCGGGATTATCCTGTTCCTCAACGATACCGGGGGTCTACTCGGACTGGTGGACATCGAATCGATGCTTTACAGCGGAGCCGTGGATATATACGGCAATGCCGTCGATCCCCTTGAAGGGATCATGCTTGAAGGGCTGGAGCTGTTTAGAGGCCAGTAGCGGCGCCTCCCCTCGTCAAAACCACCGCAGTTCGACTCGTTGCGATTGATCGACTGCGGTGGTTCTTATTTTAAGCAGCATTCTCCCACTGCGTCGGTGATTCGCAACGCAGCAAAAGAAAAGGCAGCGGATTATTCAATCGGGGAATTTTCGGGGGAATCGCAGGTAGAAGGTGGTTCCTTCGTTGCTATCGCTCTGAGCTTCGATAACACCGGAATGATTGTTGACGATACCGAGAACTATCGACAATCCCAGGCCGGTGCCCTTCCCGGGTTCCTTCGTGGTAAAAAACGGCGCGAAGAATTTATCCTGGATCTCCTGCGGGATACCGCTACCGTTATCCCTGATACTCACGGTAACGGTCTCCTCTGTTGAAGCTTCAACGAGATCTATCCATATCTCCCCCTGGCGCCCTTCTACCATCGCATCGCAGGCGTTGGTGAAGAGGTTGCTGAAAACCTGTTCGAGCTGTGCGGAATCCCCGTCGATGTAAAGGGGCGTTTCAGGAAAGCGTCGGTTGACCTTGATGTAGGGCAGCGTAAACTTTTTCTTGGTCAGTTTCAGCGCGTATTCTATCGGCTCCACGATATTGAGCCGCTTGAATTCCACAGCGGATGATTTTCTAGTGTACCTGTTGATTCTACCGACCAGCTCCGACATCCTGGTCGCTTCTTTATGGATATCGGCCAGGTACTTGGTTGTCGACTCTTCCTTGGCTCGCCTGAGAGTCATCTCGCTGTAGAGCTGTATCGCGGTGAGAGGTTGCTTGAGCTCGTGGGCGATACCCGCGGCAAGTTGTCCGAAAGCTACCATTTTTTCAGCATGAATAAGACTGTCCTGGGTCTCTTTTAAATCTCGGTACGTAGTCTCGAGTTCGGTTTTCGAGTTGACTAATTCATCGTAAGAATGACGCAGGTCGCCATGCAGTTTCGCATTCTGCAGTGCGACGACCGCATGGCCGGATAGAGCCTCCAGAAGCTGCTCGTCATCATCGGTGAAAGACTCGGCGGTTGCGAGATTGTTATCGACGTAGATAATCCCCAGGAGGTCATCGCCGGCGAAGAGGGGTACGCAGATGATCGATTTGAGCTCCAGTGATTTGATGCTTTCTCTCGATTTGAATCTCGTCGAGAGTTTGATGTCCCGGATAGTGAGCGGACGCCTGCTCTTGATCACATTTTCAACGACGGAATTGCTGATTGCGAAGTCCTGACCGGGGATATCGCTCCTGTCTTTATTCCTCGCGACCAGAAATCTCAACGTGTCGTCGGAAGGCTGAAGCAGAAAACCACGTTCGGCGGACGTGATCTCTAGACTCATGTCGATAATGAGAGTGAAGAGTTTATCAGTATCAAGGACGGCCGCAAGAGCCCGGGAGCTTTCGAGAAGCATCTGCATCCGTTTCATATGCCCGGTCATATCCCTCTTTCGGGATTTGAAGGACTGGAGAAGCTCCTTGACCTTTGTCAGGTAATGGAGAGCGCCGAGCTGGTTGAAAATCTCCTCCGCTTCGACAAAATGCTTCTTGGCTTTTCCCCTCTGCCCGAACTCGTAGTAATACCTCCCGAGTTCCATGGCGGTTCGCGCTCTTTCGAAATCGAGCCCCTGTTCGAGGAACATCGTCCTGCTCGCCTCGAGATTCTCTATAATGACTTCGGGCTTTCCCTTGGATCTGAATGCGAGGGCGAGGAGCCGCTTGAGCTTGGCCTGCTCCTGCTTGTTCTTCTGCGATTCGGCCAGACCCATCGCCTTACCGGCCACGGAGATAGCCTTATCCACATTATCTCTCTTGATGGCGATTTCGGCCAGGCGGCGCAGGTTCTCGAGTTCTTCGCCGACTACTCCTTGCTCTCTTGATGCGGCAAGGCTGGTCTGGACCATCGCTTCCGCCTCGTCGAGACGGTCGGCAACAATATGGAGCTCTCCCAGGTTGCCCGTGAGCGATATCAACGCCCTTTCCAGGTTCTGCGACTCTGCAAGCCTGATCGCCCTGTCATAGTACCGAAGCGAGGCGTCCAGATTGCCTTTATCGCGTGACAGAACGGCGAGGTTGTCCAGAAGACTCACCACTCCCGGGGTGTCGCTGATCTTCTCGGCGAGCAACAGGCCTTTCCGGCAATGATTGTAGGCATTATCCCAGTTGCCGAGCTGGTGATTGATCAAGCCGATATTCGAATAGAGACGTTCGATGAATACAGCGTCACCGGCCTTTTCGGCGTACATGAGAGAACTAGCCATTTCTTTGAGAAAGCTGACGAAATCGCCCCGGCCGTATGACAGGATTCCGAGCATGTTGATCGAGGCGGAAAGGCTCCTGAAGGCATTTCTCCGCTCGGCCATCCTGATGGTTCGTTTGATGAGTGCGGAAGCTTCCTTCGCCTTGCCGGTCTGAATGAGAAAACGGGATTTGGAATTATAGAGTTTCACTCTCAATTCCCAGAGACTCTCCCGGCTCTTAACGGCATCGATACCCATTTCAACGGCGTCCAGAGCTTCGAGCACGTTGCCCCCGTCGGCAAGAACAACACCGCGCAGCAGGTGAATGCTGGCGATCGCTTCGGCCTGTCGGCTCTTTGCCTTGATACGGTTCGCGGACTCGAGGGCTTTCCTGAAACAGCCTTCTATCTCGTCGATGTTGTTCAGTTGATGGTTCAGCTCTGCAAGGTTGCGGTGCACCATGGCTTCCTGGTGGGGATCCGCTGCTGCTTCGAGTGCTTCGCCAAACCGGGCAAGGGCCTCCTGCTGGTCTCCGGCCCTGAGATGAAGCGAGCCGAGACGGAAAGCCAGTTCGAACCTGTCTTTCGAAAAACGGGGCTCGTTTTCAATGAGCTCAAGGACTCTCGAATAAATTCGGATCGCTTTCCCCGGATCATAAGCCGCCTCGAGCCGTTCACCCGCTTTGCGGGAATACTTGACGGCCTTTCCGGGCATCCGGCCTCCGATGAAAAGCTCGGCGAGCAGTATTTCCGGAACAGGCTCGCCCGCTAATCGACGTTTTTCAAGGATTCTGGCGATTTTTCCCTTGAGGGTATTGATTTTACCCGGTTCCTCCAGCGTGAGTATCATACTGGCCAGGTGCCGGCTTGATACGGTGATGCAAGACCGCTCGCTTTCAACAACATCCCGGACAAAACCCGCTGAAAGCATTTCATTCAAAATCCTGGAAGCCTCAGCTTCGGAAATCCCCAGAACTTCCGTCATCAGGTCTTGATCGCACATTTCAGCAGCTGCACACAAACAGAGGGCGTCCCTGACCCCCTCAGGGAGCGAACTAACCCTCTCCCGCAGAAAATCGTCGGGATCACCTTGATCGGCAATCGATTCCAGGTCATCCGCAAGGCTTGAAACCTCGCAAGTCCACTTCCCCGCCGAGCGGAACAGCTTGCCGGCTTCAATGAGCTGACGAATTCGCAAATCGATCAGGCCGGGAACACCCTCGGTATATTTGTGGAGCGCATCCAGGAAGGCCGGCGTACTCTCGTATGTACCCAGGATCGAACCCGCCATTTTGTCGGATTCTTCTTTCGTGAAGGGGTTGATGGTCATCTCCGCCGTGTTCTCTTCATCTCCGACAAGGCCGGTGAGCTCTTTCAATATTGAGCTGTCCCAGTCGGAGCGGTAGAAGAGCACGAAAAGGATGGGCCGCGACCTGATACCCCTCATGATATAGCCAAGCAGCTTCAGTGTCGGTTCATCGGCCAGATGGAGGTCGTCGAAAATGAGAACCGACCGCTTGGAAGTGAGTTCTCTGAAAACGTCGAGAATCGCCTCGAAGAACCGGTACTCCGCCCATTCCCGTTGTTCCCCGTCACCGGATCCCTGCTGCCCGGAAACCTCGAACTCGGGAAAAATACGGCCGAGCTCCCCGGGGTATTTAACTGAGAGATCGGTGATCTGGGTTTCCCTGGCGGCGAGCAGAAAGCGGATCAGCCGCTCGATCGGCTTATATGGAACTCCTGTTCCGGAATCGGCGCATGTACTCACCGCCGCGCATACATTCTTGAGCTGAAAACCTGTTTTGAGCTTGTCGGCCAGGGCGGATTTACCGCTGCCGCGCCCGCCGGCTAAATGGAGGAAACGGACCTCGCGCCTTCTGCCGGCTTCAACGGCGAATGTCCGGGCCGCCGTTATCGCTGCTTCCCGCCCGATGAAGGAGGAATCGAACAAGTGCTTGGTGAAATCTTCCCTGGCGCGCTCTTCAACCGGAATTTCCTGGATGTCGAAGAGGATTTCGCGGATATCCGAACTGAACTGGTATCTCCGGCGTGGCTCCTTCTCGAGGAGTTTGACAATCAAATCATCGAGGAGGGGCGGAATATCAGGATTCTTTGTACTGGGAGGAGGTGGGATTTCTTCTATCTGCTTTTGAACGATTTGAAAGGTTTCCGCCGCCTGGAACGGAAGCTCGCCGGTGAGCATCTCGTAAAAAGTCATCCCGAGGGAGTATAGATCAGACCTGTGATCAACAGGTTTCCCGAGGAGGATTTCGGGAGCGGCGTACTCGAGAGTTCCGGCGCCGCCACCCTCGTCGCCCGATTCGAACTGCTTCAGAAGTCCGAAATCAAGGAGCTTGACCTGAAATTCGGGTAATTCGGTGACCGGTTCGGGTGTTGCGGCATACTGCTTGAAAAGCACGGGATCATCGGTTTCGATCATGATATTGGAAGGCTTCACGTCCGAATGGATCATTTCACGGCTGTGAAGCGCATCGAGACCGAAAAGGATTTCGTTGATTATGCGATAAAGAAGGCTGGACCGGGGATGCCATTTCAGATCATCGAGAGGGAATCCCTCGATAAATTCCATCGTGAAGAAGGTCTTGCCTTCGCTGTCCGTGTCGTAATCGAAAACTTTCAGCAGGTTAGGGTGGCTGAGAGTCGTCATCACCTTGAATTCCTGCCTGAACGACTGATCGGCGAGGAAATCGACCTGCGCGCCGGGACGGGCGTATTTCAGGGCGCGGATTTCGTCCTCAACGGTATCCTGCACCTTGTAAACCGCCCCGAATCCGCCGGTTCCGGCGGTTTCTAGGATCTTGTACCTGTTTTTTATGATATCAGACACGACGCACTAGAGTTTAATTGCCCACATTGAATGGCTCCGGTATTATTACATAATCGGTAACCGGTTGAAAAGTAATAGTTTTTTTAAAAATGTCCTGTCAAAATCGACGCATTCGCCGGGGCATGGCGCCATCCACCTCGAAAACCCTTGCAAAACCTTGAAATAATGAACCTTACTCTATTCACAGTGAATGAAATATAACCGATCTGATAGTAAAATCAAATGGTGTAATTGCTGATTTTCTTCAAAAAATTATCCGCTGCGGCCGCCCGCGGTCATATCTGGACGAGATCGCGGACGTTCAGATAGCTGTAGCCGATCTCGGTTTCAACGACTCCGCGGACCAGGTAGGGCCTCAGGCCCCCGGCGAGGGCCGCGCCGACCCTTCTGTAAACGGCGGGGAAAAGCACCGCTTCGAAGCGTCCGGTCTCATCCGAGAAGGTCACGAACTCCATCAGTTCGCCGCGGGTTCGGGTACGGGTCGGTTTCGCGGTGACGGGCCACCCCACGATACGTATCGACCTGCCGCTGCGGGAGGGGAGATCGACCGCCCGGCAGGCCCCGGTGCGGCGGCGCGCTTCGAGCACGTCTTCTTCGTACAGGGCGAGCGGGTGGGCCGAAACGGTCAGGTCGAGCGATTCCCACTCCATCCTGAGGCGGGTCCGCCGGTCGTGATCGCCGGTATCGGGGAGCAGCGCTTCGAGCCTGTCCGGGGGGCGGTCGAAAAGGGTCGGCGGCGATGCGGCCCGGGGAGGGGAGCCGTTGCCGCCGGTGCCGGACGTCGGCGGTACGGCGTGACCCTGGCCGGACGGCAGCGCAGCCGCATCAACGGAGGGGCGGGGCGCCGGGCCGTTGCCGCCACCGTGATCGGAGCCGGAGCCGGGCAGCGACGGCGTGTCGACAGCGGCGAAAGGCAGGTTTCCGAGACCGGAGCCGTACAGGAGGCGCAGCTCCCAGAACAGGGTCTTCATGCCCCGTCCGAATGAAGCCAGGGCGCCGCACCGTATGAGCTGTTCCGCCTCACGGAGCTCCGGGCGGGCCCGGTGGAGGAGATCCCGGAGCGACCGGTAGGGCCCGAAGCGCCTCCCCTCCACGATGGCGTCGATGGTGCGCCCCTTCAGCCCCTTCACCTGCATCAGCCCCACCCTGAGGGAGCGGCCGGCGCCGGAGAACCTCTTTCCGCTGCGGTTGACGCACGGGGGGAGTATCTCGAGCCCGATCCGCCGGGCTTCCTCGAGGTACTCGCAGGGGCTGTAGTATCCGCCCCTGTTGGAGAGGACCGCGGCCATGAACTCGGCCGGGTAGTGGGTTTTCCAGTAGAGGCTTTCGAACGATTCCAGGGCGAAGGAGGCGGAGTGCGCCTTGCAGAAGGCGTACCCCGCGAAGGAGGAGATCCATCCGAACAGGGTCGCCGCTTCGTCGTCGGTCAGGCCGCGGGCGGCGGCGCCGGCCAGGAAGCGCTCCTTCACGGCCTCCATGCCGGCGTCATCCTGTTTGCCCGACATCACCCGCCTGAGGGAGTCGGCCTCGGCGAGGGAGAGGCCGCCCACGGCGGAGACGATGCGGATCACCTGCTCCTGGTAGATCAGGCACCCCATCGAATCGTGCAGGATCGGCTCGAGGAGGGGGTGCAGGTAGGTGACAGGTTCCAGCCCCAGGTGGCGCTTCAGGTACGACTGCTTGCCGCCGTAGTTCGAGACGCCGGGGCGGATGATCGAGGAGAGGGCGGTGAGAACCTCGAAATCGTCGCATCCGGCCTGCTGCAGGAGCTGCATCATCACGGGGGACTCGATGTAGAAGCATCCTTCGGTGGCGCCGCGGCGCATCTTCTCCTTCGTGAGCGGATCGGTAAGATACTCGCCGGAGGATACGCGCCTCACGGGAACGCCCCGGTTCTCCGCCGCCATGGCCGCCGCCTCGGAAATGACGGCCAGCCCCTTCTGACCGAGGATATCGATCTTGATCAGGCCGGCGGCTTCTACCGGATCCATGGACCACTGGGTGATTATCACCTCCCCCTCCCCCCTTTCGAGCGGCATGTAATCGGTGATCGGACCCGGGCAGATTACGAGGCCGCAGGGGTGGGTGGCCAGGTGGCGCGGGAACCCGGCTATCCGGCGGGCCAGGCGCAGCACCGTGGCGAAGGGTTCCTCGCGGAGGAGGAGCCCGGCCGCCCGGGGATTCTCGCGGGCCACCTCTTCGAGGCGGTCGAAACGGGCCATGTGGGGGATGCGCTTGATCTGGTCGTCGAGCTCGGCGTCGGGAATACCCAGGGCGGCGGCCACCTCCCGGAGCGAGGCGCGCGCCCGCATGGTGCTGTAGGTGCAGATCATGGCGACCCGGTCGCGGCCGTACTTTCGAAAGACGTACTTGATGACCTCTTCGCGGTCGTCGGTGCCGAAATCGATGTCGATGTCGGGAAAGCCCGATCTCTCCTCGTTCAGGAACCGCTCGAAGAAGAGGTTGTGCGCCAGCGGGTCCACGTGGGTGATTCCGAGGCAGTAGGAGGCCAGGCTGTTGGCGGCCGAACCGCGGCCGAGGCAGGGGAAGCCGCGCTCGCCGGCGTACCTGACGATGTCCCAGCAGATGAGGAAATACTCGGCGAGGCGCATCTTTTCTATGACCCGGAACTCCTTCTCCAGAGCGGCGCGGGCGTGATCGCCGTTGTCTCCGTAGCGGCGGCGGAAACCCTTTTCGAGGAGGTGCTCGAGGAAGGCGATCGGGGGGGAGCCGTCCGGGGTTTCGAAACGGGGAGGGCGCGGCTCTCCCAGCCGGAGCTCGACCCGGCACTCGGCGGCGATCCGGGCCGTTTCAGCGGCCAGCCCCGGGAACCCGGCGGCCAGGCGCCCGGCGGCGGCGCGGGTGCGGAAGATCGAGTGGGGAGGAACCAGGGCGCCGGGAGGCAGGTTGCCGACGGTGGTGCACTCCCTTATGGCGCTGAGCAGCCTGTGCACGGCGAATCCCCGGGAGTCGAGAAAGAACGCCCGGCAGGATGCAGCCGGGGGCACCCCCAGGCGCCGGGCGCGCTCCGACAGCCTGGCCATCCGCGCGTACCCGGCGGGGCCCGGCTCGAGCACCACCTCGACCCGCACCCGCGCGCCGCCCTCCACCGCCGCTTCGAGCACGGCCGCGTCGTCCGCCAGCACGAACAGGTCGCCCGAGGCCCCGGCCAGCGCCTCGCGGAGCGAAAAATTCCCGTCGAGGTGCAGCCCGGTCACCAGGCGGCAGAGCTCGGCGTACCCGTCACGGTTCGCGGCGAGCACCAGGGCGCGGGCGCCGCGGTGAAGAAGCTCGGCGCCGAAAAGCGGGCGGATGCCGCGGGCGTGGCAGGCGGCCTGGAAAGGAACGGCCGCGTAGAGCCCGTTCGTATCGGTCAGGGCCAGCGTCCGCATGCCGTCGGCGGCGGCGGCCCCGACAAGCCCCTCCACCGTATCGGCGCCCCTCAGGATCGAAAAATTGGAATGCACGTTCAGATGTACGAAATCATGCTCCACGGACGCTCCTCCGGGACCGCTCGGTACGAAATCATGCTCCACGGACGCTCCTCCGGGACCGCTCGGTACGAAATCATGCTCCACGGACGCTCCTCCGGGACCGCTCGACCCGTATTTCTGTTTCTTCTCTATGCCTGCCATACTGTCCGTTTTCCTCTGCGCACCGCAGCGCCGACCGGTGTTCGGCAGCTTCTTACGTTGCGCCCCGGCTTCGTCCGCTACGCCCCGGTTCCGGTCGCCTGTGTCGGCGCTCTGCGATACCGCGCGACGTCAAGCCCGGCAGCAGGGGTAAAACGCCGGCGGCACCCGGCGTTATCAGTTGTCGGGCCTGTGCATGACTCTCCCGAAAAAGAGGCTCCTGTCCCCTTCGAATTTCTCACGGATCAGATCCACCGCGGTGAACATGTTCCGGTCGCGCGTCACAGGGTCGTCGTCGAAGAGGCTCTGCAGCAAAGTGTCGGGCACGAGATCCGCCGCTTCGAGGGCCAGGCCGCGGATCCTCACCCGCCGCGCCGCGAAAGCCGCCAGCCGGACCGCGGCGGCGTCGAAGATCACGGTGTCGAGATCGGAGGGAGCGGAGAGGCGGCCGGCCTTCGATTCTCTCCGCGCGTCGCTGTAGAATACGGAAAGCCTTACGCGCCGGGCCTTCTCGCCGCGGCGCCGCAGCTTGCTTCCGACCCGCTCCGCCAGCCGGAACAGCTCCGCTTCGAGTTTTCCCCTCTCGACCATGTCCGGGTGGAAAAATGACCGCTCCGTCACCGTGGCGGCGGCGGCGGTGCGCCGAACCGGCGCGCCGTCGATGCCGCGGCAGTACCTGTAGACCCGTTTGCCCGCGGCCGGACCGAGCACCCGCCGCAGTATCTCCTCCGGAAAAAGCGCCAGCTCGCCCACCGACGTGATCCCCATTTCGACGAGCATCGACCTGATCGACCGGGAGAGGTCGGGCAGGTAAGACACCGGCAGAGGGGCCATGAACCTCTGCTCCTGCCCCGGCACCACTGCGAGGATCTTTTCGCCCCCCGCCGCGCGGCTCGCCGCCGAGCTCACCAGCTTGTTCGTGCCCATGCCCACCGCCGCAGAAAAACTGAGCCGGTCGCGCAGCCGCCCCACCAGGTTCTCCCCCGCCGCCGTCGCCGGGCCGCCTATGCGCTCGCACCCGGTGTAGTCGATGAACACCCCGTCCATGCCCGAGCGTTCCGCCAGCGGACTCGCCGCCGCCACCAGGCTGAACATCTGCCATGACAGCTTGCGGAAGAAGGGCCAGTCCACGGGCGCCACCACCGCCCGGGGACACAGCTTGCGGGCCCGCCAGAGCGCCATGCCGGGGGAGACGCCGTCGCTCACGGCCTCCGAAGACGCCGCCAGGATCCTCCCCCGCCCCCCCGGATACGCCACCAGCACCGGCTTGCCGCGCAACGCCGGATCCTTCACCCGGTAGAGATAGGTGAAAAAATCGTTCTGCCTGAAATGGAGTATCGTTCGCTTCATGGCTTCTTGCCACCGCCTCCCTGCGGCATGAAAAGCCGCCCTTCAGCAGTTTCTATATTCATTATAGGCGAATTTAACTCGAATATCAAGCGTAAAACTCTCATATAATCTGTTTTTCATCTGTTTCTTTTTCGATTTGTTTTTTATCGATCACCCCCTGGTATCCAGTCACCGACGACAACCGCTCTACTAGTGATAACCTGAACGGAGACACGGACGCTCCCAGGAGAAATGCCGACTCGTCCGCCGGGTGGAAGGATGACTGTTTTGTTCCCGATCACTGAATCACAAGAGCATTCCAGAGTCGTCCCGGTTCAACTCAATCCGGAGTAAAGATTATCAAAGGATTCGGGCGGATCCGTCTCACTCGCCAGCCTCTTCCCTTCGGTCTGCAACTTTTCTCCGTGTGAAGAATTCCACGGATGGGGCAGGCGCTGTCCAGGTCAGGCTCCGCCACCGACTCCAGGCCTCTTTCTCCGTGTGAAAAATTTCATGGATGGAGCAGGCGCCGCCCGGGTCAGGAACCCGCACCAACGGCCGGAACTTTTCTCCGCGTGAAGAATTTCACGGATG
>CAYMWF010000119.1:0-12983 GCA_964394085.1 uncultured Gemmatimonadota bacterium | reverse complement strand
ACCCGGCTTGGCCGGCACGGGAAATCAGGAAAAAGGAAGCCGGGCAACAGGGATTTGACTGCCAGGTGGGCCCCCTGCGGGGGCGAAAGCTCCACAGGGATCGTAAAGCCGCCGGCTCAGCCGGCGGTCGGTTACTATTGGAATATGCTGCAACCACAAATATTGAATAACCCTGCATCCGCCAGCACCGAGTTACTCATTTCAGCTCATTTTAAAATTCGTTGACACTCCAGAACGTGTTGCTATACTTTAAATTATACATGTTTGGAACACGGATATTGCGAAAATGGTTGTAACTGGTTCTATCTATCCAGACAATGTCACACATCGAAAATAAAAACAAATCAGTCGCATTATTCAATATTAGAGTTGCAGCTTTTCCCAATATCATTGGCAACTGCCTATTCCAATAACAAGAGAAACTGTCTATTTCACTGTTCTGTAAATGAAACCAGAAATAATCCAACTTGACAAGTCATGATAAAATCATTACAATATCATTATGGATGAGATACGCTTTTCTTGGGATAAGGATAAAGCCGGACTGAATAAGAGGAAACATGGTGTATCCTTTGAAGAAGCGGTGACGGTTTTTAACGATGAAAGGGCTCGCTTCATTCACGATCCAGATCATTCCGAAGAAGAGGAAAGATATGTACTTTTGGGAATGAGTTGCAGTATCAGGCTTCTGGTTGTGAATCATTGCTATCGTGAAGATGATTCGGTAATCAGGATAATATCGTCGAGAAAAGCAACAAAATCAGAAGAAAGGCAATACCGGGAGTTCATGAAATGAGGGAAGAATACGATTTCAGCAAATCAAAAAAGAATCCTTATTCGAAGCGACTGAAGAAGCAGATCTCCCTAAGAGTCGAAAAAGGGACTATCGCTTATTTTAAGAAACTTGCAGAAGATACAGGAATTCCTTACCAAAATCTGATGAATCTGTATCTTACAGACTGCGCTCATCATCAGAAGAAACCGAGTGTTGTTTGGAGTGAGTAGCATACCAGAGTGCTTCATTCTGTCCAGCTTCAGAATATGACCGAAGATTATCGGAACCGGATCCGGAATTCCCCGATGTGGGATATGATGGTGGAGGAGTTCGGCGAAAAGAAAGCCGGAGAGCTACTCAAAGAGCTCTAAGTCAAACCGGGGTAGGAATTCGGAAAAAAAACCAGAGAACGGGATCTTAATGACAGAGTCGCTTCCGTAAAATGGGATTGATTCAAACGGAAGTATGCTTGACAATTAGCGGTGCGGCAAGATTGCAGAACAATCGGGTGAACCAGTCAGAAAAGGGCCACTGGTAACTATCCGAATTCCTGATTTCTCCTGAGTGATTTGCGTCATTTTCGACTTCCTCAGCAGCGTTTTTCCGCTGGTTACCCCGAACGTTCTATGCATAAGATGAAGAGAGAACCGACCATACCGATACACTGTCTGCTCGCCGGCATCGCGCTGGCGGGGGTATCCTCTACCAACCGCCCCTCATACTGGGCTCAGACCATCAAGATGGATGGTGTTCCCAACCTACACCAGGTCAGCACAAATCTCTATCGCAGTGCCCAGCCGTCAGAGCGGGGAATGCAGAATCTTAAGCAGGAGAGAATCGATGTTGAATCAATCTCTTTATTTACCAGGAATTGTAAATTCAGAGACTGCACCCAT
The DNA here is from genome assembly GCA_964394085.1 of uncultured Gemmatimonadota bacterium. GTDB lineage: Bacteria > CAYMWF01 > CAYMWF01 > CAYMWF01. Next base: position 11,312 of record CAYMWF010000119.1, on the reverse strand, counting down.
GTTCATGAAGAAGGATGCGCGCTCCTGGAAGCAGTCGAGCCGGGTAATATCGATACTGAAAGATACAGGAATTATCTTAAACTCAATAAAGAAGCAGAATTTTTCGAAATGTCATATATAGAAAAGTGTAAAAAGGACAAGGCATTCGGAAAAATGATCAAGAATTATAAAAAGATGAAACGAAAAAATAATTAGAATGAGTTAAAAGTTTTTGTATGATAATGAACCGGTTGTTGAACAAGCGGAAATACGCGGCCAAGCTCAAATTTCATAAATAAATTAAAGTGTGAGCTTGGCGGGTGACCCTTAAGGTTAGTTCAATGAAGGAAAACTTGAAAATCACCATTTTATTCGAAGTCAATCACAAAGAGTCATATTACATTGCGAAGTGGCGGGGGCGCGTAACTGATGAAGCTTTAATCAACGCCTATGAAGCATTCTTTAAAAGTCAGGACTGGGTGCCGGGCTATAATTCGCTGGTTGATCTAAGCGAACTGGATGCAACCGGCGTCACAGTAGCCGGCCTGCACGCTCTTGCAAGCCTGGTAGAAAGAACATTTGCACCTCACAACATTCATCCTAAAATCGCTGTATATGCACCTCACGATTTGCCCTTTGGGCTGGCGAGGATGTACTCAATCAAGGTTGAATCATTCGAATCGCATGAAGTCTTCCGCGATAAAGAGGAAGCACTTAGGTGGCTCAAGAGCAGTAACTGAACGGAGAGAACCAACCATGAGTTGCACCTGGCCTGGACAAGTTGGCGCGAACCATGTTTTGCTTCGTAACAAGTCCCGCGGCAACAGCCCCGCAGCGACAAAGTGCTTGCCTGATTTATTGTCCTGATGTAATTTTCCCGTTTCGCATTCGTGTGCATCCAGGCTGCCGGCGGCGCATTCGCCCGGGTCGCCGGCCGGATTGATGCTGCCGGGGGTCGATTCCTTGAACTTTGAAACAGGAGAAAAAAGAATAACTGCGGATTTATCAATCGTAATCCCGGCGTATAACGAAAGTGAACGTATCGGCGATACCCTTCGACGCATACTCGAATTTTTCGAAAAACGGGGCGATTCGATAGAGATTATAGTCGTGGACGACGGCAGTTCCGACAGCACTCTCGAAATATGCACGCGCATCAAGGAAGAAAACAGTTCAGAGTCCGGGAACCTGCTGAGGATTCTCGTGAACCGGGGAAACAGGGGCAAGGGATATTCTGTGCGCAGGGGCGTTCTCGACGCGAACGGCGCGAGAATCCTGATGACCGATGCCGACATGTCCACTCCGATAGAAGAGATCGAAAAGCTGGAACACTGGCTCGAACGGGGATTCGACGTGGTGGTCGGGTCCCGGGCGGTAACCGGATCGAAAGTCGAGGTTCCCCAGGCATGGTATCGAAGCTCGATGGGTAAAACATTCAACAAGCTGGTCAAGCTTTTCGTGCTCCGGGGCATAGACGATACTCAATGCGGTTTCAAGCTTTTTTCCTCCGAGGCGGCGTTCGAGGCTTTTTCGCGGCAGCGGCTGGTCGGGTTCTCATTCGATGTGGAGGTGCTCTGGCTGGCGAGGCGGCTCGGATACCGTATCAGGGAGGTTCCGGTCCGGTGGCTGAACTCGCCCAATTCGAGGGTCAGGCTTTTCGCCGACTCTGCAGGCATGTTCTTCGAACTCCTCAGGATAAAAAAACTGCACAGGAAACACGGTAGAAGCTTCTTCTAGAAGTTAGCGGCGGGTTCTTCCTCAGGAAAATGGAAAGAAAATGGTAACAGAAGACCAGGAGCAGAAGCTCGACGATCTTTTCAACTCGTTCCGGACGAAAAAGATACTCGTGATAGGCGACGTCATTCTCGATCACTACATCGACGGCAACGTGGCCCGGATATCACCGGAAGCGCCGGTTCCCGTGGTCAGGGTGACCCGTGATCGCACAGGATTGGGCGGCGCGGCGAACGTGGCCCACAACATCAAGTCGCTCGGCGGCGTTCCGATGCTGGTCGGAGTCGTCGGAAACGACGGCAGCGCTGATACTTTTTTCAATATCGCGGGGCGCGCCGGCATCGACTGCCGCGGTATCGTCAAGATGAAGAACCGTCCGACCACCCTGAAAACGCGGGTGATAGCACAGGGCCAGCAGGTCGTGCGTATCGACAGGGAGGAACATAAACCTGTTTCCCCGGATGTCGAGGCGGAAGTCATCCAGCGACTCGATGAACTCGCCGGCGAGTGCAACGGTATTATACTCGAGGATTACAACAAAGGGCTTCTGTCGTCGAAGATCATTAAACGCGCCATAGAAACAGGCCGGGAGCTGAAAGTTCCGGTGACGGTCGATCCTAAATTCCAGAACTTCAGCGATTACCGCGGCGCCACCCTCCTCAAGCCGAACCAGGGCGAGGTGGAAAAAATCCTGGGTATAGAGATTGCAAATGATAAGGAGCTCGATGCCGCATTCGAGAAGATCGAAGAGAAACTCGACAGCGAATACCTGCTGATAACCCGGAGTCATCGCGGAATGGTCCTCAAGAAAAAGGGAGCGCCGTACCGGTCTATCGGCACCGTGGCTCGCGAGGTTTATGACGTTTCCGGTGCCGGCGACACTGTAATAGCGATGGTGACTCTCGGAATCGCCTCGGGCTGCGATCCTTATCTGGCGACATGTCTCGCCAATATAGCCGCGGGAATCGGAGTTGAAAGGCGTGGAGTCGTCGCAATAACGGTTGAAGATGTACGGGAGCGCCTGCTTTCCGGGGATATCTCCTCCGACGTTCCTCTCTGAATACCCCGGGAGCCGCGGTGAAACGGAGCGATCCGTTTTTTATATGAAGCTATTCGGGACGGATGACGGTTCATATGGGCAGAATCATCGACAGAACTGAAATACCAGCCGTGCGCGCCCGTGCGCGGGACGAATGTCGAACCGTGGTTTTTACCAACGGATGTTTCGATATCCTTCACCGGGGTCACGTGGAGCTTCTTCGCAAGGCGTCGCTCCTGGGCGATTTCCTGGTTGTCGGTCTCAATACCGATGAGTCGGTGCGTCGTCTAAAGGGTGAGAACCGCCCGGTAATGTCGGAAGAAGACCGGGCTTTTATACTCGCGAATCTGCAAATGGTCGACTGTGTCACCCTTTTCGACGAAGACACTCCCGCAGCTCTGATCACCGAATGGCAGCCGGACGTGCTCGTAAAAGGCGGCGACTACGCTCCTTCTGAAATCGTCGGTCGAGAATTCGTTGAGTCCCGGGGAGGCCTGGTGAAGGTTTTCCCGCTGGTCGACGGCTACAGCACGAGCAACCTCATTGAACGGGCCGAGGCTGGTGAACCCGCCCGGGCGTCGAACGGCGGTGCCGTGAATGATCCTTCACGGGATGAGCAGGACAGCCCGCCGGCACGGTGAAATCATGGAGAAGTTCAAACTGGTTTCATCTTACGTCCCCGGCGGCGACCAGCCCGACGCCATTCGCGAGCTGACAGAAGGAATATCGCGCGGCATAGACCATCAGGTTCTCCTCGGCGTCACGGGCTCAGGCAAAACCTTCACAATCGCCAATGTAATCGAAAAGCTCAACAGGCCGACGCTGGTGGTATCCCACAACAAGACCCTGGCCGCCCAGCTCTACGGTGAGTTCAAGACTTTTTTCCCGGATAACGCAGTCGAATACTTCATCAGCTATTACGATTACTACCAGCCGGAAGCATACGTTCCGTCTACAGACACGTATATCGGAAAAGAAGCCGATATAAACGAGGATATCGATCGTCTCCGCCTTCGCGCCACTTCATCGGTCATCGAGCGTCGCGATGTGATCGTCGTCGCCTCGGTTTCATGCATCTACGGCCTCGGCTCCCCCGAAGAATACAAGAAGCAGCTTCTCCTGCTGGAGGAAGGTGAAAGGATCGACCGCGATACGATTCTCGAGCGGCTCGTCGACATGCAATACACCCGCAACGACTACGATTTCAGCAGGGGGACATTCAGGGTCCGGGGTGATGTTGTCGAAATAATGCCGGCCTACGCATCCATCGGCGTTCGGATCGAGCTGTTCGACGACTCGGTGGAACGGCTTTCCCGCTTCGACCCGGTGGACGGCAGGGTGATCTCCAGGGGACCAAGGCTTGCGCTGTATCCCGCTAAGCATTTTATAGTAGAGCGCCCAATGTTGGAAAAAGCGCTCGATTCCATAAGTAAAGAGTTGGAGGTACGGCTGTCCGAGCTCAATGCCGAAAACAAGCTGCTCGAAGCCCAGAGGCTGGCGTCGCGCACCCGTTACGACCTCGAAATGCTCTCGGAAATCGGCTACTGCTCCGGTATCGAAAATTATTCCCGTCATTTCAGCGATCGCCGCCCCGGAGACAGACCGTCCTGCCTTCTCGACTATTTCCCGGACGACAAACTCGTCATCTTAGACGAGTCCCATGTAACGCTTCCCCAGATCAGGGGAATGTACAGGGGAGATCGCTCCAGGAAGGAAACGCTCATAGAGCACGGGTTCCGCCTTCCGTCCGCTCTCGACAACCGTCCGCTCATTTATGAAGAATTTCTCGATCTCACCGGCCAGGTGATCAGCATTTCGGCGACTCCGGGGGATGTGGAGCTCGAATACGCCGGGGGAGTCGTGGTCGAGCAGCTGATCCGGCCCACCGGGCTTCTCGATCCCGAGGTGGAAGTGCGTCCCAGCGAAGGACAGATCGACGATCTCATGGAGGAGATCCGGTTGCGTACCCTCAAAAACCAGCGAACCCTGGTTACCACCCTGACGAAACGGATGGCCGAGGACCTGTCCGAATACCTTACTGATGCGGGGATCCGGGTGAGGTATCTCCACTCGGATATCCAGGCCCTTGATCGGATAGAGCTGCTTCGCGACCTGAGGCTGGGCGCGTTCGACGTCCTTGTCGGGATCAACCTTCTGAGGGAAGGACTCGATCTTCCGGAGGTTTCTCTCGTCGCCGTGCTCGACGCCGACAAGGAAGGTTTTCTCAGGTCGGACCGCTCACTGATCCAGACGGCGGGGCGGGCTGCAAGGAACGCCGACGGCCTGGTGCTGCTTTACGCCGACGGAGTTACGGGTTCCATGGAGCGCGCCCTGAGCGAGATGTTGCGGCGCCGGCGCATACAGAACGAATACAACCTGGCTCACGACATAACGCCGACCACGGTTTACAAGTCGGTCGATGATATAATGCTGACCACGGCCGTGGCGGATGACAAAAAGTCGAGGCTGCTCGCCGAGACTCTGCCCGGCTACCATCCGGGAATGGACGAAAAAGAACTTATAATCAAGATGGAAACCGAAATGAACAAGGCGGCGGAGAAACTCGATTTCGAACGAGCCGCCCTCCTGAGGGACGAATTGTTCAAGATGAAAGGGCTCGAATGGAACGAAGGGAACAACAGATCCGCTGGGGGCGGGACGAAACAGAAGCGGCGGAAAAGCTGATTGATACGGCGCTGCCCGAGGATGTCGGCTCGGGAGACATCACCACGGTTCCCATCGCCGCCGGAAAAACCGGTACGGGTCGTCTGGTGGCGAAAGGCGGCGGAATAGTGGCGGGTCTGCCGGTAGCCGACCTCGTATACGGGCGGATCGGGGAAGTGGAGGTCGTTACCCACGTGGATGACGGCGCGCCCGTCTCCACGGGAGATCTGCTCATGTCCTGCAGGGGGAGCCTCGAAGCTCTCGTGAGCGGCGAGCGGCTGGCTCTGAATTTCATCCAGAGGCTCTCGGGCACGGCTACCCTGACAGCGGCTTTCGTTTTGGAGCTCGCCGGAACCGGAGCCAGGCTCCTCGACACCCGGAAGACGACACCCGGGTTCAGGATACTGGAAAAATACGCCGTTCGCGCCGGCGGAGGTTCCAACCACAGGATGGGGCTCTGGGACATGGCCCTGATAAAAGAGAACCATATCCGCATGGCCGGGGGCATCGGGAAGGCTGTTGCGGCCGTGCGCGCCGCCGCCCCCGACGGCACAAAAATCGAGGTCGAGATTTCGAGCCTGGAAGAACTGGTGGAAGCGTTGACCTATTCCCCCGACAGGATCATGCTCGACAACATGACGCCTGAAAAAGCTGCGGAGGCGGTAAACATCGCAAGGAACCTGGCTCCCGCCGTGGAGCTCGAAGTATCCGGCGGCGTGACCCTCGAGAACATCCGGAACTACGGACTCGCCGGGGTCGATTTCATCTCGGTCGGGGCTTTGACCCATTCGGCCCCCTCCCTGGATATTTCCTTCCTGCTGGATTGGTGAAATGGCGCGATCAGTAAGATATCTCGACCTGGAAATCGAATCCCTCGCCGCAGGGGGCAAGGGCGTGAGCAGGTACGAAGGCAAGGTTGTGTTCGTCAGGGGAGGGTTCCCCGGTGATCGCGTCAAGGCGAGAGTGGTGCGCAGGCGGCGGGACTGGGAAGAAGCCGTAGTCGATGATCTGCTGCATGCTTCGCCGCTGCGTATCGATCCTCCCTGCCCGAACGCCGACATATGCGGAGGTTGTCAATGGATGCCTGTATCCTACGAGAGCCAGCTTCGGGCCAAGGAGACCATAGTTCGCGATTGTATCGAACGGATCGGCGGGATACCCGATCCCCCGATAGAACCGATCCTCGCCTGCGACCAGCCTCTGGGCTACCGGAACAAGATGGAATTCACCTTTTCGCCCAGAATTTTCAGACGCCCGGAAGAGAGGATGGATACCTCGGAAGAGGAGGATGTTCTCGCCCTCGGCCTGCATGCTCCGGGCAGCTTTTTCCGGGTTGTGCCCTTGGAGCGGTGCCTTCTGCAGAATGAAATATCCAACCGGGTTCTGTCTGCGTTCCAGGATGCCGCCGCCTCCGCGGGAAAACCCGCGTATGATACAAGAACCGGGCGCGGTTTCTGGAGGTTCTGTATTATCAGAAGCGTAAAGTCCGGCGGCGAAACCATGCTTTATTACATCACATCCCAACCGTCCCGTGCTACAGACCGCGCGATCGTCCGCGCCGTGACCTCGCAATGTCCCGAGTTATCGACCGTTGTGGCGGGGGTTTCCGCTTCGGCGGCCGGGGTGGCGGTGTCCGAATCCCTCCGGGTTCTGCACGGCGACGGAACCATCGAGGAGGAGCTTGGCGGTTTCAGGTTCCGAATATCACCCGAGTCCTTTTTCCAGACCAATTCGACACAGGCCGGCAGGATGCTTGACTCGATAGTGGAGCTGGCCGGTCCGGGAGACGGCAAACTGGCGTGCGATCTCTACGCGGGGGGAGGCGCCATTTCCTTCTTTCTCGCTGGAAGGGGATACCGTGTCCTTGGCTTCGAAAGTTCCCCTGCAGCGGTAAGCGACGGTCAGCATAACGCTCATCTCAACGACATCGAGCGTGTGGCTCTCAGGATCGTGGACCTGGCGGATACTCCCGGATGGGCGTCCGCGGAGTCGATTGACCTGATCACGGCTGATCCGCCCCGAGCCGGCATTCACCCGAAAGCGATGAAGGGCATCGTGATGCTTTCTCCGCCCCGGATTATCATGGTATCCTGCAATCCCGCTACCCTGGCTAGAGACCTTGCCAACCTCTCGGAAGCGGGTTACACGTTAAAAACAGTGCGCCCCATCGACATGTTTCCCCAAACGCACCACGTGGAAACGGTGGCGCTCCTCGAAAAAATACAGCATAATCGTGGAGACGTCGGCGCACCCCTGGAACCTTTAGGAGTAGAAGATGCGTAAATTCCTGGGAATCCTTTTTCTGTTGATCGTGATTTTCGCGCTCGCAGGAACCTGGATGATCTACCGCACCCTTTCCCCGGCGATTTCGATCGAGACGGAAACCAGCCTGGAACTGGTCATCGACAAGCCGATCGCGGAGGCGCCCGACCAGACGCCCGATCTGCTCGCAAGGCTGAAGACGCCTACCTTCCGTAAGACCATCGCGGCGATCGGCCGCGCGGCCGCCGATGAGCGGATCACCTCGATCGTGTTCAAGATACACGGGCCGTATCTCTCTTTTGCGCAAATAGAGGAGCTCCACGAAGCGATCGACGGTTTTCATGCGGCCGGCAAAGAGACCGCCGCCGTCATTTTCGCACCCGGCACGGGCACGATGTATCTCGCTTCTCACTGCACCTACAGAATGATTCTCCCCTGCGCCGATATCTTCATGGACGGCCTGCACGCCGAAATAGCATTCTACAAGGGCGGCCTCGATAAGCTCGGGATCCGGGTCGAAGCGGAGCAGATGAAAGAATACAAGTCCGCCGCAGAACCCTTCACCCGGGAGAGCCTTTCCGACCCGGCGCGTGAAGATATCGAAGCGTTGCTCGACGGACTGTTCGACCGGATGAAAACCGGGATGTCGAACGGCACCGGCGTTCCGGCAGCCACCCTCGAGGCGATGATGGCCCGAAGCCCGATCACCCCGCAGGAAGCACTTTCGGAAGGGCTCGTTACCCATATCGGCTATCCCGAAGATATCCTCGCGGAGCTCTTCGGAGGGTGGGCTTCGGGCGAGAACATTCTTGATTTCAACGAGTATACTCAGAAAACCATGAAAGAGAGAGGGAAGAACCGTATCGCCGTCCTGTCGGTAAACGGCATGATTATGATGGGAAGCAGCGGCAGGGACATGATGATGGGCAGGGTCGCAGGCGATGAAACGATCCTGGCCGAGCTCGATGCCATTGAAGAGGACGAGCGTGTGCGCGCCCTGGTTTTACGGGTCGACAGTCCCGGGGGGTCGCTCTATGCCTCCGACAGGATATGGCATCGTCTGGGGCAGATCAGCGACAGCATGCCGGTAGTGGTATCGATGGGTTCCGTTGCTGCCTCCGGCGGTTATTACATCAGCATGAACGCCGATGTCATCGTTGCGGATAAAACCACGATTACGGGTTCCATCGGCGTTGTAAGCATGAAATTCAACCTGGCGGGTCTTTATGAGAAGCTGGGGATAAGTCACGAGACCATCGACCGGGGAGGAACCGATATGTTCACCTCCGGACGGGGGCTCACCCCCGACGAGAGGGAACGGTTTCGAGAATTCAACGAGAGAGCCTACGATATTTTCGTGACGAAAGCCGCGGCGGGAAGAGGCAGAACGGTGGACGAACTGGAACCGCTCGCCCGGGGACGCACCTGGACCGGGAGCGATGCCCATGCCGTGGGGCTGGTGGATACCCTCGGAGGCATCCGGCTCGCCCTGGATATCGCCCGCGATCTCTCCGGCATCGAGCCGGGAGTGCCTGCTGCCGTGGTCGAATACCCGCGTCCGAAGGAGTTCGGCGAATTCATAGAGGATCTCGACCTGCCTTTCCTCGAAGGAGCTTCATCCGGTCCCCTTTCCGTCATTGAAAACCGGATTTTAGACCGGTTCACCCGGGCGCCCCTGACATTATGGCCCTACCGGGTCGGTTTTGAAGGTGGCGGGTTGTGAATTCAGTGAAGAAGAAGTCGGCCCTGGAGCCCCTTGTAGAGGATTGCATTTCCGCGTTCGCCGAATTTTCCGGCGGTCATCCCGAAATGTGGCGTTTTTACGCGCGGTTTTTTTCGCCGGTCAACCCTGAAGGTGTGAAGCTCTGGCTTGCAGCCTGGTCTTTCGTGAGATACGCCGACGATCTCCTCGACAAAGCCAAAGACAGGGACGAATTTTCGAAAACCCTCGAATGGGGCCTCGGCAGGGTGGAGGGGATAGCCCGCGGCACCTCGCCTCCTGAGAATAAGCGGGAAGAAGCGCTCGGTTACTTTTTCAAAAACGCCGCTCCCGACGCCGTCGTCCTGTTTACAGAGGTGATGCGCGCCGCCGAAATGGAGAAGGTCCAGGTGGGTGACGTGCCCGGCAGCGAAGAGCTCGAGCGTATTATCGAGTTCAACGCAGTCCGGCCCGTCCTGCTCCACTGCCGCCTCCACTTCGCACCGCTCGGCGTCCCGAGGGAACGATATGAACGGTTCGGACGCGCCTTCGGCAGGGTTACGAGGTTCGCGGACGTTTTCGTCGACCTGGAGGATGATCTTCGTGACGGTATAGTGCCGGTGTCTGCGGAATTCCTTGACATGAACGCTCTTTCCAAAGAAGATCTCCCGTCTCCGAGAGGGCTTGCCGCTGTGCGGCGGGAGCTCGAACGGGAATATGCGATATGCAGGCGCGATGCGGCCCTGACCCTCGATGACATGGGAGTGAACCGGCGGCATCGGTTCGCTTACGGGCTGGTTCTACGGAGCTTCGACTGGTGCGTATACGGCGTGAAAGCCGTTCCCGGTTTTTTACGCTTCGTGATCCGGCACCCCGGCTTGACGTCGGTGGCCGCGATCCATGTGGCCAGGTCCATACGTGTCGCCTGGAGCGAAAGGCGCGGCCGGCACGATTGAATGCCGATCCGCCTGGGCGATCCCTGCTTCGGTTCAGAAAACGGGAACTTGATTTTGGATGGTCGAGAAACGAATGGCTCACTACCCGGAGTTGACGAGCTCGGTGCGCGTTACAGACGGTTACTCGACATGATCGGGGAAGTTTGCGTTCGAGCGGGTCGCAGTCCGGACGAGGTAACCATCCTGCCGGTCACCAAGACCCACGGTCCCGATCTCATCAGGCTCGCTTTCAAAGCGGGCATGACGGCTTTCGGCGAGAACAGAGTACAGGAAGCTCTCGTCAAAATTGAAGAATTGAGAGATATCGACGCCTGCTGGCATCTGATCGGGCACCTGCAATCCAATAAAGCGGGAAAAGCCGCCCGGGCCTTCGATTCGATCCAGAGCCTCGATCGTCTGAAACTAGCCTCAGCCGTCGATCGGCATGCCGCTGACGCGGGCAGGAAGCTCCCTGTCCATATCCAGGTCAATGTTTCCGGCGAGGATACCAAGTTCGGGGTCGCTCCGGATTCGTTCGAGGAACTCAGGGACGCCGTTGCGGCTCTGCCGAATCTCGATTTCCGCGGTCTGATGACCGTCGGACTTTTTTCAAGCGACGAGTCGGCCGTCCGGAAGGGGTTCGCCCTGCTGAGGAAACTCCGTGATGATTCGGCCGCAAAAGGTTTTTTCAACGGAGGTGGAGAGCTCTCCATGGGGATGACTTCGGATTTTGAAGCCGCGATCCTGGAGGGGGCGACGATGATACGCATCGGCACCGCGATATTCGGATACAGGAGGAGTTGACATGTCCGCTCTTTACAGCCTTATCAGCCTGGTTATTCAGCTCTACACTCTGGCCATAATCATCAGGGTCATAATGAGCTGGACCGATCTGGGCAAGAATTCGTCCTTCGGCGAACTGCTTCATTCGATCACCGAACCGTTTCTCGCTCCCCTTCGTAAATACACGATAGCCGGAGATCTCGATTTGAGCCCGGTC
>CAYMWF010000118.1:5802-13528 GCA_964394085.1 uncultured Gemmatimonadota bacterium | reverse complement strand
TTAGCACATCTCAGGCGGAGTGGACCCGCTCTTATTATTATCACGTGGGGAAAATTCTGTTCCAAAATATTTCAGTATTTTCAATACGTTAGCCCATCGCCAGCAATTCGTCGCAAATCCACTTATCCGATATTCTGTTCTATATTTGAACTTTGCCGCGAAAAATGACTGCCTTAGCATCTCGGGATGGGGTTTCAGATCCCTGCCACCTGTTCAAGGCCGGAGGCTTTCTATACTACCTTCGCCGGATAAATGCCCCCCACCGGAGAAACGCCGCCACTGGGGAAACGCCGCCACCGGGTAAGTGCCGCCGCCGAATAAACGCCCCTGCCGGATAGATGCCCCCGCCGGATAGATGCCCCCGCCGGATATTTGCTGCCGCTGAATAACTGCCGCCGCCGGATGCTGATTTTTCTTTCTTGAAAAATGCGGCTTTTTTGCTGTATAAGCTAATGTTTCAACCAACCGCGGATTGAAAAGGCTGGTTTGAAGTCTTTCCCGGACTTAAGCATTTATTTATAATGGTAAAGTTGCTTACGCCGGGAACCCAAGTTGACGAATCGCGTAATAATTTCTTTAGGTACTTATCCAGGGCTGCCTGCCGGCGGCTTTGATATCGCGAACACGGGCGGCGGACGCGGCGAGAGAAACGCTCGACCCCGCGCCCTGAAGAGCGCCCGAACCGCCGGGGACGGGCCTGAAGAACGCCTGGAACCGCCGGAGACGGGCCTGAAGAACGCCCGAACCACCGGGGACGGACCCGAAGAACGCCCGGAACCACAGGGGGACGGGCCTGAAGAACGCCTGGAACCACCGGGGACGGGCCTGAAGAACGCCTGGAGCTGCCGGGTGCGGGCGGAAGAAAAACCGGTTTCACACAAAACGGAGAATTTCTCATGATCAAGGTCGAAAACCTCAAAAAGAACTACGGGGAGGACATGGCGGTGGACGGCATCTCCTTCACCTTGAAGGATGGGGAGATCCTCGGGTTCCTGGGGCCGAACGGCGCCGGGAAAACCACCACCATGAAGATGATCACGGGATACATGCCCCCCGTTGACGGCAACATCACCGTGGACGGGCTCGATTTCGAATCCCATTCCCTCGAAATCAGGAGAAGGATTGGATACCTGCCGGAAAACGCCCCGCTCTATCCCGATATGAACGTGCTGTCTTTCCTGCGTTTCGTGGCCCGCATGAGGGACATACCGTCGGCGGATCGCGAGCGCCGCATCGAAGAGATCTCGGAAATCTGCGGCCTCAACGGCGTCCGGCACAAGGATATCGGCGAGCTGTCCAAGGGATACCGCCAGCGGGTCGGCCTGGCCCAGGCCATGATCCACGACCCCGATTTCCTCGTGCTCGACGAACCGACTTCGGGGCTCGACCCGAACCAGATCGTTGAGATCCGCAACCTGATCAAGAGGATCAGCAAGAAAAAGACGATCATCCTCTCCACGCACATTCTCAGCGAGGTGCAGGCGACGTGCGACAGGATCGTGATCATACACAAAGGGAAGCTTGTCGCGGACGGACCGATCGATGAAATCACGGGCCGGTTCTCCAGGAACCAGGAGATCCGCCTCGTCGTCAAGGGCGACCCCGAAGCAATAAACAACAGCGCCGGGGACCAGCCGTTCATCGGCGGTTTCCGCTCCTTCGACCCCGAAGCGCCGGAAGCGACCGGAATCGTTGTCGAAGCTTCCGGAACGCAGGACATCCGCGAAGAGGTTTTCGACTGGATCGTCGGCGGCGGATGGAAGATGCTCGAGATGAGCGCCGCTTCCAGAACCCTCGAGGATGTATTCCGCGAACTGACGCTCTCGGAACAGAATTGACCGTTGGCAGCTAGAGGCACAAGGGCCTCTTTACTCTTTGGAGGAGCAGGATGGGACATGTGATACCTATCTTTACCAGAGAATTCAGATCTTACCTGAAATCTCCAATAGCGGCGATCACCCTCATAGTTTTCCTTTTGATCTCCGGCTGGTTCTTCGTATCCAGCCTGTTGAGCTCGAGGGTGGCCGACATGCGTTTCTTTCTCAGCAGCATCGAGACCGTGGTGCTGATATTCTTCACCGCCGCAATCTCGATGAGGCTCGTTTCTGAAGAATACAGGAGCGGCTCCCTCGAGCTGATCGTTACCATGCCGATCAGGGACATCGAGTTTCTCCTCGGAAAATTCCTGGCGGCCCTGGCGCTCCTCGGCCTGGCGATTTTCAGCACTTTACCTTACGTGCTCACCATCGCCTGGCTGGGAGATCTCGACACGGGCCAGACATTCTCTTCTTACCTCGGGTTCTTTTTGATCGGAATGACCTACCTCTCGATAGGCCTGTTTTTCTCATGCCTGACTAAGAACCAGGTCGTGGCCTTCTGCCTGAGCATGATAGTGATGATCTTTCTCTGGCTCGTGGGGTTCGAATTCTTCCTCGTCTACATCCCCACCGACATATTGAAATCGTTTTTCCAATACCTTTCGGTACGCATCCATTTCGACAGCTTCGCCCGGGGCGTGCTCGACAGCAGGGATTTCTTCTATTTCTTCTCTATGACCGGGTTCGCGCTCTTCCTCTCGGCAAGGGCGCTCGCCGGCAGGAAATGGAAGTAGGAAAGGGAGGAAGCTGAAATGAAAAAAACGAATCCGCTCCAGGGAACGCTCCTGGTAGTCATAATCGCCGCGATTCTCCTCTTCGTAAACCTGATAGCCAACCAGGAATACGTGAAGATCGACCTTACTAAGCAGAAACTGTTCACCCTCGATCATATAACAGGGCGGTTTCTCGAAAACCTCTCCGACAATTGCAACATTACCGTATACCTGTCGAAAGATCTGCCCTCGACCCACCAGAATCTCGAGCGGCTCGTGCGTGACAAGCTCGACTCTTTCAAAGAATTCGCGGGCGACAAGCTCCACTACCGCATAATCAGGGTTTCCGAGGGAGACACCGCCATGGCGGGCGAGCTCCGGGACGAAGGCATCCGCCAGGTCCAGGTGGGAGAGCAGACGAAAACGAAAGTCGGCGTGCAGCTCATCTGGAAATCGGCGAAAATCGACTATCTCGGCGGCAAGTCGGTGGTAATCCTCAACGACAGAACCCTCGAATACGACATCCTCTCGGCCGTCAAGACCCTGTCGAGCGGCATGAAAAAGAAGGTGGGCGTCCTCATCTCCTTCGCCGATCCGAAACTCGAGGAGCAGGACAAAAAGGGCCTCGAAACCAGGGTCGATCAGCTCTGGGACCGTATAGCGGAATCTTATCCGGGCACGGACAAGACGACCTTCCTGAAGACCAAGATCGATGAATATGAAAACAGCCTACCCCAGGAGCGGAAAGCCCGGTTCCTCAACGACTTTTCGAGCGCCGGGGTTTTCATGATGCTGAGCCAGCACTTCGACATCGAGGTGCTCGACATATCCGAGAAAAAAGACTACCGGTGGGAGAGAATCACCGACACCATCAAGAACATGAGAAGCGAGAACCCCATGAGGCAGGAGGATAAGTCGACGGTGCTCGCCCGGATGTTCGGCAGACCCTTCGAAGAGATTCCCGAAGAGCTCGATCTCCTCCTCGTGTACCAGCCGAAATTCGCCCTCGAAGAAGAAAACCTGAAACTTGTCAACGACTTCGTAATGAAAGGCAAGCCGGCGTTCTTCCTCGTGGACCAGACCCGGGGCGCGTCGATGTACAATACCCAGTTCGGCCTGGATCGCGAGCTGGACGTCAACTCCCTGCTCGAGCCATACGGCGTCAGGGTGGAGAACGCCCTGGTCCTGGACAAGGAGTGCGTCCAGAAAGAGATGCCCATACTCGAAAACATGCGGCTCCGATCCGTGCCGGTCTTCTCGCTCCACCAGCCAATACTCTACAAGTTCGACCGCGACAACCCGATCACGTCCAATTTCAAGGCTATGGCGTTCGATACCGTGAGCCCGGTGGATGCTTCTCACGCCGAGTCGAACGAAACGGTCACGGTAATGGAGCTCCTGACTTCTTCTGAAAACGCACGGATCGAGACAGGTAACGATATGGGCGGCCCCGGAAAGCTCATTCCGCTGCCCATGGTCCAGGAACTGGACGGGCAGCCCTTCGACGACAGTTTCGTCCCGCTCGCGGTAGCGCTTGAAGGGTCGCTGCCGAACCCTTACGCCGAAACCGATTCCGCCGGGGTAGTCATCGGCGGTGTGGCGGCATCCCCCGAGAACACCCGCCTCGTGGTCGTCGGCGACGCCGATTTCATCAACATGGGAGCCGGGGACAATTTCAATTTCCTTCTCAATTCGATGGAGTGGCTGACGAACGATGAGTTTTCCCTGGCGTCGCTGCGGGGCAGGGAGTTCATGCTCAACATGATTACCGGAGAGATAAGCAGCGCCGCTGAAACATGGATACAGATTGTCGACATACTCCTGATGCCCCTGCTGATTCTGCTGATCAGCCTGGGCGGCTATTTTTATCGGATCAACCGCAAGAAAAGAATGGAAATCGCGGCATAAAGATAAATGTCTCACCTGAACCGGAGGCATAAAAATAAATGTCTCACCTGAACTGGAGGGTTTTACAATGAACAAGTCGCTTCTTACGGGGCTGTTAATACTGGTTATCTTGGCGCTTGCCTGGCTTATCATCAGAAACCCCGAGGTGACCGTGGACGAACCTTTCGAACAGCCGACATCCCTTGAGGATGGAAACGCTTCGGGCAGCATGTTCGGTTTCCTCCTCGAAGATTTTAATACGATTCACGCTCTCCGGTGGCAGCCGAGAAAGACGATGCTCACTTTCGTCAAGTTCGACGGAACATGGAAAGTCGGAGAAGGCGAAAAACCCGATCGTTTCTACAAGCTCGAAAAAAAACGGTTTCTGGAAGGGCTGGAAAATCTCCGGAAATTCAGGCTGAAACCGCGCGAAATCTCCCGCAATCCGGACCACCAGGTGCGCTATGGCCTCGACATTCCCCTGGAGGGCGAGATGGATGTGGATGAATCTGCCATGACGGGCCTCGAGATTACGGATTGGCGAAAGAGAAACCGGGGAAAATTTTCAGGAATAAAGCTGACTTTCGCCCGGTGCGAAACCGAGGGTGAAACCATGATCGGCGAGCCGGACTGGCTGGGTTCGATTCTCCTCGGGCGCCCCTCCGACATGCCTGAACCGAGACGGGACATGCGCGAGCCGATGCGTCCTTCATTTTACGTCAGGCTCGAGGATTCAAGCCTGGTATACGAGCTGGAAGATGATTTCGGCTCTTTCATGATGAGCCGCGATCTCAGAAGCTGGCGCGATAAAAACGTCGTAAAGATCGAAAACACCGAAGAGATAGAATCGGTGGACGTGCACTCACCGATCGGTGATTTCCTTCTCACACGGGCAGAGGATGGAAGCTGGAGCGTAACCGACCGGCTGGTGGACGTGACCCTGGAGGGCGAAGAAGTCGACCCCGGGAGCGTGGATTCATACCTCAGTCGATTGTCACGCTGGACGGCCCACGATTTCGGCTCTGAAAAAGACCTCGAAAAGGCCGGCTTCAACGACAAGATCGACAACACAGATCATACCATTTCAATTCTGCTTTCGGGCGATCGCAGAATCGACGTCAAGACCGTTGCCGGTCCGGCCCAGAAACCCCGGTATAAAAAAGAGGCCGTCGCCGAGCCCGAAGAATATTATTCCATAAACATGATAGACCCCGAAGTCGTATTCAAGCTCCGCAAATGGTCATATAAACCTCTGGTGGAGAAAACCCTGGAAGACTTCAGAATGAAGGATGTGGACGGAGAGGCCCTGGCTTCCGATCCCCGGGATATCTTCATAGAGGGCGGAGGTTCCGAACCCGTCATCATCAACTGACGCACCCCGGCAGCCGCTCCCCGCAGTGAGATGCTTGTGCAGAATCAGGCAAAAAACCTCCTGCTCCTTCTAGCAGTCGCACTGGCGACCTGCGTTCCTGCCGCATCAGATCCCGCCTCCGATACGACATCACCGGCCGATCACTTTGCCGGCGGGCCGGTTTCCTCCGGCTGCACGGTATTTACCCTCTCCGGGGGTGGCCGGACCTTTTTCGGGGGCAACGACGATTATATCAACCCCGACAGCTACTACTGGGTCGATCCCGGTGATGACCGGAATTACGGGGCAATCTGGATCGGACAACCGGACAATGTGCAGCAAGGAGTAAACGAACAGGGCCTGGCATACGATGCGAACGGGTTGCCGCGAGTGGATGTTCATCCGCACGCCGAGCGTATTCCGGTTCCGGGTTCCTACAACAGCTATCCCATCCACATACTGCATGAGTGCGCCACCATCGAAGAGGTGATCGCCTGGGTCCAGACACACCGGTGGCATTCTTTCATGCATGACCAGATGCATTTCGCGGACGCCGCGGGAGACGCCGTGATCATCAGCGCCGGGAAGGATGGAGAAGTGGTTTTTACCCGCAAGCCGCCTGGTGACGGCTTCCTCGTCTCCACCAATTTCAATGTCGCCAATCCTGCCAACAGCAACAGTTATCCATGCTGGCGCTACGACAGGGCGGAGGAATTGCTGGGCCGGCTGTTGAACCGGGGGGAGCAGCTTACCGCTGAGGATGCCGCCGGCGTTCTGCGTGCCGTCCACGTCGAGGCCGGCTCCGGCTGGACGATATCATCGATGGTTGCGGATTTACCAGGGGGCCTGGTGTACCTCTATTATTTTTATCAATTCGATCAGCCCGTCGTATTGAATGTGAAAGAAGAACTCGCCGGTTCGCGGCCGCCCGGCCCGCTGAGCAGCCTTTTCCCGGATGACGTACAGGAGGAAGCAGCCCGTCGTTACGGGCAGATACAGGTAAAAGCCGAACGTTGTCAGCGGGTGAGTATGATCTGGTTGGCGATGGTGTCGATAAGCCTGATCCTGCTGATCCCCCGCTCCTTTGCCGAAGGCCCGGGCGCGCGGTTCTGGGTTCCGGCCGGATTCATCCTCGGTCCCCTGGTCTTACCGGTCCGGCCCTCGAAAATGACCGGACGAAAACCGGTTTTTTGGCGTGATGCCCTGATTGAGGCTGTCGGCGACGTAATGCCGACCGTGACAGCCTTCGTTGCCGTCATGATTCTTATCATTCTTTCGCACAAAGCACAAAGCTCCGGCCTTGTGCAAATCCTCCTGATTTTCGGCCTGCCCCTTGTAATCGGCTGGCTGGTTTTCCATGGCCCGCTCCTGACCTCGAAAACAGATAAAAAATACGGACGCTTCCTCATCGATCGAATGCCGCAGGTGTTGGTCGCCGCTAACCTGGGCCTGGCCGGAATCAGTGCGCTTGCAGCACCGCTGATGATGTACAGTATCAGTACCTGCTCGGTATTTCCCTTCAACGCCTGGACCGTTGTTACCTTGTGGGCGGTCACTATTCCGGGTGCGCTGGCGGGTATTCTGCTTCTGTTCCTCTATGAATTCTGGGCGGTGCGCGGGGGATTCAGGGCATGGAGCGTTCCGGCATCGAGAGAAACAAAGGTGCGTACACCCTCATGGCGCGATCTGTGGTGGTGGATCCTGCTCAGTTATGTTGCTCTTGCGGGCGGACTTGCCGTTAGCGTAGCTCTGACAGGGTTGCTGACCTCATAATAGAACTCCGCACTGCCGGAGAGAAAACAGCGCCACTGGAGAGTAAACAGGCACTACTGGAGAGAGAACAGCGCCACTGGAGAGTAAACAGGCACTACTGGAGAGTAAACAGCACCACTGGAGAG
>CAYMWF010000118.1:0-5702 GCA_964394085.1 uncultured Gemmatimonadota bacterium | reverse complement strand
GCGCCACTGGAGAGTAAACAGGCACTACTGGAGAGTAAACAGCACCACTGGAGAGCAAACAGCACTCCCGGAGAGTAAATAGTGCTCCAAGAGAAAACAGCACTCCCGGAGAGTAAGGAGTGCATTGTCACCCTTTTCGCATGGGGCGGACGCTGTCACGAGAGGGGAATTACCCGGATTCCTCATGGAGACACCGAGATTTCGAAGCGGTGGGCCGTACCCAGGCTGTTTCGCACCGGTTCATAAACATAATCAACGGTAAAAAAGCCGGCCTTCACTCCCAGACCGGCCGCCGGCGCTCCCGGCAGCCCATCGTCTTCGCCCGACAGGTTTCCCTCCGACCAGAATTTCCAGCCGCCTCTGAAGCTGACCAGGTCGGACAGGGCGATCTCAGCGCCGGTTCCGAAAAATGCCCCCTCCAGTCGCATGATTTCCACGTCCGCAGCCGCCGTAAGATAAAGCAGCTCCCCGAGTTTGACGGGTGCAGCGCTCAAACCGAGCCTGAGCGCCGCCGGTAAGGGGCGCTTTTCCCCGGCGAAGCCGAAATCCGGACCGAGATGCCTGAGCGCAAGCGCCGCGGCGTGCCCCCCCGGGAGGCGATCGGTGTAAAGACCTGCGCTCAGGGCGCATCCGGCGGCATACTGGTCGTCGATCCGCTCATAAAAGAATTCGGCGGACAAGCCGGCGGAAAAGGGACCGGCTGAACGGGCATGGCAGAAATAGAGAGCGAGATCGGCTGCGTCGAAAACTCCGGCTGATTGAGTGGTGGGATCATTGTATCGTCTTTCCATCGTTCCCGACGAGAGGGAAAGCAGGCCCGCGCCGAAATCAAGCCCCGCAATCTTGAAAGTGGATGCCACGGAACCGGAATGGATGCCTTCGATCCAGAAAAGATACCCGGCGGTGAAACCGGGTGCGGCCTGCTCCGAAGCAAGGGCCGGGTTCCACCAGGCGGATGCGTGGGAAGAGGCCGACGCCGTGGCTGCCGCCCCCATGGCCAGCGGCCTGGCATCCATCTCCAGCCTGAGGAAGGACAGCGCCGTTTCGCCGGGCGCGGCGTTCAAGGACGACGGTACTGCCGGAAGCAGGAGGAGAAGCATCGGGAAAAGGTATCGGAGCCGCCCAATATGACCGACTTTGACGCATCCTGTAATTCCGGCGGTTTTCATCTCACGACCTCCCCGCCAGGGCGAACTTGATCATCTTCTCTTCCCGGCGGACACCGTCGAAAACAGTAAGCCTCGCCAGGTAGATGCCGCATGCGCAGTTTCCCGGTTTCCAGGTTATCCTGGTGTGCCCTCCGGGAGAAACGAACACCGGGTCGGATGAGCGTTTCGAATAGGCGCAGCGCCCGTCAAAAGTGAAAATATCGAGGGAAACCCACGCGACGGGGCGCGAAAGCATGTAGTAAATGTATACGCCGTCCCTGGTTGCCGGGTTCGGTGCGCAGAATACGCTTCCGCCGGCCAGGAGCGGCCCGGTCTCGTTCTGGACCGGCTCTCCGAGCTGCGACGCGTCGAACCGCGAGGCCAGGGAAGGGTCTCCTCCGGCCATTCCCCAGCGCACGACACCCCCGGTTTCCGCTCCGGAGGGCTCCCACACCTCGATTTCAATCGATCCGCTTCCCCCGGTTTCCGTTTCGCAGGCCACAGCCAGCTCGAGAGCGCCGTCGTCGTCCAGGTCGGCAATCACCGGTGTGGAATAAAGAGGCCCTGAGCAGAGGAGCGGAAAAATCCCGGCCGGGTCCCCATCCGCGTCGAAACCGTGGACGATGCCCTCGGGGACGGAGACGACTGCGACGTCAGGCCCTTCCCCTGAGAACCGCGCGGACAGGGGTGTGACCGCGAGGATGCCGGCGGAGGAACCATCGCCGGGCAGGTCCAGCGGAGGAGCGTCCACCATCGTCCCCCCGTAGAATTCCAGCCTGGAGAGGCGGGCCGGCTCACTCATCGCAACGAGGATGTCAGGGTAACCGTCGCCGTCCTGGTCGGAGACGCCGGGCGGGGCGTAGCATTTCCCCGAAAGATCGGTGGGCCAGCCCGGAAGAGTCGTCCCATCCAGCCTGAACATCCGCCCGCGGCCCGTCGAAGACGCCATGAAGATATCGTCGAGGCCGTCCCGGTCGGCATCGAGGATGAAAGGAGCTTCAACCGTCCCGTCGAGCCCGGAGATCGACCATACCGCTTCGCCTGTTTCAAGGTCGATAGCGTGGAGAGCGCCGTCGTCCGAATGAACTACCACCATGGAACCACCGGAGAGGGCCGGTTTGGCGACAATTCCTCCGTCCATTTCGTATTTCCAGGATACGGCTCCGTCCGGGGCAATCAGCGAAACGGCGCCGCTTTCGTAACCCGCTCCGCCGGGAAAACTCTCGCAGACCAGAACACCGACCGTGTCGCCGGGAATCAGGGGAGGGACGAGTATCATGCCTTCGGAGATAAAGGGCCAGCCCGCCAGGATCTCCAGGCCGGCGGCGGCCGGCTCCGCCTTCCAGGCGTACAGCTCGCCGACAGGGGAAGCAGCCGCCAGCTCCTGGTCGTCTTCGCCGTCAAGCTGACCTGCGGCCGGAGGTCCGATAAGCCCGGCCGTAACGGAAGCGCCCGGGTAATCGTTTAAAAACGGCGTCCCGTCGTGCTTGGAGATATAAAGATCTCCGCTGGAAGCGACCGCGATAATCTCGAGGAAACCATCGCCGTCCAGGTCGGCTGCTGAAAGACCGTCCCCGCTCAGAACCCCCGCCACGGACAACGGCCAGCCGTCTCTCCTGTGCTCCCATTCGACATGCAAATGCATGGACGCTCCCGGCGGCCCGATGGAGTCGACAGCCACATGGCTCGCACCGCCGTTGTTCCCGTCGGACGACGGATTGCCGCCGGCGCAGAATGACGCAGAAAAATCGTCCGAGCTCCATGCGTCATAACGGCTGCCCCAGTTGCCGGGAATCCTGTCGAGGTGCTGTATGCCGTCAGCCTCCTCCAGGTCAACGCCTTTTCTGTATTTATCGTTGTTTACCGTGTTCAGGCACGGGTCGCTGTTCTCTTCGATGACCTCTGTGTCGATGTGCCAGATGAGAAGTCCCGAGCCGTCGCCCTCGCCGGGAAGGAAATAATCGAACTCCGCGTTCGCCATCGAATCGTCGGCGTCCGGATCGAAAAAGTCGAGGATGGTGTCGACGGGAGACTCCGACGTGAAGGAGAACCTGCCGTTTCCATCCTCGTCCTGGAGCCTGTTTTCCAGCAGGAAATACTCCGATCCGGTCAGAGGAATAGCGAGGACCGCCGGCTTTTCACCCGGGACGGCGCCCCTCTCGGAAAAGTGAAGCTCGAACGTCCCGCCGGGCCGCGCCACCGTGTCCACATCGGCCCAGCCGAGGACGCTTTTGATCCATGCGCACGGATGAGGCGGCGAGAATCCGGCGGCGTTCCAGGCGCCGAGGCCCATGATCCCCCAGGAACCGATGCCCCACGAGTCGAGGGCCGGCGGGGATTCGGTGTCATACAGGTCGGGGATGCCGAGGTAGTGGGCGAACTCGTGGGCATAAACGCCAAGGGGAGCATAAATGGTCGAATAATCCCCCTCCTCCGAATCCCAGGTTTCGGTCTCGGGAATCACCGCCACCTGGGTAATGGAGACGCCGTCTCCCGTAGGTAATCCGCCCTCGGTGCCGAGCAGCTCGTCGATGTCGCATGTCGCCAGGTAGGTGGACCATATATCATCGGGAGAGTCGCCCAGGAGGTCGGCTTCCTCGCCGCACCCGGCGTGGAGTATCATCACCCCGTCGAACCCGGCGAAGTCGACCGTCGGATCGGCCGCGGCTACGGCATCGGTCAGAAGGGACGCCGAACCGGAAGCACCGCTTCCCCTCCCGTAATCGGACATTTCCCCCGGCATCGTAAATGTCTCCGGAGCGGCGGGATAAGCTTCCGGATGAAGAATAAACGACGGCGTGAACAGGCTGCAGGAGACGGTGGCCCAGTAGGCTTCGTGGTGATCCATCATCCGTCTCAGGTAGTCGCGGTCGTGTGGAACATAGTCGGGCCAGACGGCTTCCGCGCGGAATTTTCCGTTGCCGGAAGTGGCGGCGCTGATATCTTCGACAAAATCGACGAGCAGCACGAGGATCTGAAGCGGAAGCTCCGCGGCGACCGCTCCATTGACCGCGGGAGCCACGGATGACGCCCGGAAGCCGCTTACTGCGGCGGGGGCTCGGGGAAACGTCCGGGGAGGGACGGGGTGAATGGACCGGCCGGCGGGTGTATCCCGTGGGTAATCCGCGGCTGCGGCTGCCCGGGAAGCGGCTCCTGCCGCCCGGCGCTCGATGCCGGCCCGCACTTCAGATGGAAGCGAAAAACCTCGAAAACCGCCCTCCATGGATCCGTCGACTCCGGAAACTGCCGGGCAGGGGGGAGCGGAGAAAGAGAGCACCGCCGTGAAAAACAGCAACAGCGGAATCACCGGAGCGCAAACAACGATCCTCCTGATCGTGCGAGGGTCGATTCTTCTTTGGGCGGGTGTGCTGTTCCGGGCGGGCCCGGTCGGTCGGTATATCAAAAAAAGTGGTATCCCCTGATAGAAAACACGGCGGATCAGTTAAAGGTCGGGATTGTCTTCATCGGGCTGAAAAGCCCAGTCGAACCTGATCCAATTGAACTCCTCGTCTTCGGTTATCCTGAACTTGGCATAATAACCGTGCGAACCCTGATCAATATACAAGACATAAATATGCCTGGTATAGACCTCGAGCTCCTCGTCCTGGTAGTTCCAGGTCGAAAAAAGCGGCGCTTCCTGGGCATCGTCGATTGACCAGTGTGTGTCGCCGTCGAAATCGGCGATCCATACACCTTCGTGGGGGTAGATCCACGGATTCCCCACTCCGTCGAAGAGCACGTGCATGTCGCCCTCTGTATAATGCACGACCTCACCCGCGAAGAAATCGAAACCGGCCGACGAGGCGTCTTCGAAGATATCGTACAGCTTCGTGCTCAATCCCTCGGGTCGCGGAGTGGTGTAGACATACGGAGCCGGATCGCTTTCTTCATCATCATCATTGAACGCAGTGACCGTGTAATAATAGGTCACTCCGTTCGTTACATCATTATCGATATAATAAACGGCGCCGGTGTCTCCTATCCAGGTATAGGTGCCGCCCGGACTGGTGTTTCTGTAAACGGCGAACCCCTCGACATATGGATTGTTCGGATCGGTCCATTCGAGACGCACCTCGCGATCGTAGTTCTTCGCAATCAGCCCGGTTGGAATGCCCGGTGTGGGCAGATCGACCACGAGGGTGACTTCGCACGAAGTGGAAAAGATCACAACGGAAAGAAATAGAACAAGAAAGAATATTCTGTATGTTCTTTTCATATCCCAAACCTCCGGAACCCGTAAGCAGGCCTGATTCCGTGCCCGTTACCGGGTTCTTCTGTCTGCGCCCCCTCCCGGCCGGCTGAATAACAGCGCGGCGCCGCCCCTGCCGAATCGCTTTCCCGGTCGGCGTCGCACCGGAAAAACATGCCGCCATCATAGCCCAGAACGAAAACACGGTAAACTCAATTCCGTTTCAGTGGTCGGTCAAGCTCCGTGCTTTGCCGATCGATCTTGCATCAAAAGACAGACAATCAGTCTGTAGGTTTACATAATAATTCTCCACGTGGGGAAACAGACCGATTCTACGGCCGGATGTCCCAGGAACCGGATTTTTG
>CAYMWF010000117.1:12186-13732 GCA_964394085.1 uncultured Gemmatimonadota bacterium | reverse complement strand
TTCAACCAGTATTTGCCCTTCCGTCTGCTCATCAACTTCTCACTGATCATATCCCTGCGGATAGTGCAGAAATCATCATGGAATTCCGCTATAATCAGGTTTATCTCTTTCTCCGGGTAAATTCTTCCTGGCTCGAACCGGCGTATAATTTCTTCGAGAATAATCCTTTTCTTCTTTCGCTGTACTGGGATCTTCACGAGCTTTCCGTGCCTGATAAAAGATTTGAGAACCTTCCTGCGGTATAGCTCTATCCTTTCTTCCTGGTCTTTCATCTCGGCGTTCTCAATGGCTATGGTATCCCTCAGGCTCTTTCCGAGTGCTGCTTCATTGATCGTGTAAGTAGTGTAATATTGTTCCTTTTCAGCCATTACCAACTCGGCCTCCTCGAGTTTTTTCAGGTGGAACGAAATCGTTGAAGCCGAGAGACCCAGCCGTTCCGACAGCTCTTCTACATAATGCGGTTTCTGCAGCAGTGCGTTCACGATAATGAGCCTGGATCGATCCGCCAGGGCCTTTAACAATACGACGGTTTCTGTGATTTTCATTACCGCTCCCTCTCGCAATTTTCGCAAAGCTCGAAAAAGAAAGAGCCGAGTCTGTCAACAGCCGCGCACTTCGCAGACTCCTTCAACACGGTTTCCGTGTCATCCTCCTCTCGAGCTCTCTCGAGATTCTTCCGCCAGGCTCCGGGGATAGTTTCGAGGAAATGGCTGTAGACTGTTTTGAGCCTGTCGGACTCGGTAGATTCGCCTTCAATCAGTTTACCGAGGTGTTCGATGCTCTTTTCTTCACCCGATGCTACCCTGGCACTGAGTAGAAACATTTTTTCGAAAATCTCGAAGATATTCTTCTCGATTTTGAAAAGAACCGCCTCGTCGATTCTTTCATCCGTTTTTTTTTCGAGGAACCTGTTACCGGCTTTCCGATTTTCCGCCCGAAGGTAATCGAGGTAAATCTCCTTAATGTTTGATTCAATACACATAAAATCACCGCCTTCTAATTTAATTATACAGTCATCGAAATAAAATACTGCGCTAAATCGATTCTGTCAACCTTATTTTTACAAAAAAAACCGGATATGACTTCAGGCGGGCATCGCAAATGACCATGGGGAGTGAATTCATCAGGCAGGAAGAAAAAGGACTCCCCCGTTTAAGAACACTCATTCATGAGAAAAGAGTGTCACTCGACGTTGCCGGAAATCTCTACTGCATTCCCGAGGAACGACGCGAGGGAGCCTATGTCGCAGGAATTTGAACTGAGAGATCTCGATCAGTTTTCTCTCAAAACGTAATCGTCATATTCGATCTCGAACCTCAACTTGTGCTTGGCTTCTTCATCGGCCAGCATCAGAAACACCGATTTCAGGTTTTCATCGCTCGTGGTCGCCGCAAGATCCGTGTACATTTTGAAAGCGGCTTTCTCTTTCTTCATCGCAATAACCAGGGCTGCCTGGTAATCTATTTCTTCATCTGGTTCTACTTCGACGAGATAATCGGACAGTTTGAGATCCGCCACTTTCCCTGTTGCCGGAGCGAGCTGCTGC
>CAYMWF010000117.1:0-12086 GCA_964394085.1 uncultured Gemmatimonadota bacterium | reverse complement strand
AATTGTTCAACAACAAATTCGATTCCCGGATGCTTCCGTGTTTTTCTTCCGACCTGTTTCTCTGAAAAAGATTATACTTGATGAAGTCCGTAGATTCGATCACGATGGAGCCCCTGTATGAATATAATTCCGAGGTTTTTGAACAAACCGTCTCCGAGCCGACAGAGATACTCGGCTGGATGCTTTCTACACTTGTCCCGCCTGATTTTGAAAAGACTTCTTTTTTCTATTTGCGCGCTGCCGGTTCTCGTTTTGCCGGCGGATGCATTTGAAAACTTCTCAGCTTCCGACCCTGGATCCCCACAGTCAGAACCTCCGGTCGCCAGGCTCCGGTGGACGGCGCCCGCAGGCGAGCTTCCGGGTACCATGGAAGAGTACCTGGCGCACCGTGTACCGGTCCCGGGATTGTTCACCGGGATAAGCCCCGCCGAATTGGGCGCGTCTCCCAGGATCCGACAAACCCTCCAGCCGCAGCGGGGGAGGGGTTTCCGGTCGATTTCCATCCCGGTTCCCACGGCAACCATCTCGATTCTGGTCGACGACAACCTGTATCCCGACATCATCGACGCCCTTGCCGACCTCCGCTCAGCGTTCATTATGGACGGATACAGGCTCAGCATCTCGAGGCTCTCGGGCGGCACCCAGGAGGAGATCAAGGAGTGGGTGCTTTCAGAATATAAAGCCGGCAGCAGCGGCGTGATAATGATCGGGGACATCACCGCCGCCTGGGCCGAAGTTTCCGGCGATGAGTTCCCCTGCGACCTTTACTATATGGATCTGGACGGGTTCTGGTGGGATGGAGACGGTGACGGCGACTATGAAATTCACAACGACGGCGGCGGCGATATGGGGCCGGAATTGTACGTGGCCAGAATCTATGCGCATACGCTGACTTTTTCGGATGAGGATATCCTGGTGAACGATTATCTCGGCAAGGTTCTCGACTACCGGGAGGGCAACCTGGTCCAGCCATGGCGCGCACTCGAATATTTAGATAAAGACTGGTATTCAATGGAAGTCCATCTCGAGGATATCTTCGCGGACAGCCTTACGCACCTGGATCTGGGGTTCCTTACAACAGCCCGGGGATATCTCGACTCCATGTCGGCAGGCTATAATTTCGTGCAGGTCTGCGCCCACAGCTACTCCGGGGGGCATCACTTCGATATCTACCCGACGGAATCCGCAGTTTACGCCCATGTGTATGTGCATTCGCCATCCACGCGCGACGCCCTGCTTCATCTGGGTGCAGACGACGGTATAAAGGTCTGGCTTAACGGGGGTATCGTATGCACCCAGGATACTTACGGGGATTGGGAGGAAGATCGGTGGTCCTATGCGGTGACCCTCGATGCCGGCTGGAACCGGCTTCTGAACAAAATTAGCCAGGCCGGGGGCGATTACTGTTTTTCCGCACGATTTACCGATCCGGAGTGGGACCCGTTCAACGACCTCACATTCCAGGGACGAAATCCCTCCGAGCACGGTATGGAAAGCCGGTTCATCAGAGGCTGGCTTCTGAATGGATTCCACTACGATGAACCCGGTCGGTTCTGGAGTTTCCTCGACTCGAGTTATGTATGTGTTCCGGAGGATGAGCTCGATCCGGTGGAAGGAGAGGAGCATGGCGGTTGCATATGGACCGCTTTCGAATCAGACGATGATTACGTGAATCTAGAAAAATATACACCGGGCGCCGATTTCGGAGTGACTTACGCTTTCGTCCGCATAACAGCAGATCAGCCGGCCTCGTGCGAACTCAGGGTCGGCTATAACGACGGTGCCAGAATCTGGTTGAATGGGGAAGAAATTCTTTACGACAGCAGGTGCGGTCCTTATATCAGGGATATGACGGACGTTCCGGTTCAACTCCTCCAGGGGGATAACCGGCTCCTCCTCAAGGTTACCGACTGGGTGGGGGATCACGGGTTCAGCGCCCGTTTCTGTGACGCCGACGGCAGGGAGATTCCCGGATTGACGTACGATCCTGTTCCTCCAGCCCGACGCGATATCGGAGTCTGGCTCGTAAATGGCCCTTACATGAATGAAGATCGATCGACGCGCCTGGTGGCGGATTACCTCGGAGGTGAATCAACGATCGAACCGGATGAAGGAGATCCCGCGCCTGCCGGGCTATGGGAACTCGCCGTGGACGGTTCGATTCCGTTCGACATCGGCGGCTGGTATCACGCGGACGGCGGCTGGGTATTCTCCGAAACTATACAGACTGAAGATCCTCCGGCGCTCTTCTACAACCTGTTCGCCTGCGGCCCTGGGAGATTCACGGACACCGACTATCTGGCCGGAGCATATATATTCAACACGACGTATGGATTGATTACTGTTGCATCCTCAAAGAGCGGCAGCATGCTGGCATTCGAAGATTTCACGGTTCCTCTCAGCGAGGGGAAGTGTTTCGGGCAGGCTTATCTGGAGTGGTTCGACGCTCAGGCACCCTTCGAAACATGGGAAAAAGAATGGTACTACGGGATGGTGCTGAACGGTGATCCTACCCTGAGGCTGTTCCCTGAGTAACCGGCCCCGCCCCCGGATGGCGAACCCTATAGCAGGAACCACCCTGGTGATCCTGTAGAGGAAATGTTGTCGTTCCCGATCCCGACCGCAGGTTCACACTTTCGATGCCGGTTCCATTTCCACCAGTTCAATTTCAAAAATCAGGATACGCCCGGCAAGAGGATGGTTCGCATCCACTAAAGCTGTATCACCTGCGATATCGACAACCCTCGCCACCATTTTAACGTCGTCGAACTCTACCTGGATCTGGTCGTTCACACCGGTGTCTACCGGTAGGACACTCAACGGCACGAGCCGTTCCAGGTGCGGATCCCTGACGCCGTATCCGTTTTCGGGCGTAATTGCGACCGTTTTCTTTTCACCTTGCCGCATGCGGATTACAGCCTGGCTGAAGCCGGGTATCACATCCCCGCTCCCGACGATGAAGGAGAAGCTCTCTCCTTTCACTGAACCGTCGAACTTCGTGCCGTCCTGGAGCCGGCCCGTATACCGGACAGTCACCTTGTCACCCATCCTGACGCAGTCCACTGATATCTCCTTTTTAATGAAATAGAATCCGGGGTTTCGAGCGAGTTATATCTGTCTCATCGGGCCTGCGACACGGTCCTGACCCGGAAACAGCTGATTCATACCTGATTATTCCACGGCGTGTTCTTGTAGTAAAGAGAACAATACAGTAAACTGTATCTGAACGGACCGGAAAACCGGCAGAAAGAATACGAACAGCTCCATGGCGGAATTTACAAATGATTCTGGTAAATCTCGAAACCCGCTCGGCCGCCCGGATCAGGGCTCCTGGAAGGGTGAACAATGAATAACTTGTTCGAAGGAAACCTACTGAAGATGGAATCGGAGTATGCTGATCCCGTGAAATATCGTCTGCCGGTGGGTAAGACACTGATCCCACTCGAGGATCTGCTGGAACACTCCCTCGAATTCTCCTTTTCCGGGGAGATAAACTGTATCGCATGCGGTGTGACGACCTCGAAATCGTTTTTCCAGGGATACTGTTATCGCTGCTTCATCACGCGCCCCGAGACAGGGGAATGTATCATACATCCTGAACTGTGCAGGGCACACGAGGGAATCGCGCGGGATATGGAATGGTCCAGGCGGGTCTGCCTCAAGGAACACGTAGTTTACCTCGCCGCGGTAGATCGCGTAAAAGTCGGCGTAACCAGGATGGAGATTCCCTATCCGTATACAAGGTGGATTGACCAGGGAACATGGAAAGCGATCAGGCTCGCGGTGACTCCGAACAGGTACCTGGCGGGTTTGATGGAAGTTGCCCTCAAAGAATTTTTAACAGATCGAACCCACTGGCGCAATATGCTCCGGAACAAGGTTGACCCATCCATCGACCTCGAAATCCGGAAACATTCGATTTCGAAACGATTGCCTGGTAAATTTTCTCCCTACCTCGTCGATAACGAAAAAATCGTTGAAATCCGGTATCCGGTAAAGAATTACCCGGAAAAAATCAAAAGCGTAAATTTCGATCGAAACCATTCAGTTGCAGGAGTCCTGAAAGGGGCTCGGGGGCAATACCTGATATTCGAAAACGGCAGCGTGCTGAATATCCGCAGGCACCAGGGATACAGGGTCGTTTTGACTGTCGACTCCTGACAACCGCAACCGCAGTTAAACTCCCATCGTTCCCTTACACCTTTTAATATCACGGTGTTCCGCGTCCTGCGGATTCAAGGGCTCCGATCGGGATGCCGCCTGAAGGAGAGAACCCATGAAGATTTCGAAAAACCGATTCTTGCCAACAGTCCTGCGGCCGTTCGCTGTCACGACGTTACTCCTTGTTTCGGTATGTATCGTAGTCCAGCTCGAGGCGGCATCCCCGCTCGAAACGGGGCCAGTTGAAATCCGCTCGATTGAAGAGGAAAAGGATTCCAGAAGCTATCCCGCTGCTTCGGGAGTGGACGGTGCCCCGGGCATGAATATCGTGTTGAACCCGATCAAAAGGTACTGGATGCCGGAGAACGGCCCAGGCGGGGATAACATGACCTCGGTGAAGGGGAGGAGCGAGTCGCTGCCGCCGAGGTCCGTCGATCAGGGCAACCTCTTCTATATTGCCGCGTCACCCTTTGCCGGCACCCGGGAGCTTTTCAGGCTCCACTCCGGTGAACCGGACCTGGATCACATGATTTCCTACACGCCGGGCGAAGGCGGTTACCTGACAGAGGGGAATATCGGTTATTCCTTCACGAGCGAGTTCGACGGCATGTCCCCGATCTACCGGTGGTTTTCGCCTGATCCGTTCGATCATCTCACCGGTTTCCATGGAGAAACACCTCAGGGATACAACCGGGAAGCTTCTTACGGTTTCGGATACCCGCGATTCGGTGAAAATGACGGCAGGGAATTCAATCACGTGCCGGTTCTCAGGAGTATAAGCCGCAACGGAATTACCCTGAAGTCGGATATCTCCTGGGGCGGAGCCATTTATGAGCTCTGGTGGGACGGCGTTCAGTTCGTCAACCATTTCGACTCGGGCAGGGAGATCCAGACGGCGCTGTTCAAACCCGGTCTCGGCGACGTGTCCTTCGGACCTACCGAAGCCGGCGACATGTGGCGTAACGGAAGCCCCCTTATTGATATGATAATAACAAGCCGCGATTTATATACGCACAGCCTTCCGCTCCAGTGGGGACCGCAATCGTACGGTGGGGGCGAGAACAACCCCGTGCTCTATGGCGGTGAGTTCAAGCGACACGCGAGGTTTATAGACCATCCTCATTATAATATAATCAGTTACACTGTCGGATACAAACCACTTGAATCAACGGATTACACCAGGGAATGGGTGACGGCATATCTTAACCTGCCCGTCTCCCGGAGGTTTTTTCTCTATACGCCCGGAACTGGTTTCGAGGAGATCGATATGCCCTTTCACGGGGAGAATACCAGCCGGTATATATCGGAAGGAGCAGTGATTGCCGCGAGTATGGATCTCGATCACGCGCTGGCTTTTTATACGACCGGAGAAGCCTGGGTGAGCTGGTGGAATTTCGAGGAGATGGGGGGGCAGGGAAACGCCACCCGCAAGATCAACGTCTGGGACACCCCGGTATATATGAACTCAGGCACATGGTATTACCGGACCATGTACCTCCTGGTCGGCTCCCTCGATTATTTATCAGGTGCGATCGAATACATCAGGACGAATCGTCTCCGCTGATTCGCTGTGAGCGCATTAGCCTTTTACGCTGCCGAGAGACAATCCCGAGACGAGCCAGCGGTTGAGCACCAGGAAGAGTATGACGACCGGTAAGGATACGAGCACGGCGGCCGCGGCATACAATCCCCACTCGTTCTGCATGGACGCGGTGAACTGCTGCAATCCCAGAGGCAGCGTATACAACGAAGGCTCCAGCAGGACCTGGGCCGCGACAATATACTCCGACCAGGCTGTCATGAACGAGAAAAGGGCCGTGATCACGAGAGCCGGAGCGGCCAGCGGAAGGATCACCAGATAGAAGGTTTTTAGTTTCGAAGCCCCGTCGATGGAAGCCGCTTCCTCGAGCCCCGGCGGCAATGTGTCATAATACCCTTTCATCTGCCAGATACAGAAGGGCAGGGCGGTGGCGCTGTAAATCACCCCCAGCCCGATGAATGTATTGATCAGCTGAAGGCGGGCAAGCAGGATAAAGAGCGGGAGCATGAGCATGGTGGCCGGGAACATCTGCGTCACAAGCAGAAAAAGCATCCCCGATTTGCGGCCGATGAACGAAAATCGTGAAAAAGCGTATCCGGCGGATGAAGCGAGAGATACCCCGATTATCGTGACCGCGCCCGAAAGCAGCAGCGAATTACGAAGCCATAGAAAGAAAGGACGTTCGAAGATCACTGACCGGTAGGAAGCAAGGGTTGCGTCGTCTGGAATGATCCCGAGGGAGGTCGAGAAGAGACGATCTCCGGGTCTGAGGGATATACCGATTACATTGAGCACGGGATATAAAACGAGAAACGTGAAGATTGTGAGAAAGATATATATCAAAGTCGTGCCGGCGAAATACTTCAATTTGCCCGGGGCTGACAGGCCGGG
This sequence comes from uncultured Gemmatimonadota bacterium, assembly GCA_964394085.1. GTDB lineage: Bacteria > CAYMWF01 > CAYMWF01 > CAYMWF01. The sequence continues at coordinate 5,494 of CAYMWF010000117.1, read as the reverse complement.
CGATCCCTGAGCCTTATTATTTCCGGTATTCGCCATCTGTTGATTTCTCCATTGCATGTCCGACCGGGTTCTCTTTGCTTCTTCCCCGGCCTTTTACTCCGGTTCGGTTCCGTTCTTGGAAAGCCGCCGCCAGAATCCGCCGGTTGTTACGTTCGAGACGTTTCCAGCTTCTCAATACACACTTCCCGTGGCTTTACTCTTTTTCAGAAATATCACGTTGAAAACGAGCAAAACCAAAAATATCACGATCGACAGCGCCGCAGCGTAACCGTACCTGTACTGGTTGAATGCAGCCTTGTAAACGTATGATACAAGTATGTGCGTCTTATCCGCCGGTTCTCCCCCTCCCGACACCAGCCAGATTATGTTCAGATTGTTGAATGTCCAGACGATGCCCAGGGTCACTGCGGGAATCATGGCGGGGCGCAGGAGCGGTAATGTCACCGATCTGAATTTACGCCACCAGCCGGCGCCATCGATGTCGGCTGCTTCGTAAAGCTCCACCGGTATCGCCTGCAGCCCGCCCAGAGCAACGATCATCATGAACGGAAAACCGAGCCAGATATTCGTGAGAATACATGCAGAAAAAGTTTCGAACGGCTGGGAAAGCCAGTTCACCGCAGGCATTCCCAGATAGCGTGTAATCGCTATATTGATGGCCCCATATTCGTGGTTGAACATGCCCCGCCATGTCAGGGCGGTGATATATTGCGGAACCGCCCAGGGCAGGATCAGGAGCGTCCGGTAGATGCCGCGTCCCGGAAGCCTGCGGTTGAGAAGAAGCGCCAGGAAAATGCCGATCGAAACATGAAAAACCACGTTGACGGCCGTCCAGACGATCGTTTTCCAGAAAACCAGGACGCTTTCGGGTTCGGTGAAGACCGCTGCGAACTGCTGAAACCCCACTACTTCGTAGTCGAACAGGCTGTTCATGCTCATGTTCGATACGGCAAGTTTCAGATTGTAGAGAAACGGATAGAAAACGAGCAGCAGCACTACGACCGCTGAGGGTGCAATCATTGAATAAGCGAAGCCCGACTGCCTGAAAGAACGGAAGAATTCGAAAATCCGCTTCCTGTACAATATGAGGAAGGCCACCAGGGCGGTCCAGACCACGTTGATTATGTAGTCGGCGTACCAGCTCTTTTCGATCTCCTCGGTCATTTCGCGGATCTTTTTTTCCGCATCCGCCTGCATTTTCGCGGCGGCCCTGGCAGGTGTGAACTCCCCGTTCAAAACCGACTGGTAGGCAGGCCTCATGGCGTCCCAGACCGCCCGCATCTCGGGCACCACCGGCATCGGCCTGCCCACTTCGGCCTGTGAGCGGGACATGGCGAGGATAACGTTCGCCGTCACCGCGCTGTCCGCCGCTGCGTCCAGGTGAGTGGGAATCGTATTCAGCACCTCGGTGAAAGCCAGCTGAGATTCGGCGCTCACCAGGAATTCGATGAGCGCGACCGAAGCATCGAGCGCTTCACCCTCCGCGTTTATATTGATCGAGTAGCCCTTGGGCGACACCATGGGAGACGGCCAGGCGTATTCTTCACCGGTTTTCGGTATCCGGGTCAGCCCGTAATCGATACCTGCTTTCGCGTATCCGCCCCAGGACCAGTCGCCGTTGATGATGAACGCGGTTTTCCCTTCCTTGAAGAGGGTTTCGGCTAGATCGTAGTCGCATTCGGTGGGGATGATCCGGTGTTCGTCCCTCAACTCGGTGATGAAAGCGAAAGCTTTTTTCGCCGCTTCGGTATCGAGGGTCGGCCGGTTCTCCTCGTCCATGACCCAGCCGCCGAATCCCCCGAGAAACGGTACGAAGAAAAACGGCTCCTTGAAATTCCAGGCGAGGCCGTAGTCGACGCGCCCTTCAGACATGAGCCGTTTCGATATAGCGATGAGCTCAGTCATCGTTTCGGGAGGTTCCGGCACGAGATCGCGGTTGTAGACGAGGGTCAGGTGATTGCCCACCCGGTCGGCCACCTGGTAAAGTTTACCTTCGAGCCGTGTGAGTCCGTTCGGATCGAACTGCTCCAGGAAACCGGGTTCGAAAAGCGGTTCGAGATCAGTGATGAGGCCCATGGAGGAGAAGGGTCCGACCTGGTCGGAGGGGCCGTAGATCACCTCGGGCCCCCGGCCGCTGAATGCAGCCGTCTGGAAAGAAGAGCGGAGTTCTTCGGTTTCCCGGTACAGAACCGTCACCCTGATTCCCGGATTTTCTCCTTCGAAAGCGGATACGAGCTCAGCCAGCACGTCGCGACCGGCATAGCTCATCTGGTGCCATAAGCTTATCCGGAGATCACTCGATGCCGGTTCCCCTGCCGCGGCGGAGAAGAGGACCAGGGCCGAAGCCAGGAGAAACATGTGGGATCTGACCCGATTTTTCCTTCGGCCGGGTTTTCGGTTCATTTTTATTCCTTCCAGGCTCATCAGGCCGGTTCAGCTGTGCCGATGATATCCCGGATATGGGTCCAGCTCTCTACTCTACTGAAAAAACAGCACCGGAAAGAGGCGGCAGATTGAAAGTCACCGTTCCATCGTCACCCACGAGAACTTCGACAGCACCTTCCTCGATCCCGCCGGAGGGTGCCGTCGAGACCAGCTCCGTCAACTTGATTCCCCCCGCATCTCGGGAGCCTGGAACAGTATCCGGATCGATCACCGTTTCCGCGGTTCTCGTTCCCGCGTTCAAAATCGTCAGCAGCCGTTCGTTCTCGTTTTCACGAAGATACCCGTATACCTTTCCCTTCGCATGGAGGGTTATGAAAGAACCGGTCCGCAACGCTTCGAACTGCTTTCGCACGGAGATCAGGCGACGGTAGTAGTCGTGGAGATTCACGGCGTCTGCATCCTCCCTCCACTTCCAGTTGAACGGCCTGCGACAGTCCGGATCCGAATCGCCGGTCATGCCGATTTCATCGCCGTACCAGACGTGGGGCGCTCCGACGTAAGTCATCGCGAAGAGCGCGGCGAGCCTGAGCCGGTCTTCATTGCCGCCGGCCACGGTTAGAAAGCGCTTGGTATCGTGGGAATCCACCAGATTCATCATGACCTGAACGGCCTGCGTGGGATAGACGCTCCTGCCCGCCGCCAGGGTCGCATCGAATTTCACCGCAGAGCCTCTTCCCTGGCCGATGAAAGAGAGCACAGGCTCTTTGAAATACTTGTAGTTCATCGTAGCGTCGAAATAATCGGGTCCGATCCAGTCGGACGCATTCGCCCAGAGCTCGGCAATCAGGTAACAATCCGGTTTGATTTTTTTCATTTCTTCACGGAATAGCTCCCAGAACCAGAAGGGAACGTCGTTCGGCACATCCATCCTGAATCCGTCAACGTCCATCTCTGTCAGCCAGAAACGGCCAGTATCGACCAGATGATCCACCACGGGCATGTTCGGCTCGGCATTTTCGATGTCCTTAACCCCGTTCTCCTGCTCGGCGGCGCGGGAGAGGTCGAAGTTGAGGTTCGGATGGAGCCCGAAACCCCACCAGCAGTCGTAGTAATCGATCGGCTTGTAATTGCTGTGGGAGGGGAGAGGCCATTTTTTCCATTCGAACCAGTCGTAATACTCGCTCGACGGACCCTTGTCGCGGGAATCGACGAAGGCCCAGTGTGTATCTCCGCAATGGTTGTATACCGCTTCGACGATCACGCGGATTCCCCTTGCATGAGCCTCGTCCACCATCCGGCGGAACACAGCGTTTCCCCCGAAATGCGGGTCTACGGTTTTATAGTCGCCCGCGTCGTACTTATGGTTGCTTTTTCCGACAGTGACAGGGTTGAAGTAGATGATTGTGATCCCGAGATCCGACAGGTAATCGAGTTTTTCGATGACTCCTTCCATGTCGCCGCCGTAAAAGCTGTAGTAATCGGGTTTGCCGTCGGTGCGGTACGGGCTCGCGGTCAGGTATGAAACGTCGAACCAGTCTTCCACCAGGTGGAAGTATTCGCTGTTCGTCTTTCCGGATGCGGGGAGCATCCGCACTCCGGCGTAATAATCCTCAGAAAAGTCCTGGTCGTTTTCACGGTTCCCGTTTCTGAACCGGTCGGGGAAAATCTGGTAGATGATACCGTTTTTGACCCACCCGGGAGTGTCGAACACGGGGAGTTCCGAAAGTTGAACCTGGAATAGATCTGTGGAAGGCGGCATCCCCCCGGTCCCCTTGAGCGTATCTTCCGGAAATTCGGCCAGCCCGTTCAAGTCGAAAGACCACGCGGTTTCACCATCCTCTAAGATGAACAGGAAGTCGATTTCAGGCGTTTCGGTCGAAACCGTGCACCGCCAGAGATCGAAAGTGCCGTCGTCCCCGGCCAGGGTCATGCTTGTCGGGGTGTATTCTTCCCCGTCTTCCAGGGCGAGGAAACGCGCCCCCTCGATATCGGAACGATAGGTTTTGAAAGTAACTTCCATCGATTCAACGGCTATACGGTTGAGATAAGGCCGTGACGGGACGAATTTGATCCCTTCATCCAGAATCAGCCCGTCACCCTTCTCCGTTGCCAGCTTTTCGAACCTGTTATCGACGAGGAGGACGGCGTTTTGTCCACCGAAGCCGTCTTCCTCGAAATCCGGAGCAGCGGGATCCCCCAGCCAGGCACCGTCCGCGACGAACTTGTAGAGATGCCTTCCCGGCGGCAGCAGAAGCACGGTTTCAAAAATACCGTCTCCGTCCGCGTCGTCCATCGGTATGCCATCGGGCGACCAGCCGTTGAAAGAGCCAGAGACAAAGATGTCGGTGGAACCGGGTGGAGGTAGAAAGCTGAATGGAACCCTGCGGGGGCTGTCGTCGTCGATTCCCGGGAACAGGCTGAGAACCGCATTCTGGCCGCCGAATCCGTCTTCCTCGTAACGAGCCGCGTTTTCGTCGATTTCCCAGCGACCGTCAACCACGAATTTATACGTATAAGAGCCTTGCGGCAGGGTCAGCTCGATTTCATAGACCCCGTCGCCGTCGTCGTCCGTCAACCGGTGTTTAGACTGGTTCCAGTCGTTGAAGCTCCCCGCAATGAATACCTCTTTGACGCCCCCTATTTTCGGTTCGTACGTGACTTTTGTCTTGACTTTTTCAGGGGAGACGGCGGGGGATCCCGGGAATAAGCCGCCTTTTCCTTTTACAATTACCAGCGAATTCGTATACCCGCCTTCCGTGGCTGTGTAGATGTTGCTGGGGTCCGTGATCCACGTTGAAGAGTCGATGACCAGCTTGTATTTATACCGCCCCTGGGGGAGCTGCTTCACGATCGTCCAGACTCCATCTCCGGCGATCTCGTCACCGTGGGTTCCATCGTCGTACAAAGGATCTATCCGTGGATCGTATGGTCCGTCCGATGTCCCGCCCCACCTGTTGAAATCGCCTGCCAGCGTGACCTGCCTGGCCGATGCTGAATAATATTGAAAAACCACTCCCCGGTCAGTTTCATGAGGTGCGGGAAGGCGGGGTTTCAGCAGTTGTACAACTGCGCATCCGGGAAGGATACCAAGCATCATTACTACTGCAAC
>CAYMWF010000116.1:0-13868 GCA_964394085.1 uncultured Gemmatimonadota bacterium | reverse complement strand
GGAGCCATCGATTTTATTAAGCTAGACGATGCAATATGTGTGACACCGGTGTCACTCGCCGACATTCACGGTGACATGCGGCCTGAGATCATAGGTTGCGATACAAAAGGGCTGATCCATATTCTCGATAACGGAGCAAACTATATTCCGGGCTGGCCGCAGGTCCAAACTCAAGGCAGGATGAGTGATATGCCGGTTGCCATCGGTGCCCAGGATGGTCCGGCTGAGTTCCTCTGGGGGGAATCCGAGGATGCCAAGAGTTTCATCTATGATTCCGAGGGCAACCTTCTGCCGGATTGGCCCTGGTACGGCATTGGGATGATGAGGTCGCAGCCGATTGTAGGCGATCTTGACGGCGATGAATCTAACTCGACCCCAGAGGCGTTTCTCGGTGGCTCCCGCCCATACGATGTGGCACTCGATTTCTACGCCGAATATCCTGAAGGATGGCCGGTGTACATCGACAACCAAGATTTCGGCACAGGGGCGCTCACCGACCTGGACGGCGACGGAGACACTGACATTATGTTCTTAGACTACAGCGGGAATCTCCACGCATATGACACACCGGGGATATACAGACACGATCTCATCGAGTGTCCAAGGTACAAGTATGACAACTGGCATACCGGCGCCTACCACAAGGACATCTACCGCGAGGCAGAATCGGCTCGAGAGATCCTCGGCTGGAAGACGGTCCACGACACTACCGCCTGGGGTCACTACTGCCTGAGGCCGATCACCTCCGCCGACAGATACGGCGCTTTCAAATCGGATGCCCCAGATACGGACCTGGAACGAGTGGTTTCCGGCCGTGCGGCCGGCGGTGAGCTCGTCCATCCCCCCGTTTCACACCGGGTCCCATACAGACTCATATTCCGCACCCAGGTGCCGGTCTGGAAGAACTATCACGTATGGGCCCGCGTTCGGAGGCCCGTACACAACGAACCCGAGTTTACGCCTTCCGTCACTCTGGACGGCTCGGCTCTCCGGGGAGGAGGCGCTGTGGAGAAATCCCCCGGAGACTGGCTCTGGTACGAACTCGGTGAAATTGCTATCAAAGCGGGAACACACGAGTTCAAAATCGAGCTACGCCGCTGTCGTCGTGATATCGACCGCATCCTCTTCACCACACACAACTCCCTCCCGCTCCTGAACGAATCACCTCACGGATGGGAAACATCCTGCCCAGGTTGTGGAAAATTTGCAGGGCAGCATCCGACGAAAGCGGAGGTTGAAGAACCCGAGAACAAAAGTACCACCCTGTTTTCGAGACTCGGCGAGTTTCTCGCCGGACTGACGAACTGAACCATTCACCCCGTGACGTAAATCTTGACTACAAAAAAGCAAAGAAGGCAGTTACGTCGTCTTTTTCTCTTTCTTTTATGCATCAATGACCTCTTGGGCAAAAGCATTGATGCTCCACAAAATCGGATAAGATGTAAAAAGAAAACCCACCTCCGAAGAAGATGGGAAAGAAAATGAAGAAGACCTTTCTATCGAACTCTATTGAAGAAAATGCAACCTAAGAATAACGCTTTTCAAATCGCCAGGAATAACCGGGTTTCAAACTGTCGCTACCATGCATCACGAGATCCGGGAGCAAATGAAGGAAGAAGATGTCGAAATCATCCTGCAGCGGGCGACAGAAGCGTTTCCGGACAGGCGGCCACGGGTGATCAGCGACAATGGTCCTCAATTCCTGGCGAAAGACTTCAAGCAGTTTCTTAAGCTGAAAGGAATGGATCATGTTCGAACGTCGCCTTATTATCCTGAGAGCAATGGGAAGCTGGAACGTTGGCACCAGAGTCTGAAAAGGGAATGCATACGCCCCAAAACGCCGCTGAGCCTGGAAGATGCCCGGCGCGTTGTGGCGAATTTTGTTAACCATTACAATACGAAGCGGCTTCATAGCGCGATCGGATATATTACACCGGAGGATAAGCTCAATGGGAAGCAAGAAATAATCTTCGCAGAACGAGAAAGAAGACTGTCAGCAGCGAGAGAACGACGGGCTAAGAACCGAGCGGCTGCTCGCTGTGCAGCATGAATAACCAACTAATTCATGAAGGTGAAATTTCCATTTTACGCTGAACCAGTACAATACAACCTAAGAATAACGCCTTTCAAGTCGCCAGAAATATCGGGTTTCAAACTGCCGCTACCATTATTACCGATTTTCAGACGAGATTCTAACAACCGAACCTAAAAAACCGCTTCAGAAGCCCCAGAACCGCTTCAAACGGATCCGGCAAGGGTCTTGATGGGAGTAACACCCTTTATAGGCGGGTCTAGTCCCAGTCTTGTCTTGGGGCCAGAGCACAGTCCGGCACGCGGCAAGGGCGTGTCGGTTGCGCCAAGGAGAAACACTCGAGTTGGTTGGTTCGACACATTAATATAGAATGAGGCCTGGAAAAAATTCCTCTCGTTTTTAATCCTGCAAAATTGCACTACATCGATCAAGCAATTGGCTAAGCACCTCGTCAAGGCGGATGGTCTTTACGATTTTCGTCTTATCTGTGGTTGGACAATGTAAATTTGACAAATGCCGTTTCATACCTCTTTAAATTACACCTTTGACAACTCCTTACATAACATCGGTTTACAAAGAAAAAGCAACAATTCGAAAATATTTTCCTGAAAACACCGATTTCTGCCCTCTTTATATAGTAGGGGCAAAAAAGTTCACCAGTTGCTTTGATCCATCAAAAAAGGAAATAAAAACAGGAAAAAGGATGCTTGAATTCACTTTACCCTTGGAAATAAATCCTAGAAAGGAAGTTCAGGTTTGCAGGCATTGTCCATTGACAATTCCCGCAAAGTTGTAAAGCGCTTTAGGGGGTTCCAGTTGCACCATAAAGAAGCCGTTGAGGAAACCCCTATTGGTGGTAATGAAATAATCGTGACGTGTAGGGTTTGCAGTCTGTTGGAAACCCTTCCAAGCTTAGATATAAGAATCCCATATTTTCCAGATAGGTTTTCTTGCCAGGAATTATTCAAGGACTTTATTCAAGGTCTGATTCTGCGAATATCCGAACCAGAGACCTGCATGGTATCCACGAATCAATTCCTAAAGTACATTCACAACCGAAAGGAAAGAAATTGAAATTTGTAAAATTGGATCGCAATTTTACATGGCTAAATTCTAAAACCCAAAAAAGAAAGGAGGGTGAGTGCACGATTTCCTTATTGAACAACCTCACTGCGTAGAACTCATTTCTTAACCTATTCAGAGTAATCAGTTCTCTGAACCAAAGGAGGAGCCAAGATGGCTGTAGTAACAAACTGGACCGATGCAGTCGGCGGGTTGGGTACAGCGATGACGTACACCACCATAGACGGTGTAAATACGACATCTGCTCTAACCAACTCGTTACCTATCCCAATGCCCAAGGCGCATGTAACTGTTTTCATAAGCGCAACAGCCACACTCTCAGCCAATGCGTCTTTCGACCTGCTGGGCACTGCAGACGGTACAAACTGGGCTACACTGGTGGCGGATATAATTCCAGCCACCACCCTTGCCGATGTCGAGGCAGGAGACGTGAGCCTGGAAGATCATCCAGCGATGAAGTACAAGCTCCAGGTCACGACAACTGGTGATGAGACAGCCAAGGACATCACTTTCAGTATCGTATTCTGGCAGGAGGGATAGATATGGCTGAACTGAATTTCCACCCCAAAGACATCGAGGATGCAAACGGCTACTCAGAGCCGTTTGATGTATCTTCGTATTCCGAAGTATTCATCACCACACGCGTCCCGGTGATGGATGGCACGAGCCCCACATTGGACGTGTACGTCGAACATTCCTTTGACGCAGTTCACTGGACCAGGCTGGTGAACGATTTTCACCAGGGAATGTGCAAGCGAATATCGAATACCGGGTCAACTTCAATCCGTATCTCAAAGTTCGCCCGTTACATCCGAGCAGCCTGGGAGCTTGGGGGGACCGATCCTGTAGTCACCTTCGAGATTGCAGGTTTGGCAAGGTAAACCATGGGTCTGGGTGCCGTCCTCTCCCATATTGGTGAACAGGCGGCATCCTGCCCAGCTCAGTTAAGTTGGTTCAGAAATCTGGGGAGAGAGAAATGAAACAGAATATAGTCAAGCAGCTCCTTGCGGAAGGATATGAACTGCAGGATGAAGTATCTGTAGGCGCTCCTTTTGATGTATCTAAATTTAATAGATTGGTCCTGATGTGCAGGATTGCTGATCTAAAGGGCACAAATCCTGTCTTGAATCTGAAAGTTCAGCATTCCCTGGACAAGATTCATTGGAGGGATCTCTCTGCTGACTTTCACCAGGGCATATTCCCACAGATAACTGAACCAGGGATCTATTCAATATCCATAACTAAATTCCTGCCTTATATTCGGATATTCTGGACCATGGAAGGGACAGATGTAAAGGTAAGCTTTAACGTTGATGCTATGGCGCGGAGGAGTGGAAAATCAGGACTGGATCAGGATGTTAACGATTTGATCCTCAGTTTACAGGGTTTGGGGGGATATTATCGGAAAGCTGACGGAAATTATTACAATCCTTCAATTGAATTAACATTTAAAGCTGGAGGTGAAATCATACGTGATGATGCACTTTTTCCGCAATTGGCGGGGAATTATGATGCAATAGATCCGACTTCGTATTCAACAAATTATAAAGATGAGTTCTTTTGCAAGAGGATTAACTTAAAATCATTTGATGTAAACCAGTATTTAATTGCTAATTATATAGAGACTTTTAATGGTATGATTAAATTAAGAACCTGGCAAAGCGATGGTTCAGAAACAATGTGTACTACGAATGAGGGGGAGATACGCGAACCGAATTGGAGCCATCTTATTGATGGGGTGTGGCATAAGGCAATGTCGTGCACTCCTAATGATGTAGAGCAGTATACCAATCCTTGTCGAAATACAGACACCTTATTCCTACCCAAACCCAAACCACTCAGCAATGATCAATGGTCGAAAAATATATATGACTTCACACGTTCAATTGTAGAAGGCTGTCATGTTGCTTACGGTACAACAGAGTTTTCCTTCGAAAATGAATTAGATAATAGGTGGTCTGGATTAGGGGCAGATTCTGTTTATCTGTGTGTTCCAGATGGACCCTATGACAGGGAATTTTTTAAAGCTCATCCAGAGGTTGATCCAGCAGAATTGGGGCGACATCTTGCTCATCATTACATACAAGGCTATTTTTCATTTATAGATGGGATTAGAGATGCTGATCATGCTTTAAGAAATCCAGGCATAAAGGGTTATCCTTTTGCAATGTCTGTTTTCCCTCTTGGTGTCCTGGTCGCTCGTTGGATTTATAGAACAGGTGACAATGGTCAACATGATCCAAAGTCACAATATGGCTTATTTTCAGCAATAAAATTTTCAAATATTTATTTTGCAACTATAGGAGCACAAAGACTCGAAAAGAAGGGCATGAAAGGAGCGTATTATGGCGGTACATCAGACGTTCCCTGGCCCCAGGATAATCCTGAATTATGGTTAGCGGATTTTGGCTACGCTACAGACCCGGTAATCGATCCAAATACAATCGATAAATATTCAGTAACCCAAAACCCGGTTGCAATTTTTAATTATGCATTCATTGAACAGATATTCAAATATGCGACTGATGTGGATTCAAAACTATATCTATATTTTAGCGATGGCATCTTGATTCATGACTATTACCATTGGTCCTGTCTTCTAAAGATTCTCGAGTACTTAGAAGACCAGTTTTCGGGTGTGCCAGATATACCTCCACTATTCTTTGAAGAATTAGGTTGCAGTGACAGATTAATTGGAAGCGACTCAGTACCACCGGGCTATAAATGTGATAAACTTTCCTTATATGTTTCTGGCACAAGAGGTATGGATCTTGTTGAAGGTATACAGTACTATACAAAACTTCATGCAACACAGGTTGCGGAATTAGCACGAAAACTGCTTTTATTATCATCCCCGGCAATCACTATTCAACAGCCTAAAAAAACAATCACTTGTGATTGCAAAGGCATTTTATGGTTCTGGATGATGACTTGGGAGGATTATGAGGCAGGAAAGGGCACTTTAGCCAAGTATTGCGGTGCAAATCCAACACTGCCAGGTTATAGATTTCCTGCTTTTGATGCCTATCGTTTGCTGACGAAGTTATTGAAGGATTTCACAGTAACGGAGCATATTGTAAGAAAAGCCGTTACAGGCGAAACATTTGAAGGTAAAATACATATCGTGACTTTAACAGAAAATGATGGGCCGAGGAAGATTTCAGCATACTGGGGATTCTATGATGAAGACACCAAGCCTGGTGAGTCTGACTATACATGGGTTTTCAAAGAGGAACTTTCAGGTACAATCAGCTTCGACAACTCCTTTTCAACTTACCATATATATGACGCACTCGGAATAGAGTTGGGTCATGGGGGTGGCAATAATATGGATGTTTTTATAGATACATCCCCGCGTTACATATGCTGGAATTTTGACATTACAGAGTACATACCTGAGGAAATACCACGTGAAGGTACTGATTATTCACATATTTTAGTTCCATTTGTCCATCAAATTCGAGGGTTCTATTTTGATAAAGGCGATAAAACCGGCTGGAGTCCTGATGAAGGCTGGAAATACAATATCCCCTTCACCAAGGGTGAAACAAATCCTCTCGATGATATCCAGGGATTTACGTGGACAGAAAGCGGTATACTCATTGTGTCCAATGGTAAAAATGGCCTATACTATTATAGAGCTCTGGCAGGAAAGCACGGTGAATGTGGCGAATATCTTAAGCAAGGATTGCCAACTGATGGAGGGGGTACACTTACCGCAAACCGTACTTATGGTTTGGCCTTTGCAGACAATTCTATTTACGTGGCTGTTGAAGGTGAGGAGAATGGCATAGACAAGAATTGGATTTGGAAATGTAACAATAGAGGGGAACTAGAGGAATCTTACGACCTAGAGGATCCAGGATTCAAACCCAGACAACTCCGGATACTCCCTCTAGAAACCGGCAATTCTGAGAAACCCAAGTATATTCTACTTGTAGGCTGTTTAAGAGATATTACTGGAAAACTTGAGAAAGGAACTAAAATCAAATATTTATTATTAGGAGATGATGGTGATGAGAAGCTTTATGATCTTACTTCAATTATCCATGAAGAAAATTCTAACGGTTTCGATATTAATGATGCTGGTATTCTTTTTGTTACAAGTGAGCTGAAACGTAAGATCCTAGTGTACGATACAATTGATTGGAAAGGGTTAGAGAAGGAGGATAAAGCATATCAACCATCAAAAAGTATTCCAATAGATGGCAGACCCAAAGGGCTCAGAATTACCCCTTATGGTACATTGGCAATGTCGATAGAGGGTGACTACAGCAAGATGACCGTTACCGAGTTCTTGGTTCAAAGGGATAAGGTTTCAGATGATTATGTTATTGTCGGGCATAGGAATGTAATAATGGGAATTGAAATTCCTTCTTCTTCTGGTAATGGGGATTTCACCCTTACTTTTAACAGAAAGGGGAAATTAGAGTCGATGTTAAGGCCTTATCTGGATGATTATCCTACTATCATCAATGTGAATAATCCGGTGATCAAAATTGATTATATCTATGGTGAGAATACTTCCAATCTATACGATTTAGAGGTTAAAGAACGAAAAATATTCATGATAGAGAAAGAAACAGGGAGCAAAGTAACGGTTAGCCAAGCAGGTTTTTCTTCTAAAGATTTTGACCGAGGAGTAGGAGGACACTTTGCTCCGCGAGAACCGATTGAAATGAATTACGAATCTACAGTTCTGGATCCACTAACCCACGGCAAAGTTTATACAGTTACAATACGTTACACATCCGAATATGTTGATATGGGTACTACGGAATATGATTACGCGCAAGTCTCTTTTGATGTAAGAGCATTGAGCCCATATTTTATAGAAAGATAAATGGCCTATTTATTATGAAAACAATCATTCCGTTATTGTTAGTTTTCCTATGTTTCGAAGTAGTTTTCAGCTTGGATTATGCGAAGGATTGTTTGGACGTTCCCTCTGAATATCCTACAATTCAAGTCGGAATAGATGCCGCCAAAGATGGAGATATTGTCCTGGTCGCCAAAGGTACATTCACTGGGATAGGGAACAAGGATATCAACCTGCTGGGTAAAGCTATCACGATCAAATCTTTATCCGGACCTGATCATACAGTCATTGATTGTGAAAATGAAGGACGAGGATTTGATTTTTCGGACAGTGAGGATATAAATACAGTTCTTGATGGTTTTACTATTAAAAACGGTAATGTTATAGGAGAGTTTTCTGATCGCGGAGGTGGTATTTATTTTGATCGTTCATCACCAACGATGGAAAATTGTTTGGTAATCGGGAATACCGCTTTGAGTGCGGGAGGAATCTATCTTGATTACTCTAGTCCATATATAACAAATTGTGTGATAACCTATAACTCGGGAGGTCTTGGCGCGGGGATACGTTGTTCTGACTCTTCACCAGTAATCAATTCCTGTCGAATATCCCGCAACGACGGGGGCGGTATTGCAGTGTTATTCAGCAGCCAAGCGAGCATCACGAATTGTATCATTTCTGAAAATTCTTCTGACTGGGGCGGGGGGATTTTCTTAGGTTTAGATTCCTATACAAACATAACGAATTGTACCATTGTTAATAATTTATGCGAAGAAAGTGGGGGTATATATATCCTTAGTCCTACTGCGGAAGTTAAAATTGTCAATACGATCATTTGGGATAACCTGCCTGTAGAAATTTATGAACCTTGGCCTGATGACAATCTAGATGTTTCCTACTCCGATGTGCGAGGTGGATGGTATGGTGACGGCAATATCGATGTTGATCCTCTTTTTATTGATCCAGTAAGTGATAACTTTCACCTTCAATTAGGCTCACCATGCCTCGATGCAGGTGTTGAAAACGAAGTAAATGTGGATATTGACGGTGACTTGAGACCCTGGAATGGCAACTGGGACATTGGTGTGGATGAAGTGCGCCGTACAGGAGTTGTGGTTTATGTTACTCCTCAGTTCTATAATCTTAGTTCCTCTGTAGGGGGGCAACTTGGGAAAGAGGATCTGGCAGTAGTTAACGTGGGTACTGAAGAACTTCTTTTCAGTTTATATCCTGGTTCGGAAACGTGGATTTCACTTTCAGGAGAATTGTCAGGAAGACTTGCTGTTCAAGACAGTGCAAAGATTGAAATGAATTTTAACATATCCGATCTTGGAGTAGGAACTTTTCACGATACAATATTGATTTTAAGTAATGATCCATTCAGAAACCTCTTTGCTGTTCCCATAAAGCTGGACTTGCTTTCGAATGGCAAGATTTATGTACCGGACGATTTTGAGACTATTCAAGAAGCCATAGACTTTTCGCTCAATGGAGCTGAAGTGATTATTTCCGATGGCACATACAAGGGAGAAGGAAATAAAAATCTCGATTACTATGGGAAAGCAATAACTTTAAGATCTGTGAATGGTCCAGAGGCAACAATCATCGATTGCGAAAATGATGGCTGGGGGTTCTGGTTCGAGAATGGTGAGGGTCCGGATTCTCGCTTGGAAGGTTTATCGATAACCAATGGTGATGACACTGGGATATATTGCAAATATCATTCGTCTCCATCAATTTCAAATTGTATATTGAGAAACAATCACACTGATAATTATGGTGGTGGAATGTGTTTATGGTCATCTAATTCGCATGTGTCCTGTTGTGAAATATATGATAACAGCGCAAGGAGTGGTGGTGGAATTTATACAGGTAGTGAAGGCTTATTTGAAAACTGCATAATATCAAACAATTCTTCTCTTAATGAAGGCGGAGGAATATACATAAGTTATTCTGATTCTAAAGTCGAAATAAACAATTGCGTGATTACCGGTAACATAACTTCCGAATGGACAGGAGGGGGAATATTCGCTCTTAGCTCTGGTTTGGATGTAGTGAATTCTATAATTAGGGATAATTCACCGGACCAGATCGGTGAAACATGTAGTATTCTTACGGTTTGCTACTCCAATATAGAAGGAGGCTGGGAAGGGGTCGGAAATATCGACCAGGATCCCATATTTTATGATTATTCCGTATTTGGTCGGAAATTCCTCTTGAAACCCTCATCTCCCTGTATCGACACAGGCGATCCATCCATAGAAGACAGCATCTACGATTGGCACCCCCGCTGGCCCGGATGGTACCCTAACGCTGCGAGGTCCGATATGGGCGCTTACGGTGGACCCGGGAATAGGGGCTGGCTGAAGTATTTGAATTGAAGTCAATTTAAGTTCGAAACCTGGCAGGGTTGGAACATTCTGAAAAAGATAGGTATCGATTAAAAGAAGTCGATGTTGGTAATATTTTCTAAACGACGAGTTTGAGAATGTTCGATCTCCTCCAAAATCGCCTCAGAGGCTTCAGAATCGTTTCAAACGGATCCGACAAGAGTCTGACATGGGGTAAAACACGCCTTTTCAGGCAGTTTATTCCGATATAGCGGAATTGCCTTGTCATCTCTCAGCTGCTCGAATGTATTATTCGATCAGGGATATCTGACAAACAGCCCCTCAATCTAACAGATCCTTCCTTTTTTCGCTTCCTTTTATTCCCAGGGCAAAACTGATTCCTCCGATCACCAGGAGCCCTAGTCCGAAATAGAGCAGACCATTTATTAATTCCTTGGTGGAACCATCCGATTAGCATTATTTTCCGGCTTAATCAAGTTGTTCCTTTTTCAGAGTCTTCTCAATCGATCCGAGAATATCGTGAATGCTGAAGAGCAGAACCAATCCCTCACAAACAACACGCCAAAGTAAATTACCCACGGTTATTACACCAAGACCGATGAGTATAAGTTCTTCGTCGCCCGAAACAAGACCCCCGATTCCTCCGAATATCAGGGCAATTAATCCCAGGGTATAAATGACTTTGATAATAAAGGTGCTGACGATTTTGCGAAATTCTAAGAATTCTAACACAATTTTCCTGCTATATAATGAAACCCAAAAACTGCTGACTATTACGTCATCCCGATATACGCCTTCCATTTACCGTAATCATCCTGGTAGATCTTGAAATCCCCAATTTGATCGAATGCTTTATTCTCTGCCGGCAGTATGCTAGGCATCAGCGACTCTACCGTGCAGGAGCCTTTCACTCTGGCCATGACCGGCCAGTATTCTTCCTGCTCGTTGAAGGTGCCTATTTGTTTGATCTCTATCTGCTTGATTTTGGTGTTTTTGCCGCCCATTGTTGACCCGGCCCAGGACATGGGCACCTGCTTTTTCAGCTGCTCGGCAATGGCTTTCTTGATTATCTCCTCTGATGGCGGTTTTTGTTTGTTCTCATCAGAAGGGAATGAAGGAGTTTTTCCTTTCAGTTGTTCCACTTCTGCTCTCAGTTCAAAGATCAGTCTTTCGAGCCTTGTAACTCTCTTCTCAAGAGATCCGGTTTCCTGGGCTGAAACAAGCTCTATTAAAACAAGGATCGATCCGACCAGGAATATTGTCAGAATCACGATTTTGGACACAGAAAACCCCCGAAATTGCATTTCCTCATACTCCTTCTTTCTTTATACAGACAGCTTTTTTCCTTGTCGGAACAGTCTGGTTCATTGACGATCACCGAACCAAGCTGAACCTCATATTTCTTCAGAACAATTTCCGAAACAGTGCGCCGAAGTTGATTGTAACAATGATTTTCCTGCTATTTCTGCTGCTGATAGATAAGCATTAAACTCTTTGTAAGCTCCTCGGTAGCCCGTTTGACTGCCTTGTGATACGGCGGACCGCTGAAAATGCTTACTTCCCTTCCCGATCTTACCGCCTCGAACACCATTTGTCCGTCTGATGAGTCCCAGATCTTGGAGGACATCTCGGCAACCGCAGCGCTTTCACTCGCAGCGTACAGGCCGGTGATCGATGCGAGCATGAAGTACTTGGTCCCGAGCTTCTCAGTTATCGCCTGGGCCTTCTTGATAGAAAGCATGCCAGTCATGGCATAGGTCTCCTTGAGAGCGGCAAAATCCTCGACAAGTCCCTCATTGGCGAGCACGGTACTCACCTGGGTCGGGTTCACCACCCTGAGCGTGGGTTGTGCCTCCTTGAGTGCGGTGGCCAGGTCTCCGCCAGCACTCCGACAGTACTTCTCCACACCGGGCGTGCTCCGGCTGCCTTCACCCACCAGTACCGGGAACACAGCGATACCGCCTTCCGTGAGGCCCGGACCGGTGAATCCCGGAGCCATAAATGGCTTGTATCCTACGCAGCCGGCAAGACACAGTGTCAGGATACCTGCAATTAGAATTGATCGTTTCACTCTTTGTTTCTCCTTTCCGTCACCGAAAATGACATAGTATTTGCGGCACAGGGCGCACTGTTTCGGTTCCCTGCTCAAGGTCAATACGTAATTAGGTCAACACATGTATTAGTAACCTCTATCTCGATCAGATCTCCTTCTGGCCAAAGGTAAGAAACCCTACATTTTGTTTTTCATTCTGCATTTATTGAAAAATTATCGATATAAAGTTCGAAGGGCTCCCAATAGAGCCAAAAATCAAAATTACAGCTTGATGGCCGGGGTCTATCTTGAAATACTGAGGAAGGAACTTCGAAATATTGCCAGGTTCCTCCATCAAGGTACCGTGACCAGGATGTAGATGACCCTTGACCAGAAAATTTGATACAGAAAGTTGCTGATTCCCCTGGATTCCTGTAATAGAAAGAAACATGAGGGGTCAATGTTTCAGGAAGCTCAAAAGACTGGTTAAGAAACGTAGAACCATATATCTTTAAACACGATCCGTTATAACCCTTTGAACTGATCTCACAGGGATTGTAATCCCAATTGTCTTTACCGCTTTCAAAATCATCAAAAAAGTAGAAAGTAGGTGTTAAAGACGCCTCCACATTCACTGTTTCTTCTTCGTTGACGTAGTAGCTTTCCGTCCAAGTGTGGAAATCCAAAAGTTCCAGGGTCACGGAATGGCTGCCGACGGTTACATCTATGGTTGCGGGTGTTTGCTCACCGGTATCTCCTTCATCGATGTAGATATCCGCTCCGGACGGGGTTGAGGTAATATTCAACGCGGTTCGGTCATCCTCTCCGCCATTGTTATCGCTGCCCGTTGGTCCGGTATTGCAGGATATGGTTAAAGACACAAAAAACAGGAAAATAGACAAAAAAGCGCTTCTTATTAATTGTTTCATACCTCCTCCTCCATAATCTTCCGGTAATTCTCCTGGATGGTCTTCAGATCCTCGGTACCATACAGGTCCCAGGTGCTCTTTACTGATGAATGTCCGAGTATTTTTGACAAGCTTTCGATAGAACCTCCCCTCTCTTTCCAGAGTCGGGAAAAACTGTGCCTGAATAGATGACAGGTGATGTTTTTGTATTTAGGGTTGGGATTTTTCACTCCGCTCCTGTGACCGGCCTTTGCCACAATCTGGTTGATTTGACGAAGGGAAAACTTCCCGCCCTTCTGGGACAGGAACAGAAAACCCTCCCTGCCCCGAGCAAGCAGCTTCATTTCCTCTGTAAGTTCCTGGGTGATCGGAATGACCCTAGCTCTTTTGCCTTTGCCCTTTGGGATATACAGAAGCTTTTGTTTGAAATTGATGTCCTCTACCCTGATTTCAGCCACTTCAAACCGCCTGGCTCCTGTTTGGGACAGGGTTCTAATAAGGCAGCGGTCTCGAAGCCTTGTCGCAGCATCGATAATCCGCTGGATCTCTTCCTGGGTGAGATGGAACTCAGAATTCTTGATTGCACCTTCCTTATTACCGAAGCCGAGCCCCGGAAAGGGTGAATGCTGTATCTTCATGTATT
>CAYMWF010000115.1:0-13934 GCA_964394085.1 uncultured Gemmatimonadota bacterium | reverse complement strand
TGGGGCGATATTCCGAACGAGATATATGACCTCGAATTCGGCGACCTGGATGTGACCTACTCCGATATAGAAGCGGGCTGGCCCGGAGAAGGAAATATCGACGAGGATCCGTTCTTCCTGGATCCTCTGTCCGGCGACTTTCATCTAGCCGGGGGATCTCCCTGCATCGACAGCGGAACACCGGATGGAGCTCCAGACCACGACATCGACGGCGATCCAAGGCCCCTCGACAGCGGATACGACATCGGTTCCGATGAGTTCAGCTCCGATCTGCATGTTTTTCTCGAGGATTACCCGACTACCATCATGCCGGGAGAAATCCTGACCTTCACCGCGGGTATCCGGAACCTTGGCGCTGAAACAGCCTATTTCGATCTCGCTGAAATGGTTGTTACGGGGCCGTTGTCGGTAACAACAACCTTGTATACGGGAGATCCCGTGCCTGTATCTCCGGGTCAATCAATTTCCACGCTGGTTTCGCTGTATGTTCCTTTCGGCGTACCTGAAGACTTGTACACCGTCTCGGTCGTCATCTATTCGGAAGGGACTGTGCTCGCAAAGGATGCTTTCGATATCGCAGTCGGTGAATACGGGCCGATCGTATGGTCCGAGGATTTCTCGGAATTCGTTCCGTCGGAGTACTATGTTGAAGGAAAAGCTTATTGGGACAGCCTGAACGGGTATCTCGTCCTGACCGATGCGAGAGGAGAAGTCGGCTGGTTTTTTAATCTGACGCCGGTCTTAAGCTCGACTTGGAAGTTCGAATTCGACCTCAAAATCGGAGGAGGCAGCGGAGCCGACGGGATGGTTTTCGCATTCGTGGAAGACTATGTCTTCTCGGCGGCCGGCGGCGGCAGCATGGGTTTCTGCAACGCCGAGGGGTATGGAGTGGAATTCGACTGCTATTACAATCCCAGCGGCGATCCCAACTGCAACGGCGGCCGCGACCCGATAACGAGCAACCATGTGGCGATAATGGAAGATGGCGCCGACAAGCATTTGGCCTACACCGCATACAGCGTCGAAGACAACCAGTGGCACCATGTCGTCGTGCTCTTTGACGACGGGCATATCAATGTGGCGATCGACGATGTAGACCGAATCGATTTCACCATTCCCGGTTTCGTGCCGTTCCTCAGCCATTTCGGCTTCACCTCCGGAACAGGTAACGCCTGGAACTGGCATATAATCGATAATGTGGTGCATAGAGCGATCGAGCAGTAAAGCATACGACAGCCCGGAAAGAAGGAAAACCCGCCGACCCGGCCGCGGTCAGGATACACCGATCCCGCTTCCCGCAACGGCCGATAACGATGAGCAATCGAGGAATCCACCTCTGCCCTGCCCAGCTGCTGTCCTCCGATTTGGTGAAAAACCGAATTTGAGCTTCCGGAAAACCCGCCGATTTTTCTCATGTGAGAAAACTTCTTCATGATTCAATACAACACTGAAAGACGGACTGCCGAGTAGAACTTCATTAGTTTTAAACAGGTCTGTCTCTTTTTTGTGACTCATTGCATCACAGAGGGGTGGGATGCCGATTAGAACTTCAATATCCAATGTGACTTACGGCGCCTGCCGAGATCACCGGGTTTCTCCACGTGGGGAAAAGGGCAAAAAGATAAAGGGGACAAGGATCAGCAGATCTATCCCCTTTTTGCTGTCCCCTTTTAGTCACCGACCGCCGGCTGAGCCGGTGGCTTTAAGATCCCGGTGGAGCTTTCGCCCCCGTAGGGGGTTCATCTGCCAGTCAAACCCCTGTTGCCCGGCTTCCTTTTTCCTGATTTCCTTTTCCGGCCAAGTCGGGTTTAGTTAAGTCCTGAGGGAACGTGTCACTTATTCCACTACCGGAGGGACGCCGATCATTTATTCCTCTATAAAGTGGATACCTCCCCGGTCGTTGAGATGTATCAATCGAGCCCACCCGGAAAACGTGTAAAATTGTCATTCGGATTGACAATTTTATACGAGTAGGCCTGCATCCCCCGCAGGACAGGACATGCTTCTTACGTTGCGCTGCGAAAAGAGAACTACACAGATCGACTCCGTGATTTGGGATCTCAAAGCCAACCGGGATGTACACCTGATTCTTTTCCAAGCAGAGCTTTACTATACCACCGGCTGAGCAGGTGGATTTTGTTTCATTAACCGTAGCGGTAGCGGATGCCGAAGCCGGGGGCGGGGGTCTGCCAGGTGACGGCGCCCGGGGGGCAGATTATGAGGCAGGTGCCGCATTCGAGACAGCCGGCGTGATCGACCTTGATTTCGTCGAGTTCGGGTTCGTAGGCGTAGAGTCCGGCGGGGCAGGCTTTGACGCAGATCCTGGTTTCGCAGATTCTGCAGGAGGACTGATCGAGCTCGATGTGGCTGGTTTCGTTCGCTTTGATTGCGCAGAGTGTGATTTTTTCTTCGACTTTCATGGCTTTACATCCTGTAGATTCGCCAGAGAGTTTTCAGCCCATCGAGGTTCAGGAAATCTTTTCTCAGGCGGCGAAAGATACTTTTCGGCGGCATGCTTGCACCCTCGCTGTTCACCTCGAAGAGATCCCGCGCGAACTTCGCGAGCTTTTCAGGATAGCGTTCGTAGAGGCTGGGGTCGGAGAGCACGGAGGGTGCATTCCTGTATGCCTTCATCTGCTGCATCACGAAACTCTGCTTCAGTGCATCGTGGTAGTGAGACAGGCAGGTTTCAGGGGTTTGGCCGGCCGGTACCGCCCGGGCGATGCTTTTACCGGCGAGGGCGCCGGATGCGAGGGCAAAGTCGAGTCCGCGGAGGGTGACGCCGGTGTTGAGCACGAAGCCGGCTGCGTCGCCCGCAAGGAGCAGGCCCGGGATGCCGGGTGTAGAGGGAATGTGCTCGAATCCGGCTTCGGGGATCAGATGGGCGCCGTACTCGACGGTGCGACCGCCATTCAGGAGCGGTGCCGTGTCGCTCCGCTCCTTGAAACGTTCGAGCAGTTCATGAACACCTTCAGCAATTGGTCCGCCGGTCGGCGTTGAGCTTCCGGAATATGCGAAGCTGTCGGGAGCAGGGTTGCCTGGCTGAGGGGTGCTGCGGGATGAAGCGCCGGCGGGGAAACCGGCGGCGGGAATGCTCCCGGCGAGTGCTCCCAGGTGGACCACGATGCCGACGGAAACCGTTTCCCTGTTGGTGTAGATGAATCCGCCGCCGGGAAGACCGCCCGTAACGGCACCCGCGTAGAGTCTGCTCGCTCCGAGCCCGGGCGGCAGGTTGAACCTCTCCTCGATAGCGGCGCTGTCGAGCTCGATGATCTCCTTCATGCCCAGGGCATAAGCGCCTGCGGGGCGTTCGGTCCTGAGCCCCGCTTCTTCGGCGAGGAAAGAAAGAACCCCGTCGGCGGCGACCACGTGCCTGGCCCTCAGCTCCTCGGGGCCTACTTTTACTCCCGCGATACGGCCACCCTCGCGCACAAGACCCTCCGCCTTCTGCTGATACAGCACCATCCCGCCCTTTTCCGATACTTTGTCGGCAAAGTGGGCGTTCAGGCGGGAGGGGAGAACCGTGGCGGAGCTGAGGGGCGGCCGGTCTTCTGCAGCGGAAAGGACGGAACCGCCGGACCGGTCTTCTGCGGCGGAAAGGGCGGAACCGCCGGGCCGGTTCTCTGCGACGGCGGGAGCGGGATCTCCGGACCGTTGTTCTTCGGCGGAAAGGGCGGAATCGTCGGAGCGGGTATCGCCGGCACAGGAGGCAGGTTTGTCGGATAGTCCCTCTCCCCCGCCGCTGAAATCGGAGCGGAACGAGACGCTTTCGCTCTCACCGGCGAATGTAATGGTTTCGGAGACCACCGGGCGTTCGAAGGGAGCGCCCTCGAGCAGGCCGGCGCAGAGGGAACGCACCGGTTCGAGGTAGAGCCTGCCGCCGGTGAGGTTCTTGGCGCCGGGGGCGTCCCCTGACTCCAGGACGAGGGTCTGGAGCCCGGCGGCGGCGGTTTCGTATGCGCAGGCGAGCCCGGCCGGCCCGGCGCCGACTACGATCACATCGAACTCTTCGCCTTCGCTCATGGTCATGAATCCTCTGCCGCGCCTGCGGCGAGCGCTTCTATCAGGACGGGGATGACCTCACGGGCGTCCGCTACGATGCCGTAGTCGGCGTGCTGGAAGATCAGAGCGTCGGGGTCGGTATTGACAGCCGCCACGACCTTGGCGGTGTTCATGCCGAGGGTATGATGAATCGCCCCGGAGATGCCGCACGCGATGTAAAGCTCGGGCGAGATCGTCCTGCCGCTCTTGCCGACCTGCTCGTCGAGGGGCCTCTGACCGGCGTCCACCAGGGCCCGCGTGGCACTGACGGCGGCGTCGAGAACCGAAGCGAGTTCCTCTATCAGCTTAAAACCCTCCGGACCTCCCATGCCACGGCCGCCGGCCACTACGCGCTCCGCCTCGACGATGCTCCTGCCGGCGGATGCCGCCGCCTGGCGGTCGACCACCCTCACCACGGCCTCCTGTTCGAGGTCGAATCGGATTGTTTCGACGGTTCCCGGAGCTGAGGAGGCGTCTGGAACGGAATAAGCGCCGGAGCGCACCGCGGCCACGGCGGGACCACCGGAGAGAAGCAGCTCCTCGTATACTTTTCCCCCGTAAACGGGGCGGCGGGCGACGAGCTCTTCCCCTTCCCAGCTCAGCGACGTGCACGAGCCTGCGTACGGGGCGTCGAGCCGCGCCGCCAGTCCCGGCAGGAGCTCAAGACCGGAAACGCTCGCGGGGGCAAGGATCGCCGCGGGTGCTCCGCGGTCGGCAACCAGCCGCTCCAGAGCCTGAAGACGCAGTTTTACCTCATGGTCGTCGAACCCGGGACCGTCCAATCCGAGCACGAGATCCGCCAGCCGGGCAAGCTCCCCTGCTTCGCCGTTGCCACCGCCGAACTGAACGGCCACCACAGCGAACCCGCGCTCTTCACCCAGGTCGCGCGCCACCCCAAGGACCTGCATGGTGGTGCGTGTCAACTTGCCGTCGCTGAATTCAGCCGGAACCCATATTTCCTTCGAACTCATCCAAATCTCCGATCCACATTTGATTCCCCGTGCTTCAATAACGCCGGAACCGCGTGCTCGATTGCCGCCGGTCTCATTTCGCCGCCGATCTCATTTCGCCGCCAGTCTCAATTCGTCGCCTGCCTGCTTCATTTCATGACTCCGCGGGCGCGAAGACGCCTTGCAAGCTCCTCGACATTGCCTGGAAATGGCTGCTCCAGCATCTCGACGGGCGGTCGCGACGGCGGAGAATGATACCCAAGGCGCCTGACCCGCCCGCGCGGTTCGACATCCGCGAGTCCCAGATCGTCAAGCGACGTGCAGGGAATTTGCGCCTTCATCGCCTTCATGACGCGCGTCACGAGCGGAATGTGCGGCTCGGCCAGACCCTTTTCCGCCGTCACGAGGAGCGGAAGGGCTGCTTCGAGAACGAGCGATTCTCCTTCGGTCCTGCGGGTGACGCGGGCTCGACCCGCCTCATCGACTTCGAGGACCGTCGCGTTGCAGATGTAAGGCATACCGAGGAGTTCCGCCGTCATCGGTCCCACCGCGGCCATATCGTCGTCGCCGGCCTGCCTTCCGCAGAGCACTATGTCCGGCTCGAGCGAACGGAGCCTGGCCGCGAGCGCCTTCGCCGTGAACAGGCTTTCCGCATCATCGAGGTTTTCACCTCCGAGCTGTTCGGCCGAATCGACTCCCATTGATAATGCCCGCCGAAGCGCGTCCACGGCGCGCCTGCCCCCCGCCGAAAAGGCGTGAATTTCCGTCTCCGGATGGGCTCTCCTGAGGGAGAGCGCCGCCTCTATCGCTACTTCATCGAAAAAAGAACAGACGTACCGGTTCTCCACCTCCAGGTTTCCGTCCGGATCGACCCGGACGATCGCCTCGAGGTCGGGCACCTGTTTTACGAGCACCACCACCTCCAGCTTCAATTCGAACCTCCTAGCAACTGCTCCACAACGGATCCTTAGAGTCGGTCGGCTCTTCAAGCCATATTAAACAATTATCTTTCATTTATAATCCGGTTTAATAGTTCTAATTTAAGTTGTTCACTCAATTCGTTTTCATTAATTATCGAGGTAATTATTTCCTGCAGGAATTCTTTATCAATTATCCCGGCTGCAAGATGATAACTAATATTTTCCATTTCTCTTAAAAAGGCTTCAGAACAATGCAGATATCCGTTTAAAAGTAAAAACTGAGTGCCCAATGAAATTGAAATTCTCTTATTACCGTCTTGAAAGCAATGGAACTTGTTCGAGCCAAAAACCAGATGAGTCAACTTGTCCTCAAAAGCAGGATAGTAATCATCGTTTTGTATTTGTTCTAAAACGCCTTCCAATCTTCCTTTATCAAGAATGCCGTCTAAACCGCCGCCGCTGATTTCTACTGTTTTTTTATGGATTTCTACGGCCTGTTCAATACTGATATATATCACCAGGCCTACTCTCTTTCCTTCAACCGTTTAAAGACATCCTCAGCGGCTTCCAATTGTTCTTCCAGTAGTTTACTCTTTTCGCCTATAAATTTTTCAAAATCCCCTGGTGGAATAGCGGCGATATATTCTTTCAACTTTATGTGAAGCGCGTCCCTGAAGCCTAAATCTCTGCTGGCCATTTTTGAACGTGCGTCTACCACCTGGGGAACCCATAATCGATGATTTTCGAAATCTACGAAAAGCCGATCGACTTCATACGGTTCAAGTTTACGGCCAAGCCGTTGAAAAGACTTTCTTAGTTCTTCAGCAAAACCCGCTTCATAACTGGAGATCAAACGAAGGACTTCGCTGTACATTGTCTGGCGGACATTCTCCTTGGAATGAAGGCGCAGGATTTTTCGATATTCCCGCGTGTTTTCTTTAAAAATACTACGGTAGATCTTGTCGGTGTAAATGGCGTATTTAACTTTGCCCATTTTCACATAATCTCTCAAGGCGTCTGTAAACTCTTTGCGGTAATCTTCACCTTTCAAAAAAACAACCAAAAAATCTTCGTCTCTTTGATTGATGTATTTTGTGCCACCGCCGGTTTTTTCGTTGATAGTGTCGATGACGATATCTAATATAGCGCCGCGTAATATCCTTGCTTTTTCACTTTCCACAAGGAGCATTGCCAGATTTAGAAAAGCACGGAAATTGAAAATACCAAGCTGCGTGATTTTGCTAGTGACATCAATGTCACCAGCAGACTGTTCCACAACAGCTAACTTATAGTCTTTTAAGCGTTTGCCCTTTAAAACTTCGTAGCCGTTATTTTTTAGTTCTATTTCATAATCAGATAAATAGCGTTTTACAGTTCGCTCATCTATTTCAAAAAATTCCGCTATCTGTTGTATGGTAAAACGATATTGCCCATCGAAAATTAAACCGGTAAAGCCGATTTCTTCCTGAATAGATTCAACGGCATACCGGTTGTTTAATATATTCTGCCTGTCAATGTTCGAGGTAGTTAGATCTTTCCCCATAACTTATTCTCTCGCAATCAGCCATCATCCGGATCGAGCCATGTCAATTGTTTCTTCCGGCTTAAAACGCAGATTTCGAGTTGCAGTTAACTCCATCCCGCATGCAAGATACTCATTCACCGCAACCGGATTGTATACTTCCTGTCACGCCGAACCCTTCCGGAGATAGTCGGCGCCGAGGACGTTTCTCAGGACTTCGTGGCATCCGCCCCCGAAAAGGACGAACCGGGCGTCCCTGAAGTAGAGCTGGGCCGGATACTCCATGGCGAAGGAGTTGCCGCCGTAGATCCGCGAGGCCTCGTCGACGGCCGACTGGCACATCTCGGCGGCGAACAGCTTGGCGAGCATGCACTCGGAGCGGCACTCCACCTTCTCCTGGATCATCCAGGCCGCCTTGTATGCGAGGAGCCGCGCCGCCTCGTACCAGGCCCAGTGGTCTGCGAACTTCTGCCTGATGAGCTGGTACTTTGCGATCGGCCTCCCGAAGGCGATACGCTCGAGGGCGTACCCGCGGGCGTCCTTCATCGCTTCGTCGGCCATGGCGCAGGCGTTCAGAGCGGTCATCACCCGCACCTCGTTCAGGATGTCGGTGGTATAGCGGAAACCGCCTCCGGGCTGCTCGCCGAGGAGGTTCTCATCCGGCACCCACACGTTATCGAGCACGATCTCGCCGGTCACGGAGCCGCGGGAGCCCAGCTTCTTGATCACCTGGCCGGTGCTGAAACCTTCCGTCCCCTTCTCTACGAGGAAGAAACTCAAGCCGTCCATGCCTTTCGACGGATCCACCGTGGCGAGGATGGTGCAGAAATCGCAGATCGGCCCGTTGGTGACCCACATCTTGGTGCCGTTCAGCACCCAGCCGCCGTCTTTCGGTTTCGCCGTGGTCCGAGTGCCGCCCAGGTCGGAGCCGGACTGGTCCTCGGTGAAGCAGATCGTCCCTATCTTTTCGCCTTTTATCGCCGGCACCAGGACCCGCTGCTTGATCTCCTCGCTGCCGAAACGGGCGATGAAATAGGTGCCCATAAGGATCTGCATCGTCACCGACATGGCGAACCCGCAGGAGCCGCGGGCGAGCTCCTCGTAGAAGATCATCGAGGTGAGGACGTCGGCGTCGAGGCCGCCGTACTCCTCCGGGTGCCTGAGCCCCAGGTAACCGAGCCCGGCGAACTCCTCCCACAGGTCGCGGGGGAATTCACCGTCTTCGTCGATCTGCATCATCCGGGGTCTGATCAGGCGGTCGACCGCGTCCCGCACGGCCGTCCTGAAAAATTCCTGTTCTTCGGTGAAGCGAAAATCCATGCGGTCAATCCTCCTGCCGTTCGAGCTCCCGGAGCGCGGCCAGCACCTTTTCGGGCGTAATCGGAAGGTCTCTGATACGCACGCCCACTGCGTCGTAAACCGCGTTGGCGATGGCCGGCGCCGTAGGCACCAGGCCCGGCTCGCCCACGCCCTTGGCGCCGTAAGGCCCGGCGGATTCGTCGGTTTCGATGAAGTCGAGTTCGATCGGGAAATCGAGCTCGAAGACGCCGGGCATCTTGTAGTCGCGGAAATTGGTATTGAGGATCCGGCCCCCGCTGGTGCGGACCTCTTCGTACAGAGCGTAACCCACTCCCTGGGCCAGGGCGCCGTAGGTCTGCCCCCGGATTGCCTGGGGGTTCAGCACCTTGCCGACGTCGTGGGCCGCGGCCATCTTCAGTATGCGGACCTCGCCCGTTTCGGTGTCCACCTCCACCTCGGCGCCCTGGACGCCGTAGGCATAGCAGGCCGAGATGTTTCCGCGCCCCTTCGTGAAGTCAGGGAGTTCGTTCTCAGGCTCGTAGAAGACCTCGGCGGTGAGCATCCGGCCGTGCTCGCTGAAATGGATCGCCCGCAGGAATCTCGCCAGGTCGAGTCGCAGGAGCGGGTCATCGGGAGCGCCTTTCAGGAAAATGACGCTGTCCCGGAGGTCGATACGGTCGCGGACGGCGGCGGCGGCGAAATCGAAGGCGGGCGGCTTAAAACCGGGATCTTTCCGCCTGCGCTTCTTGAAACTCTTCTCGATCTCGGCGGGAAACACCTTCTCGGCGAGAGTGAAGATCTCGGCGCGGAGTTTGTCGGCCGCCAGTTGCGCCGCGTGGCACGCCATGAACGCACCCCGGCTCGCATGGGTGCCGACATCCCACGGGCAGGTGCCGGTGTCGGTGGGATTTATGTGGACGGATCCGGGACGGACGCCGAGAGCCTCCGACACGGCGAGGATCAGCACCGAGTGGAGCCCCTGCCCCATTTCCACGCCGCCGTAAAAGACGTTTACATTTCCGAAGTCGTCGAGCTTCAGGATTATGCCGCTCCCGTCCGACCGGTAGATCCGACCGCTGCCGCCCACGTGCATGAGGGAGGCCATCCCCCGGCCGCGGCGTTTCGGCCCGTTCCGGGAGCCGGCGGCGACGCCGCCTTCTTTCCCGGAGGTCTCGCCGGACACGGCCCCGGAAGTTTCACCGGATCCGGCTTCGGAGGTTTCACCGGATCCGGCTTCGGAGGTTTCACCGGATCCGGCCGCGGTTTCCGCTCCCGGCTCGAGTTTCTCCTTCACCGAGTCGAGGCATTCCGCCAGGCCGCAGGTTCCGACCTTCAGCCCCATCGGGGTGATCTCGCCCGGCTCGTTGCAGTTGATCACACGGAACTCGAAGGGGTCGAAACCAGCGGCGCGGGCCAGCTCGTCCATGTTCTGTTCGAGGCCCCAGGCGAGCTCCGGGTTGCCGTAGCCGCGCATAGCCTGGCAGTAGGTGTTGTTCGTGTAGACCAGGCGCGCGTCGAACCTGACGTTCGCCACCTTGTAGAGCGACGTGGCCGGAATCATCATGACGGTCGGGTAGGTGGCGCCCCAGGAGGTATACGCACCGTTGTCGAGGAGCACGTCCACCTCGCGGAAAAGGAGCTTCCCGTCGGCCCCGCAGCCCTGGACGATCCGGGTGCGGGAGGATTGGCGCGGCGAGAGGTTTGCGAACTCCTCGTCCCTCGTATACACGATCTTCACCGGTTTGCCGGTTTTATGGGCCAGGAGGATGGCGATGTATTCGTAAGCATGGGTGTCAAGGCCCGTGCCGAAGCCTCCGCCAAGGGTGGGCACAATTACCCGCGCGTTCTTCCCCCGGAGCCCCATCGCGACCAGAGCCCCGAGATAATCGCGCTGAGCCAGGAACGGGATCTGGGTCTTGGCCCGAATCGTGAGGTTGCCGTTCGTGTCGAACTCGGCTATGCAGCCGGCGGTTCCCATGCAGCTCTGCTGAATGAGCGGCGTCGAAAACTCCCCCTCCGCCATGAATGCGGCGGCCTTCCTGGCGGCTCCGATGTCGCCCGATTCATGCCCGAACTTGAGATTGAGCAGGTTGTCCTTCCTGGGCCTGCCCGCGGGATCGGTTTCATGGACGAGGGGCGCGTTCAGCGAGAGGGCATGATCCGTAGCGAATACTCCAGGGAGCGGCTCGTATTCCACGCGGATGAGATCCACCGCTTCAGCCGCTGTGTCGGGATCCACGGCGGCGACCGCGGCCACCTCGTCGCGGAACTGCCTCACCTTCCCCTTTTTCAGGGCGAAATTGTCTTTCAGGAACCCTATCCTGATTTCGGAAGTGTTGTATCCCGTGATCACGGCGCGGACCCCGGGGAGCTTCTCGGCCCGCGACGTGTCGATATCCACTATCCGGGCATGGGCGTATTCGCTGAACTTGACCTTGCCGTAAAGCATGCCGGGACGAACCAGGTCGTGTATGTAAAGCGCTCTGCCGGCCGCCTTGTCCGGAGCATCCGGACGGGGCCGATCCCTGCCTATGTATCGGAGTTTCGTCATCCGGATTCTTCTCCCGGCCGCTCCATTCCGCGGGCCGCTTCGCGGATCGCTTCTATGATCTGTTCGTAACCGGTACAGCGGCACAGGTTGCCGGTCAGGGCCTCGCGAATTTCACGGTCGGTGGGATCGGGCGTCCGGTCGAGGAGCGCCGTCGCCGATATGATCATGCCCGGGGTGCAGAAGCCGCACTGGACGGCGCCGCAGTCGACGAAGGCCTGCTGAATCGGCGAAAGCCCGGTTCCTTCCGGTTTCAGCCCCTCGATGGTCGTGACGCTGCGACCTGCGGCTTCTTTGGCGGGAAACAGGCAGGAATTCACGGCCAGTCCGTCCACCAGGACGGTGCAGGCGCCGCACTCCCCCTCGCCGCATCCCTCTTTCGTGCCTGTCTGACCTAGAGGACCGCGGAGAATATCGATGAGCCTGGTTCCGCCATGAGCGAACGCGGTGACTTCGGAGTCGTTGAGAACGAAAGTGACCGGAACCGCCGGGACGGAGGCTTGTTCCTGCCGCGCGGCGGATCCGGATGAAGCGCCTGCGGCACCCGCGGCTGACAGCCCCCCGGCGGAACCCGTGGAGCCGCAAACCGCTCCGGCACCGGGTCGCGCGCCGGTCGAAGCGGGAGAACCGCAACCAGACTTTTTTTGCTCTTCCGTCATACGTCGCTCCCGCTCGAATCATAGAGCCGTTCGAAAGCTCGTTTCACGAAAACGCCCGTGATCCTCATCCGGTACCAGGCGCTCGCCCTGATATCGGTGATGGGCGACACCTCCCGCATCGCCTCCAGCGCGGCCATGGCCGCCGTCTTACCGGTCAGGGATTCACCTTCGAGGAGCGCTTCAGCGCCGGTCAACCTGAGAGGAACCGGTGCGACGGATCCGGCGGCCAGCCGTGCGTAACGGCACACCCCGTTCTCAACCACGAGGAGAGCGGCGAGACTCGCTACGGCGAGGTCCAGGCGCACCCGCCCTTTCTTGAAAAAGACGCCGGTTGCGCCCTGGACAGGCGGTGGAAGCAGAACAGCTTCCAGAATCTCGCCGACCGCCAGGTGGGTCCGCCCCGGTTCCGCGAAAAATTCGTTCAGCGGCTTCTCGCGGACTCCCCCGCTGCTTCGCAGAACGACCCTCGCCCCGAGCACCAGGAGCGGCAGGGCAGTATCGGCGCACGGCGAAGCGTTGCAGATGTTGCCTCCCACCGTGGCGGCATTCCTGATCTGCTCGCTCCCGAGCCTTCCCGCGGCGGCGGCGAGCACCGGGTATCGCGTGCGGATAGTTCCGTCTCGAAGGAGATGCGAAATTGTGGTAAGCGCTCCTATCCGAACACCGCCGTCAGGCGTCTCCGCCACCCCGGAGAGCCCGGGGACGCGTCTGAGGGAGATGAGGGCCCGCGGTGCGACCGCGCCGTTCTTTATCTTCACCAGAACATCGGTGCAGCCCGCAGCGTAAAGCGCGCCGTCTCTGCCCTCCGCCAGCTCGAAAGCCTCGTCCAGAGAGTGCGGCTGCAGGTAGTCGAACCCCCTCATGCCTTCATCCCCTTCTTGAAAATCAAAGCGATCTCCTTGCCGGAAAACAACGTCCGGCCCATCGAATGTTTTATGAACTCCATTCTAGACTGAAGCAGAATCGATATCAAGAGCGATGGTGAACCCGCCGTCTCCCGGCAGCGTGCAGAAATCCGATAAAACGCTCCAAATACAAGCCGTATCCGAATTTCCCCTGTTGCATCGGTGTTTCGCCTCGTGTAAAAGCAAGCAACGGACTTCCAGCGTGGACAATCCCGCGCAAAGAAACTCCTGAGGTACATATTATGAATTTCAACTGCCTGCAAAACGGGGCCGAACCGAAGCAACGGGTGAAATCGGTCCTGCCGTTTATTGTCGTTTTGCTGTTAATAACCGGCTGCCTTGGCCGGAACGCCGCGACGCACCTCCCCGATCGGGAAAGGGTCGAAGACACTCTCCAGCCGAATCGTGGAAAGCCGCGGTTGCCGGATGAAAAAACCCCGCGCCTTCCGGGGGAGGAAAATCCGCGCTTACTTGAGCTCGCCCTCGCAGAGCTTGCCGGCGACAAAGATTTCGTGCTGCCGAAGTCTGAAGAAAGTTATTATCGCCTCGTCGGCGGGTTTCCGGTCATCGATCGCCTGGGCGCGGATCCCTTCTCCATACCCGCGTTCGGCATGACGGTCGCAGGGAGACTGAGCGGGTCCGGAGCCGCCGTCGAGCTGCTCACCGCGGCGGCGGCCGCCATGCAGGTCGAACTTTTTCCGCTACGCCGCACAGCCCGGCTTGCGGAAAAGAATCTTGCACTGGAAAAACAGGCAGAAGAAAATCTTGAGCGGGGAAACCTGCCGGACGCTAACCCGGCCCGAATCCTCGATTATTTCCCACCCCGGATGGAAAAAGCATATCATCTATGCAGGGATGCCGCCTCCGCCCTGACCGAAAGCGAGCTCGAATCGCTGAAAAACGGTCTCGGAAGCTATTTCTACGAAGGAGAAGAACTGGTCTTCCTGACCGCTCCGGTGTCCGGGAAAGCCTCGAT
Source organism: uncultured Gemmatimonadota bacterium (assembly GCA_964394085.1). Classification (GTDB taxonomy): domain Bacteria; order CAYMWF01; family CAYMWF01; genus CAYMWF01. The sequence goes on along the minus strand of CAYMWF010000115.1, from coordinate 114 downwards.
CCTGAATACTGTTAAAAAAATCGACTTGAAAAACTATATACGGGCCGAACTCGTCCTGACGGCGGCCGCCGATTCTTCGATCGACTTTCTGACCCGTCTTTCGCGGGATCTCGC
>CAYMWF010000114.1:0-14051 GCA_964394085.1 uncultured Gemmatimonadota bacterium | reverse complement strand
GGTGACGCCGCAAAAGATGACGCCACAAAAGGTGACGCCGCAAAAGGTGAAGCCGTAAAAGGTGACGCCGCAAAAGGTGAAGCCGTAAAAGGTGACGCGACAGAAAGTGACGCCGCAAAAGGTAACGCGAAATTGGGATCAGAGCATCTCGAGAGCGATCCGCGCCGCTTTTTTGCCCGAGAGCAGCATTGCCCCGAAGGTCGGACCCATACGCGGGAGCCCGAAGGTGGTGGATACCGCCATACCGGCCGCAATCAGTCCGGGGTAAACCTCACCCGTATACTCGACCACGAGATCCTCGGACTGTTCCACCCACATGGCGCCCGTGCCGCGCATTTCGACAAGGTCCCTCTCCCGGAGCTTGTTGACGGCGCATGCATCATGCCCGGTGGAATCGATCACTACTTTCGACTCGATGGCTACCGGATCCACGCAGGTTATCTCCCTCGGCAGGGCTCCCACGGGCGTCCAGTTGATCACTGCGCCCGCCACCCTGCTTCCTTCCCGCAGGACCAGGTCCTCGAAGGATGTCATGTTGGCGAACTTGGCCCCGGTGTCGCAGGCAAGAGCGATAAGCTTGGAGCAGGCGTGGGGACCGTCCGCCACGAACAGGCCCTCGCTCACCTCCGTGAAGGGCACGCCCAGCGTTCCCAGGATATCTTCGGCCGGGTGACGGACAGTAAGCTTGTTCATCAGGTAGCCGCCGATCCAGAATCCGCCGCCGAGATAATTGTTGCGCTCGACGACCAGCACCTTTTTTCCGCGGTCGGCGATTTCGGATGCCGCCATCAACCCGCTGGGTCCGCCGCCGATTACGATGACATCGCTTTCCACGTACTCTCTGAACTGTTTCGCGAACTCATCCACGATAGCCCTTGTCACTTCTTTCTCGGTCACCCTGCTGAAAATTTTTTCACTCATGCTCCCCTCCATGGTTAGGTTCAGATCGAATGCATGCCTTTTCATGACCTGAACGATTGCTTATGCCTCTTTCAATGACGCCTCCGCCGATCAGTGCGTCATTTTCATAGAAAACAGCCGCCTGACCGGGTGCGACGGCGCTCTGCGGCTCATCGAAGAGCGCGGTTACGGTTTCTTTCTCGTTCACTGCGAGTTTTGCGCGGGCCGCGGGATGGCGATAACGGATCTGAACCAGGCATTCACTTACGGGAGAGTCCCTGTATCCGGAATTCCACCGTACATTTGAAACGACCAGACCGTCTGAAAGCAGCCCGTTCCGGTCGGCGGTTACCACGATCCGCGAACTCGGGGTGTCGATCTCCTTCACCCAGGCTTTGCGGCCGAGTCCGAATCCCAGCCCGCGCCTCTGTCCTATCGTAAAGAGATGAATGCCGGCATGGCTGCCCAGGAGTTCGCCTGAATCTTCCAGTACCGGCCCCGGAGAGGCGGCGGCCCGGAACCTCTCTCTGAGCGATTCGGCGAAGGATGCACCATCCGATCCGAGGCAGGCATCCTGGCTTTCGGGGGCGTCCCAGCCGGGAAGCCCCATCCTCTCTGCAGTCGCGCGCACTTCCTCTTTTGTAAGATCCTCCAGAGGAAACAGGACCGAAGAGAGCTGCTCGCGGTCCAGAGAAAAGAGAAAATAGGATTGATCCTTTCCCCGGTCCGCGCCCCGAATCAGAACATTGCCGCCCCCTCGCTTCCGGATTCCGGCATAATGACCGGTAGCGAACTTCGCTGCGCCCCTCGAGACCGCCATTTCCTTCAACAGCCTGAATTTGATTTTTTCGTTGCAGGAGATACAGGGATTGGGGGTTCTGCCGGCGGAATACTCCCGCCAGGCGGGTTCGAGCACTTTTTCTTCAAACTCGCGCCGGCAGTCCTGGATGTGAAGCGGGATACCGAGATAAGAGGCAACCGCCCTCGCCCGGACGGCTCCGTCGATACCGCAGCAGGAGCGGCTGCCCGAAGGTTCACCGCACGACTGAAGGTGAAAATATACACCGGTTACATCCCAGCCGTCCCGGTGAAGCAAAGCGGCCGAAACGCTGGAGTCTACGCCTCCGCTCATCGCGACGATCGCCATTTTTCGATTATTTGTCGCCACTCAGTCGTTCTCCGGCGGGTACGCACGCCCCTGGACGGGAGCCGACACCGAGGTATCTGACGACAGAACCGGCACTTCGTTCATAGCGCCGGTGCGGTATCCCTCGAGGTCGAGGCAGATGTAGGAGTAGCCGAGGACTTTGAGGCCGGAAACCACGCTTCGCCGCAACTCGGTATCAGAGAATCGATAATCCTCGCCGACGTCCGCTTCGATCCTTGCCACGGGATAATGGTCCCTGACCCGGAGCTGCTTGAAACCCAAGGATCGAAGAAACGATTCCGCCTGCTCGATCCTGGAGAGTTTAGCAATGTCGATTTTTTCACCATACGGCACCCTGGAAGCCAGGCAGGCGGCGGCCGGCTTGTCCCAGGCGGACAGGCCCCGCTCCCTGGCAAGGTTCCGGATATCCGCTTTACCGATGCCGGCTTCAAGAAAAGGGGAGCGGATGCCGAGGTCCCGGGCGGCATCCATCCCGGGCCTGTAATCGCCGAGATCATCCACGTTGCTGCCTTCCACCACCCAGGAAATCTCCTCCCTCTCGGCAACATCCAGCAGCTCGGTGAAAAGCTCTTTTTTGCACAGGTAGCAGCGATTGCGGGGGTTGGTTTTGAAAACCGGGTCATCCACTTCATCCGTTTTGACAACGATGTGACGGGCCCCCATGGAAACAGCCTGCTTCCGGGCTTCTTCAAGCTCTGCCCGTGGATATGTCGGCGAATCCGCGGATGCGGCCAGGACCCTGGACGGCCCGAGCGAATCGATCGCCGCGGCAAGCAGAAAGGTGCTGTCCACTCCGCCGGAATAAGCCACCACCACGCTTCCCATCTCCGCCAGAAGCCGTTTTAAAGCGTCATATTTTGAATTCATATCCTCTGGTTCCTTTATTACACCCGCTGTTTCGAGGGCCAGGTTTATTCGACGGTCAGACTTTTCCGACGGTCGGGTTCGTTCGACGGTCAGACTTTTCCGACGGTCAGACTTTTCCGACGGTCGGGTTCATTCGACGGTCAGACTTTTCCGACGGTCGGGTTCGTTCGATGGTCAGACTTTTACGACGGTCAGGCTTACTCGACGATCAGGTCTTCACCGGTTCGGCGGTTTTCCGAATCGGATTTCGAGCTGGCGGCGCAGAATGGGTTCGGCTGGCCCGCCGGCGGGAGCCGCAATCTCACAGCCGGATGAAGCAATATGTTCAGCCGGATACCCTCAGGAAGGCGCAGACCGCTTTGTTTATATAGTTTATCGGTTTTGTTTATTATTGGCAAGCATGAAATTGCGGAAAATAATTACCGCACAGCGTTACATTCTACAAACTTGACATGAGATTCGATTTTGTGTAGTTTATCTTTTTTGTGAACTATGTCGGGATTCAGATGAACCCGAAATCGGGAGGAGTCCGGGAGGAATAATCTTGAATATTGCCGGAAACATAAGCCAGCTGATAGGGGGAACCCCTCTGGTCAGACTGGCCCGGATAGGAAAAGGGCTCGAAGCCGATCTCGTTGCCAAAGTCGAATTCTTCAATCCCTGTTCCAGCGTCAAAGACCGGATCGGGCTGAGCATGATAGACGCCGCCGAGAAAGACGGGCGGATAAGCGAAACCACGATCCTGCTCGAACCGACCAGCGGCAACACGGGTATCGCCCTCGCCTTTGTCGCCGCGGCGAAAAATTATCCCCTCACCCTGGTAATGCCCGATACGATGAGCGAGGAAAGAAGGCGTATGGTGAAATTTTTCGGGGCGGAGCTCGTTCTGACTCCCGGCGCGGAGGGTATGGCGGGAGCGATCCGGAGGGCCGAAGAAATGGCGGAAAAAGATCCCCGCTACCTGGTTCTCCAGCAATTCGAGAACCCGGCGAACCCGGAAATCCACCGGATCACGACCGCAGAAGAAATATGGTCGGACACGGACGGAAAAGCCGACATCCTCGTTGCAGGCGTGGGAACGGGCGGCACAATCACCGGCGTATCCGAAATCCTGAAACAGAGGAAACCGGATTTCAAGTCTGTTGCAGTGGAACCGGCCGACTCGCCTGTCCTTTCGGGAGGAAAGGCCGGACCGCACAAGCTTCAGGGGATAGGCGCCGGTTTCAAACCCGGGGTGCTCGATATGAACCTTGTCGACGAAGTCGTCCGGGTCACGGATGAAGCGGCGGCCCGGATGGCTCACCGACTGGCCAGGGAAGAGGGCATCGCGGCCGGTATTTCGTCAGGGGCGGCGCTCCATGCGGCGACGGAAGTCGCTTCAAGACCGGAAAACTCCGGTAAGATGGTGATCGTCATACTGCCCGACACGGGGGAGCGCTACCTCAGCACATGGCTTCTTTCGGATGAATTTACATCAACCGAGAACAGGGGGTAAGCCGCAAGCCCGGAAAAGGCGCCGGCTGCAGCTACGATCGAAATAGCACATCGACACCCGGCAGCGGCCGGTCTACCGCGAGCCCGGAAAAGGCGCCGGCTGCAGCTACGATCGAAATAGCACATCGACACCCGGCAGCGGCCGGTCTACCGCGAGCCCGGAAAAGGCGCCGGCTGCAGCCACGAATGAAATACCAGCGACGGTCGACTCATGAGTAATAATATGAAAAATTCACAGAGCGGCGATATCGAAGCGATTGTCGAAGCTTTGTCGGGGCTGAACAACCACTGGATGAGGCGCGGCGACGAGGCGGTGGCCGATACACGGATGCTCCCTTCCCGCGAGGCTGTGACCGGTCTTATCGACGGATTTCGATCGGTGCTCTTCCCGGGGTATTTCGGAACATCCGAAATGGGAACCTTCTCGATCAAATTCCACCTGGGCGCCACGCTCGACGCGACCAGCATGATACTTCGTGAACAGGTGAAGAGGGGGCTGTGCTTCGCCTGCGATACCCACCCGGACTGTCTTCCCGACTGCGACAAAAGGGCCGCCTCGATCACCGGTTCTCTCCTCGAACGGCTTCCCTCCATCCGCAAGCTCCTGGCCACAGATGTTCTGGCGGCATACAAGGGCGATCCCGCCGCTACGAGTCCGGGCGAAGCGATCTTCTGCTACCCGGGCATCCTGGCGCTGACAAGCTTCCGGATAGCCCACGAACTCCATCTCCTGGAAGTTCCCCTTCTGCCGAGGATGATAACCGAGCATGCGCACAGCCTCACCGGGATCGATATCCATCCCGGCGCCCGTATCGGCGACTCTTTCTTCATAGATCACGGCACGGGCATCGTTATCGGTGAAACATGCGTCATCGGCGACCGGGTAAGCATCTACCAGGGTGTCACTCTCGGGGCGAAAAGTTTCCCGCTCGGCCGGGACGGAGTCCCCGTAAAAGGCGCACCGCGGCATCCGATCGTCGAGGACGACGTCATCATCTATTCGGGAGCAACGATACTCGGCCGGGTCACCATCGGCAGGGGTTCGGTAATCGGAGGTAATGTATGGCTGACAACGAACGTTCCCGCCGGCAGCAGGATCACCCAAACCCGTGCGGAAGAAGAAAAATTCGAAAACGGCGGCGGCATCTGATTCCCGCATCCTCCCCCTGAAATTCATCCACGATAGCGAAAGCTGCAGAAAAGCGGCACCAGGTGGTATTGTTGTTGAAAAATCGGGGGTTGGACGGCATTCTATGAAACCTCGAGCGCAACATGCCTGATTGAACCCTGGAGCTGTAAAATGAAAATGGAAGAACTTTATAATTACGATTCCTTCGTAGAGGAAAAAGCCGAAAGATGGATGAAATTCGACGAAAGCCCCCGGCTGGGCGAGCCGGCGCCCGATTTTTCTCTGACATCCCTCGAGGGCGAGCAGAAAAAGCTTTCGGATATATGGAAGAGCGCCTCCTTCACGGTTATGGAATTCGGCAGCTTCACCTGACCCTACTGCGGGATGGGGGCCCTGTCCATGCACAAGCTGGCGGAGGAATTCGGACCCGGACGCGTTTCTTTCATCTTTATCTATACCCACGAAGCGCATCCGGGTGAAAACTACCCGCACCACGTATCCTTCGAGCAGAAGCTGACTCATGCCCGCGCCTTCAGGGACCATTTCGGCGTTCACCATCCGGTGCTGGCGGATGCCCTGGACGGTCGGTGCCACCGTGCCTACGGCTCGATGCCGAACATGACATGGATCATCGATCGACGGGGCCGCCCGGTATACAAAGGCGAATGGACCGAGCATTCGAGCATCCGGGATGCCCTCATCCTGCTCACCGGCGGAAAGAAATCCGGAGGTCAAGGCTCGATCACCCGCGCGCCCTTTCATGTTGAACGTGTGGAATTCCGTCAGGTGGATCGAGAAGCTTTCAACGAGGGGCTGAAGTTAAGCGGGCCGAAGGCGGTCCGCGAATTCGCCGAGCAGACCGAGCGCTGGCGCAAAAAAGGATGAATCGGGAACCACGTTCGGGGCTGCACTGGGGACCGCATCCGGGACCGCATCCGGGACCGCATCCGCGATCGCAGCCAAGATCGCATCCGAGGCTGCGTCCGGGATCGTATCCGGAACCGTATCCGGGACCGCATCCGGGGTTGCATCCGGGACCGCATCCAAGACCGTATGCAGGGGCGCAGGGTTTACATGGGATAATTCAGTAACTCAGTCAATTACCCGGCTGCCGGCCTGTTGCGCCGGATAACGAAAATAGCTATAATTCCTTCGAAAGGAGGATGAACCAAGCGCGCCCCCTGAATCCGGTGTAATTGCCCGGATCCATTCTGTTCTTTTAATCTCTAGCTGAAACATGAGAATCGCCGTTATAGAACCCTGTCTCGATTTCAAGTCGAATATCGCCAGAGACGTCCTGTACGGAGCCTGGTGCGGCGGGAGACGCATCGGCGGCGGCACCGTACCCCCTTTTGAATTATTGACCATCGCGACAATACTGGAAAATGAAGGTCACGATGTAATATTCGTCGACGCACAGGCGGAGCAGCTGAGCGTCAAAGAAGTCACGCGAAGAATGCGGGGTTCCGGGCTTCTTATCGTTTCCACCTCGGTGATGACGATCAACAGCGATGCCAAGTATATAAAAGAATTGAAAAAACAGTCGCCCGGATTATTGACGGCGGCGTTCGGGTCCCATCCCACATTCATGCCGGAGGATACCCTGGAAAGAGGTATCGATTTTGCCGTTCAGCGGGAACCGGAAATGGTTCTGAGGGATCTGGCCGCCGCTCTCGAAACCGCTGATATAGACAAAGCCGGGAAAACCAGAGGCGTGGTTTCGAAGCTTGAAGATGGAACCGTAATCAAGAACGAGAGATATCCGTTTCTTGAAGATCTTGATACGATACCCGCGTTGAATACGGACTTTTTGCCGAAAAATGTCGAATATTTTAACCCCATCGTCATCGAGCTGCCGTATCTGACCGTTTCTACTTCGCACGGTTGCCCGAGCAGGTGCAATTATTGTACAGCACCATTTTTTCACGGCGCCAGGTGGAGATTCCAGTCGACCGGAAAGGTACTGGATGATATCGGCTACTATCTATCCAGGGGAATCAGGGAAATATATTTCAGAGATGAAACCTTCACCGCCGACAGGCGAAGAGTCATGGATATCTGCAAGGGCATACGAAATCGAGGATATGTATTCCCATGGATATGTAATGCCAGAACGGATACCGTAGATCGCGAAATGCTTGCGGCAATGAAAAAAGCGGGATGCCACCTGATTAAATTCGGAACCGAATCGGGCAATCAGGAAGTACTGGATGCGATGAAAAAAGAGGTCACTGTTCAACAGAACAGACTGGCAATAGAAATGTGTCATGAAGCGGGTATCGATACGCACGCTCATTTCATGCTCGGGAGTCCCGGCGAGACCATCCGGTCCATGGAAGATACTCTGAATTTTGCGCTGGAAACGAAACCGACTACCGTAACATTCGGAATCTGCACGCCTTATCCGGGCACGCCTTTATTTCGCAGAGTAGTGGAAGCAGACGATTCCATCGGAGACGGAGCTGAAAATGCCGCAATGAAACGTCTCCACCTGGAGGGAGACTTCAATCATATCTACTGTGATGTCGATGGTGAAACACTGAAAAAAACAGTTAAGAGATTTTACAGGAAATTCTATTTGAGACCGAGCTATATCGCCAGGCGGTTATTCGGCATAAGGAACTGGAAAACGGTGCGGAACCTGGCTATCGGCGGCCTCAATATTTTCTCCTTCAGCTATGGCTCCAATTCCTGAACCGACCTTTCAGCCCTTGACAAAGGGATCCCGCTCTACCGTGATACCTTCGAAGGTCGACCACGCTGCCTCCTTGAACAGTCATTCATTGACATGAAATATCTCTACATCGGGGAGCTATCATTATTGTAGAACTTTTTTTCATGGGGCAGGGTGAATCTTCTCATCTTTTTCCTTAAAAACGGAGGAGACAGGTAATAAAAACGCCTGAGGATCCTCCTGGAAAAATGGCTCCTGGCCGAACCGGCAACGGACTCGCTGAACCGGAAGGAATTCTTCGAAATAATCCGCGCGGCTTCTCTCCTGCGGGGAAGCAGTTTCGTCCCCTTCCGGTAATAACCGAAGGATACGAGAGCAATGGGATCATAGCACTTGTCTATCCCGAATATCCGCTTCATCTCCCTCCTGAGCGGAAGATGCGCAACCCAGCACGTTCCGATCCCGACACTGTGAGCGACAAGTGTAAAGGTATTGATGAACGCCGCGGCCGACTGAACATGATCCCAGTATTCCCTGTTATCCGTTCGATTGTCGTAAACAATAATGAATGCCTGCCTTGAATTCTTCAAAAACTCCGCCGCCCCCCTCAGATAGAGATCCCGGAGAATCGAAGAATCATCGATGTAAATGACTTTCCAGTTTTGCTCGTTGCAGGCGCTGGGTGCATGAGTGGTTATGTTTATCAACCGCTCGAATATTTCAAAGGGCACAGGCTCCGGCTCATAGGACCGCACGGTTCTCCGCGTTATTATCGCATCCAGAACCGACATATCGATATCGGGACTATCAACCAGGCGACCGGGAAGGAGGTGTTTCCCGTCATAAGGCACGCCTGTCTGAGTCTCGATCGAACGTCGCTCCAATCTCGTAATCAATCTTTCCACCTTTCCGGTATCGCGCGTCATTCCATCCCGACTTTCTTCGCATGATAGAATTGCCGTATCCCCAAATCCGACAAACCGAGCGAATTCAACGGAGTCGTCACAATTCCATCCAGTTTTCTGATCACCCTGTTCTCAAACGGCAGGAACACCGTGCCTTTATGTTCCAATAATTCGAATCCCCCGTCTGAGAGAAATCTTTTGACCATCCTCGAAGGCAGGAATTTGTGGGGACCTTCCCCGTGACCCGAGGCGAAACGGCTGTATATCCTGAGAAAAACTTCAGCGAAAGCAGGCGGGCAGCTCATAATCAAAACGCCGTCCTGTTTCAATGCCCGCCTTATTTCACTGATGAACTTTCGAGGATCCGGGCAGTGCTCCAGCGTCTCAAGGGATAATACGACATCAAACGATCCGGGTTTTACCGGCAGGTTCTTAAGGCTTGTCTGGGCGCACAATCCGCTTCGCCCGCGAGATACAGCTTTTCTGATAAGCTCGAAGGACACTTCCAGATTGATGATTGTCGAAGATTTTTTCACTGGTTCGAGGATTTCGAGAGCCCCGCCGGTTCTCGACCATACATTCAATATTTTCAATCCGTCCGACCGGGGGAGATATTTTATCGCTTCGTGGTATCGCTGCTTATGCACCGTTTGAACCCTTGCATTCGCCTCATCATAGATATCCGCGACACTGTCCCAGAATCTTCTGACGTCTTCCGAACTGAAGCTGTTTCGGTTTCGATTATCCATCAGACAGATCGGGCCCGGGCTAATGAGAATTGAAAGGTTCGAGGGTCTGGACCTGCAGTTTTCATCCCTTTGACTTTCTTTTGTTTTCTTACTGCTTTCAAGTTTTTTCTTTCGCTGCTTCTCACCATGACACCATTAAAGTAGAGCCCCGGAGAAACGAGATGAAAAGCGGCTTCAGGGCGGCAGCTGACCGGGAAGTCCACGTTTTACTTGCATCTAAAAGGACTTCCTGTATTAATTGTTTTCTGTTGCTTCAATCGATTCTATTCATTCACCTGCCGTGATTATTTGAAAAGCAGCAGAATAATCATTCTATCCAAGAACGAGCGGGCAATAATTTCTTTGAACGCGACAATGCTGTCAAGGTAATGATGAGCGCTGGGAAGGTCTTATCAACACGGAACATATACGGATTTATATTAATTTTCTGCTTTTTATGGGCCGGAAACATCATCGTAAGCGTGAGAACGGCACGGTACGCACTGCCGGTTTCCGTCGAATTCGTCTGCCCCGGGAATGTTTACGATCAAATCGAAGTCTTCAGAATTTCTCCCTCCGGCATCAGGGAAGAGCTTCTGAAGGAGCCTTATCCCGGGTCGACCTGTTTTCTGGGCAACCGGAATTATCAAAAAATTGAAGTATCCATCCCTGAAAGAAGTACCGGCGAGATTTCCCGAATCGTCCTGTCCATCGGTGAGCATAAAGAGGAATTCGGACAAAACGAAATACCCTCACTCCGGCAAAAAAGCGGCGGAGATGAAAATTCAATTATCCTGCCGCCCGAATCGGTCGCAACCAACCGCTCAAGCTTCCCGGTTCTGAACAGAATCTTCAACTGGCCCGGAGATCGTTATTTCTTCACAAATACGTTCTTCCCCCCATTCATTTTTACAGGTTTCATTCTGCTTGCCGCATTTTTCTGCTCTTTCCATGTAAAAAGGAGACTCATCCAACATGGGGGACGCAGTGCCCCGCTCACGAGCTTTACCGATAATATCAATGAATGGTTGAAGTCGGATCCCGGAGCAGGGGGAGAATATAAGCTTTTTTACGGCGCGGCCATTTTCCTGATATTTTCGACGGCACTGCTTCAGAGGATAGTCATGAACCAGCTGCCGTACTGCTCCGGCGATGTATGGGGCTTTATCGGTTCGGCGATAAACTGGCTCGAGACAGGTTCATATGTCAGGGTCTGCCACAGAAGCTTTCCCTACCCCTCCTTCATCCTGGGTGTTTTGAACGTGTTCGACGATTTTGCTTACATTTCGATCGTTCAACACATTATCGGTCTTGCGACCGGGGCCGTTCTCCTGGTTATCTGGCGGAATTTGTTCTATCTTTTCGAGCTGAGAAGCTCTTCAAAAGTCGGACACGATCTTTCAGGACTGGTTCTCACTGCACTGTTTCTCTTATCGGAAATCCCTGTCGTTTACGAAAATTACATTTTGAGGGAATCGATCTATCCATTTTTCCTCATTGTCCAGATTTTCCTGCTGGTGAAATTTTTAAACGGCATCAGGAGGGCCGATGGATCTCCGCTCTTATGGGGACCATTATTTTTTATACATAACTATTTTCTCTTCATGTACCAACCCCGCTGGGTATTGGCCGCGATATTCAATCTTATTTTTTATACCGTCTGTGTAATTCTCATTAAAAAAAGGTTATGGCAGAAAGTTGTGCTGTTGTTCATGGCCCCGGCGGTATTCTCCTTCATTTTCATATACGTACCGGAAAATCTGCTGATAGAAAGAGATACAGCCTCTGAAGCGTTTTTACCCCCGTTCCTGTTCATGACTCATGCCGGAATCATAAACAAAGAAATTGAAAATGACATAAAAGACATTTCATTCGACAGGTACGAGAGAGAGTTGCTGAAGACGGTCAAGAATTCATTCGAAAAGGAATTCGCGCGAGAGGATAAAATACCCAGGCATAAGTTTCTCGGTTTCGATTTTTTACGACTCTTTTACGAATCCGGCATGAGCGAGTATTTGAGTGAGAGGATGTCCGGGGAGGAAAAAACTAACTTCTACCTGTATTACTTCACGAAGTCCGTGTTCCGACATCCATTACAATATGCCAGGAAGGTTTTCCTGGAAATGAGCCAGTTTTACAATTTCCGGGGAGAAATGTACGCGGACAGAAAATATTTCACCGACAGGGAAATATATTTCTGGTCTTACGAACTCCTTACGCGCCGCTACGATTATGAGCAGTTAACGATCAGAGACGGTATTCAATATAAGCCATATATCGATTATGAGAATGCCTTGTATCAGGCCGGAAACTCATCGTCCGATGTCCGGGAGATCAGGTGCCGCTGGGTTCCCGTTTTCTATCTCTATCTTTCGAAAACATATCTAGTATGTTTTATGCTGTTTTTTTTATTATTCATTTCAGAGATTTACATGCTTCTTACTAAAAGGAGTCATCGAAACCTTTTCTTGCCGGGAATAACCGTATTCATTCTATTTATGTACAATTTCTGCATCAATCTGAGCAATGCGATGATATATTGTCTTGATATGAGCAGGTATATAGATGATCAACTGATTTTGGTGGTGTTTTCACAGATACTCGTTATTCAATATATATACATGTTCTTCACCGCCAGGGCCGGGGGAAAGCAAACTTGAAACCGCGAAACCGGGACGATCGCGAAGAAAAAATCACCGTCGTGATTCCAGCCTATAATGAAGAACCGGCAATCGGTGCTGTCGTCGAAAGCATCCTGAAACATTGCTCCGAATCTGTTGTTGAAGTGATTGTAGTCGACGACGGCTCAACCGACGACACCTGCAAAATAGCGTCGAGTCTGAGTGTCAGGGTTATAAGGCATGATTTCAACAGGGGATACGGCGCGGCGATTAAAACCGGAATAATCAACAGTTCAGCGGGAATTATCGTTTTATTCGATGCCGACGGTCAGTACAACCCGGAAGATATCAACAGATTATTGGAACATTTCCCCGCGTACGACATGGTTGTCGGAGCCAGAACCGATCAATCCCATCAACCCTTATCCAGGCGTCCCGGAAAAAAAGTTTTGAGTCTATCAGCCGACCTGCTGGCGGGAACCCGGATTCCGGATCTGAATTCCGGATTAAGAGCCTTCAAGAGAGAAATCCTGCTGAAATATATGCACCTCCTGCCGTCCGGCTTCTCTTTTTCCTCGACGAGTACGTTTGCATTTCTTAAATCCGACAGACGGATAAAATACATTCCGGTAACGATCAACGCAAGGATCGGGGAGAGCTCGGTAAGGCAGTTTCGTCACGGGTTTCAAACGATTTTGCTCATGCTGCGTCTCGTCGTACTTTTTGAACCGTTGAAAATATTTCTGCCCGCAAGCCTGTTCCTCGGTGGAACCGGCTTTTTATCGTTGATCCACGACATATTGATAAAACCGGCCGGTATAGCCGATACGACGGTTCTTTTACTGCTATCATCAATCCTGATTTTCTTCTTCGGGCTGCTGACGGATCAGGTATCCTCCTTGAGACGGGAAAAGCATGAGTAGAGGGTTTGCGGCTGCATATGCTGAAAGTAGACCGAGTTATCGATACCGATAAGAGGCTCGCCTGTATAACTCTCGATATTGAAAGGGATTATGGCGACAGGACAGGCGAGCTCAATATACTTGAAAAGGAACAGGGGCTGCATGATCTTTCAGAATTGTTCAACAAAAAAATGGCTATACCGGTATCGGCATTCATCGTAACCGAACTTCTGATCAATCATCCCAAGAGTTTTGAGATCATCAAGCTTCTCGCAAAGGACTACCACAGCCATTCACATACTCACGACACGAAGCTGTTTGATGCAAAAAAAGAACTGAACACTTCCTCAAGAATTTTCGAAGAATATTTCGGTCATAAACCCATAGGGTATCGCGCACCGCTGGGAATAATAAGCGAAACGGATATCCGTATATTAAAAAAATGCGGATACAAATTCAGTTCAAGTGTTTTCCCCACTTTCCGTCCGGGGGTGTTCAACAATCTTTCCTCGCCCAGGTATCCGCATGCCTACCCGAACGGCATCCTGGAATTACCGCTTTCCGTACTTCCCGGAATACGCGTAATACTTTCAATGAGCTATCTCAAATTCAGGACTCCTGACTTCGCGTAATTATCATTGCATCAATTGAGGACCTTGAAAG
>CAYMWF010000113.1:1260-14249 GCA_964394085.1 uncultured Gemmatimonadota bacterium | reverse complement strand
CACCCGAAGACTACTACTACTGATTCTTACAGACACAAGATTTAGGATACCCCCCATCTTTGTGCTGATTCAGCCAGACTATATCCCATTTCAGGTAGTCGCGATAGTTGACCTTCGCCACGTGCATGTTGTATGCGCATGACGCCGGTGAATAGTATTCGGGCGTGATTGATCGAAGACGAGCGGCGGTATCGAATCGTTCTATGTAGACGATGGGTGACCTCAACCACTCCATGAGCGGCTGATTGGATTTGCAGAACAGTTTGAGTGTATAATCCGACCAAAACTGAACACTAAATCCAGCAGAGAGTGAACGGCAAATCCGGCAAAGGCTGAACACCCTGATCAGAAAGAGCGAGTGAAGGACGCGTTCGTGCACCGAAATACAACTCTTGACAATATCTCACCTTTCTCTGATGATCGCTTTGCCATGTGAGAAGAAAGGTCGTTATTACGCCTGCTGGCAATTCTGGAACGCGTTTAAAGCAAACCCCAACATACTCTTCAGTTACCATATAACTGTAAACAGCATCTGGAAAGATAATCGAAATGGTAGAAGAAATATTATTGCATAACATTCTCGAGAAAGAATTCCATGAGATCAGAAAACGGCTCATGGGGATCGGATTGTGGGGAAGGTATCGTCTGCCTTCGAGAGAAGTCGTCGAGGACCTTGTTGGTGAGACTTATACAAAACTCCTGGATAAAAAGAACAAGAGTTTTGAATCTCGAACCGACGCATATGCATATATTGCAACGACTTTCTATAATTGCAGGACAGATTACTACCGAAAGAGACAGACGGAAAAAGATGCTATCAAAAAGTACTTCGAAAGGATAAAGGAACAATTAAGGCTGATTATCGAAACCAACCCCCATGATCTACTTGGACACTATCCACCGGAAGAAATATTAGATATTGTCGCGAGGATATACAAGGATATCAGCCCGAAATGCAAAGAAATATTTGAACTCCTGTATGAGGAAGAAATGGACAGAAATAGAGCACGAGAAATATTGGGGATAAGCAAGGAAGCTTTAGAAAACCGTGTATACAACTGCCGGCAGCGCCTGAAAATGAAGCTGAAGGGCATACTCTGAGAAATCTGTCTATGTTTTTTCCGTACCGTTCGTTCTTTTATATGGGATGAACCAGCCGGAGGAATTTCATGGAATCATATGAATGCACCAATCCTGAAATTGGCAAGAAAATCGCTTTTTACGAAGCCGGCAAGTTATCGATGGCTGAAGAAATCGAGTTTGAAGCCCATCTCCTGTCATGCGAATCATGTTTCAAGGATCTATCTGAAATGGCCGCCTCTGTAACGGCTCTTGAAGGAGTGGTAAAGACGGCAAGCCGTAAGAAAATGGAAGAAGATAAAGGTCAGTCAGGTCTTATGTACCTTCGCCCTAGACGCATTGATGGAAGCCTTGCCAAAAGGAAGCAGGAAAGTTATCTCCTCGCGGCAAAGGGCAAGGAAGAACTTCCCCGCATGATCCTCGCGGGGGAATTCGAATCGATCGAGAAGGATATTCACCTGCGCATTCTAAAAAACGATGCCACCGGTGAAATAGCGGGCTACCTGCTATCCGAGGACCAGGATATAACGAAAGATGTTCTGATTGAGATCGAAGGTATTGAAGCCAGATATCTTCCCGATGAGCAGGGGTATTTCCCAATTGGAAAGAACCTGCCTTTTGATTTCGAACGCATCGGCATAAGACTTCACACGCCAATCGTGTCATTCAACCTTGGTCCGCGCGAACGTACGATTGGAGAAGAGGGTACAGAAAGCCGTATACCTCTTGTCAGTCACAAACATGACAGGATAGTGCTGTCTGTATCGGAGGGGGAAACAGGTAAGCTGATAAGAATCGAGATAGAAAAGATACAATCAGCCGGAGATATCGATAATTTCCACGTCGTGATTCGAAAAGAAGATGGATATACGTGCCTGGGAAAAACAGAAAGAGGGATCGCTGTTTTTGAAGGTCTCTCCGGCGAACGCAGGCTCGAGATCAACATATTCGAGTAAATCTATTAATAAGTTCCGTTTCAGGATTCCAAAATTTTTATTTAATGACAGTTGTTAATATTTTGTCGTTAGAGGTTGCTTTTCGTGTCTGAATCCGGTCAATTAAACAGAATTAATATTGCTTATGATAGCCTGCTCAACCGTTCCGATCACGAAGTTTCACCCTTGGGAAGAATATCGCTTATTCTTGATTTTTTCCGTTCCTTTCCAACCGGTGTGCCTGAATCGTGGAAAGCACCATACCTCCTTGAATTAACACCTGAGATTCTTTTTGAATTCAAGCGCCTCGGAACGTTTTCACTGCCTTTCGAAAGCCTGCTCGAGATAAAGAATATCATTTCGAATTTCACGGCGATAGCATCCGAGGAAGGAAGAATCAAGACAGCTTCAGCACTGGCCTCTCTCAGGAGGGAGCTGGCCTTTATCTATCTTTGCCTGCATGAATATGACAACTGCCTGAACTCTATTTCCCAGGCAAGCTTCGAGACGGGAATACATCGGAAAGTAAAAAATAGTTCACATTCTCCGATTTTGAAAGATCTCACCGGTTTTTTCGAAGGAACTCCACTTGAATGGCTCGAGGAAGCCGCTCGAATCATACCGCCTGATCAGCAGAACATGCACACCATTATCGATGATTTCAGAAGCAGGTGGAAAAACTTTACAGGGAGTCCGGTAACAAACGGAATTCAGATCCTTTTCGTCGAGAAAGGTCAATGGCATATATGCGGCCATATCGAGAAATTGACTTTAGCCGCAAAAAAAATCTCCGCTGGAGGAGACCACGACAGAATCCGCTTCAATAATTCCATTCATAGTGAAGGGGATCCATTAGTGCACCAGGCTCGGGATGCTGTTATTGCGGCGAGAAAACTCCTGTCTGAGTCCGGAGAAAAAAACCTTCTCGAAACGTCCTGGGATTTTTCCTTCTCCCTTCCTGATAAAGAACATTTATACACGGGAGATTCTCTCGGATTCGCTTTTGGGCTCCTTATCGCTACGGCCCTCTACGATCAGAAAAATGGTCGTCAGAAAAAAAACATAAGCAGGGAACTGACCATGACCGGAGCCCTTGATCTACAAGGTGATTGTCTGCCGGTCGACGAGGTCGGGCTCGAAGCGAAAATCCGAAAAGCTTTCTATTCTCCCGTCCAAGTGGTGGCAGTTCCTGACGAGAATGCCGGGTTATCTGAAAATTTTATCAGAACCTTGCATGATAAGCATCCTGGCAGGCAGCTCGACATCGTCCCTCTAGAAAACCTTGAAAAAACGATGAATGATAAAAAGGTCGTTGTAACCAGCAAGGAATCCCTTCAACCCTATATTTCAAGAAAACTGAGGAGTTCACCCGGTTACCTGAAGGCAATTGCCGTTACTGCCGGTATGGCGATAATCCTGTCGGTTGTGTTGAATCTCTTCAGAAGCCCTGCAATCCCAGTAACTCTTGACCTGGTTGAAAAATACCTGATCGCCTACAATTTCGATGGAAAGGCGATCTGGGAATACAATATGGGCTATTTACCCGGGTCGGATCTGGAATTCTGTTACGAAAATGAACGGTATATAATCGAAGACATGGATGGAGACGGGCAGGAAGAAATCGCCGCTTTTTCGGGAAATTGCGACAGTGGTCTGCTCCTCGAGTTGCTGGTTTTAGGGTGCGACGGGCGACGGATAGACTCTTTTCCGATCAGTAAAAATCTCGATGGTTTCGACGAATGCTTCGTACCTCGCAGGATATTTGCGGTCGATTATGATGGGAACGGGACAAACGAACTGCTTACTATATCGAATCATCACAAAAGGGAGCCATGCTTGGTTCATCTCATCAGTTTAGAGGAGGGGATTCTTGGGGAATATACCCAGATGGGGTATATTAATGCCGTCGCCTTCAAGGATATTGACGAAGACGATGATCTTGAAACCCTGATAGGTGGAACGAATAATGAATACAAGCAGGCGGTTCTGCTGGTTTTCGATACTGGAAAGATATCCGGCATATCTCCCGGCGTCTCCGATAATAACTATTGTCGAGGAAGTGAAAAATTCTTTCTTCGACTGCCCCGAAGTTACTTGTGTCCAAAGACAGAAAATCCTTCGATCAATGAAATCAGACTCCTGTCTGATGATTTGATACTTGCTGTTGTTCAGGAAGGCAAAGGTGATGCGGGAAACAATCTCCAGGTATTTTTTTATCTCGACAATGAAATGAACATCGTGAATATATTATATCCCGATGAATTCCTTAGAGAAGTAGCCGCATCAGAAAAACCTCGAATTCCTGCTCAATCATCACAATTCCTGAGTGAGGGAGTGTCTTACTGGAATGGTGACGAGTGGATAACCAGCTCGCTCAAGACCGATTGACCAAGAATGGCATATCCGCATTTCATTGATTGAATTTCCTTTTGTTAACTTCTTAATTACTCCAACCAGGAGTCGATCCAGTTTAATCCCCTAAGCCTCAGGTTTTTCAAATTCCCCCGGTTAAATTTCGAGTTACTCGAAACGAGATGTCTATCACCTTCATGTGCAATGGCTTCAGCTTTTACATCACTACATGCAAAGCATGCCTGAAAAAAAATCTATGCGATTCCAAGCTCATCCGTTCTTCTAATTGAAAACTCATTAGCCAAAGTAATTCGCAGATTCTCGCAGCCGTAGAAAGGAAGACGACGAATCGTCTCTTTTCTTATTATCGAGGTTGGATAAAAAAAGGAGGGAATATCGGAACAGAATTGGAATCAGAGGTTATTGAACTCGTATAAGTCTGAACGAAAATTCAAAGAAAGGGAAATCATGAAAAGCGTAAAAAATGTCATTCTTTGTATCTTTGTCTTCGCTCTGGGTGCATCTTTTTGTAGCGGAGAAGTTCTGTTCGAGGATGATTTCTCATTCCTCAATGAAGAATTTTGGAGTGTTCATTCGAACGGAGGCGGCACGGCTTGGGTAGAGGATGGTTGCCTCGTTATCGAGAGCGGCGGACAGGCTGGAGGTGGAACCTGGGTGACTTCCACTCAGGAATTCATTCCGGAAGAAGCCCAGACGCTGGTTTTTGAATCTTCGGACGTGTACCTGACTCCTCCCATCGGTGATTTGAATGATTCGGCACTCTGGGGATTGGACAATACGATTGAAGGGGTGCCTCTATATATCGCATTCGAATCGTACTGGGAGACGGGATTACGCGCCAGGTTCGTTAATGGTGCACAGCGTGAAGAAGTTCTCATTGAGGGGATTGATGTCAGTAATCTTCATGATTACAGAATCGAGGTTTCTCGTGACAACGCCGACTTCCTTGTGGACGGTGAACTCGAGGCCTCGATAAATTCTGAACATATCCCGTATGAATTTCCTCTTTTTCTGAGAATGGATAAAACATCTCCGGGTTGGAATACATACCACAATGTCGAGGGAGTCTCCGTATCCTCCCTACCATGGAGCGATATTTTTATCGAGGTAACCTGTCATAATCCGAATGTTCGACGTCAGGACTACCTGGAATTGAACATCATTGTCCAGAACGACACTGGGGAACTCGTCACATTCGATGCCTGGATCGATGTTCTCCTGATCGGCGGTGAACCGTATACGGGCAATCCGGTTGCCGGTCCTGTGAGTGTTACCCTTGGGCCGGGTGGTCTGGCCGAGACTGATTATTCCCTGTTTGTTCCGCAGGGGGCACCGCTGGGTGGACCATATACATTATGCGTACTTGTCGGAGACTATCCGGTCGTGTGGAACGAGGATTGCTGTGAGTTCTACATAGTCCCGTGATCATATCCCAACCGATCCTTTAAGGAACGGAGATGTGAATTCGGAAACAAATTATCAGTCGGGAAGCCGACCGGCTCCCGGCTGATTTGACGATTCCTCATAAAACTGAACTAACCTTGGATAAACCTTTCTCAAACACAGTCTGTATCGTAAATTAAAACTTTCACTTTGCACATTTTCTTAAATACGGTAGACTCGAATGAAATCGTCGTCAAGGTTCTGACGATGCCCAATGCCCATCAAAATTTGAATAATTCACAATTGGCATTTTTGAAAGGAGTTCGGGATGAAAAGGAAGACTCTCTCCGTACTGATATTTGTATTTGTCGTACTCACGACAACCTGTTCTTGGGCAACAACTCGTGGTGTTCCGATACCCTACCCTACAATCCAGGAGGCCATCGATGCCGCAGAAACCGGTGACACTGTGCTCGTGGCCCCCGGGACATACACGGGACCAGGAAACAAAAACATCGAATTTACCCTTAACGTGATCACGGTCATGTCGGAAGCCGGAGCATCGACAACCGTGATCGACTGCCTGAATGAAGGAAGAGGATTTCGTATCGTTGGTGGTTCCGGGACTGGTTCAATAATAGACGGATTCACCATAACGAATGGAAACGAAGGTGATGGCGGTGGCATTTATTGCTATTCTTCCTACCCGATTATTCGAAATTGCATATTAGATGGAAACAATACCGCCTCCAGCGGAGGAGGAATTTTTTGTTTTGGTACCTCTGACACGAATACAGTAGAAATCGACGACTGTATCTTCAAAAATAACCATTCAAACTCAGGGGCCGGGATATACTGCACCCATGCATCTCCCGAGATCACGAACTGCTTTATCGAGGGTAATTCGGTCAACCTGTGGGGCGGCGGGATTCACTGCCACACCTCTTCCCCTACAATTACGAACTGCGAAATCTTAGGAAACGCTGCAAGCGAGCGCGGCGGAGGCATTTACTGCGATGGCAACTCTTTACCGAGAATCACAGACTGTACCATTTCAGGAAATTCGACCCTGGACGACGGCGGGGGAATATCTTGCTCAGGCAATTCAAATCCAAACATTTCAAGCTGTTTTATTGCTCAAAACATCGCCTTGGATAATGGTGGCGCAATATGGTGCTATAATTCGGACCCGGAAATCACAAATTGCATGATATTTGAAAATACTGCTGATAATGTCGGAGGCGGTGCTTTTCTAAATAGCAATTCTGATCCGAAGATTACGCACTGCACGATCACTGATAACTCCGCAGGTGTGAACGGCGGTGGAATCTGCTGCGACTATGGTTCCTCCCCGATCATAAAGAACTGCATCCTCTGGAACGATTCACCGCAGGAGTTCTATATCATCTCCGGAGATCCCGATGTAACATATTCGGATGTTCAGGGAGGCTGGCCGGGTGAAGGCAATATTGATTCCGATCCGCTTTTTGTAGATCCTGGGAGTGATGACTATCACCTTCAGAGAGGTTCACCTTGTATCGATGCCGGAATTGATGCAGGTGTGTATATTGATATAGACGGGGATGTCAGACCCTGGGGCGAGGGTTTCGACATGGGAGCGGATGAGTGTGCTGAGAACATCCCTCCAGATCCGTTTTCACTTTTAAGTCCTGCTGATGGTGAGACAATCGCGGAGACCCCACTCTGGTTCGATTGGGAAGATGCCCCGGACGGTGACGGGGACGAGGTTCTGTATGATTTTTACCTCGATACGGATTCCGGGTTTACGAATCCGGTTTTAATCGACAGCCTGACAGAAAGCGAATATTTCCATACACCCGAGCTGATAAACTTCGAACAGTATTACTGGAAGGTGAAGGCGTACGACGGGTATGGAGGTGAAACCTGGTCGTCGGAGGTGTTCACATTCCTGGTTGGCTACGCGGAAGCCATTATCGATATCGCACCCGGTTCTTTCCACTTCGAGCTCTTCATCGATGATGTGGATTTGGATACCCTTCTCATCTGTAATACAGGCAACATACCTCTCGATTTCAATATCTCCTGGATTGAGGATTGGGTCACCGTTGAACCTTCTGAAAGCTCCATTCCACCGGATTCGTGCATGGCGGTAGAGGTCGTCTGCAGCGCTGCTGAACTGCTTCCGGGCGTTTACTCGGATACGCTCGTTATCTCGAGCAATGCGGAGCAGGATCCGGTGCTACTCGTCCCTGTATCCCTCGAGGTAGAGACACCCGTAATAACGATTCTGGAATGCGACTATCCGATAGCACCCAGGGGCGGATATCTCTATTACAGGGCCGGCCTTGCCAACGTGTCGGATAAAACCAGGACAGTCGATGTTTGGCTCGACCTGTACTTGCTTAACGGAGATCCGTACCCGGGGAATCCTTTCGCCGGCCCCATAACGATAACAATGAGGGGGCTTCACGAGGCGATACAGGACAGGCAGATTTATGTGCCCTATTATGCAGAGCTTGGCGGTCCTTACGAACTTTGCCTCAGGTGTGGTCAGTATCCCTTCATCTGGGATGAATCTTGTTTCGAATTCACCGTAACCCCGTCGACGGAGTGATTACCGAATAATCACAGTGGCGATAATCAGCCTTGCACCTTTCCCGAATATAGAACGGGGGTGGGATATTAAGAGCTAATATTCTACCCCGTTCTATAGTTCTATTTTGGAAAATCATCCTACTTCATATCTGAAGCCGGGTTAGTCGAGAATTCGATAGAATAGAGTAGCTACCAGCAGGCCGGTGACCGGGAAGCAATTTTACTTCAACCCAACCTAATTACGATAATGCGGCCAGTACAGAAAGTAATAGCCTGATGTGGATCCCATTGTCTATTTGACAAGTACTTGCTCCTTTTCTTTGGAGGTGATTTGGAGGATTAATTCGCGGAGTTTTGGGTAGTCGGCGACGGCGATTTCGGTTTTGGGTATGAGGAATCTCCTGGTGCAGGTGATTGTGTTGCCTATTTTTTTGTAGGTGAAACTTGCTTCGATTCCGTGGAGTTCGAAGGTCTGGTCGGCGGGGAGGGAGACGACCTTGAATCGCGAGGGGAGGCGCAGGACGGTTTTCTGGACCCGGGGTGTGGACATGTGAGGGATGTCGATAAGGAGCGGGTTCTCCCTCTCCGATTCTCCGACCGCCTCGGTAAGTGTCGAGCTGTTTCTGACCAGCCAGGGCAGGTTCAAACCGGCGATTCTGTTTGAATGTCCGGTGATAAGACCCGACATGCTTCCCTCGAACCTTACTACCGGGGGATGGAGAAGCGTCTCCATGTTCTCAACTTCGAGGATGTCCAGATCGAAACCGTGGACCCAGTAGTTCATCAACCCGGAGAATGCATTTTTCCGCCTGCTTTCTTCACTGGTTTTCAGGAGTGTGCGATACATTACAGCCGTAGTGCCCCTGCAGACGATCTCACCCGAAATATTCGAGTCTCTACCGTTGCCCTGCAATTCTACGACCATTTCGACCATTGTTCCTGTTTCAACGCCTTCTGCATCGCAGGAAACCCTCAGCCGCTCCGGAGAAGGCGACTCAAACCTTCCTTCCCCTGCAGGACGGTATGGCCTTGCACCGTACTGTGTCGCATCCTTCCGGGGTTCGGACGTTTCGTCCGTTCGAGGTTCGACAGGCAGGTAATAGGTGTTCTTCAATTCGTAAGGTATTTCGGGGTAAGTGTAATACGCGGCGGTAGGATCGAGAGCGAGGAAAGTCTCGCCGCGCGGTACGATAACAAATGTATGAGAAAACCGCGTAGAGGGCAGATAAAAACTGTCGCCTGTATAATCAGGTTCGCTGAGGGCGATATAAGAGGGAATTCCGGCGGCTTTCAGCATGGTAATGAGGAGGGTGCATTTATCTTTGCAGTCGCCGTAACCGTCCTCGAGCACCGATTCGGCCTTCTGCGGTATATATGCGCTGTACTGGAAATCCAGATCCTCGTATTCGATCCTGCGAGCGACAAAATCGCAGAGCACCTCGATTTTATCCTCATCGAATTCGGTATCAACGAGCAAGTCATCGACTTTCTTCCTGATCTTCGGTGTAACCTCACACTGACCTTCGTAAAGGGAGCTGTACCAGCTTTGAATCTCGGACCACTCCGCCAGGGTGGAAATATCGATCCAGCAATAGAGATCATTCGGATCCGGAGGAAGCGCTTCGCTCTTCAGTGCGTCCAGCAGATCGGCATGAATCGAGCAAAGTTTGAATTCATCGTTGACAGTTTTGAATTGTGGTGCGGGAGTCTCTATGCTTGTGCCGGTTATCCCACGCGAATTGTACATTCTCGTCAAGATTTCCTTCTTACGCGGATAGAGTACCGAGAACCTTGCCTTGAATACGGGAACATCCGAATTCAACCTGAAGGCGGTCCAGAACTCCTTGTTGAGAGCTCCGGGCCTGTAGCTGTCTTCAGTGTATTCTATCTCGATATAATCACCTTTCTCGAGCCCCGGAAAAGAGAGCTTGTTCAGCATGCTTACCGCCTGGATCTGGGAGCCGTCCTCCTTTATCACGTGGGCCTGCAGAAACTCCAAATCGCTGAAATACGGATGATACGGGATCGTGAGGGTGTTCAGGGTTTCGACCCCTTTCTGCGATAGCACCTTGAAAACTCTGTGGGAATACTTTCTTCTGCCGCTGTCATCGAAATAGAATTCGGTAACATCCTTCAGAACAACTATATAATCAGCGACCGATCTCCTGCCGCCTCCCGCCCATACCTCCGCGCCGTCCACGCCGGTGCTCCCTTCCCCGTTCATCTTTTCCTCGAATTCGCTGATTATATCTACTGACTCGAAAGGCGGCACAAGATCATCGAGGGATACCTGCTCTCTCAGGGTTCGCAGCTGGTTTCTGATGCTGTATAGTTTGGGATTGATTGCGAGAATTTTTTCAAGCACTTTCTCCAGGTCGCTCGATTTCTCTTCGAGTTTTCCCTCGTATTCAACTTTCAACGTCGGGTTCGCCGCCAGCACGCTCTCGTTTTCCGAGATAATTCTCTTTAAATTGTAAACCTGGCGATCGAGGAGCCGAAGTTCGATGCTGAGTAAATCGAGAGAGTAGGGAAAGCTCAGCAACAGCTCCCTGATTATCTGAACAGCTTCATCGGCGAAATCATCGGTCATCCTCAGTTTCGATTCTATCGCCGCCACGTGGTAATCGGTAGTCGTGGGATACGCTGCAATCAGTTCTTCAGCCAGTTTACCGGCTCTATGATAATTCCTTTCACCGAAGCTCCGTTTCATGAAATATGAAACAGCTTCGTAAGGATAGCCGCCTTTTCCCATTTCCTCCATGAGCACCGGCACCAGCGCTTCCAGGTTGAAAATTTCCGCTTTCAGGCTGAGAAGGCTGTAGACCGCGGGCACATCGGGATACAGTTCGTTCAATTCGTCAATTAGAATGAATGATTCATCCGGCTTCCCCTGCTGCAGAAGAAGCACCATTTTAGACAGGAACCCGTCAAACCATAATGGATTCCTCAGGAACATTTCATTCAGGAGCATCTCCGCGCGTTTCAGACTCTTCCGCTCAATCATCTCATCAATCACAGGCTTCGCCGCCGGGGAAAAGCCCGGAGCGATTTCAGCCGCGAGGTGGGTGGCCGTTCTGGCTTCGGAGGCTTTATCCTCCCTGAGATAACACCAGCGTCTGGCGATATGGAGAAGAGCGCTCCCTTTCTCCGCAGTGGATTTGGATTCCGCATCCTGTGTGGTCATGCCGACGGATTTTCGCTGCCTTTCGAGGGCTCGGTCCAGAACTTCGACCCCTTCAAGGCCGTACCCCTTTACGTGCAGCATGTACGAAAGCCAGAAGTAGTTTTCAAGATTATCCGGGTCGCTGTCGATGAGCCCGCAGATACCGGATAAAAGAGGATCGGGCAGTTCCATACCCAGATCTGTATTCCTGTCCGCAAAGATTTCACCGTAGAACCGTGAACCTTTCACCCTGTTGAACTTTTCGGTCTCCCCGGGTGAAAGATGGGCCATGGAAACCTGGAATCTCAGTTCCGGATTATCTTCGTTACATACCTTGACCAGGATGGTATGAGTACCTTTGCTGAGATCAAGCATCACCCAGTGTGATTCGACAGCTATCTCGTAGTTGGCATCCGAAATCACCAGTTCGCCGTCAACCCAGCACTTGACGGCGCCTATCTGGGAAAGGACGAGCACGTGTTTGCCCTCCTCGGCAATATCCACATATGAACAGGCGTAAGCAGCGCATGGCACCGGGTAATCGAGGTAATCCGCAAGCGGCACCCAGCCGTCGTAGTTTTTGCGGATCGGATGAAACCATTCGATGACCCGGTTGTTCATCCCCGTATATTCTTTTTCCCGGAGGGAAATCGAAATATTCGACTCGTCGATGAACGGCTCATCGAATCCCGAGTGCGAGATATTCGGGAAAGGGCCGAGAACATCCCAGTCCCGTTCAAACTTCAGCTGAGCATAGGCCCTCCGGGCGCTGGGGATATCTTTCTCGTGTTCAACGTAATTCTCACCGAGGACGAGTAACGCTTCACGACGGTTCCAGAGCGGTGCCGATACATCTTTCGAGATCTTCCAGTTGGTGGTTTTGAGAGATTGGCCGCCGGACTTGCTGAAAGTTATACTGTTTCCGAGAAAATCCCGGACAGGTATCGCGAGCGGGTCTGCCGGAGCATTTCGAACAGCGCGATTCAGATAATCAAAGGCCTGGAATTCCCGGGCAATGGAGAACTTCGCCAGCCCCATGCCACGGAGGGCCGGTACATATTCGGCGGCTTCCTGGAGCGCTTTCCCAAACAGGCGCTCCGCCTCGTCGAAATCATTCTCCCACAGTGCTTTCCACCCTTCTGCCGTTGCGGACTCGACGGCTTCGGAAACTTCGGGAACTCCCGATGCTTCAGAATCTTTCGAAGCCTGCATTCTGTCCGGCACTGTTAACGGAGCGCAACCCCAGACAAAGATGACGAAAGAGAATAAAATGGCTGCAGCGGGTTTTCTTAAACTCAAAGATTTCGGGTGCATATCTACACTTTCCTTCCTCACTCGCGTGTCGATTCAGTCCCGTTACGAAAACTTATGACGCCTTAAGTGAACATACGCCGCTTTAGCGCTGTCCAGGAATTCTTTTACCTTAATTCTGAGAGTCCGGGCAGTTGATGCGGATACTCGGACACGGATATCTTCAT
>CAYMWF010000113.1:0-1160 GCA_964394085.1 uncultured Gemmatimonadota bacterium | reverse complement strand
TGAAGGAGGGTGTAGGTACAAGAACCGGACATCGTAATCGCTGTCCGCGGATTCGAGGCCACAGGCCCTGCTTCCCGACTCGCAGGCATATAGGATTGTTACTTCCTCCCCCACCTTGTTATCGGCTTTTTAGATTTGGGGTCGAAACGACGTTCAGGTCGACGGAGCCGTCATTGTCGGCTTGCTGGTTACTTGTAAATGTTGAGCACCTCGAGTATCTCGTGGTTATGGCGTGCCTCTGCAATTGAACGAGCAGTCTCCCCCTGCGCCTCGATACCCGGTGCCGCACCGTGCTCGAGAAGAGTCTGAAGTATCTCGACCTCTCCCCACTCGGCGGCGCGATGCAGGGAGGTAAAACCAAACCGGTCGCGGGCGTTCACATCCGCACCATGCTCGAGCAGGAACAGCACCTTGTCATGATTTGAACTCTGGACTGCGCTCATGAGAGGGGTGACGCCGCTGCTGGAGCGCACGTCGGCCGATGAACCCCTTTCCAGAAGAAGTCTCATTATCGAGGAATCTTCGCAGGCAAGAGCCCAGTGGAGCGGCGCTTTACCGTCGCCTGCCAGTAAATCGACCGGAACCCCGGCCGCCAGGTGCGCTTCTATCTCAGGTACCTGCCCCCGGGCTGTCGCAATGTGCAGCAATGAGTGTGTTCGCAGCGGCCGCTCCGGATCGCGGCGTTCCAGCCGGTGCGGCGTTGCAAACAGCGCGCGATTTCCGAACATGGCCATACACCACATTGCGGCCGCTTCAGGGTTCTCTTCCATCCCCGCCGGGAGCGGTGCAGGATAGGCCGTGTCAAGAGCATGGCTTCGTAAGAGATAGTCGAACAGTCGTACCGTGAGAACCGGATCCTCATCTTCCGCCCCGAAGGTGCCGCGGACCTCCGTCACTTCAGCGTGGTGCTCAAACAGATCGAGTCGGGCGACGACCTGGACTTTCCGCTGCCAGCTCTGGACGCAGATCACTTCACCGCCGTGGTAGAATACGGCCCACTTGTGTTCCATCTCGTTTGGGATGAACAGCACCCCGTCAGCCAGGACCCGATCGATCGGAAATCGAAGCGACGCCCTGGTGACGCGAGATACAGGCGGTGGTTCACCGATAAAGCTCGTTCCGTCATCATGCCTGAACGAAACGACGTTGGACGCGCACTC
>CAYMWF010000112.1:0-14458 GCA_964394085.1 uncultured Gemmatimonadota bacterium | reverse complement strand
GGGTGGTTGACTGGGCGGTTTCGAACCGGGCGGCCGTTCATGAGGTTGTCGAGGGAGTTCTGGGGCCGCTCGAGCTGATTCTCGATCTCCCACATAATACGGTCGAACACTTATCCGGCGGGGGGGCGATCATCAGGAAGGGCGCAGTCCGCGTCGAACCGGGAGACCTGAACGTGATTCCTTCGCACATGGCCGGAGATGTGACACTCGTGCGGGCTACGCACCGCGTACAGGAGTCGCTCCATTCGCTGAGTCACGGCACGGGCCGGACAATGCCGCGATCGGAGAGCAAACATCTCGCGGATCGATTCGACTTTGTTTCCCTTCGCGAGCGGGTTCTCATCCCGGCCGGAGTCCGGGATGCTTCGCTTCGCACGGACGGCCCGTCGGCATACCGCGATCTGGACGTTTGCCTCGAACTGCTGGATGGATATGTCGAGGAGATCGAAAGATTCGCGGTCATCGGGTATATGGGTCACCTGAAAAAATACTTCAAGATCGAAAAATTGAACCGAGCATTAGAAGCCCGATGAGCAGACCGAATGTACACAGAAATCCCAGCAGATATGCCAGGCCCGCCCGTTTTCGTGTGATGCTCTGATCCGAATCGATGAGGCTGATCCCCAGCAGACAGTAGTAAAGCCAGCTGATAAAAAGAGGAATGATAAGAATGAAGCCGAAGACCGAAGTCATGAATGGTTCGAATACAATCATTGGGAGCAGGATTGCAATACAGACGAGTGATCCCGGGAAGATTGACCAGACCATCACTTGGAATATGTTTTTAAATGACAGGGGGGTGCGAAGTATCTTCAATCCGATCCAGATGCAGAAGGAGGCCGGTATACATTCCGCTATGCCGTTCAGAGGACTGCTGAATGTCAGGTACCGAAAAGCCGTATACGCATCCTGGAACCCTTCCGGATCACCTAGCAGGAAGGCGGTCAATCCCCCTGTATATAATGCAATCAGTGTGTTTCCCAGTGTATTCGGGGCAGAGAGGAGTTTCTCGAAAGCTTCGCGCGGTTTAATGTAGAATAAAAACAGAGGTTTCAATAGAGAGCTTTTCATTGCTTCAATACCTCCCGGGGGCGAACTGCTGCAACCTGTTCTTGAACATTATGGCCTACCTCAAACATCCGGGAGTTTTCTCCGGAAACTGATTGTACGTTCCTATTGTTTTGATTCTTCGGAATCAGCACCGGGTTCAGCGGCATTTGAGCCTGGCTCTATTTCCGTATCAATGTCGATCTGGCTGTTTAAACCGTTCGTGATTTCTGCCGAGAGAACTTGCATCAGCGCCGGACCGTCCGCGAAGAGTTCCATGACGGAACCCGTCCGTTCGGGTTGTGAGGTGGAACGGATTTGCGCGCCGAGGCGGAATCGATCCATCGGCGCAGGGTGGGTATCATCCTCGTCGGTTCGGGCTTCGAGAGCTTCTTTTATTTCGGATTCTATGGTCTCGACCAATTCGGGGTCGGAAGGTTCAGGTAAAGCATAAAGGTTGGAGATTGGCCTTCTCGCTTCGACGGCATTCTCGATTTCGGCTTTAAATACATATGAGAAGGTGATGCCCCGGCGGATGACGTGCGTAAGCCCGTCTTTGAATGCCTGAAGGCCATATCGTTGAATTGCGATACGATCGGCCAGGAGTTCCTGCAGCCTGGTCGCTCCGTGCGAGATCCGTCGAAAAAGGATTGAGTAGAGACGCAGGAACAGGAAGGCCAGGTTCCACCAGACTGCATAACCCGCCTCAGCAAGGGCTATTACGAATTTATACATACCGCTCTGCACTCTCATGGCGACTTCACCCCCCGCCGTGTCGCGGTGAGAAAAGTGACCGTATTCATGCGCAAGTACCGCCTGAAAGGCATTCTGTTCGAATCCCTCGAGAATACCGGCGCCGAGGAGGAGAGCACGACGTGCACGGTCACTCATCCGGGCTTGGAGCCCTCCTCGCTCGTAAACTCCGAGTTCGGTGCCGGTGGTAAGCCAGATCTCGTCGACCGGCCTGGTGCCGACTTCTGCTGCGACATCTTTCGCCATCGCCCATAATCCGGGTGCATCCTCTTCCGTAATAAAAGTTCCGGGATCATCGTCCGATATGCGGACGAAAAGAGAACGGACCATGGCGTAAAGGGTGACAAGGGCGCCGCAGACGATGATTGCCGCGAGTTTTACCGGGATGCGACCGATCATTAGAAAGCCGTAGATTACCGATCCGGTGATTGCAATTACAAGCAGGGCGACGAATGGTTGGGATATGTACCAGTACAACCCCGCCGCAGTGACCAGCCGGCGGTAGATCGAGCGCAGTTTCTTGGTACCGTCGGAAATCTCGGTGTTGGGATCGTCTCGCTCGACCGATGCGAGAATGATGGATGATAATGCCTTGCCGGCGAAGAAGAGCAGAGCGAGCCCCATTGCCCAGGCACCCGTGACGATACCGGCTATTTTCGCCCAGCGCCAGGCCGCGACCCGGGCGCCGATGCCATCCGCCAGGAACTCGTCGACCACATCTTCGGGGAGACCGCGGAGACCGGCCTCACGGATATGATGCTCTGCTTTTGTCCACTCTTCATTATAGACGGCCAGTACCGCTGCGAAGTAGTGGGTTATCATCTGTTCGGAGTGATGTTCGAGCAGCAGGTTTACCGATTCGCGAAAACCAGGGGCATTCTCACATTGCATCGCAAGTTCGGCCCGGAGGATGGTGAAAGCTGCTTCACCAGGATCAGCTTTTGCTGCCTCCCGGGCCAGGCCATATGCGAACTGGACGGCATCCGGTGACGGCGGCGGATGCTCGTCACCGGGAAAGGCGATAGCTCTTGCAAGTGCAAAGAGATTAATCGGTGATCGGTGTATTTCTACTGCTTTCTCCGCCTGCGCGATGCCCTCTTTAATATTCCCGAGTTCAACAAGAGAATAGCATAGTCTGCGAAAAGCATGATCGAATTCGGGGGCGTCTGCTATTACCTTGCGATAACCTTCTACTGCTGCTGCGAAATCGTCCTGATCATAAGCTGTTGTTGCTGCCTCGAAGTCTTCGACTGATTCCGGGGAAAGAGCTTCCAATTCCGCGATGATGGCACTTTCAAATTCCCAGTCCCGGTTCGAATCCGCCTGGTCTTCTGCCGAACACGGAATAACCAGGAACACAATTCCGAAGCAAACAGTTCGAATGAGCCGTCGATTCATTCCGTCACCCTTTCTCCGGGGCGGTAATCATTTTGGGGAGATTCTACGATATTCGGGTTGTGATGTTCAAAAGTGTAATGATGACATCAAGCTATATGCATAATGGAGGAATGTCAACAAGTTACGGACCCCAATTCGACGGGTGAGACTTTGAAGTGACTTCACTGTTGGGCAGACGCGCAGCAGCGATCGAGTTATCATTAATGAGTATTGATGGATGAAGTTTTAATAAGAATGACAATTCCCCCTTGTGTAATTACTATGTAATTATCATAGGAGGTGGGTCGATCATGAAATCCAGAATCGTAAATATAGGCAATTCCCAGGATATTCGTCTTCCGAAGGCGCTTATCGAACAAACAGGCCTTGGCGAGGAGATCGAGATTACAATTGAGGGAAACCGTCTTATTATCGTACCGGTGGTTCATCCTCGAGCGGATTGGGCAGCTTCGTTTAAAACCATGGCGAGGATGAAGGACGACGACTTGCTCGACGACGATATCCTCACACAGACACAATGGTAAAGCGATGAATGGGAATGGTAATAAATCGATTTGAGGTCTACCTGGTAAATCTGGACCTTACAATCGGGCACGAAATCATAAAAACCAAACCTTGCCTGGTTATTTCACCAGACGAGATGAATCATCACATCAGAACGGTCATAGTTGCTCCAATGACAACAAAGGGGAGGAGGTATCCCACCAGGATCCCATGCACCTTCCAGGGCAAATCCGGGCAGATCATTCTGGATCAGCTTCGTAAAGTCGACTCGGTTCGTATGTTCAAGAAAATGGGAAAAATCAGCAAAAAAACATCCCTGAAAGTCCTGACCGTGCTGCAGAAAATGTTCGCAGAATAATGTGGAACAGCGAAAATTGTTCAAAAAGAACTGAAAAACAGGAAACGCGGGAAGGACTAATAAATAATGGCAGTATCTGATTATCTCCACAGCTGAATTCAAACATTCGCCCGGGAGAACGAAATGAAGATGTATATTCTGATCCGGGAGTCGGTGCCTGCAGGATTCGCAATGCTGGCAGCGGCGCACGCTTCGCTTGCCTGCTATCTCAAATTCAAGGACACACCCGAAGTTGCCGAGTGGCTGGCAGGGCCTTTCTACAAAGCCGTATGCAAGGTGAATGACAAGGAATTCGAGAAGGCCAGGGAACTCGAGAACCACGTCGTCCTTACCGAGTCAGCTCTGGACAATCTGGAAGTGGCCCTGGCATTCAAACCGAGAGAGGAATGGCCGAAGCACTTCAAGTTCTACCGGCTCTGGAGATGACAGCCGACCAGGACAGTCGTTCATAGCGTGTCATATAGTAACCCCGGTGAATTTGCATGGTAATCGAGAAAAATGCGTATTGGTTGGCTGACGGACATCCATTTGAATTTTCTTGACTCCGCGGCATTGGATCACTTTTTAAGTTCCTTGGCTGCAGAGAAGGCTGACGCCTGGATCGTGGGGGGAGATATCGGCGAGGCGGACAGCGTCGGGAGATACCTGCAGCTGATCCAGGCATCCGTTGACCGCCCTGTGTATTTCGTTCTTGGCAATCACGATTATTACGGCGCAGCTTTCCAGTCGGTGAAGCGGGAGATCCTCGATCTAATCCACGTATCTCCCGGTCTGGTATGGCTGAGCAATGCAGGTGTGGTTGAACTCACTGGTGACACCGCCCTCGTCGGACATGGTTCATGGGGCGATGCTCGCCTGGGAAACGTGTGGGCTACACCGGTGGAGCTGAATGATTTCTTCTATATTCGGGAACTTTCACATCTGTCGCGCGAGGCCCGGATCCGGATGCTGAATATGCTGGGAGATGAGGCGGCTGCTTATCTGAAAAAAGTGCTCGGAGAAGCACTTGACGCATATGCGGAAGTTCTCTGCCTGACACATGTACCTCCCTTCAGAGAATCGGCGGTGCATGCAGGCAGACCGTCAGCGAATGACTGGCTGCCTTTTTTCTCATGTAATGCGGTCGGGGATATCCTGCTGCAGCTCGCATCGCGATTCAGCGACAGGCAGCTCCGGGTGTTTTGCGGGCACACGCACGGGTCGGGAATTTATCATCCGATGCCGAACCTGACAGTTACGACAGGCGGGGCGCGCTACGGCCATCCGATTATCCAGAAAGTACTGGATTGTTCATAGACCACCGCGTTGTGAACCCTCCAGGTCGTTTCGAGAACGAGGCGGTTTTCGAGAGCAGAACAGAAGAAGTCTACCGGGCAGGGTGAGGGTGTGAACAATAACCCTGATAATCAGGAGTTGAGTTCCTGGATATCAGGTGAGAATTTTGTTTTATGATAAGCAGAAACATCAGCGGAGAGCTGCCGACCTGCAGCGGCGAATACCCGGTCGGCTGTATCACCGGCCCGCGACAGTCGGGGAAGACGACCCCGACCCGGGCGGTTTTTACGGAACTGCCGAGCAATTCTTTCGAAGATCCGCTTGTCCGCGACGATTTCGCCGAAGATCCGGTCGGCTTCATCCATCGGCCCCGAGATGGAGCCGTATTCGGTGAGGTTTAACATGTTCCACGGCTTTTCTCCCACCTCCAAGTCGAGGTTGACGAGAGGCTGAATACGGCATCGATGTGATCCTTCTTCCAGGATATTTCAGATCAGGCCCGGGATCCGGCCGAATCTCCGCCTTATCCGCTCCTCTAAATAGTTCACCACGCCGGCGCAGGTGGTGCTGTTGTAGAGGTTGATCCTCTCGTCGGGATCGCTCTCCAGGTCGAAAAGCTGATTCAAGTCGCCGGGATGCCTGTTGTACTTCCACTTGTCCTTCCTGACCATCACGTAATTGAGCGCAAACTCCGCAAAGGCTTCGTTCTTCCAGCTCGAATCCACTGGATTTTCGATCAGGCCCCGCATGCTGAGCCCTTCCTCGGTGCCCGCGGGAGGGATGCCGGCGTAATCGAGGAGGGTCGGCAGAATATCGATCAGCTCGGTTATCTGCCCGACGACCCGCCCGGCGGGGATCACTCCGGGATACCGCATGACGCAGGGAACGCGCACGGCGGGCTCGTAGAAACACTGTTTGAAGAACAGCCCGTTGTGCCCGAGCATCTCCCCGTGATCCGCGGTGTACACCATAACGGTATCCTCCGCGAGGCCGTGCCGGTCCAGGAGAGAGAGAACCAGCCCCACGACGTGATCCATGTACTCCACGCAGGCGTAGTACGCTCTCACACTGTTCGTGAGATCATCCTGCGTGAGGATATGAAACTCGTTCTGGTAATACCAATCCTGCAGGAACATGGGCAGGGTGTCGATGAACCCGGACGATTCCGGCTCCGGCGTGGGAAGCTGACGGCTGCGGTATTTTTCCAGGAACCTTTCGGGCGGCGTCCAGTTGGTGTGGGGCTTGATGAAGCTGACCCAGAGGAGGATCGGGCGCTCGGGGTGCGCCTCGAGGATATTCTTCGCCACCCTGTAGAACAGGTTTTCCTGGTGCCACTCCTCCGCCATCGGATAGAGGAGATAACGGGAATTGATCTTGGACCTGGTATTCCAGGCCTCCATGCCGGCATACTGGTCGCTGTACCAGCTGTCCGCCTTGCTGACGGCCTGCTCGAGAGAAACGGGGAGATACGAGTTTAGAGAATCCTCGTCGACGCAGACATCGAAGGCCCTGGTCGTCATGTGGCTCTTGCCGGAGATGAACGTGCTGTATCCATGCGACCCGTGTACATGATCGAGAAGGGTCGGCTTGGCGGGGGGCACGACGTTCAGCCTGGTGCCGTGTGTCGCCGCGTACTGGGACGTGACGATGCTCTGGCGGGAAGGAACGCACAGGGGAAACTGGCTGTACATGCTGTCGAAACGCACGCCCTCCTCTGCAAGGCCGTCGATGTTGGGCGTTTCGACGTCCGGGTTGCCGGAAAAACCCGTCATATCCCACCTGTGCTGGTCGGACATGATGACCACGATGTTCTTCATGGGCTCCGTTCCGGGATCCGCCGGCGAGAGTGTGGGAAGCACGGAGGCGGAAACGGCGATGCCCGACCCCTTCTTCAGGAACTCGCGCCTGGTTATACTGCTCGAAGACGAATTCCGATCGGGGCTGTCTTTCACGATCCGTTTCTCCTCTGCTTATTCAGCCCGGGCTCGATGCTCCGCGCCAGCTCCCGGAGGCGGGGCATCGCGTGAGAGAAAAACTTCCGGTACCCGTCGCACATGTAATTGGGCTCGCGCATCCCCCGATACTTCGGACACCCGCCCATGCAGTAGTCCCGCCATCCGCACTCCAGGCAGGCCCGGGGAAGCGAATCCTTCAGCGAGGAAAACGCCGTTCGCCGGGAAACATGCTCGAGGTCCCGGAGAGGAAGCTGCATCAGGTTGCCCAGATTCCACCGCGGCTCCACGAAAAAATCGCAGGTGTAGACATCGCCGTTCGCCTCCGCGACCAGATAGCCGTCGCACGAATCCCGGAAGAAGCAGATTCCGTTCTGCCCGGTGAGCAGCCGTTCCAGAAAGGCGTCGAACATCCTGACGGAGATGACCGGTCGCCCGTCATTGTACCACAGATCGAACATCGCACACAGGAAATCACCGTATCGATCGGGGGGCATCGAGAAGGAAGCCGCGCCGCCGGCCGGATCCGCTTCGACAGCCGGCATGAATTGAACGAAGCGAAGTTCGTTTTCAACGCAGAATTCGTAGAGTTCTTTGGGATGGCGAACATTCACGTCGCTCAGGACGACCATCAGGTTGAAAGCGACGCCGTACCTCCTGAGCAGTTCGAGGGAGGGAAATACCCGGTCGAACGTTCCCCCCAGGTCGGGCGTAGTCCGGTAACGATCGTTCAGCGGGGCGCTTCCGTCCAGCGAGATTCCGACGAGGAACCGGTACCGGGCCAGGAACTCGGCCCAGTCCTCGTCAAGCAGGAGACCGTTCGTTTGAACGGCGTTGCTGACCACCTGACCGGAGCGCCCGTACCGCTTCTCCAGCTCCACGACCGACTCGAAGAAGTCGAGACCCGCAAGCAGCGGCTCCCCGCCCTGCCATGCGATTCCCACCGGACCCTCCGTGGACTCCATGACCTGCCGGATCAGAGAGTCGAGAACCTCCCGATCCATGCGCCCCGAATCGCCCCCTTCCGGCAAGTCTTTCTTTCCCCGGTAGAAACAGTAGCCGCAGCGCATATTGCAGCGCGCGGAGACCGGCTTGACCAGGACGGAGCTCCTCAGGCGGTTACGAACCATGAGCCTCTGTAGGGAAAGCAGGATGAAAAAGGCCGGCTGCACCCGGAGAAATCCTGAAATCACTCCGAAATTCAATGAATTCATGCATTAATTCAATGATTTCACGCATTTCAAACTCCTTATCGAGATGATTATACCTGTTGTTGTGAGCTCATTCAACTTCCGGGGGGAGTTACTCGCCTGATAAGGGGGTTCCTCCTGTTCCGATCTTAGCATATGAACCTTTTGATTCCTGGATAGCCGCTTCGAATGCCCTTTTCCGTTTCGCGGCGATGACTGATGCAGGCTTCCGCCCTGAGAGCGAAATCTTAACGGTCATAATCGATTCGCCCAGGCTCCCAGGGTGTTCTTTGTATCATATTTGACAATTCTTCATGTGAAGAAAAGTAACCTGGAGGGTGCGGGTCACCCCGGGGATTGGAAGCGTCTTTCAGGGAACATAGAACGGGAAAGTCTTGAGCCGCTTCAGTATCTCACGGCCTTCCAGGACCGGACCGTGCCCCGGGAATACCGTTTCGACGCGAAGTTCCAGGAGCCGCTCCTTGCTCCGCCTGAAGAGGGGGCCGTCGTTGTAGAGGGGGTTCCATTCGCCGCCGAGGTAGTTGCGGATCATGTCCCCGGCCACGAGGAACCCGGCCTCCTCGTGAAACATGCAGATTTCGTCGTCGGCGTGGCCGGGGGTGTGGAGCACCACCCAGCCGGGGAAGCCGGGAATCGGGTCGCCGTGGTCGATGGGCGGCGCGATCTCGGCCTTGAACCGGTTGGACGACCAGGGGAAACCGAAACCGGGGCCGCGCAGCAGGTCGGCGGCGGGAGGCCCGGGCGCACCCTGCAGCAGGATGGTCGGCAGCGACCGGAGGAGCGGAAGCGCCCCAGGAAATCTGAGCCGTTTCCGACCCCCGACCGCCTCCCAGGACGCCCGCCCGGGCAGAAGCGGCGCGCCGGTGCGGAGAGCGAGCCCGTCGATGCCTATGATGTGATCCATGTGGAGATGGGTGGGGATGATCCCGAGGATCATTTTTTCGGGGATGCCCAGGCGTTCGAGGGCGGCGAGTATGCCGGGGATGTCGGCGTTGGAGCCCGCGTCGACCACGACGGCCGCGTCGCCGGAGACGAGCAGGTAGGAGACGGAGTAGCGTCCGGGCACCGCCATCACCGCGGCGCCGTTCCGCTCGACCAGGCGCTCCTCGGGGGGCCCCGACGGCGCGAGCAGGCGGGTGAGGAGAGACCGGTGCGCGCCGGCCGGAGGATCGGTTTTACTTTGGCCGGCGGATTTCCTGGCGGCGCGCATCAGGCCGTCACCTCCCGTCACCGTTCGCGAGGGAGTGTTCCATCCTCTCTACAACTTCCTGCTGGATATCCCGGTTCAGATCCACGAAATAAGCGTTGTAGCCCGAGATACGCACGAGGAGGTCCCGATACGCTTCGGGGTTCTCCATCGCCTCCCGCAGGGTTTCGGTGCGAACCGCGTTGAACTGCATCTGCATGCCGCCCAGCCCGAAATAAGCCGCCGCGTAAGCCGTCATACGGTCCACTACCATGGCATGGGTGTCGCCGGGGCCGGGCGCCACCTTCACGTTGAAGGCGATGTTGTTCGGGAATTTTTTCGAATCGAGGCTTGCAACGGTGCGGATCTGGTCGGTGAGGCTCCCACCCGAGAGGTGGGACGGCGTGAGGCCGGGCGTGAAGGCCTTGCCCCGGCGTCTTCCGCTGGGCAGCGCGCCCGACAGCACGCCGAAAGCCACGTGGTTCGACATGCTCCAGTATCCCGGAAGATACCTGCCGCCCCGGTAGTGGCCGCCGGCCTGGTAGCGTTCGAAGACGAAATCGATCACGTCCCGCGCCGTCTCGAGCGCCGCTTCGTCATCCCGCCCGAACCTGGGCGTCCTGTTGAGAATGAGGGCGTGGACCGTCTCGTAACCGGCGAAATCAGCCTCCAGGGCGGCCAGGAGTCCGGCCATGTCCAGGTCGCGACGCTCGTAGACCAGGGTTCGCACGGCGAGGAGGCTGTCGATCACATCGGCTAGGCCCACCATGGCGACCCCCGACGTGTTATAGAGGGCTCCGCCGTCGATTATGTCTTTTCCCGACTCCATCGGGCCGGTGAACAGGGCCGAGAGGAGCGGGGTCGGCTTCAGCTTCCGGTGCGTCATCCCGAGCATGTTGTTGGCTTCCATCGATTTGTCGATCAGCCAGCCGAGCTGCGCCTTGTACGCCGCCAGGAACTCATCGTACGTTTCGAAGGCCGCCGGGTCGCCGGTGTCGGGGCCGAGCTTCCGCCGGAGCAGCGGATGGGCGCCCCGGTGAAAGGTCATTTCGAGAGGGGCGACCATGTTGAACATCATCGAGTTGGTATGGCCGAAATGGCGGCCGCAGCTCGTGGGCTCCACGCAGCCGGTGGCGGTCCAGTCGCGGGCGTGCTCGAGAGGGAACCCCTGGGCGACCAGTGCGGGAACCATCGCGTCATCGTTGTGGAGCGAGGGCGTCGCCCCGGTGAGGAGGTTCACCTCGCAGAGGCGGCGCAGATACGCGTCGGAGTTCACCCCCGGAGCGAACCGCGCATTCATGTTCGGGTCGCGAAGGTGCAGCATCTCCGTGGCCTTGAGAAGAATCCAGGTCATATCGTTGACGGCGGAGCCCCCGTCTTCGGTGAGGCCGCCGAGGGTGATCACCTGGTTCTCGGAGGACCCGCCGAAAAGACGGTTCCCCACGTCGGGCACCAGGGGAAGGTGATCGGTAAGCTTGAGCATGAAAGCGCAGGTGAGTTCCAGGGCCCGCTCGATCCGGCGGCGGCGTTCGTCGTCGCCGGGGGCGGCATCGAGCTCCCGCTGCAGGAACGGATTCAGCCAGACGTCGAGCCTGCCCACCACCATACCGGCGTTCATGTTCTCCATGTGCTGGGCCACGAACAGTATCCATATCGCCTGGAGCGCCTCGTGGAGAGTCTCCGCCGGTTTCGCAGGCACCTTCCGGCAGATGCGGGCCATTTCGAGGAGAAGCTCCTTCCGCCCGGCGGATCCGGATCCGTTTCCCTCGCCATTCACCGCTCCGCCGTAATTCCCTGCCGTTCCACCGGTGTTCCCAACCTCCTCACCGGTGTTCCCGACAGCACCGTGTCGTTCGTCGACTGCGACATTCCCGGCCGTATAGTGTCGATTGTCGGGAACCTCGTTCCCAACCGCGTCGGATCCTTCGTCGAAGGCCACATTTCCAGCCGCACCCGGCGCTCTTGAACCGTCGTCCTCTTCTGCCGCTTCCGGCCGGCCGATGCCGTCGTCGCCTTGAACCGCGCCTCCTGTTTCGATGGCCGCCGCGAGCTCCTCGGCCCGGGCGGCGAGGTTCTCGGCATAGTCGGTCACCCCCGCGCACGCCTCCCGGAGCGCCCGGTAGAACGAGCGTTTCTCGGGATCGCCGGCCGCCTCCATCCGCTCCCCGGCTTCTTTCGCGATGTCGTCGAGCCCGCGCGAGAGGGCCCTCGGCACGTCGACCACCGTGTGCGACGCGGCCTGGGTTTTCCACATGAAGTAGAGCACGAAACGCTCGTCGAGCTCGAGGGTGTCGGGGCGGTCGTGTTTTCTGCGGGTCCATTCGCGCACGTTGTCGTCCATCCAGAAAGGGAACACCTCGCGGTTCAGTGTCTCGATATCCTCGCGGGATATGTCGTACGGGTTGAGCTCCCTGCCCTCCACCGTCAGGAGCTCCGGCCAGATTCCGGTGCCGCCCAGCTCCGGAAAGATGATCACGCCGATCCGTTTGCTCGTGGTGGTGCCTGCGAGCAGGTCGTCGTCGTAAATGATCGGTTCCCGGCTGGCGAGGATATGACGCAGCGCCCCGGCCTGACGGAGGGCCGCTCCGTTCCCGTTTTCCCGGCCGTTCTGCAGCAGGAATTCGGTGAGGAGCCGCGGGCGTTCGGCGCAGATGGCGGGGCGCGTGACGCGGCTCACCCAGAGCAGACGCTTGATCGAGGGGAAGTTTTCGACGGTGTATGACGCGAGATACGGGTCGTCGAGGTGCGTCACTTCACCGTCCGGACGCTCCCTGCACGGCTCCCCCGCGGGGTAGGGGCGCATATCCTCCCATGAGCGGGCCGTGCCGTCGCCGTTCATCTCCGGAGCGCGCGGGAGCTTGCGGTTCCTGCGCGTCACAGCTTCCGACATGTGCGCGAACTTCAGTAGATATGAAAGGTTTCCTTCTATGGTCAGCGTGTTGTCCAGCAGCATTGAGAAAGAGTCGCCTCCCGAGAAGAACTCCCGCATCAGGCCGGCGTTCAGAAAACGCACCGTGACATCGGCATCCGCCGCCGGTCCGTTCCCGGTTTTCATGCGCCCGCCGCTGCAGACGATGTGTACGCCGGTGCTGCGCTCTTCCTCGAGAAACTCGAGAACCGCTTCGAAACGAAAGGGGGTGCCGGTCGGATGGACGTCAACAAGGTGATGCCTGTATGAAGGGACACGGTTCAGCACCGCGGCGAGCACCGAAAGCCTTCCCCGAACCATTACGGGGGTAATGCGATCAAGAATCGCCCCTGAAAATCCGCCTCTCGAATTCCCGGAGCCGTTGCCCTCGCCGGCGGCAGGCCTTGCAGTCCTGCCGAATTCCGAAGCCATCGAGCTCCCGCTGGAGTCCGACACAGGCGCGCCCTTCCCAGACGCCGGTCCGACGGAGTTCTTGCCGGATGCTGAAACAGCCTGATTCTCCTCGGATGCCGCAGCAGGCGGGTTTGCTTGAGCCGGCGGATTCTTCTCAAAAGCCCTGTCAGGTGTTTTTGCTCGTTCCATCAACTATCCCCTTTGATCTTCGCCTGATGTTTCGGGAGCAGGTGTACGGGTGGGGCCGAGGCCGCCGCGGTGGTTCCGCTGCGGCTGCGTAGCCGTGGAGCCGCCGCCGCTGTCGGGCTTCATATATCGGGCGAGACCGGATGCCGCTATCTCCCCGAGCAGGTCGAGCACCGCGCGTGCCGTCGAGTCGTCCGGTTCGAGAGTCTGGTTCAGCGCGAGCCCGTCCAGCACCGACAGAGCCAGGCGGGTGGCGCCGTCGA
Organism: uncultured Gemmatimonadota bacterium; assembly: GCA_964394085.1. Lineage (GTDB taxonomy): Bacteria > CAYMWF01 > CAYMWF01 > CAYMWF01. The sequence continues at coordinate 1,003 of CAYMWF010000112.1, read as the reverse complement.
GTTCCCGCCCGGTGGTTCCTTCCAGACCGAGCAGGATCGAAAGGGTTTTTTTCGCTTCCCTGAAGAACCTCCGGTTCACGTCCGCGAGGTTTTCGAACAGCACCTCGTCGGTGCGAGCCGCGACTACGAGCTCCTGGTAAGCCTTCAGGGTCGGCCCCGTATAGATCGACCAGAGCGATTCGATGGCGGCGGCGATATCCTCCCGGCTCTCGAGCCGTATCCCGTGGGCGAGCCTGAATTCCTCGTGCCGCTTTTCGAACAGGTGCTCCACCGCGGCGGCCAGAAGGTCGGCCTTGGTCGGGAAATGGTGGAGCTGGGCTCCCCTAGAAACTCCAGCCCGCCGGCAGATCTCCGGCGTGCTGGCGCCGGCGAGGCCCTTGTCCACTATGCAATCGATAGTGGCGTCGATAAGAAGTTCCCTGGTGGCCGCGCTCCTCTCTGCCTGGGTGCGACGGACCCGGTCACTGCTACGCAGGTTTCCCCGCTCTACTTTCGAAAATCCCTTACTCAAGTTTACTCCATCGAATAGTGTGCATGCAGACCGCTGTCACCACCACTCCATCCGCCCGGTAGTATGCTGACCGCTGTCACCACCACTCCATCCGCCCGGTAGTATGCTGACCCGATATCCTCAGTCGGGGTTACCAACCACCACTCCATCAGGAAGCGGGCAGGCCAGTCATCCTCTGGCGGTGGGTAACAGCGGCTGCTCCATCAGGAAGCAGTAAACCCGCCATCCCAAGGCGATGGTTTCAACGGCCACTCCAAAGTACAAAACCGCATCCTAAGACGCTGCGTAACAACGGCCACTCTTTCAGAAAGAATAACAGAATCAAAACAAACAGTCAAGACTGAATGTAAGTTATGGCTAGAATACAACTCCGAACAGATCGACACCGGATTCCTTCGCAACAGGATTCGGCTATAAAGCTGATCATATATTGAACTTTCTCCAGTTAATAAGAGCGGGGAGTCAAGAGAAAAAAGTACCCCTACGCTTCCC
>CAYMWF010000111.1:0-14459 GCA_964394085.1 uncultured Gemmatimonadota bacterium | reverse complement strand
GCCGAAACAGCTGGGAAGTTGACATACAGGGTCGATGGCGGTTAGGATTTCGGATTCGACGAATATCGGTATGGTGCATATCCGCACTCTTTAATGTGACCTCGTCTGCCGGAACGATAAATATCGATGAAGATACTGCTGGGAAATAAATATTTCTACGTATACCGGGGAGCTGAAAGATACCTGATGGAGCTGTTCAGCCTGCTGCGCGCCAGGGGTAACCATGTGATCCCTTTCAGCATGAAACACGAAAAGAATCTTCCGAGCGAATATGCCGAACACTTCGTCGATAATATCGACTTCGATCTTCCCCGTTCCCTTCGCACCCTTCCCAGGGATCTGAAGATGGGGTTCAAGCTGATATATTCGCCGGAGGCGAGACGGAAGATTTCCGTCCTTTTAGATAAAACCCGTCCGGATATCGCTCATCTTCACAACATTTATTATCAGCTCACGCCATCGATACTCCCCGAGATAAAAAAGCGGGGCATGCCGATCCTGATGACTCTGCACGATCACAAGCTCATCTGCCCCAATCATTTCCTGTTTTCCAAGGGAGAAATCTGCGAGAAATGCATGCACTGGAGCTATTATCACGCCGTAATCAGGAAGTGTATCAAAGACTCGTATTCCGCCAGCCTTCTCGACTCCCTTGAGATGTATGTTCATCGTTTGTGGCGCGTGTATGAAAGACATGTCGATCTCTTTGTCACGCCCAGCGCGTTTCTACGATCGAAACTCATCGAATGGGGGATGGAGCCAGACAGCCTCGTTCACCTCCCGTACTGCCTTCATCTCGATGATTACGAACCGCACTCCGAATCGAATGAAGGATACTTCATTTACCTCGGGGCTCTATCTCCCGAGAAAGGCGTGGATGTTCTGATTCGAGCTATGGCTCTGGCTCCCGAAGCGAATCTTCTCATACTGGGAAGCGGGGAGGACGCCGACAGGCTTCAGCGGCTCGCAATCTCATGCGGATGCGAAAATATCCGCTTTACCGGCTATTTGAGCGGAAAAAACCTTGAAAAAATTGTTCGTAATGCGATGTGTATTATAATGCCTTCGATCTGCTTCGATAATTCGCCACTGGCCATTTTCGAGGCTATGGCTTATGGAAAACCGGTAATTGCGTCGAAGGTGGGAGGTATCCCGGAACTGGTGGAAGACGGCTTGAACGGAGCATTGTTCGAAACCGGAAACTCCGCCGACCTGGCTGAAAAAATAAAAGAGATGATACGCCGCCCGGATATGGCTGTAGAAATGGGAAAGCGCGGCAGGCTGAAGGTTGAAGCCGAACTGGATCCGGGCACCCATTATGCCGCGCTCATCGAGATGTACGACAGCCTTCTGGCGAAGGTCTGACCGCTCGTTTTGAAAAGGAAGTTGATTTTAAAATGAGATTGTTCAGGATTCTCATAGGTAATAATAATGACTCTGCATTCACGCCGTTAATTCTTGCCGTCCTGCCCGCCGTATTAATATCCGCCGCGGGAACATACGCCCTGGAAACGGATGCGGCCGGCAGCTGCTGGCCGATGTGGCAGCACGGACCGTCGCATAACGGCCGCTCGCCATATGCGGGCGCCGACATTCCGTCACTGTTGTGGGAATTCCCGTTCACCGGAACCTGTGAAACAGGGCTTACCGTCGGACCTGCCGGTAATCTTTATTTCGGTTCGAACCTCGGTAATATCTACAGCATCACTCCCGGCGGCAAACTCCGATGGTATTACTCGACCCAGGGTCCTATCCGGGGCCAGCCTCTCATCGACCGGGACGGCATTCTGTACCTGGGATCTTTCGACAGAAACATGTATGCCATCGATATCGTGACAGGTCTCTCAACCTGGGTATTCAATACGGATTTGTCCGTTGCCTCGTCCCCGGCCATCGACATGGACGGCAATATCTATTTCGGCTGCCATGACCGGAATGTGTACTGTCTTCTACCCGATGGAACTCTCAAGTGGGCTTACGAGACTGAAGGACCGATAAGCGTGTCTTCACCTACACTGTCGGAAGACGGATATCTTTATATCGCCGGTTATACGACAGGTCTGGTAAAGCTTCGATGCTCCGACGGAGAATTCATCTGGAAGTTTCTGCCGGGAGAAACCGAAGCCTTGAGGAACACTGCGGCTCTCGGCTCCGACGGCACCGTTTATATCGGTTCAAGGAGAGGCCTCTTTTTTGCCGTGACACCTGACGGTGAAGAGAAATGGCGATTCCAGGCAGGCGGTGAAATCCGCTCATCCGCCGCCCTGGGTCCGGATGGTACGGTGTATTTCGGCTGTCACGATTCGAACCTTTACGCGCTGGAGCCCGAAACCGGAGAACTCGTCTGGGCATCTTATGCCGGAGGGCCCGTTGATGGATCACCGTGCGTGGACGGGAACGGCGTAATCTATGTAGGCGGCTCGGGCGGGCACTTCCGGGCCTTCTACCCCGATGGAACGTTAAAATTCGAATTCGGACCGAAAGTCATAAACGGGTGCGTTTCCATCGATGCTAACGGAAACATTTACGCGGGGGGCGAATTCGGCGTTTACGCATACGGATGGCCTTCCCCGGAAATCCGTCTCGAACTGAACAAGGATGTATATACCAGTTCGGAGGAGCTCGAAGCGGGTATGCGGGTATCCAATCCCGGACCTTTTGAGCACCAGGTGGATATCAAGATCTGGATGCGCGAACCAATGGGGGAACCGTCCGGTTTACTCGAGGAAAGGGCCCTGCTGATCGATTCCGGTTATCTGGACTCTACTGAGGTCTACAATCACGTGTTCGGGGAAGCGGATCCTGAGGGAAGTTATTTTTTCGGCGCAAGGCTGTTTAACGCCGGTTCGGGAAATCTTATTTCAGAATCCAAGGCCATGGTTGTTTACGAAAACATTATCAAGGAAGAGACGCTGCCGGACGAGTAGCGTGGTTATCGGGGATATAGGGTATGGAAATGGGAACTTTTTCGAGATTTTTCATGAAAAGAACGGTTCTCCGGAAAAAAAAGGGTTTGACAATCGGGCTTCTGTGCCTGGTTTTCAGCTTTACCGGTGTTCGAGCCGGGGACGCCGGCACTCCGTGGCCGATGTTCCGCCAGAACACCTGTAATACCGGATTGTCTCCTTACACCGGAATCACCGGGTATTCCCACTATTGGCGAATCGACTTCAGGGGAACCTGCGTCAGCGGGTCACCCATTGTCAGCCCCGATGGAAGCGTATTCGTCGCAACATCCGAGGGCAAAGTTTACAACCTGACGCGTCATGCGGGGTACAACTGGATTTTCGACGCGGCCTCAAGCATTAAAGTCACACCCATAATAACCCCCGGGGGAGAGGTCTGTTTCGGTACCTACGATGGTGTTTTCTACTGTCTCGATGCCTGGAGTGGACGCATCGAATGGATCTACCTGGCCGACTGGTTTCCTGTAACCACTTCTCCGAAGGTGGACGATGACGGCAGATTATACTTTTGTACCGAGTCCGGGAGACTGACTTGCCTGTCTGAAGATGGGCGAGCAGAATGGATAAACGAACTGGATGCTGAAGTCGATATGTCCACTCCCGCCATCGACAATGCAGGAAATCTCTACATCGGTACGCTTCGCGAGAGCAGGATGCTCGTCAAGGTGGGTTCTGACGGCGTAACTGAATGGACTCAAAGCCTGCCGGGAGGCGGCGGGGTGGTGGCGTCGCCCACCATCGGTCCCGGCGGTGCAATCTACATCGGCACGACAGCGGGTATGCTCTGCAAAGTCTCGTCCTCCGGACACCTCCAGTGGAGCATCGAGCTCGAAGGAGCAGTATACGGAGGTGTAGCTGTAACACCCGGCGAATACCTCGTAGTCGGGACTATGGGGCATGTCCTCTATCTTGTCGATCCGGAAGATGGGGAAGTTATCTGGAGCCAGCATCTGGATGGTGCTATTCAATACGGTCCGATCGTAGATGCTGCAGGAATTATTTATGCCGGCACGATAACGGGCGCGGTCTCTACCTACTATCCGGATGGTTTATTCAGGGAGGAAATCGCCTCGGGAATCTTTCACGGTCCGGTGAGCCTCGACAGCGACGGCACTGTGTACGGGTCGGTCGACTGGTCGGCCTTCGCCGCCGGTCTGTCTTACCCCGATATGGCCCTGTCAGCCAATCGCCGCCGGTTCTCGGTCGGAGAGAGCATGGTGGTCAGGCTCAGTACCGTCAATCCCCGTGAGACCGAATTCCAGGGGGATCTCAAGATATGGATGGAAGGTCCCGATCGGAAAGTTCTTTCCATGTTGCGCAGGTACCGGCTTATCGTTCCGGCTGCCTACGACGATACTCTCAGAGTATACCGGCATACTTTTTCGGAAAGCGACGTGCCCGGCAATTATTCTGTCATTGTACGATTATTCGACACGGTAACGGGAGAGCTTCTCGTTTCCGATCTGCTCGGAATCTACCTGCGCCCTGGGGGAGAATGAGGGTTCCTCCCCTTTGACTAACCTTTCTGCTTCAATTTTTGAATCAGGTTGATGGCGTCTTTGTCATTAGGAAGCGCTTTTCGCCAGGCTTCCAGCACGTTCATGGCCTGGTCGACTTTCCCGCCGCTTACGTAGAGTTTGAACAGAGCCTGGTAAAAATACGGACTCTCCGGAAACTTCTTCAACCCTTCATTCAGAACATCGAAAGCTTCGGAATGACGCGTGTCTGAAAGAAGAAGGGTTACGAGAAACTCGTAAGGATCGGGACTGTCATTCAGCCTCGCAAGGCAATCCTTAAGCGTGGAGATCGCCGCCTCGACTTCTTTATTTTCATACTGGTATTGAGCCAGAAGCCCGTAGACCTGCCAATGGTTCGGGGGGGCTGCCTCGATACCGTCTTTCAACGTTTTTATTGCGCTTTCGAAATCGTTGTTCTGTCTGTGCCAGCCCGCAAGCTGCATGAAAATGGCCGCATAATTGTTAAGTAGATTCTTCGTGTTCTTATTCTTGAATACAGCTTCATCGGAGAGCCCGCGATATACGTATTTCTCATATATGTTCTCGTTGCTGCGCTCGCCGTTGATGAGCCCCTCTCCGACTTCTTCATAGAGCACCTTGTAGACAAATCCTTCACTGGATAATCGTTTTTCGAAGGTTTTTCTGTTCTCGCGGGGCACGGTGATAGCGAAATATACAGGTTTATCAGAATTAAAGCGTGAGATGTGGGCGATCATAAAATCCTGCAGCCGGACGATGTCTCCGTCACGGGTTCTCGCCCCCATGGGGAGCTCTCCTATATCCTCGTCCCTGATATTGATTCGAACCTTCGGCTCCCGGTGCTTGAGCTGCCTGATGTACCAATGGGTATTGAGAAGACTCAGGTTGACTACACGCACATCCTTCCTGAATCCCTCGACTTCCTGGAGAAACCATAACGGAAAAGTGTCGTTGTCGCCGTTCGTGAAAATGATTCCGTCCTCCTCGCACGAAACCAGGATGTTATATGCATAATCGTATGCGATATAGTTGTTCGACCGGTCGTGTCCGAACCTGTGCTCGTTGAAGGCATATGCCGGGGAAACAGCGAAGAGGATGGAGATTGTCACAACTGCCGGTCGCTGCATCTTCTTGAAGCCGCTTCCGAGTGAGGCCAGCAGCCATGAAACGCCGATCCCCACGAAAAATGAAAAATAAAAGAATGCCGGGGTATAAAAATAATCCCTTTCACGCACCTCCAGCTTGACGCCCCTGGTTCCGTCGGAAAAGTTGAGGTACAGGAGCATCCCGGCCGAAACGATGGCGAAAAATGAGAAGAAATACCAGCCTCTCTTCGGCTCCCTTGCGAAGAGCGCGATGATTCCCAGAATCCCCAGGAAAGAGGGCAGAAGGGACAGGTTGAGATTGTCGCCGGTGTACTGCCTGCAGAAGAACCCGAGGAATCCCATGTTCTTATGAAAGCCGATCTGGTTCTGAAATGAACCCTTGCGGGTGAACATCAGCTTCAGCATCGATTCCTCACCGTATTGCTTTCGTTCCAGGAATCCCTTGAAACTCTCCCATTCTTCGGGATTGTTCTCGTCGATGGCGGGATCCTGCATCGATCTGACCGGAATATAGATATGCGTCGAATATCCGATTATCGCGATGAAGATGGCCAGGGAGAAGAGCGCGAGCGAATGTTTGAGATACCTGTTTCCGCGATTTTTCGGGGTCAGCAGCCAGGCCAGCGTGCCGAGGAGAAGCCCCACTGTCATGCATGTCATGAACAGGGTCACCGAATAAATCACCATCGTCAGGATCAAGGGGAGTACGATCACGATCGGAACCACGTACTGCCATCTTTTGAGCCTCTCCCCGCCGAACAGGACGGTGAGGGGTGCGAATAGAACGGGAATGATCGGAATCCCGAGCAGGGGAAACAGAATCATCAGCGTCTGCATGTGAATCCCGATGCCGAGGAAGGCCAGATATATGATGAGGAGCAGCAGCCTGCCGCGCCCTGGTTTGCCGTCAAAGTCGATCCATTTCAGCGTGAGCCACGAGATCAGGATCATGAAAAGCATTCCTACACCGTAAACTTCGGCCTCGGTGGCGTTGAACCAGAAAGTATCTGAAAAAGCCAGGGCCAGTGAACCGGCGGCGGCCCCTCCCGCCGATACTACCTTGCGGAGAAACATGTCAAGCCGGTCGCCGATGACCCACTTGTAGGCCACCTCGAATATCACCAGGTATAGTAATCCGACCGCCGCGGCGCTTGAGATAACCGATAGAAAGTTGACATTCCAGGCTGTTTCATGCCCGAGGGGCAGGAGAGTGAAAAACCGCCCCAGGAGCACGAAGAAAGGCGTGCCGGGAGGGTGCGGGATGCCCAGGATGTGGGAGCAGGCGATGAATTCTCCGGCGTCCCAGAAACTCACCGTAGGAGCCATGGTTGAAAGATAGGTCAGAAAACTGATTAGAAATGTAATGGCGGCACCACCCCATGCCCATACACCTGCGGCGGGAGAGGCCGGATCTGAACTCGAAAAAGGCTTTCCGGATGGAGAACCGGTGTTCGATTGCGGCTCCGGGCGGTCGCCCGGGTTTCTGGTTTCAGACTTCATAGATTTTCCATTGTACGGGTGGTTGCTGCCAGTTTCGTCCGGTCGCGACCGGAGCTGGAACCGTCGGTTCAAGCATCGGGAGGATGTATGACGGCTTCGGTCCAGACCGGATCGGATAAATACCGCCGGGCCAGGGATGAAACCTGTGAGACCGTTACCGCCGATATCCGCTCGGTGAAAGTATCGGTTTTCTCATACTCGTCATCCAGCGCTTCGTTTATTCCATACAAGTAGGCGCGGTTAAGGTTTCTTTCAAGGGTGCGTTCATAACGTCCGATCAGCAGCTGCTTGGCCCGTGCAAGATCCTCTTCCCTGATCCGTGAGGTTGCGAATTCCTTCACCACCCGCCGGATTGCGGCCAGAGCTTCAGCGCGACGGGCGGGTGCGGCCCCCATGTAAATATAGAATACGCCTGCATGCAGGTCGGCGCTGTAGCTGCTGTAGACAACGTAGCAGAGCCCCATCTTTTCTCTAAGCTCCGTCCAAAGGATATTTCCCATCCCCGAAAGTATGTCGTTTAACACGAGGAAAGGCAGCCGGTCGGGATTTCCTCTTTCGGGAGCGCTGGTTCCGAGCAGGATATTCACCTGGTGTTTGTCCCTTGTTTCCGTCGAGGACGACGGTTCCGGCGATAAGCTGAACGCACCGGGTGAATCCAGCGTCATTTTGCCCCCGTCGGGAATTTTCGAAGCGAAATCGGCGAATACATCATCCGTATCATCCGGCAGCGCTCCGACCGCTGACAGAACAAGCCTGCCGGAGTTTGCAATTTTGCTGTGCCAGGAAAGCAGATGCCCGGTGGTGATGCCGGTAATTGAGTCTTCCGTCCCGCTCAGTTCGTTTGCGTAAGGGAAATCTCCGTAGAAAGCCTTCCTGAAAAGGGTCATTACATGCGCAGGAAGATTGTCCTTTTTTTTCGCTATCGCCTGGATGGTGACCTGCTTCTGCCTTTCCAGATCCCTGGCGCTCCAGTCGGGAGCAAGAAACAGGTCGGCGAACGCGTCGATTGTCTGATGAAAGTTCCTCGTAAGACCCGTCAGGGAAAGACCGCATAGATCATTGGAGACGAAAGGGCTGACGAAAGCTCCGAGGGCCTCGAGACGATGAGTGATGAGCCTGTCGCCTTTTTCCCGTGGATCCCTGCTTCTCAGAAGCATGTTGAAAAGAAGGCTCGTTATACCGGAACCGGTGGAAGATTCTTCGTAGAAGCCGCCATTCAATATAAGGCTGAGTGAGAACAGGGGTCTTGCGGGCCGGGACATTTTAACGAGACGGATCTTTTTCTCGAGCCGGGAGAGTCCGGCGGGCCCTTTCGGTATCAATGCATCCGGCCCATCGCTTTTCAGGCCGTCGTCACCGGATATCCCTCCTCCGGAGTCCTTTATTGTCACAGGTTCCGCTTTGTCGATACGCCGGTCTGCGTCTTCTGAATTGCCGGCGCCGCCGTATCTTTTTTCGAAGTTCGACATCCAGTCCGATTCTCTTCCGTACATTACCAGCGATTGAGCGCCGCCGGCCAGGTACCGGGTCGCTGCGCCGGCCAGATCATCCGCCGTAAGGGCTCGTACATGGTCCAGGAAGCGCTCATACCATTCGAGACGATCGTAGAAAATGTAGTTACCGAAAGTGAAAACGGTTTCCAGCATACTTTCCTCGGAGGAGAGGAAGGAGTGTTCTATGGAATTCTTCAGGAGCTCCATTTCTCCCCTGGAGATATCACCGCCGGCGATTCGTTCGATCTCGTGGTTTACCGTCTCAACGGGGTTTTCGAGTTTTTCAGGATCGAAAGACAACCGGATGTCGAACAGACCCGGAAAATTCCCGTCGATTGAAGGTCCGCCCGAGGCGACGGTGGCCAATCCCTTCTCTACCAGGGCGCGGTAAAGACGGCTGCTCCTGCCGCCGCTGAGAAGATCTCCCAGGGCAGACAGGGCGATGGTGTCTTCATGCCGGAAACCTGGAATGCCGTATCCGAGCAGGAGATGAGCGCCGTTGACATCTCCCGTGATAAAGCGTGTGCGCCTTCCGCTCGACGGCGGTTCTTCCGGAAGAGTCGGAAGCTCGACCGGCGTTCCTTTCCATCCCTCGAGCTTCTTTTCGATCACGCCTGCGGCTTCTTCAGGATCCACGGCTCCCGCTACCGTAACGAGCAGGTTGCCCGGCTGGTAATACCTGTCTTTGAACCACCGCATCTGCCCGGGTTTCATCCCGTTGATCGTATCTTCAGTGCCCTTGATTTCTTCCCTGTAGGGGTGACGGGAAAAATGCACCTCCCGGAGCATATCCCAGGTATAGCGTGATGTTTCGTCGAAACGCATGCGCATTTCTTCGATAATCACCTTTTTCTCGCTCTCGAAATCGGCATCGCGGACGGGCGTATTCCTGAGCATGTCGAAAATGATATCCGCGCCGAACTCGAGATGTTTCTTCGGCGTTATGGTCATGTACCCGGTGAATTCGAATGATGTGAAAGCGTTGATATCGCCGCCGACGGCGTTCAACACCTTGGTGTTAGCTCCGGGGGGATATTTTTCGGTTCCCTTGAAGAACATGTGCTCGAGGAAATGCGACACTCCTCTGATTTCGTAGGGTTCGTAGATTGAACCGATCCTGGTCCAGACCAGGAGGGCGGTCGTACCGGTGAATTCATCGGGCTTGACATATATTTCGGTGCCGCAGTTCAACTTTCTTGACCACATAAAACGCCTCCGTAACGGCGGGAGCTGTCGGAAAGCGGGAACCGGGTGGGGGAACGTTCCCGCGGAAACGCAGGAGTATACGCTCCCCCCGGTGCGCGGTCAAGATCCATAGGTTCGAATAAGATCCGGAGATCGCTCCCGGTGTCTGAAACCGACACGCCTGAACGGGTTTGTGCCTCGCGGGATTCCGGCTCCCTGAATTATGCAATACCAGAAGTTCCCATTCTTGCAATTACATGATTTTGACTTTATGGTTCTTTAATCGGCCGGACATTTTGAGCAAGGAGTAGTATATATGGCGCTGCAGTTCCCGGACCCGACACAACCCTCCCTGTTAACAGGTGATGAACGTGGTGTGTACAGCGACAGCCGCTCTTCGTCGAAATTCCCCTTGCGTCTATGGGATGAAACAGTGGACGTGGTGGTGGCGGGTTTCGGCGGAGCCGGAGCAAGCGCGGCCGTCGAAGCGGCTGAAACGGGCGCTTCCGTTCTGGTGGCGGATCGTTTCACCGGCGGTGGATCTACAGAAATGAGCGGCGGCGTCGTTTATGCCGGCGGCGGAACCGAACTGCAGAAGAGAGCGGGATCGGATGATTCACCTGAAGAAATGTATAAATACCTTTTGATGGAAACCCGCGATGCCGTCGGTGAAGATACTCTTCGGGCCTTCTGCGACGGCAGCGTCGGCAACCTGGAATGGTTGCGCAGGCTCGGAGTTCCGTTCCATCCGAAAGGGAAGGCTCTCAAAACATCTTATCCACCTGACGATTGCACTCTCTATTATTCAGGCAACGAGCTTTCATCTTCATACGCCGCTTCGGCTCGTCCCGCACCTCGTGGCCATAGAGCCCTGGGTAAGGGGCTGACCGGCAAAGTGCTGTTCAAGCCTTTACGCCTTGCCGTTGAGCAGCGGGGAGTTAAGATCCTTTATCGAACGGAAGTTCACAGGCTCGTCGCCGATGAAAGCGGCGGTGTAATCGGCGTCGAGCTGAGAACTATTCCCGCCAATCCGCTGTGGCGAATAACCCACCAGGCGCTTTACGCCGCTGTGACCTACCTGGGTGCGATGAGCAGGTGGTCGACTGAAACATTCAACAGGTATCTGTCGCGCCTGGAAACCTGGAAGGGTCGCGTATCCTATATCAGGGCCAGGGGCGGAGTCGTCCTGTCCACAGGTGGTTTCGTATTCAACCCGGATATGATGCGTGTACATTCACCCCGGTACTCCGGTTGCAGCATGCGCCTCGGAACCGCGGGAGACAGCGGTTCGGGTGTTCTGCTCGGTCGAAGCGCGGGCGGGAAGACCGGCAACATGGAGAAGGCCTGTGCTTTTCGATTCATCAATCCTCCATCGGTGCTGGTCAGCGGCGTTATCGTGGGGGCCGACGGACACCGGATATGCAACGAGGAACTGTATGGCGCGGCGATAAGCGAAAAGATGGCGGAGAAACACGGCGGCAAGGGATACCTCATTGTCGATTCCGAGATCATGCGGGATGTACGGCGTCAGTTAATCAAGGAGCACATCGGCTGGTTTCAGCGTTTGTTCGGGCTGGTGAATATTTTCCTGAACAGGCAAAAAGCGCCAACCATACGGATACTGGCGGTTCGCAGCGGGATTACCGAGAACAGGCTGGTTGATACGATTGGCGAATATAACAGCGGGATCGCTTCGGGTGCGGATCCGGGAGGGAAGGCGGCTGAATACTGCAGACCCGTGCGAAAACCGCCTTTTTATGCAATCAACCTTGCTCTTGACAGCCTGCTGTTCCCGACACCTCATTTTACCCTGGGCGGCCTTGTAGTCGATGGAGTGACTGCAAGGGTCGTCAGGGCAGACGGGACTATCGTGCCGGGCCTGTATGCCGCCGGACGCACTGCAGTGGGTGTGTCTTCAAATTCATACGTGAGCGGTCTTTCAATAGCCGACGGCGTTTTTTCCGGAAGAAACGCGGGGAGGCACTCGGCAAGGCGGGCGTTGGATGGCGAAAAGGATAAAGAACCCGACCGGATCACGCCGGGCAAGGTGAAAGATTTGAAGGTGTAACGGAATGAACAAACAGTCAATGAAAGCGTTAATCATCGGAGGAACGGGGTTTCTGGGTTACCATTCGGCGCTTGAGCTGATCCGTCGGGGTCACGAGGTAACCGTCCTGGCACTGCCTCCCATGCCCGCCGAGGGGCTGCTGCCGCCCGAAGTAGCTGTGATACTCGCTGATATAGACGCGATGCCCGACGGGGAAGTTCAGAAGATTTTTCAAAAGCATGATGCAGTGGTTTATGCCGCCGGCGCGGATGATCGGGTCACCCCGCCTGCACCCGCGTACGAATTCTTCTATCGTGCGAATGTCGCTTCCTGTGAACGGTTGTTTACAATCGCCAGGAAAGCGGGGGTGAAGCGCGGGGTACTCCTGGGGTCCTATTTCGCTTATTTCGATCGTGAGCGTCCCGACATGAGGCTGGCGCAAAAGCATCCGTATATCCGGAGCCGGAGGGAGCAGGCGGCGCGCGCCATCGAAGCGGCGGGCGACGATCTGGTCCTGGTGGTGCTGGACCTGCCGTATATTTTCGGCGCCATGCCCGGGCGTGATCCGTTGTGGAAACCGCTCGTCAAATACATTGCATCGCCGTTCCCATTTTTCTGTCCCAGAGGGGGGACCATCGCCGTCGCCGTCGGCCATGTGGCGGAAGCGGTGGCCGGCGCTCTGGAGCGTGGGGAACCCGGAGGAATATACGCGGTCGGTGAAGAAAACCTGTCCTGGCGGGAAATGGTGTCACGACTGGCCGTTTATACGGGCAGGAAAAAGAGATTCATCCCCTTCCCCGCTATTCTTCTTCGCCTCTCGATGCGGTGCCTTCGCGTGTTCCACAGGTTGAAAGGGAAGGAGGGGGGATTGGAACCGCTGGCACTGACGGATATCATTACCTCCGAGATGTTTTTCGACCCCGGACCCTTCAGGGAAATCCTCGGATTCGGTTCTGGAGGATTGGAGGATGCATTCCGTGACACCGTCCGTGCATCCCTCTGAACAAATCAGCTTACCTGCAGAGGACAAGCTTTGATGAGGCGGTTTCGCCGGGCATGACTATCGAAGCAACGTATATTCCCGAAGCAAGCGGTTTTCCATTCGAGCTTTTACCGGTCCAGGTGATCGAGTGATTACCCGGTCGCTTGTTCTCTCTGTCCAAAAGCACGGCGACCGTCCTGCCGGTGATATCGAAGATTTTCAGTGTGACGGGAAGGGTTGTTTCTCCCCGGACGTTGAACACGATATTCGTGACGGGGTTGAAGGGGTTGGGTCTGCACCCCAGCCCGATATTCTTTTGAGAAGGTGAAACCGGCAGGTTGTCGTGCTCTACACCGACCGTATATGTCTGAAGGGAGGCCGAGATCTCCATCGGGTGTAAAAAATCGTTTTCGAACTCGGGTCCGTAGGGCCCCTCAGCTTCCGTCCTTGCCGGGAGATTGTACGTAAATGACATGATTGTATATGCGTTCGCATTGCTTACTTTACGCCCGTCGGTACCGCATTCCCCCCATTCCCATCCGTCTCCCGTGTCGCCACCGCCGACATATCCTCCATCGTTGTAGTACCTGTGTATTTTCTGGCAGGACATCTCTGACAGATCATTGAAGACGAGCCAGCAGCCGGCTGTATGATGATCGACTTCGAACCAGGTCATACACGGCTCCTTCACGTTCGGGTTCCCGCCGCCCAATCCGTCGATGACATCTTTGTTGTATTCGGGATCATCCCCCCCGTCATCGTAGTGGATCATGCCGGATACCATCGGTGCGAAATCGAAATACTGTTTCAGAGAGTATATTTCGAGCGGTATGGGCTGCTTGTACACATATGTTTCCATGACGTTGTACGCGAGATAGTTTTTCATCGTAACCCTGGAGCCGTCCACGATGCCGAAAACACCGGTCCAGTAAGTGGCTATATGGCGCACCTGTCCGTCAATAGGTGTAACATGTTTCCAGTCTATGGTCAGGTCTTCTTCGGTGGTGGGATCCGAGAAGAAGAAAAGCTTGTTGCGCACTTTGGTTCTGTCCATGATGTCCGCACCGTCACCGCCGCCGCCCGCCTCTATCTCGACATCATTATATACATGCACCATGTCGTCGTAGAGATTATGGGTATATACATCTGTCGAGATAACCTGGTCGGACATCCCGCTCCACTCAACGTAATCGGTTGCCACCCTTTCGATACCTTCCGCCAGGAAAAAATAGACCCAGCCCTTTTTAGCTGGATCGGCACCGTCGACAATCTCGACCTCGTATCTTCCCGAGCTATCCGACCCGGCCAGCCAGGTTTCGCGATCCACCCGGTCGCCGAGTTCGAAACTCATGAATACGAGTTCGTCGTTGTCATCAAGAAGCCGGTAATATTCATCCACCTTGAAATAATCGTTATCCTCGTCTCTTTCATCTATCTGAAGAACAACCTGGGTCCACTCGTTTTCTCTGTAAGCGTACGCATATATTTGCTCGAGCGATACCACACCGCCGCTTATTCCAGGCAGCATGTTTCCTTCGATCACCACCGGCTCATAATCCCTTTCCAGTGTGTCGGTTTCGATAACCCCCGGGTAACCCGTATGAACAAAGACAAGCAAAGATAGGACAACCACGGATAAGAAAAGGTTTTTTCCTCTCATGATCCTTCTCCTGCCGGTTTTCGT
>CAYMWF010000110.1:0-14739 GCA_964394085.1 uncultured Gemmatimonadota bacterium | reverse complement strand
CAGTCACTTTGATTAAACTCTTTCATCGCTTTTCATAAAATTTTTGACAGTTACCATTTTCAGCCTCTTTTTGACTCGTTCGGAACTTCGCGCCATTTACCGGGTGAGTCGGCAAGTTCGCCAATGGTTTTACCTGCCAGAACATCCAGAAATTTCTCCTGCGCTTCCATCCAGACACTTTTTAATGAGCAATTTCCTTCATAGTCGCATGCTTGAGAATCAGCAATGCAGTCCCGGACCGCAATTTCTCCTTCCAGACTTTCAACAACATCCCTGATTGTTATCTCGGACGGCGACCTGGAAAGATAAAAACCACCGCCGGCCCCCCTGCGTGAGTTGACGATTCTCGATTTCGAAAGATCCTGGAATATTTTCGCAAGAAAACTCCGCGGGATGTCAACGGCAGCTGAAACCTCGGCAACGAGAAATCTCTCTCTGCTCTTTTCTTCATTCCTGGCAAGGTATGCAAGCGCTCTCACCGCATAACTGGCTTTCCTCGATATTTTCATCTCTACTCCACTGACCGGTTCGCTCGAAAGTGACCATCCTGTTTCGACCCTTACCCGACCTCCTGTCTGGTTATCCGTCATTCTTATATCGGACCATTAAGGTCTTTTAAATCCTATTATATATTTTTCGGTTTGTCAAGCTGTTTTCTTAATCTTTTTTTAACCCGGAGGATACCCAAACCAGCGACAAGCCTTATCAAGTTTCGAACTACCTTGTTGACATTAAGGCGTCGTCGCAATTACGATTCTTTTTTCAGGTTCGCTGCCTTCTAAACCCGATTTCAGGAGAGACTATCCCGTGCAACAAATAAATAAGGCGGTTTTTCTGGACAGGGACGGTGTGATATTCGCCAACGAGTACCCGGACGGTACGACCAACTACAATCAGGATCCGGACAATCTCGTCTTCGAGAAAGGCGCTCTCGAGGGATTGAAGCTTCTTCATGAAGCCGGCTGGCTGCTCGTAGTAATCACCAACCAGGGAGGCATAGAAGCGGGATATATTTCAGCAGAACTTTTAAACCGGGTGCACGAACGGATGATGGAAACGATAACTCATGCAGGAGCGGAAATCACCGATATCAGGTATTGTCCGCACCTCCATACCAGTGACTGTTCGTGTAGAAAACCGCTGCCCTACATGATACAAAAAGCCGCTGAAACCCATTCGATAGATTTAGCGTCATCCTGGATGATAGGTGATATGACCGTCGATATTCTGGCAGGTCAAAGAGCCGGATGCAGCACGGTTCTTCTCAGAACCGGGTTTGGAGGAGAAGACGGTTATTACGAAGCCGAACCGGATTATACCGCAGAGAATCTCCTGGAAGCTGCAAAACTCGTTGAAAAAAAGAGCTGATCACCCGTAAAAGATCCTTCGATTCATCACGAGGCGGCGTCTTCCTGGCAATTTTCCTGCCGAATAAACCCAAACCCGGACGAATGATATGATTATAGAGTCCTCGGCGGATCAGCGGGGGATCAGCTTCCCGGGGCTTTATTCCACGTCCCTTCACGAAACGGGCCGCGAGAACGAATGCCCCGTTCTGCTCATCCCGCCTGATGAAGAGCGGTTCCGCCACCGGAATTTCTACACCGGTTTTTGCTTTCAATATCCTTGAAGCTGTGATCCTCCGATAATAAGCGGCGCTGACCGCCTGTCTTACATGCTGGTAAGGGAATGGGGATTGAAAGAAGCACCAATAGACGACCGGGTGAGCATACCCGGATTGAAGCGTTTTTCAACGCACTCTACAGGTTCTTCATCCTCGACACGCAAGCGAACAAGGGAAGCTGCAGCGGCACGACCCGCACCTGTCTCCTTCAGGATCTCGATGGAAGCCGGGCGCGAAATTTCATCGCGCCAGAAGATTTCTGTATTCGATAATTTCAGTTCTTTCCCGGACATATCTTTCCCTAACGAAAAAAAAAAGAAGAACTCTTCAGAATAACCAACCGCCCGGGTTGCCTGTATCTCGCTCTTCTATGAATTTATCTATATTTCGATACGATTTGTAAGTTCTTTCGAGCATCCCGCCAGAAATAACTTGCACACGATCAGGTGGATAAATTATGATGCGGCTCGTTTACGGAACGGGCGAATAGCTCAGCTGGTTAGAGCGCCTGCCTTACAAGCAGGAGGTCGTAGGTTCAACTCCTATTTCGCCCACCATTGACGGTGCCGCCGGCAGACCCTCCCATCATCCGCTTTTAGATTCGTTTTCCGAATCTTTCTTCCACAGACCCCAAGCCAAAGCAAGCGGGATGAGGATGCAATAGCCAAGAACCAGAAGAACCGGCGCAAGGCTGATTGAACCTTGACCCAGCAGCATCCAGCCTATTATTACGACAACAAGTCCGACCGCAAAAAGTATCAGGTTCGTTTTCGTAAAGGCTAAAGAATCATTCCCGTCAGGTGCGCCCCGACCTTTCTTCTTCGCCATCGGTTTCTCCCTTGAAAATATTCATCGAACCGGTTCTGTAGCCCTCCAAATCGAGGGTCGCGAAATCGAAACCGGAAGAAGAAGCGAATTCCGCGATTTTGAATCGGATATCCTGTGAAGCGGCTCGTTCCAGCTGCCCGGGATCCAGTTCGAGTCTCACCAGGTTATTATGAACGCGAACCCGCACGCCGGTAAATCCGAGTTCGGTTAAGAACGCTTCGAATTCTCCGATCCGCTGAAGCAGGGGAAAGGTTAGAGTTTCTCCATACTGTACGCGGGAAGCGAGACAGGTTGACGGTCCCCTCCCCCGCCCGGGAATATTGAATTCAGCCATTATTTCCTGAATTTCCCGCTTGCGCAGACCCGCTTCAAGAAGCGGGCTGACGGCTCCGCTTTCGGAGACGGCCCTTCTTCCCGGACGATAATCTGCGAGATCGTCCAGGTTCGTTCCGTCCGCAACTACATTGATTTTCCTCTCCCTTGCGAGGTTGACAAGTTTCGTGAACATGACCTTTTTACAGTGGTAACATCTATCCGGTTCGTTTCTGGTCACGGTTTCGTACAAGGCGATATCCACATGCACTGTAACCAGGTTCACGTTGTTTCGATCCGCAATCCGCTCGGCATGCTTCTTTTCATCTTTCTGCTGAAAGAAGGAATCGAGATACGCGGCTGTCACGCACTCCCGTGAAAGTCGGGTGATTGCTCTGTGAAGCAGGAAAGAGCTGTCCGTGCCACCAGAAAACGCCACCAGTACAGAACCGTACGAATCGAGCAGTCGATCGAGGACATCCAGTTTTGTCTGAATGGCTGTTGTAGAAATATCACTCACCATTTATATCTTCTGGTTCAGGAGGCGGGAATTCACCGTAAAAGAAATGTTCGGGCAGGGGTATCCGGCGGAAAACGACCTCTCTCGTAAATAGAGAATCGGCTGCGAAGCCCTGCTCATCCAGGACAATTTCACGGTAGCCCCGATTATCCAGACCGAGTATAACCGGCTCTCGTAACAGTGTGCCGTCCTCGCCGTAGGATATCGTTCCCGTAAGACTCTCCCTGTTCTTGATGCTTCCGATTTCCTCGTATAAAGACGCCCTGGTCCGGCAACCATCCATTACGCGTTCGATGATCATCGCCGCGGCATCAAAACCCAGGGCGGCGATATGATTGGGAGCCTCACCAAACCTGTCTGAATAATGCTTCACGAATTGACGGTTGATGGCCGAGTCGTTTCCCCGGAAATATTCGACTGTGGTAAATGCAGCGTGCATCATCGGATTATCGAGGGTCTCGACCATATCACTGTTCCAGCCCACGTTGCCGGCCAGAACACAACTGCTCGACTCGGGATCGAGCAGAGTGACCAACTGGACGACTTCATGTGTATAGGCGGGTATGTAAATCAGTTCCGGGGCCGTTGTCAAAATGCGCTGGAGCACATGATCCTGCTCCGAGATCAATTGCGGATATTCTTCTATGAGAACCGGCTCACCTCCACCATCGATCATTCTCCTGGCGAAAGCGTCCATAAGGCGCCGCCCCCTCTCACTGTCAGAGTAGACTACGCAGAAACGTCTCAGTTCAGTATTACGGATAAAAATATCAGCCAGGTGGATAGCCTGATGCTCCAGAGGCTGCCGGACCTGAAAAATAGATGGACCGATTTTGTTCAAGCCTTCGGTCGTAGCGGTCGGTGTGATCAAGGTTACACCTAATTCGTTTGCAAGAGCTCCGGAGCCCAGTACGCAATCAGAGAGCACGGGGCCGACTATGCCAAAGACATTCTCATCTTTGATCAGCCGCCTTGTTTCAGTGATGGCTGTTACGGGATCTCCTCGGGTATCGCCAAGAATCAAAGCGAAATCAGCGTGGACGTCAGCGACTTCAAGCGCTGTCAGCACCCCTCTAAGCGTCTGTTCGCCGAAATCCGCATAATTTCCCGTCATGGGACACAGGACACCCAGCTGGAAAGGGTTTGCTTCGGAAGTATCGAGTTCTTCATCATCGTGACCACCCCGCCACACCGATTGACGGTATCTGTCTCCCGTCGCCCGCAGTACGCCCCGGTTTTTCACCGGATTGAATCCCTGGTGAAATATTTCGAGCTTATAATTACCGTCGGATGAGGCCTGACCCGTAGCCGCCATAGGAAGGCATACCGACAATACCGCGATCAAAACGAAGAACACTATCCCGACTTTTTTCGGTAAAACGGCATAACATCTGGTCAAGTCCATGGAATCACCCGCCTGATTCATTCGTTCCGCAATCAGGGAAATCCCTGTCATTATCACCGAGATTGAACGGAAACTCCCGGGTAAAGTATCCAGGTGGAGTAAATGTCTACGCAAGAGCGGCCGGAAAAAATCCACTCACTCCATCGTGAATTCTCCAAAATCCTCGGGTCGTAACTTCTTGAGGAAATCGCTTATTGATCTGGGCTTCAACGATTCCGCACCTTCTCCTGAATCGTCAGTAAAAAGGACACCTTCTTCAACGAATATAGGCGCTTCGGCTCTCAGGGCGATCGCGATTGCATCACTGGGCCGTGAGTCAATCCTGTAGTGCGTGTCGCCTGATTCGAGGTTCAGAACCGCGAAATATGTGCCCTCCTTGATATCATGGATCACCGCCCGTTTCATGTGCGCTTCCATTTTATCAATTATCTGGATAAAAAGATCGTGCGTTTGAGGCCTTTCAATACGGATGCCCTCTAGGATTCTGCCTATCGCCTGAGCTTCGGCATCACCGATATAAATCGGTACCGTACGTTCGCCGCCTATCTCCTTCAGGATTACGACGGGGCTCTGAACCGCTACATCGAACGTGAGAGCAGCAACTTCGACCTCTCTCATTATTCTAACGTTACTCCTTGATAACCCAAAGCTTGATTGTCCCCTCGACTTCAGGATGGAATCGGAGGGGTATGGAATATACGCCCAGAGATTTTATCGGCTCTTCAAGTATAATCTCTCGTTTTTCGACCTCGATACCCTGCTGTGTCAGCAGCTTCTGAATATCTATGGTAGTGACGGAACCGTACATCTGTTCCTCTTCACTCACCTTTACCGTCGCGGTCACTGAAGCGCCGCTGATTTCTTTCATACGCGTTTCGGCTTTCTTCACCTCTCTGTCACTCTTACGGAGAAGCGCGCCCTTTTCTTCTTCTATGATCTTCCTGTTGCCGGGTGTCGCTTTGACAGCAAAACCGTTCGGTATCAGGTAATTCCGGGCGTACCCATCTTTAACTGTTACGATTTCACCGATTTCACCCAGCGCTTCAATGTTTTTTCGCAATATCACTTCCATCTATACACTCCTCATCAGGTTTAGTTCTAGTCGTTCCTGGAAAGTATGAACCGTCGCCGCAGGTCCAGAAAAATATCAGCGAAACCTGTTGCTGTCACAAGAGGCGCGAAAGCCTGGAAAAACACCAGAATTCCAATGGTCAGCACGGCTGTCTGGAAGATCGGCGATATTTTCAACCGCACCGCGACGAATCGAAGCACCGCCAGCCCCTGCAGAAAGAAACCGACACCGAGCAGAAGCAGGTAATTCAGCCACAACCTGAACTGGATTTCCGAACCGGAAATTGATGAGAGGAGCGAAGCTCCCGTCGCGAATATCAATATCCACACATAGAAAAATGGAAAACTCAGCTCAGACAGGTTTAAATATTTCCGCTTCCTCCCCCTGGTTCTCTCCACCAGGCTGATTAGAAGCAAAATACCTCCCGAAAGAAGCATCAGTTCCAGAATAATGAAAGCCGGATACAGAAATGCCAGGATCGTGCTGAATTTGAGCACAAGATCCCGTGCCCGTTCTTCATCCAACTCTTCTTGCTCAACCATACCGGTGAATGCTTCAAAACGAGAATCAATCTCCCGAAACATATCTTTTTTAATGGTCTCGTAATCGCTGTTCAGTGTTCCGCCGAGTACGAGAAAAAATATCAGAACCGGTACAATTCGAAACGTCTGTTGAGCAGACAGCTTCATTCGGTCGAACCCGGGAATCGCCCCTTACCTGTGAATGTCTTGCACAAACGGCAAAAGGGCGATATGCCTTGCGCGCTTGACGGCTGTTGCGAGCTGCCGCTGATGCTTGGCGCAAGTCCCGGACATCCTCCTCGGTACGATTTTACCAGAATCCATGATGAATTTTTTCAGGATTTTCTCCTGCTTGTAGTCGATATGCGCCACCCTCTCTATGCAGAAGTAGCATGCTTTTGCTTTTCTCTTTCTGATTTCTCCACCTCGCTTTATGATTCAGGATCTATCGATCCTGTTTCAATTCAATGCTTACCTCTCTACGAGTCGGTCCTTTCCTCGAGCGATTCCGCTTCCGGGGATTCAGATTCAGAATCTTCATTCTCCGCGGGTTCGGGTTCGAGCTCGATTTCAGGCTCGACTTCAGGCTCGACTTCAGGCTCGACTTCAGGCTCGACTTCAGGCTCGATTTCAGGTTCGACAGCAGGTATTATTTCATCGCCGGTATCATCCGGCTTTTCATCGGCGGTCGAGTCTTCCTTCATATCGACTTCTTCAACAGCTTCCCGTTCGGCCTGTTCAGCTTCGGCTTTCGCTCTCTCCCTGTCTTTCTTCAAACGTTCAATATCTTTTTCCGATAAATCCGTTGAAACGACGAGATGACGAAGCACGTTCGTGTTCAGGCGTAATTCCTTGTCCAGCTTGTTGATGAAATCTTTCGAACTTTCGAAAACATGGTACATGTACATACCTTCGTAGTTCTTTTTGATCTCGTATGCCAATTTCCTGCGTCCCCACCTGGACGAACCGATTATTTCACAACCAGCGCTGGTTAAAACCTCTTCGAGCTGAGAGATTCTCTCGCTGAAATCCCCTCCCTCTATCCGGGAATCCCAGATAGTCACCAATTCATAGTTTGCCGTTCTGATGACTGCACCTCCTTCACGGTGGCTTTGAACTCATACTCCCCTTAGATGAACAGGGGAGCGAGCACCAGCGATACTACAGACATTAACTTGATGAGAATATTCATTGATGGGCCCGAGGTATCTTTGAACGGATCACCGACCGTGTCGCCAACGACAGCGGCTTTATGGGCGTCCGAACCTTTTCCTCCGAAGTGCCCCGATTCGATATACTTTTTACCGTTATCCCAGGCGGCTCCGCCGTTCGCCATGAACAGGGCCATCAGGACTCCCGTCACCGTTGCGCCGGCCAGCATCCCGCCGAGCGCTTCCTTGCCGAGAGCGGTTCCGATGACGACCGGTGCCAGCACTGCCAGCAGGCCGGGGAGTATCATCTCTTTGAGAGCGGCGCGGGTCGAGATATCGACGCACCGGGCGGAATCGGGTTTTCCGGTTCCTTCCATTATCCCTGGTATTTCGCGGAACTGGCGCCTGATCTCCTCAACCATCTTGAATGCGGCCTTGCCCACCGAAGTCATGGTCATCGATGCAACGAGGAACGGTATGATTCCCCCGATCAGCAACCCGATGACCACGGTAGGTTTCATCAGGTCGATAACCTCAAGATTGACAGCCTGGGTGTATGCGCTGAAAAGTGCGAGCGCCGTGAGGGCTGCGGAGCCTATGGCGAACCCTTTTCCGAGGGCGGCGGTGGTATTGCCGAGAGCATCCAGGCCGTCGGTTATCTTTCTGACCTCCGGACCCAGACCCGCCATCTCGGTGATGCCGCCTGCGTTATCGGCGATGGGACCATACGCGTCGACCGACATGGTGACGCCCACTGTGGCAAGCATGCCGACCGCGGAAATCCCGATTCCATATAACCCGGCGAACTTGCTGGCGATGAATGTCGCAATGCAGATGATCAGAACGGGCAGCGCCGTCGATTCCATTCCGATGGCCAGACCCGTAATGATGTTGGTCGCCGGACCTGTCTGGGAGGAGTCGGCGACTTTCTTGATCGGCCCCATCGATGTGTAATATTCAGTGACCAGACCGATTAGCACTCCGGCCAGAGTTCCCGAAATGACGGCAATGAAAATACCGTTTCCGATACCGATGAGGTTCTCACCGCGGGTGAACAGGTATGCACATACGATGAAAAGACCCGCCGCGATAAATGTTGAATAGCGAAGTGCCGCGGCCGGGCTGAGTTTCTCGAGTATCTTGATCGAAACAACTCCGAGGAGGGAACATACAAAACCGGCCATCACCAGAAGCAGAGGAAGGGCCATGAGCCCATGCCTCGTGAGATCGGAGAGCTGATTCCCTAAAAACATCGTTGCCGTGGCGCCGATGGCTATGGTTGCTATGACGGAACCGACGTACGATTCGAATATATCGGCACCCATGCCCGCGGTATCGCCTACGTTGTCGCCGACGTTGTCGGCGATTACACCCGGGTTTCTGGGGTCGTCTTCCGGAATTCCGGCCTCGACCTTTCCTACCAGGTCGGCGCCGACATCGGCGGTTTTGGTGTAAATACCACCGCCTACACGAGCGAAAAGCGCGATGGATGAAGCACCCATTGCGAACCCGCTGATATAGCTTGCGGTACTGAAATCCTTACCGAACAGAATGAACAGAACACCTACTCCGATAAGACCGAGGGATGCTACAGAGATCCCCATCACCGCTCCGCCGAAGAACGAAATGCTCAATGCTTTCGCCTGCCCCGAAGTGAAAGCCGCCTGCGATGTTCTTACATTAGCCGTCGTGGCTGCTTTCATACCGAAAAATCCGGCGAACATCGAACAGAATGCACCGGCTGCGTACGCCAGCGCCGTCTGGGGATTGATCTTCCAGTAAAGCAGAGCGAAAACTATTACCAGGAAAATGAGCAATATGGAGTATTCTCTCTTGAGAAACACCATGGACCCGTCCTGGATCGCTTTCGCGAGTTCCTTCATCTTGTCACTTCCTGCATCCTGCTTGAGGTTGTATAGATAGATGAAGAATGCAATGAGGAGTCCGAATGCACCCAGGATGGGCGCATAACTGATCAATTCATTCATATCGTCTCCTTACTTTCTCCTTGCCCCTTCGATCATCGACCCGATGGTTCCAACGGGTTGTCTTCGGGATCCGTATGGAAAGACGGGTTCCGGAATCGAAGAGTAAATTTACACTCTGCGCTCATTTCTCGAATCGAAGTTCGAGAGCGCATATAAATACTGCTTATCCCCCTCCCTGATTCGGAGAGGAGTTAATCACCTTCTACCCCCGGTTTGCTGTTGAACCGGGACATCGCCGCCTCCCACCCGCAATCCGCCAGGTAGAGGACGGCTTCCACGGCTCTGTCTTCCGCCTGACTCAAACTCTCGGCTTCGAACGAGGCAACCGGCTCCAGAACATATTCCGAGCTATCTTCGCCGGGAGGTGGAGAACCGACACCGATTCGCAGCCGGCCGAATCTTTCTCCGCCCAGATGTTGAATAAGAGAATCAAGCCCCCGGTGTCCTCCGCTGCTTCCCTTTTCTCTCAATCTGAGCCTTCCGACAGGAAGGTTGATATCGTCGGAAACAACGAGGTGTAAATCAGGTTCCTCACCTGAGAGCGTATCCAGGAACCCCGCTACCGCCCCCCCGCTCCGGTTCATATAGGTCATCGGTTTCAGCAACCAGAAATACTGATCGCCCCGATATGCATCCCAGGTGCGCCATCTGTTTCCGCGGACTTTCTTTCGCCCGGTCGCACCAAGGGCCGTAATCAGACCGTCCACCACCCTGAAACCGCAGTTGTGCCTCGTTCTCGAATATTTTCGCCCCGGGTTTCCCAGGCCCGCCACGAAAATCCTTCGGAAAATCGGGACGGAACCTTTGTTCGTGAGAGTCATCCGGATCAGCCGTCAACTTCAGAGTCTTCTGCAGCTTCTTCGGCGTCTTCCTCTTCACCCTCTACTACTTCTTCTTCCTCTTCTTCAGCTACGGTCACCACCTTCGGCGGCTGAAGCGTTACAACCGTACGTTCCGGTTCGACCAGGAATTCGAAATTAACCGCTTCGAGATCGGAGACATGACGAACATCCCCGATTTCCATTTCAGTTACATCGATCGTGAGCTCCGAGGGGATGTCGGCCGGCAGACATTCGACTTCGATCGTGCGCATCCTCTGGACCAGAACACCGCCCATCTCGATGCCCTTGGCGGTTCCGCAAACCCGGACCGGCACTGATACAGTCACTTTCTCTTTCATCGAGATTCCGTACAAGTCTATATGAACGATCTCGCGTGTGACCGGATGCATCTGCATGTCATAGACAATCGCAGCCTGCTTGTTTCTTTTGCCTTTGATCTTCAACTCGAAGATGGTGTTTCGCATCGAAGTGGTTCTTAATAGCTGCTTCACCGTCTTGGAGGATATCGAAAGCAGCATGCCGTCGATATTTTTACCGTAAAGAGAGGCAGGAATGAAACCTTCTTTCCTCAGCGCTTTCACTTTCTGTTTGCCCGTGGCATCCCTGGGCAGCACTTCAAGCTTCACTTTATCCATATTGAGCTTCTCCTCTTCCGCACCCTAGAACTCGAACAAGGAGCTGACCGACTCTTCGTTGTGTATTCGTCGTATCGCTTCAGAAAGAAGCGACGCTACCGGGAGCACAATTATCTTTTCCGACTTGTCACTATCATTCTTCGATATCGAATCTGTTACGACCAACTCTTCGATGGGCGAATTTTCGATACGGCTTATGGCATCTCCGGACAGAACCGCGTGAGTGGCCCCGGCGTACACCGACAGTGCGCCGTTTTCCTTCAAGACCGATGCGGCATTGCACAGTGTGCCGGCGGTATCAACCATGTCATCTATTATTAAAATATTCCTGTTTTCCACCTCTCCGATAACGAGCAGCGCTTCGGATACATTCGGTTTCGGGCGCCGCTTGTCGATTATCGCCAGGTTCGCCTTCATCTTCTTCGCAAACCCCCGCACCATTTTTATGGAGCCCGGGTCCGGTGCGACGACCGTGAGGTTGTCCAGCCGTTTATCACGGAAATACTCCGTCAGGACGATGCTGCCGTAGAGATGATCCACCGGGATGTCGAAAAAACCCTGGATCTGATCGGCGTGGAGATCAAGACATAACACCCTGGAGGCTCCCGCGGTAGAAATCAGATCGGCCACCAGTTTCGCCGTGATCGGAACTCTGGGTCTATCTTTTCTATCTTGCCGCGCGTACGAGTAATACGGGATAACAGCCGTGATTCTGCTTGCCGACGCCCTTTTACAGGCATCGATCATGATCAGCAGCTCCATCAGGTTGGTATGCGGCATGTTGATGGATTGAATGATGAAAACATCTCTGCCCCGGATATTTTCCAGGATTTTTACAGATATCTCCCCGTCGGAAAATTTTTTAATCTCGGTCAACCCCAAAGCAATACCGAGGTGTTCGCATATGCTTTGAGCCTGGCCCGGATTGGAGCTACCGCTGAATATTATCATCGTATGTACCCCAAAAAAAAACCGGACTGAAATGCCCGGTACTCAGAATCCGACTCAGGATCGGGACCCTGCGTTCACTGAAGCAGGGGATAATGGATCGTGGTTCCCGTCCCAGGCAATTTATATAGCGACAGCGCTCACACTTCCTGGAGCACTTTTCCGCCTTTTTCGAGCTCCACCTGGTAAACTTCGAGGACGCTGTCTTCGAGTAAACGCCTCATCTCGGAATTTATCGGGTGGGCGACATCATGGTACCTGCCGTCCGGAGCTTTACGGCTCGGCATTGCTACGAACAGCCCGTTATTCCCCTGAATCACCTTCATGCCCCTGACGACGAAGCAATGGGCGAAAGTGACCGTTACATAGGCTCTAAGCTTGGGATCGTTCCTCAGAGAAACTTTTACATCAGTAATTTCTATCACGGGTTACTCCCTCAAGAACCTTACCAGGGACCATTAACGGAGGCGCATTGTATTCAGGATTATTTCACCTGTCAACTTAAAACACGCTACTTTTTTTTTGAATTGAGACAATAATCAAACACTGTAATCCAACTGAAAATAATCTAGTTTTTCAGGCGTTACAGGGTCGGAAACCGCCGGCTTTTCCAAAAACGTCCTCTCGTTTTCGGCGATGATGGCTTGCACAAAATCGGTTTTTACGCTAGACTTTTTTATGGAGCTGCGCAGTATGCATCATATGCATTCGAGAGGGAGGATCTCCTATGTCAGTTAAAAATAAGAAGCTTAGCGGCTTCGATATTGTCTGTCCCTCCTGGATCGAATGGGACCATGTCCCGCTCATGATGCATCATATGGCTAAACTTCTCTCCGAAAACAACCGGGTTCTGTTTCTTGATCCTCCCGTAGCCGTCAGCACGATCCTGATCCATCCGTCCCTCGCCGGATATGTCAAGAACGGCCTGAGCAACTGGTGGGGCGGCCCCAGGAAAGTCGCTGAAAACCTGTGGGTCTGGACACCTCCACCCTTGCTGCTGCATCTTGGCCTGAGCAGGTTCAGCGATAAGCTCGACCTCGCCCAGATGCGGCGCTCAGTCAATTCGGCTGTAAAGAAGCTCGGATTCAAAGATTTCATTATATGGTCCTGGAATCCAACGTTCTTCGAGGGTAGACCGGAGATCGGAGAACGGCTGGTATGCCTCGACTGCAACGACAGAGTCGCGACCTTCGCCCCGAGAATCAAGAGGAAGCGCATGGAGGATATCGAATACTCGTTCGCGGAAGCCGCGGATCTGGTCTTCGCAACCGCACCCGCCCTGGTGGAACGCTTCTCATCCATCAGGAAAGACGTGCATCTCTTCCCTTCCGGTGTGGACACGGCTACATTCTCCAGGGCCCGCGATACCCGCACTCAGCCGGCGCGGGACATCGAAGGGCTCTCGAAACCCGTTATCGGGTATATAGGGGTTCTGGACGGTAACCGACTCGACATGGAACTGTTATTCAATCTTGCCGAGGCTCGTCCCTCCTGGTCTTTTTCTTTCGTCGGACCGGAGTGGGACAGGTCATGCGAAAAGCTGAAAAATCTGCCGAACTGTCATTTTCACGGTAAAAAAACTCCGGACGAACTGCCGGGCTACCTGAAAATCTTCGATGTAGCTCTGATTCCTTTCAAAGTAAGTGAGTTTTCCTCATACTCGTTTCCAACAAAAACTTTCGAGTATTTCGCAGCCGGAACACCCGTCGTATCTTCGCCTATCCCCGCTCTCGAATCATTCGTACCGCTTCTTCGACTGGCCACGACTCCTGCTGAATATCTCACTGCAATCGAATCACTGCTGGAAGAAGAACCCGACCATCTCCGCAACGAGCGGATAGAATGCGCCGAGAATCGAACCTGGGTGGCCAGGCTTCGCGATACCTCGAAACTGGTCATTGAAGCTCTGGAACAAACCAAAGCCCGCGGGGCGCAAACCATGAATGCGGGGAGAGTCTAAATGAGAAGCGGCGTGCTGGGTCTGCGAGTGGATGTTGATACCACTGTCGGCATCAAAAAAGGCATGCCCAGGCTGCTCGAACTTTTCGAATCAATGGGAATCAGATCGACCTTTTTTATTCCATTCGGCCCTGACCACGCCGGCTATGCGATGAGGCGGGTTTTCCGAAAGGATTTCCTTTCGAAAACTTTCAGAATAAATCCATTGAAGATTTACGGCTTCAGAACCCTGGTCAGCGGCATCCTCCTTCCGGGCAGAGAAATCGGATCGGGGTTCGGCGATACGATCACCACCGCTCTCGATAAATCATTTGAAATCGGACTGCATGGCTGGGACCATTTCTCCTGGCAGAACAGGATCGGGGAAATGACGGCGGAAGATGTTTCGGTGGATCTGGACGCAGCAACCAGTATGTTCCACCGGGTCACCGGAGTGAAACCTCACGCCAGCGCGGCCCCCGGATGGATGGCTACGGAAAACAGTCTTGACGCCCAGGAGAAGTACAACCTGTTATACGCCTCCGATCTCAGGGGGTGGTCGCCATTCTTCCCTGTTACTGATTCGAAAGTATTGAAAACCCTGCAGGTGCCTGTAACCCTTCCGACGCTGGATGAATGTCTCGGTGTCAACTGCGCAACTACAAAACAGTATAACGAGCTTATACTCTCATACTTCGAAACCAACCAGGTTCATGTTCACACGGTGCATGCCGAACTGGAAGGCGGCAAATTCCTTGAAGATTTCAGGTCTCTCTTAAATGAGCTTCAGAAGAAAGAAGTCCGGATCATGCCCCTGGGACGTATCGCGGGGAGCATCAATCCCGACAGAATCCCTCTTTGCCGGATCGAGCATCGGGTGCTTCCCGGAAGATCCGGCAGGATCACTTTCCAGGGAGACGAGGTGGAAAAACCGGCACTTCTCGAATTGCAGAAA
>CAYMWF010000109.1:0-15140 GCA_964394085.1 uncultured Gemmatimonadota bacterium | reverse complement strand
AACCTGGAAGAAGGCAAATGAAACTCGTATCCTCTTTTTGACCCAGTCTCACGTGAAGAAATATTATGTAAACCTGGAGGCTCCGATCGAGCTGTTTGCCAGGCCTGAAGGCGATTTGATGACCGGTTGATTTAGACCCGCATCCTGCTGGCCCTCGCTCCGGGAAGCGCTGAAACTCGCTGGGGCCACCTCCCGCTGCTCGTACCTGCTCGCAGCATCCCTATCCCCTAAACATCAGCGCTTCTGATCCTCTGCCCGGGAAGTATCGCCTCGTCCCTTCCCCCAGTTTCCAGCAGGTATATTCAAGCATTTTCAGAAGACTGAGAAGGAGCACGTGTTCCTGAAAACCTCTTGTCCGACCGTATCCTGGTCAAGGATTTGATGGAACTTCTTTTTGAATATGGAATGCCCTTGACATCGATCGGGAAATCGACGACAGTGGTATTACGATTTTAATTTTTGTAATACTCCTTACGAGAGGGACATCATGACGGATCTCGCCCGGTTCACCGTATCGCTCAGCAGGGAGCTCCTCTCGCAGTTTGACCGTCACATCTCGAAAGCGGGCTATCCGACGCGCTCGAAAGCGATATCCGACCTCGTGGCCGAGAGCCTGGTCACCGAGGAATGGCATTCCGAGGTAGAGGTCGCGGGCGTAATCATCCTCGTGTACGACCACCACAGGCGCGGACTCTCGAACCGCCTGACCGGCATCCAGCATGATTTCCACCACCTGATCATCTCGACGCAGCACATCCATCTCGACCACGATAACTGTCTCGAGATAGTTGTAACGCGAGGTCTTCCCGGGGAGGTGACGGCGCTCGCCGGCAGGCTGAAGACGGCGAAGGGGGTGAAGCATTCTTCCCTCGCCATGGCGACGACCGGAAAGGGAATCCGGGTCTAACGTCCTGTCAAGCGTCAGATGACACCGGCATGGATTCATTACGATAACCCGAAGTGATAAGGGGCCGTTTCGTGTTTGGATTGTTTCGCTTCCGTGTGAATGGCCGTTTCAGGTCCGGACCGGGTATTTTTTTTCGCCAGGTGTGTTACGAATATGTTTTTCGTGTGATCAACAGGCGTCCGCGGGCTTCGGCTGTCCGGCCCCCGGGACGGTGAAAAAAGGAGCAAACTCATGAGCCGGTTTACGGGCATGATGATCGCCCTGCTCTCAACCTTACTGCTGCCGATAAACACGGTCCACTCGCACCACGCGATGGAGTACATCGAGATGGAGAGCTATTCCACCGCAGCGGCAGGCGAGTTCGTATTCCACATCCACTACGACTACATGGTGGACGACGCGGATAACCCGCTCCTCGACCACTGGGAGATCACTCCCGGTCTCGCGTACGGGCTCCATGATCGGCTGATGTTCGACATCCACACGCATTTCGCGAAGTTCGGCGGGGATCACATTCAGCCGGACGCGGGTTTCGGCGATGAAGGGGCCTCTCCGTTCATGGAAGCAGCGGCGGCGACGCTCCACTTGAGGCTCCTCGAAGGATGGATGATCGATGCCGCGGCAACGGCGACGGTCGAGGTTCCTTTCTCCCGGGCCGGCGATCTCCTCGGCAGCGAGGACAACGTGTACGCGGGGAGTCTCATCGTGAGCAAAGACTTTGGAGAACACCGCAATGTGACCCTCAATGCCGGGTACGAGCGGGAAGGGGAGGAGAGCGCCGCGTACCTCGCAGCCGGTATAAAAACGCCGCTGTCCGCCGATCGGCACGGCATCGCCGGCGGTGTCGAGTTCTGCACCGATTTCGACGGCGAAGCATGGTCGGTGCTCCCGGGGATTTACGCCCCGCTCGGAAGCGACTCGATCGTGCTGAAGACGGGCCTGGAATTCGGCCGCAGCGACGAGGCCGCAACGCTCCGTGCGAGCCTGTCGCTGATGTACAGCTTTTGATTCGCGTGCCGCCTGCATGAACCGGTGCGGTGCGAGAATGCTGACTGCCTGATCCGAGATGGTGCGAGGATGCCGTCGCATCCTCGTTTCCGGGCCCACACGGGCTTCGGTCTTTGACGCGCCGAATGCACGTTCCACGCACAATACATTCGGAAGGACGACCATGAAACGATTCGGAATCGCGATGCTGCTCGCGCTCCTCGCGGGTGCGGCGCCCGCGGTCGCCCATGACCACTGGATCGCAGCTGCCGACTACTTCCCCGCCGTCGGCGGATCACTCGCCGTTTCCATCTGCAGCGGACACGCTTACCCGGAGAGCGGGTTCGCGCTCTCCCGGAAGCTTATCGGCGGAACGATCGCCGTCGCTCCCGGCGGATCGAAGATGCCCTTCGATGTCGAGCAGCGGGAGAAGCGGTGGAGCGGATCCTTCGAACTCCAATCACCGGGTGTCCACCTCGTGCGATTCACCCTCGAAAAGAAGCAGGTGAAGAAGCCGCTTTTTCAAGGGAAAGCCATTTTCGTCGCGGGGTGCGATATCGACGATCCCGCATCCTATCTCCTGGGCGAAGGGCTCGAGATTGTCCCTCTCGAGGCGCTTACCCGGCTCGAACCCGGCACAACGCTCCCGCTCAGCGTGGTCGATAACGGCGCGGCGGTAAACGCCGTGATAACGATCACGCCGGAGGAAGGTCGCACGGTTCGCCTTTCCACAACGCCCCGTCGCGCCGCCGAATTTGAAATTCCGGGGGCGGGGCGCTACCTGTTCACCGCGTCCGCCGATGGTACAGCATGTTCTCTCACGCTCGCGATCCCCGGGAACCGTGCTCCGGAAAGGGGGAATGAGTGATGCTGATGGTCCCTGTGCTCCTCATCCTTCTCACTTCCCCGGCTTCCTGCATCGCGCACGGTATCGACGCGGACGTGCTCCTCGGCGGCGTCGGGATCGAGGTGAAGTACGACGGCGGGGCTCCCATGAGCTGGTGCGATGTGGAAGTGCGGGCTCCCGGGGGCAAAGAAACGATGTTCCAGGAAGGAACCACCGACAGGAACGGCCGGTTCTTCTTTTGCCCGGATACCTGCGGGGCATGGTCCATCCGCGTCGACGACGGAATGGGGCACGCGATCGTCGAGACCGTAGAGCTCGATGAGGATTTGGAATTCGTCGCAGTCAGGGGTGAAACATCCGGTGCGTGCCGCGTATCCAGGGCGATAGGCGGCATCGGGGCGATTCTCGGAATCTTCGGCGCGTACTCCCTCCTCGTCCGAAGGTCGGGCACGGACGATGGAGCGGGGGAGGAGTAGAGCGATGCATATCTCGGAAGGGGTGCTCCCGGGGATCACGCTCGCTGCGGGTGCGGCGGTCGCTGCCGCCGGTGTGGGCGCCGGACTCAAGAAGATGGATCACGACCGGATCCCGAGAACGGCGGTCCTTTCGGCCGCACTCTTCGTCGCATCGCTCATCCATGTTCCTGTCGGTTACGCGAACGTGCATCTCAGCCTGAACGGGCTTGCGGGGCTCCTCCTCGGATGGTCGGCCTTTCCGGCGCTCCTGATCTCGCTCTTTCTACAGGCGATCCTGTTCCAGTACGGCGGGCTCACGACCCTCGGGGTCAACACCTTTAACATGGCCCTTCCCGCGGTCTTATGCGCAGCTCTTCTCGGAGGCGTGATTCGGAAGACCCGTTCGAATCAGGCGATCTTGTTCGCCGGTTTCGCCGGCGGTGCGGGAGCGGTCGTTTTGAGCACCGGTCTCCTCGCGCTCTCTCTCATGACCGCGGGGGAAGGCTTCATCGTTATCGCAGGCACCGTGGCGGTCGCCCACCTGCCGGTAGCCGTTCTCGAGGGTCTCGTCACCGGATCGATCCTGGTTTTTCTGAAGAGCGTGAAGCCCGAAGCGCTCGAATCGAGCTTAAGATGAGCTGTCTTGCCTACATCGAACGGGACTCCGTCCTGAAGAGATGCGACCCGAGGCTCAAGGTCGCAGCCGCTTTCCTCCTCTCGATGCTGATCTCCGTGTGTCCGCGCTTTCCGGCTCTCGGGCTCGCCCTTCTCCTCTCCGCCGGACTCGCGGTTCTTGCGCGCCTTCCCGCGGGACCGGCTTCAAGACGGATGCTCCGACTCAACGGCTTCATGCTGCTCCTATGGGCGGTGCTGCCGATCTCTACCCCCGGCGAGCCGCTCGCCTGCCTGGGCCCGTTCATATTCTCCCGCGAAGGCGCGGCGCTCGCCGGCGCGATCACCCTGAAGGGGAATGCGATTGTCCTTATCTACACATCGCTCCTCAGCACCATCGAACAAGCGAAGCTCGGCCATGCGCTCAAACGCCTGCACGTTCCCTGCAAGCTCGTGGTGCTCTTCCTCTTCACGATTCGCTACATCGACATCCTCCACCACGAGTATGAGCGGCTGGCCGCCGCAATGAAGACCCGCGGCTTCCGCCCCCGCGTGTCGCTGCACACGTACAGGACATACGGGTACCTGCTGGCGATGCTCCTGACGAGAAGCCTCGACCGGGCGGAGCGCATCATGGAAGCGATGAAATGCAGAGGATTCGTGGGAAAATACCACGTCCTCGACGAGCTCTCCTTCGCATCGAGGGACGCGGTATTCGCAATCGTTTCGTTCGCCGCCCTTGTGAGCCTCGTTGCGGCGGCGCAACTGTGACACTGGAAGAACGATCATGAAACAAACGGGTGTAACAGTCGATGGAACGAAAGCCGGTGCGGTGATCGAGACCCGGGATCTCGCTTTCTCATATGCCGGCGGGAACCGTGTTATGGATGGTGTTGACTTCAGGCTCGCTCCGGGAGAGTGCGTAGGCCTGACAGGCAGGAACGGCGCAGGGAAATCCACGCTCCTTCGGCTCGTGATGGGGCTGGAGAAGCCTTCCTCCGGAACCATTTCCGTCTTCGGCGGGATCCGCGCCGAGGAAGACGACTTCATGGAAGTACGGACGCGCGTTGGATACCTCTTTCAGGATTCCGACGACCAGCTCTTCTGCCCGACCGTGTTCGAGGATGTAGCGTTCGGTCCGATGAACCTGGGGTGCGACCGAAGGGAGGCAGAGAACATAGTCCGGGATACGCTCGAGTCGCTCGGCATGGCGGACTATGGCAGCCGCATCACGTACAGACTCTCCGGCGGCGAGAAGCGGCTCGTCGCACTGGCAACGGTGCTCGCCATGAAGCCCGAGATCCTCCTCCTTGACGAGCCGACCGCCGGTCTGGACGAACAGGCGACGGCACGCGTCGCTGAAATACTCGCCATCCTCCCGCACGCCAAACTTATCGTCTCCCAGGACGAGACATTCCTTGCGGCGCTGGCCGATCGCCGGGTGAAACTCGACAGGGGCAGGCTGACGCCCGATCCCCGATCCATCTGATCTCTCTAGGGAATCGACGTGCGAAGCACGTAGAGAGTCTCGGCGCGGCAGGACAGAAGCTTGCAGTATGGCTTTGACCGGTCAGAATTCTTTTTATTTTGTAAAGTATTTTCTTGTAAATACAAGTGGTGCGGCCAATAGAAAGAGCATTATTGTGTTAAAAACCGCATTAAAAATAATTCCATAATGTAACGAGATTGCAGTGTCAGAGATATACCAGACGGCAGTTGCCGATACCAAACCATTCCATGCCCATTTTTCACGGGTTTTAAATGGATAAAGAGCCCAAAAAGCTATCAATGTTCCCCATCCGGCAATCACCGCACCTAAAACTCCATAAATCCAACCTTGAAATCTTAACATGTTTTCCGTCAACCCGGTCGTACCCCAGAAATATGGATCGATATTACTGTTAAAGAGATAATCAATTATGGTTGATTGACTGAAAAAAGCCAAATAGAGTCCAAAAACAACCAAATAAATACCGACAATAAAAAGCCATTTTTGCCAGAAATTGAAATTATTCAATTCAAATCATCCATAATGTTGCCATATATTGGAATATCAAGGGAACCCTCCTTTCAAGTGCAGACATTATCAACACTTACCGTGTTTGTCAACCGGCGATCGTTCCGGTGGGGTTCGTGAATTCGCCGGGGCGCAAATGAGGGAGCGATTTCCTGCCCGGAGGACGCTCCCTGAACCATCCCCGCCGCGGCCGGGGAAGGGGGGCGGTTTCCCGGTTAAGAGCCCGACGAGGTCGATGGACGACCGGAAACACGCTGAATTCGTCAGTAATAGCGAAAAATTGCAGTCTTCGACCGGCGTAACCGATACTGGATACTGGGAGAAACCTACCTATACGGATGCCGGCCGGTGGTCAAGCACCGGCTTGCGGCGAGTGGATAATACGCTTCCGCATCCCGGTGCAGGCCGGCATCACCTCACCCAGGGGGATCTTGTGAGAAGAATACTCCTCGTACTTCCGGTTATCGCGATATCGTTACTTATTCCTTTCATGCAGGGGGGCGAAGGGAAAAGCTGTTGTTTTGCCGGAAGGCTGTTGATGAGGAAAGCCGCGGAGAAGCGCGCGGTCCCGGCCGCCCGCCCGGTGCGTCCTCTCACCGGCTCGAGGACGGTGTACGTGGATATGGCCACCGGAGACGACGAAAACGACGGCCTTTCACCGGAAACCGCGGTGGCAACAATAAGCCGCGGAGCCGAGATCGTGAAGGGCGGGGATAAGATGCTCGTCGCACCCGGCGTATATTACGAGCAGCCGGTCTTCTCGAGCCTGGGCAGCTCCGCCGACCAGCCTGTCTGGCTGCGCGCCGAGCCGCCCGGCGAAGTCACGATCAGCGGCATGTGGCCCGAAGCCGCCCGCGGTGAAACCGTGTGGATAGACGAAGGAGGGGGCGTGTACTCGGCCGAGCATGGCGCTGTCCTGTTCGGGGCTCATGACGGGAAGTTCCTTTTCAGGCTCAACTCGGTGGCGGATCTGAGGGATGCTTACGCCGCAAGCGTGGACGTGCAGGTGCCTCCGTACGGCCTTGCAGTGGAAGACGGCCGGGTGTTCGTCAGGCTGCCGGACGGAGTCGACCCGAACGGAGAATCGGTTCTTCTCTCGCCCCCCAGCTGGGATGAGGAAGGCTGGCTGACGGGAATTGTGCAGGTCTTCGGCTCGCCTTACGTCATAATCGACGGATTCAGAATCGAGGGATCGGGAACATCGGGAATATACATCTACCACGACTGCGAGGGAATGACCGTCAGGAACACGGTATTATCCTACTGTGTATTCGGGGTGCGGCTGCCCGACGACGGCATCGTGGAGTGGTGCGAATACGTCTATCCCGGATTTCACGATTTCGCAGAGCAGGTTAGGATCCTCAACGATGAAGATGTCAACCAGGTCTACACGCTGGTCAAGGAATATCACGACCCCGTGCGCCTGGAGGGCGGGATCGCAGAGACCTACGGAACGAGCGGGATCACTTCAGTCAACTGCGAATTCCGGTACAATTTTCTGCACCAGACCTTCGACGGCGAGCGGCTGGGCAACTTCGAATATTCCGAATCGCACCACAACGTCTATATGTACAACTATGATAATCACAACGAGCTGGAAAGCTGGGCGGGTTTCGGCTCCCGGGAACTGCGGCTTCACGACAACCTGATGCTGGCGTGCCCGCTGGGTCCGGTCTCCCACCAGGGATCTTCGATTGTCGGCCCCCAATATGTCTATAGAAACGTAATCTACGGCTACGACGACCACGGAATGTCTTCATGGACGCAGATAAAGTCGTACGCTCCGAACACCGCCGCCGGTATCTTCTACTATCACAATATTCTGTGGGGAGGGCGCGGAGGGCTTTTCTGGGATACCAGGGGAAACCTTCATTTCCGCAACAATATCTTCATCTTCAGCCACAACCGGGATGAAGATATCGGCGGTTTCGACAGCGACTGCAATCTGTTCGTAAACGATGTCGATAAACCCTGGATTTACGGCTCCCGGGGAGAATACCTGGGGCCGGATCCGAAGGCGCTCGATTTCCTCGCCGTCGACAGTCTGAACTTCGGGATAAGCCCCGGCAGCCCCGCCGTTAATGCCGGGATCGTTATCCCGGGCTTCAACGATCGCGGAGTCGACATTCCCGATATCGGCCCGTTCGAGGCGGGCGAAGACCCCGGTCCGGAGTGGCCCCGTCCCCGGTGCACCGTCTTCACCGAGACGGTTCCCGAACGCTGGCGTCCGTAAATTACCGGAAAACCGCCATCTCACGGATATGCCAGTTTACCCCTGCCGAGGGGGGCGGAGAACCTTCCATCACTTCGAAATCGAATTCATCCATGCCCCAGATGACCGGATTCGGGTTTCCAGGGACTCCGATTGCCCCGTAAAACGTGTAGTCCCCGACGGGGGCGACCATCGGAACGGAAAATGCGTAATACTTGTACAACAGCTCATAAGGCCCGAGAGCAAAGGCATCGATCCCCGTTTCCCAGACCTTCGAACCGTTTTTATTCACCCAGAATTTCTGGTAGAACGCGTGCGGGAGATCGGAAAGATTTTCGAGGATCATCTCGAGGTCGAGACTTCCTCCCTGCGGTATCCACGTCTGCGCGGGATTGAGCATGATGGCAACCGGCGGCAGGACATCGAGACTCACGGGGATGAACCTGCTTTCGGTATTGGTCACGAGGGACACCATAGCCATGTAGGAATCGGGATCGAGACCTTCCGCCGAGCAGGTGACCTCCACAGTATCTATCTCACCGGGGCTGACCGAACCTGAAAGGGGGAAGATGTCGATCCAGCCGGCGGTCCACTGGAATGTATAGTCGATACCGAGGTTGCCGAGATTGTAGATTAACAGCGTATCGGTTTGCGTGTCGTCGACCATCAGGATGAAGCTGAAATTCTCCGGATCGATATGGAGAAGCGGTTCCGGGTAGTATGTATAGAAGGAAAACGTGTCCGACCAGGTATAATCGCCCCACTGATCGTGAGCCTTCACCTTCCAGTAATATCTTGTGAATACCGGCAGCATTTCAGCGATGGCGTATTCGCTCACGGAGAGGTCGAAGATGATTGTCGGGGCGGAAAAGGCCGGATCGGTATCATAGTATAGATCATAGCTTACTTCATCGCCGGGATCGGGATCCGAGCTGTCTTCCCAGTCGAAAATGATCTCAGGGTCGACGACGGAATCTCCATCCGCCGGGCTGAGCAGGAGGAAGGGATCCGGGGGTGAAAACAGGAACTCGTCCGAGCCCATGTCGAACCCGCCGTGCTGGGGCCTGATGTCGCCGTCTATGTCGGTATAAACGCCCGCGTCTATCCCCCAGTTGATGCAGGGCGATCCGTAGGACAGGTGATAATCGCCGCCTCCCGCGAAAAGCGGATTATCGTCGATATTACCGTTTCCGAAATATCCCCCCTGTATATCGGAGAAGGTTACATAAGGGAACAGCACGCCCTCCACGGTTATTTCGACCGGCAGGTTGTTCCATAATATGCAGCTCGTGACGATCGGAGCGGAGTCGATGCACAGCAGGCCGCCTCCGTACGAGGATACGTTATCCGCGATGGTGCAGTGGCTTATGACGGCGGTGGATGTGTCGCGGCAGGTGATGCCGCCGGTGGCTACGGAGGTATTTCCCGTGATGGTGCAGTTCGTGATTATCGGTGAGGAGTTGGTGATATCTATGCCGCCGGCGTCGTAGTCGGTC
Organism: uncultured Gemmatimonadota bacterium; assembly: GCA_964394085.1. Taxonomy (GTDB): domain Bacteria; order CAYMWF01; family CAYMWF01; genus CAYMWF01. Next base: position 5,607 of record CAYMWF010000109.1, on the reverse strand, counting down.
TGGTTTCCCGTTATGAGACAACCGGTTATGGTCGGCCTGGAGTCGACGTAACAGGAGATTGCGCCTGCGTGATAGAGGGCTGTATTGCCATCGAAGGTGCAGCCCGAAATGAGCGGGGAGGAGGAGTTGCAGTAGATTCCCCCGGCGTATTCCACGACGTTTCCGGAGAAGACGCAGCCCGTCACCGTCGGCGAGGCTGATTCGCAGAAGATCCCGCCCCCGCGATTCGCGTTGTTCCCCGAAAAGACGCAGTCCGCGATGGTGGGTGAAGATTCCATGCAGAGTATGCCGCCGCCGCTGGGTTCGACTACATACCCGTTCGTTATGGTGAATCCTTCCACCTTCGAATCCGGGTTCTCTCCGCTGTGAAAATAGAAACCCCTGTGCTGATCGGTGGAATCGGCTTCACAGTCGATGACGCAGAAACCGGGACCGTTCTCGGATCTCACGGTTATCGCCCTGCCGCCCAGGTCGATATCCCGGTTTCCGAAACCGGTATAGGTTCCGTCGGCAACCAGGACGGTGTCCCAGTGGGATGAGGCGTCGACAGCCTCCTGGATGGTGCTGTAATCGCCGGGAACGTGGATCGTAACGGATGTGTCGGGGACCTCGACATATTCATCGGACCCCATGTCGAACCCGTCGTAAAGGGGCCTGATGTCGCCGTCGATATCGATAAAAACCTCTGCGTCGGATCCGGAATTGATACATGCCGAACCCCTGGTAAGGTGGTAATCGCCTCCACCGATGAAAAACGGGTTATCGTCGATGTTTCCCTCGCCCCAGTATCCTCCTTTTATGTTCGAGAACGTGATGTTCGGGGATGTTTCTCCGACCACGGTGATTTCAGTCGGAATATTGAGCCAGAATATGCTGTTCACGATATTGGGAGCGGAGTCCCGGCAAAGCAGGGCGCCCCCGTAGGTAGAAAAATTGTCGGCGAAAGTGCAGTGCTTGATCATCGGCGAGGAGGAGCCGCGGCATGCTATCCCGCCGACGGAGCCGCCGGTGTTGCCCGCGATCGTGCAGTTGATTATGAAGGGATTGGAGTTGTTGCAGTCTATCGCGCCGACATCCAGCTCGGCGGTGTTTCCCGAGATGATGCATTCGGAGATTACGGGCGAGGAGAAGTCGTTGCAGGATATTCCTCCGGCATGGTATTCAGCCGTATTTCCCTCGAAGGTGCAGGCCTGGATCGTCGGGGAGGAGGCGTAGCAGTGGATCCCGGCTCCGAATTTTGCGCCGTTTCCCGAGAAGCGGCAGTCGATTATGGTCGGAGAGGATTCCCCGCAGGCGATTCCGCCGCCGCATTCCGCACCGTTCCCCAGGAAGAAACAGTCCGTGATCGCCGGAGAGGAAACATGGCAGAAGATCCCGCCCCCGTTGAGCTCGCCGCCGTGCCCGTTCGTAATGGTGAATCCTTCCACCTTCGAAGACGAATTCTCACCGCTGTGAAAGTAGAAACCTCTGTGCGGATCGAGAGAATCCGCCTCGCAGTCGATGACGCAGAAATCCGGGCCGTTCTCAGACTTTACGGTTATGGCCCTGCCGTCAAAATCGATATCCCGGTTTCCGTCGCCCCTGAAGGTTCCGTCGGCCACAAGGACCGTATCCCAGTGGGTAGAAGCGTCTACGGCTTCCTGGATAGTGCCGTAATCCGCGGGAACGTGAATCGTCGCCGCCCCGGAGAAGTTGAAAACGAGCAGGATGCCGCCCGCCGCCGCGAGGAAATTTTTTCCAGTCATCGCCGTCTCCCTTAAATCCCGTATATATCGCCGTAGCTGATATGCCGCGTCGATGCATCGCGCATGTCTGCGTCTTTGATGCGTTCACTGTACATCTGGTATATACTATAATCCTGAAATCGTGTTTTCTTTAAATCGGCGCTTGATTTTCCGAGGAATTTCTTGAGCAGGAGCCCGGGAAGAGACTTGGCCGCTGTCTCGTCAAATCGCCGGCGCGGGAAGAACCCCGGCCGATCCGGGTGCTCCCTGCCAGACATGCGCCCGATGAAAGTTGATCGGCTGCGGGAAAGTTGATTTTCGGCAAGCCGCGCGAAAGAGGATTCGGGGTGCTCCGGGGTATTCTTTCCCGGGGTGGTCCGATTTCTCGAGCGCGCGGGAGAGGTATTTGATGAACTGCGCATGATTTTTTTCATTTCTGTGGTCGATAAAATGAACATAAGCCCATGATATCTTATCAGATAAATATATCATAACATCGTGTAATTGTCAAAGAGCTTGAATTTGCGGATAGCCGTCAAGAATTGCTGATATCGACGGCGTTTTCGAGCTTTATCCTGGTGCAGTCGTTCGGGATTATCAAGGATCCGGCGAAGTATTCTCCTACTTCAGCGTGAATATCTATCTGTTCGCAGGGCGGGTAGAAGTGGGTGAGGGCCAGGGTCCGGACGCCGGCGTCCGCGGCGGCCCTGGCGGCGAGCCGGGGAGTAAGGTGACCCTCGACCGCCAGGTGGTCGGGGAAGGAGCACTCGAAAACCGCGAGATCCGCATCCCGGGCAAGATCGACCAGGGCCGCGCACGGTCCCGTATCGCCGGAAACGGCCAGGATGCGTCCGCTGCCGTCGGTCAGCCTGTAACCGGTGCTCTCGGGCCTGTGCGACATGGGCAGACGGGACACGGTCCACCCCTCGCCCGCAATGTCGCCGCCGGCGGTTTCGATGATATGGAGATCGATGTTGCGTGGTGTAACGAAGTCGCCGTACGGGGCCAGCATCTCCTGGAAGAACCGGGAAGTTCCGGTGGGAATCCGGATGGAAAGAGGAGCGGTCCGGTCGGGAAACTCGCGATTGTGCAGAGAAAACAGGATCGGCGCGAGATCGCAGATATGGTCCGGGTGGATGTGGGTGTAGAAAATTCCGGTGATGTCGCCTGCGTCGAGTCCGCAGCAGGCCAGGCGGAAAAGGGTGCCTGCGCCGGTGTCGAAAAGCAGAAGATCATCGGCGAGTTTCACGGCGAGGCCCGAGCAGACCCGGTGAGCGGTGGGTGTCGCGGTTCCCGTGCCGAGAAAAATAATTTCAGTCATCTTCGATCACGCCTTCCTTAATTCCCGTTATCCGGCTTAATCTTCCAGTATTTCCCGGAAAACGTCCAGGGCAGTGTCCACGTGGCTGCTTTTGATATCGTTGTGAGTGACCATGCGCAGGGTGGCGGGAGTCATGGCGAGCAGTTTAACGCCCCTGTCCGCAGAGAGAGAAACCAGGCGATCCGCGCTGACCCTCGGGTGCTCCAGGTCGAAAAAGATGATATTGGTCCTGACAGCTGCGGGATCGAGCACGACCCCCGGCAGAGCTGCCAGCCCCTCGGCCAGCCTGGCGGCGTTGGCGTGGTCCTCTGCTAGGCGAGCCGTCATCTTTTCGATGCAGACCAGCCCCGGAGCGGCCGCGATGCCGGCCTGGCGCATCCCTCCGCCCAGCAGCTTCCTGTTCCTGCGGGCCAGGGCGATAAAATCGCGGGAGCCGCAGACCACCGAGCCGATCGGGCCGGCAAGTCCCTTTGAAAGGCAGAATGTGACTGAATCGACCTGGCGGACGAGCTCCTTGACGTCGATGTCGAGGGCTGTCGCGGCATTGAAGATGCGGGCGCCGTCCAGGTGGATGACGAGGTCCATGGTGCGGGCCGCATCGGCGGCTTCATCCATGTACTCGGGCGTCAACACGGCGCCGGCGCAGAAGTTGTGAGTGTTTTCGAGGCAGAGGAGGTGCGTGCGCGGGTGATGAAGGTTGGCGCCTCGAACGGCGGCTTTGATCCCGGCTGGATCAATGGTGCCGTCGTCGCGGTTCTTCAATGTTCTGGGCTGAACCCCGCCGAGGACCGCCATGCCGCCCGCTTCGTTCAGGAATATGTGGGATTTGTCGCCCGCAATCGCTTCATCGCCCCGGCGGCAGTGGGCGAGGACGCTGACCAGGTTCCCCATGGTGCCGCTCGGCACCAGCAGCCCGGCCTCTTTTCCGAGCAGCTCCGCGGCCCGCTCTTCCAGGAGATTCACCTCCGGATCATCCCCGAATACGTCATCCCCCAGAACCGCGGTCGCCATGGCTTCCCTCATTTCAGGGGTCGGCCTCGTTACCGTATCACTTCGAAAATCGATCATGTTATTTCCTCGTTCGCCGGTTCTTTGCTCCCGGCTCCGTATCCTGATCCGGACCGCGATCGGATTCGCCCGACCATAATGCAGCCGGGTTCTGATCTATTGTGCATCGCTTCGCCTGTACCGCGCCGCCCGGTCCGCGGTCCAGTAGGGTTCTCCTCTCCAGAACCTGTGATATTTGCCCAGTCCCCGCCAGAGCATCCATTTCCCGCCGAGAGCCTGCACCTGCGACTTGTACCGCGAGAAGGCTTCGAGCTTTATCTCCGTATGTCCGACCAGGGATTCCACACCGAAGTCCCATGGCAGATTCCGCAGTTCGTCCGGTATATAATCGCGCATCGACCTTCCCCGGATGTTCCGGGAAATCGTACGCGAAATGGCGAAGAGCTTCGGATTCAGCCATGAAGGGGAAGTCGTCAACTTCCAGCATTGCTTTCCGCAGACGAAATGTCTCTTCCGGAGGTGGGTTCCCATCGCGTAACCGTCCTCGTAGAAGAGGCAGCGATCGAGAGCCGAAACACTCCACGCTCCGTAAAGAGCCGCGAGAAAAAGTTCGACATGGTCGAAGTGGTTTCCTATGCCGAAAGGTGCGTAGATCCTGGCGTCCGGATGTCGGCGGAGCAGGTCGGCGACCCACTTCGAAAGAGGTTCGAGGTTGGGAAATCCATCCGGACCTTCTTCTTCGGGCGTGTGAAACACATGGAGAGGATTCCGAAGCCAGGGCTCGCGGAAGAATCGTTCCGTGTAACCCATCCAGAGAGGTTTTACGCCCAACAGTTCGAGGCTGTCGATGTCCTCCAGTTTACGGGCCTCCTGGATGGCGTTTTTCCGCTGCAGGTCGGGCAGCTCGACATCGGGAAGAAGATCCGAATAGCAGGTCGCCACCGTAACGTCGTGACCCGCGGCCGCCATCCGCGATATGAGGCCGCCGCATGAAAGGACGGCGTCATCGAAGTGGGGCGAGAGGAAATAGGTTTCACGGGACGATCCCGTCTCGCGGGCAACACTATCCTCCGCTCGGTTTCCCTTTCCGGTTTTTTCGTTATCCGCTCTTTGCATGACCGCAAGATAATTGAAGACGGACCTGCGTTCAAGCCCGGCGATCCGTGATTGACTGTAATTATCACGAGGAGCGGGTGATTGAACGTGGAACTCGCCGATAGGAAAAGAGATTCCCGGAGCCGTTCCACTCGATGGTTGATTCGGTTTACTCCTGGTGAAGAATTTTCGAATTCGAAGGAAGTCAATTTTTTACACCTAAGCAGCATCCAAACCCGGATCTATTCTTCCCCGGCAGCCGAACCTATAGCCCGGCAGCATCGCTTTTCTCCGTGTGAAGAATCCACCTCACCTTTATCGCCGAGCCTGAGTCCTCACTCTCTCGACAGCCGCATCTCGAGCTCGGCTACTTCGACTTTCTCCGTGTGAAGAATCCACCCCATCTTTATCGCCGAGCCTGAATCCTCACCCCTTGGGCCGCCGAACCCCGAGCCCGCC
>CAYMWF010000108.1:0-15524 GCA_964394085.1 uncultured Gemmatimonadota bacterium | reverse complement strand
TGGATATGTCGAGGAGATCGAAAGATTCGCGGTCATCGGGTATATGGGTCACCTGTGAATTGTAACCGGCCTGCCCGGAGCACCGGGTCACAAGTGCTCGGATGGCCGCCTGAAATAAATCTTCCGGCAGCAAATATGATGTAAAGGATAACGGTGGGAAAACCAGAGAGCAACCTGACCTTGATAGCTCTCGACATACGGGGTGAATGGAACCTTCCTCTTCTGAAGAATGCCGCGGAATTGTCGGGAGCGTCCCTGGTTCATGCCGCCAGCGGGGTACACGGCCATCCAGCGACCTTTTCCACGTGTTCGTTCGAAGAAGCGCTCGCGGGCTACGACACGGTTCTGGCCTGCGAGACCGGGGTCAAGGCTCGAAACATCTACGATTTCCCTTCCCCCCGGGGAAGAACGGCCATTGTTGTAGGCAACGAGGACCGCGGCATACCGAAATCAGCTCTAAGGCAATGCTCGTCTATCGTTACGATACCAATGTACTGTAAACAGCTTTCGTCGGTGAACGTGGCGGTATCAGGAGCGATTGCGCTGTACGTTTTTTCAAAAGACCTCGCCAGAAAAAGTGCGTCGTCTTTCAGAACTGCCCGGTCTTCGTTCGATCTTTTCATTCGGGCTCCGGATGATCCCGCGGAGTGCGGGTCGCTGCTGAGGAGCTCGGCTGCGTTCGGATGGAAAGCTGTCTACCTGGATGATCCAGCGAGAAGCTGGTTTACCGAAAACAGGGAGACCGTCTCCCTCTCCCGTGCAGCCGCAAGGCGGGAAGTGAATCCAATCGTTGTGGTGAACTCCGCGAAAGTCAGGCCACGCATGTATGATAGAGTGGTCTTCTGCAGTTCCGGCAGGTCCGGTACACCCTTATCGCGGTACAGGCCGGGAAGTTTCAGTAAGGGAATTCTGGTATACGGCATGGATATCCTGCCGGAGGCTCTTTCCGAACTCCCATGTGACCGTATCTTTGTGGATGTTCGCAATGCCGCAGCTGTCCCACGCCCGCGTCACGAGTGTTCTATCCTGATGTCTGTGATTGCAAATCAGAACAGGTGCCGGCAACGTGGATAACAAATTCCGATACCGTCAGAAACATGTTCATGATGTAGGCGTTCTCGATGGGTTCGTGCGTGTCTGGGATGCCGCCGGGAACCTGAACCGCCGGGGTATTGCAGATGCTTTCGAACCACTGCAGCGAACGGGATTCGTATACCCGTATATTGCTTTGATGCCGGATCATCATCCCGGTGAAGGCGCGATGGTCGGAAGCGTCATTCCGACGAGAGACGTTCTTCTCCTCTCCGTGATCGGGGGCGACCTCGGGTGCGGGATGACCGCGGTGAGACTTCCTGTAGAGTCGTCGACCCTGAAGGATCGCCTGCCGGGTATACGCGAGGACCTCCGGGCAATAATACCGAAGGGGTCCGCCCACAACGCCACCGTCGGTCCGCGCGTGAAGAGCAATCCGATATGGAGACGGAGCATGGAATGCGGTCTGCTGACGAACCGGCTGTCCCGGAAACTGCTCCGCCAGTTCGGTTCCCTTGGCGGCGGCAACCATTTTCTGGAGCTGCAGGAGGACAGGGACGGCTTCGCGTGGCTGATGCTGCACAGCGGATCCCGTTACCTGGGCGTACTCATCAAAGATTTTTACATCAAGGCGGGAAGTGGGCAGGAAGATATCGATCAGCGAGTTTTCAGGAGGATTCCATACCTGCCTGCCTGCAGCGCTTTAGCTGTTTCCTACATGGCTGATCTCGGCTTCGCCCTGGATTTCGCCCGTAAAAGCCGGCGGGAAATGATGCTCAGGGCCATTGAGGTGGTCGCAGGTCGTGCCGACGCCGTCCGCGAAGCCGGCATGGATGCTGTATGCCGGGGGATACATGACGTGACGCACAACTACGTGGCTCAGGAGGAGCATTTCGGGGAGAACCTTTTCATTCATCGAAAAGGGGCGGTTCGGGCTTCTACCGATGATCTTGTTTTCATTCCCTCCAGCATGGGAACGTGTTCATACATCGCTGATGGCCGTGGCAATGAGTTCTCTTTTGCGTCTTGTTCGCACGGTGCGGGTCGCGTCATGTCCCGCCACGCCGCGATCGCAACTATCTCTGACAAAGCCTTTGAAGAAAGCATGTACGGGGTCGTTCACGAAAACGATCCGAGGCTCAAGGACGAATCCCCATCCGCCTACAAGGATATCGGCACGGTCATGCGCGGACAGAAAGACCTGGTCCGAATCCGGATGGAACTCCGGCCCCTGATGTCATTCAAGGGAGTGAACTGATCGGCATGAACCTGTTATTCATCGGTATCCGGTTCCGCCGCTGAGGTGCCTGCAGGTTACCCTCACGTAATTTCTTTTGTTTCGGTGTAGGATTAAGAATTCCTTCTGCGTCTCGTCTTGTACGTGAGAACCGGTTTGAGGGTCGCGATGACCCGCACGAGTCCGGTTTCAACCAGGTCTGCCACCACCTGCTCGATTTTCTTGTAAGCGCCGGGCGCTTCTTCGAAGAGCAGGTCGCGATCCTCGCAGATGACAACGCCGCCCAGATCAGTGCGCTCGAGAACCACATCGTCCTTACCGAGTCAGCTCTGGACAATCTGGAAGTGGCCCTGGCATTCAAACCGAGAGAGGAATGGCCGAAGCACTTCAAATTCTATATGCTTTGGAGGTGACAGTCGACAAGAACAGTCGTTCATAGTGTGCCATATAGTAACCCCGGTGAACTTCCACGGTAATCGAGAAATATGCGAATTGGCTGGCTGACGGACATCCATTTGAATTTTCTTGACTCCGCGGCACTGGGTCATTTTTTGAATTCACTGACTGCAGAGCAGGCGGACGCCTGGATCGTGGGGTGATGCCCGCATGGGAAATGTCTGGTCGACACCGGTGGAGTTAAACGATTTTTACCTTATTCGTGAGCTTACGCATCTGCCACGGGAAGCCAGGTTTCGAAAATTGAACATGCTGGGACCAGATCCAACATTTTTCCCTCGTCTAACGTTCATCTTCCATTCACCGGACTGCGTTGAACGACTCTGACTTCGATTCCCCCGTGACCCGCTGCTTCGTGCGCACCAGTTCGCCCCTTCTCACGCCAACGACTTCAGCTCCACCTCGATTCTCGCAATGCGATCCGACCAATAGATTCCGGCCTCGTGCTTCTCCTCGGTCGTTCGATCCGAAGCCGATTGCATCTGTTCCAACTGCTCGTTGTATGCTTTCCTGCGAGATTCCAGATAGCGTCTGTAGTCGGCGGGCGAGCTGGGAATCCAGCCGGGTCCATTGCATCCACAAGTGTGAAAGGCATGGCCGACCCGGTACATTCCCTGGAGAATCCGCCACGCCTTCTTGTCCGCATGTCTCGGCGGTCTGAAATCAAGTCCCATATCGGCCATCTGTTCCCCGCACTGCGGGCACGGCCGAGCCGCATACATCTCGCAAAGGTCGTCCAGTCGAACACCGAGTTCCTCTTCGCGTTTCCGCAAGCGCTTCTTCTTCCACCAAACCCGCGACAACTGCGAATAGGCGTAATCCAGTCCTTGCATCGCAAGCCATTCAACGATGGGAGGCTGCTTGAATGCCTTACGGCACGCGAAGCAGGCGAAGTGGGATTTGTACGGTCCGTAATCTCCGTAGCGACACATAGTATTCACTCTCTGCGATGGTGACTAAAGTACATTAGCTTCAGTTGCGAGATCGGCGCAGCCGGGATCGCCAACTGCAAGCTTGAACGGTACGCCAAGGGATGTAGTGCTCAACAGGAATTTTAATTTTATGAATCAGGTGACATGTTGTCAATATTGCAAAAGGAAAATCACAGCATATTCGATATCAGGAGTGAGTGATATTTTTCAATATTGCTGCTTGCTGGGTTTTCCAGTATTCACGACACCCTGGTCACAAGGCATTTTGATTATTCCCACCGACTGACCTAAAGAAATAAAACGGCCAGGCGGGATGGTCGTTCTTCACTACCCGGTCTGACATCCGCATCACTTCACCCATGCGATGAGGCCCCGCTCCTCATCTATGCCGGGTATCGTGTTGTCGAGGATGAAGGCGAAGAGACCGCCGCCGGCCATTCCCGTCTTGCCTACAGTCGTGAGCATGTCGGCCAGCCAGGAGAGACCTGGGCCGAAGTAGAGCGGGTGAGCGGAGAAGCACTGCGGCATCGACAGGCCCATGAAGAATGCGAACCCGATGATGAACAGGTTACGGGTCGAGTTCAGGTCGATGAACTGAAGGTTCTAGATTCCGACCGCCGCGATTTTGCTTGGAGAATAGTATGATGAGCAGGATAGTGGCTCCCCCCATCAGCCAGTCCTGCCCGGCTTTAGGAGCCCCGAAAGGAAAGAGGGTAAGGCCGATGAGGGCTATCGTCGGTGCTATGGTGACGGGACCGATGCATCGCCGCATCCTCCCTGCGACTCCCGACAGTCCGAACGCGATCTCGAAGAAGGAACCCAGGATGATTGCTCCCTGCACGTGCTGCATGCGCACTTCCCAGCCGGCATTTCGAGGGCGGCCATGGAGCAGACGGAGATGTTGGGCGCCAGGAACGAAAAAGTGCCTCCCTGGACGATCAGCAGGCGGTTCCCCCATGTGGTCTGCAGAATAGTGGTCAAACCGGAGACGAAGAACATCGTTGCGATGAGCGCTGCCAGGTCTGCCGGATTTTCGATGCCGAGAGGTTCCGAAAGAATCAGCGGAATCGCCATTGTCGAGCCGAACATCGTCAGGTAATGTTGCAGCCCCAGCACCCATCCCACCTGGACGGGCGGGATGTCGTCGAGTCCGTATAAAAGATTCGCGCCGGATGACCGATTTTCCATTTCTCTCACGGTATGACCTCATGTTTTTTATATGCCAAAAACCGTTCGGTTCGAACTGAGCTGGTTTATCCACGAGCCTGTGAGACCGGAATCCTCACGTAATAAACTGACTTCCACCGGAAAAGCGTTCGTGGAAAGCTGAAAAATTATCCTGCTTCTCTGTTTTATCAAGAACAGAGAACAGCACCTTTCTGAACCGGTTGCGGAAGCGAACCCTTGAACTGAGCTGCTCGTGGAATATAGCGGCGACCATCGTTGGTGAATTAAAGAATGCCCCGCATCCCCACGCACCCAGAACGAGAGCGTCGATCTTGTGGAAGGCGGCAAGGCTGAGCACGCAGGCGCAACGCTTGCGAAATGTATCCTCCAGCCTGTCGAGGTCCTCCGGTTGGTTGATTCGCAGGGAACTCGCATTGGGTGCCGGGCTCGTAATAAAATCAACCTGGTAGGGTTTCTCCAGCAGCATTCCGTTTTCATCTCGAAACACGGGACACTTCGGCGAGTAGATCATCCGGTCAGAATACAGGCCCGATTTGTTCGCTCGATGATAATCATAGAAGTCCCGGTGTTCGAGAAGGCTGTAATAGAGACCGGAGCTGCGCGCGAGGCTCTCTTCCTGGGCATCGGCGCCGCCAAGGAATCCGCCGCCCGGGTTTCTGGCTGAAGCAAAATTCAAGACGCCTGTTCTGCTGAACAGGCTTGCATCCATCAGCCGGGTCGCTCCACTCAACGTGGTTTCATTTACCACTTCGAATTCAGGCTCGGAGAATTCCGCTTCAGAGGAAAGAATCTGCCGATGAATCTTCTGAAGGGCTTCAGGCTCATAATACTTCGAGTTCTCCATGCATTCCCGCAGTTCGGCGGCGATGGATACCGGATTTCCTCCGGGCGACAGGTATTCGCCCTTTGCCAGGATTGCGGTAGTCTCCCGGGCGATCTGTTTTCTTTTCATGGTTTTTACCGTTTCTTTCTGACCGCTACTTTTTCTTCTCTGAAATCTATTTCGAGGATACAGTCGGAAACCTTCGGGTATCTCAGGAGGTACCTGGCGATGGCGGCGGTAACGTAACGTTCCATGGCTCGCTGCAGGGGACGAGCGCCGTATCGATTGTCGAAACCCGTACGGGCCAGGTATCCGACGAGGTTTTCGGTGAATTCCAGGCGCAGACCCCTTTCCGTTATTCCCTTTCTCTCCGTGAATTCGAGAAGCTCCTTCCGGGTGATCGCTTCTACGGTATCCTGTCCGAGAGGATTGAAGGAGACGACCGAATCGATACGATTGAAGAATTCGGGTCGGAAATATGATTTTATGCTGGCGCTGTAGTCCGCGCTCGTCGGCTGCTCCCTGGCAAAACCTATCGAGCCTGACGCGCTGCTGCCCAGGTTCGTGGTCATTATCACGATGCTCGTACGGAAATCCGTCGCCCTTCCGAAGGCGTCCAGGAGCAATCCTTCATCGAGAATCGAAAGGAGAGCGTCGAAAAACGATTCGTGCGCCTTTTCGAGTTCGTCAAGCAGGACGACGCTGAACGGGCGGTCTCTGATCTCTCTTACCAGTTTACCGGGTTCGTCGCCGCTTCCGAGCAGCTTTTCAATTTGCGACGGGTGCTGAAATTCACTCATATCCAGCCGTATGAGCGGGTCGAGTTTCTGCCCCTGCCCGAAAAAATACTCGGCAAGGGCCCGGGCGCTTGCCGTTTTTCCCGTTCCGGTCGGCCCTCCGAAGATCATGGTGGCGATCGGTTTACCCGGGTCGTTAAGCCCGGCCTTGAAAATTTCAACAACCGTGCACATTTTCTCAACGGCGTTGTCCTGCCCGATGATCCTCTTGCCGAACCACCTCCTGAGCTCCTTCCTGTCAAGGATCATCTCGTCCCTGAGAAGCATCTCGGGGAGACCCGTTATCTCTATTAAGGAGTCGAGTATGTCCCTCTTCGTAATCTCCTTTTTTTCTTTTACCCAGCATTCGTCAAGGCATCCGCTCAGGAATTTTATGGCCTTCCCGGGGAAGCTTTCATATTTTACGTACCTGCCGAGAAGAAGCCCGGCCAGGTTGAGAGAGTTCTCTTCGAACCCGATATCGAAATTCATCCGGGCATAGTTTTCGAAATGGTCGAAAACCCTCAGAATTTCAGCCCGGTTCATTACTTCGATATGGATGGTCTGGAAAAGAGCGGCGAATCCCGGAAGGAGGTGTCTCACTGATTCGAGTTCTTTCCCGGTTACTTCTCCCAGGATTTGAAATTCCGCAGTTTTCAGTATTCCGGCAAAAAATGCGGCCACGGAATTCCCCGGATCCTCTCCACCCGTGCGGAGCAGATTGATAAAGTCGGTCACCCACAGGACACCGTTTACGCGCCGGAGCTCTTCGGCCATCGTTTCGCAGATCTCTTCCCATTCACCCAGGTACCGCGCCCTGGCTGTGATCCTCTGCGCCGGCGTGCGCCAGAATGTCTGTTTCTCTTCCTCATCAAGCCCTTTCAGTTTGCTTATCGAGCGTATCGCTTCGAGCAGTATGGCGCTTTTGCCAACGCCCTTTTCACCAACGATCAGCAGGTTGGCCTTCTCATCCAGAATTTTCTGTTTGACCGCAGTAATATGCCCCGCCCGCTCCCAGGCGGCATCCGGGAAGGCGCTGATTTTTTTCCGGATACTCTTCGGGTGAGGGAACTTCTCGGCGATTGTGGAAAGAAGCGGGACTTCACTGGCATAGTCGGTGAAGCCGCGGCCTGAAAAACTCCTGCGGACTTTCACTTTGACGGGCAGAAGTTCAAGCCTGGCCGGTGGAGCGAGGAGGAGCCTGTGCACAGTTTCAGGAGCCAGATCCTTCAGGCTGTTTCTCGTGAAGTGCTCCACGAGGTGTTTTAGCTGATCGGGTCTGTAGTAGTAGAATTCCTCGTCGAGAAGGGGAAGGAAACATTCGAAATAACCTGCTGTCGTGCGGCCGTATACCGCAGGCACCGAAAGGTGTATCACCGAAGGAGCGGCATATATGCCGTCTTCTTCTTTATATGCCGGTCTTATCCCGACCTTCACGGTCTTGAGGCGGGGTTCGGTTATGCTGGGCTGGTTTACGTTCCCGGTTTCCAGTTCCCGCATGATCCTGGATGCCAGTGAACTCTTGATTTTCGTCAGGCTCGTCCCCACCAGTTCATAACCCGCACCTGCGACGTGACAGCAGACGTGAGTTTCTGATAATTCCCAGCAGACAACGGGATATTTGTAGATTTCCATCAGCTGCCCGCCTGCAGTTTCAGCTCGTCCGGCAGCAAGCTGAACAGAAGAAGCTTCCAGTCGTCCGCGGACATCTCCGACCGGTGCAAAAGCCCCGACCTCAAGTCGGTGACCGTATTTTCGGTGCGGTCGCCGTCCGGCAGGCAGTACAATCTCAGGATACGACCCGGGGGATCCGGATCGTCGGCCAACCCCATCACACCTGAAGAAAGCCCATCTATCCATTCGCTCTGAGCGTTTCGCAGCTGCTTGATAAAATCGGCAGGTTCCATGTCGTTCGGAACCGGCATAACCCTGACCCGCACGGGAACCGCAGAATCATACCGAGTATAAAACATGTGGAAGCCGTCTTCGCTCCTCAGAAGATCCAGAAGCCCGGGACCCTCGGAGACCAGGAAAATTCCGTCCGGATATTGTTCATCTGGTCCTCCTTCCATCCTGTCCTTCCTGTGCTCGTAAAGCCAAATATCACTGTCATAACTAATATTCCCGTCAGGATCCCAGAATTCCGCCGGATAGCCGATGCTTTGAAGCGCCTTTTCATACGCGTGGGCGAGATAGTTTACACCTTTCCCGCCCCATTTACCAGGATAGTGGCGGATATGTATGCAGATCCTGTCCACGCTGTTATTGTCGTAACCCGCGCAGGCGAGGCCGAGATAGCCCACATCCAGGAAGAAGCGAGGATATTCCGGGTGAGTTCTTTTTATCGCCGCAGGGGCGGTGTGGTAGATTTCCTCGAGATAATTCCTCATGTCCGTCTGGACTTGGATATCCCGAAGAACTGGAACTTCCGACCCATGTCCCCACAAGATTTCTTTAAGAGATCTACGTTTGAACCTGAATGCTCCGGTTGTAAGCCTGCCTTTCCCTTCCTCCGCTCCTTCCATTTCGAGAAGCTTGTCCTGGAGTTCGCTTCGAATATCGAACAGGCGATCTTTGTACGGGAATATAGCTTCAGCATTAATGGTGGGCGGAACACCCCGTTCGCAGCCCGCAGCGCGATCCGGCACTTCTTTGCCTTTGTTCTCAACCACGGCATCGGTGCGGATTTTTTCTGAAATGTCCGAAAATGAGTCGCTGAGTCTCCCGGTCTCCTCGAGCAGGCTTTCGAACGCGGAGAGGATATCTTCTTCTCGAGGTATATCCGGCAGTGGGGATTCGACCTGTTCGACCAGTTCCGGCACAGTCAGCCTGGGAAGGAGTTTTCCCTTTCGAACGAAGATTTCGAAGATGGAAAACGCGTCGGTCGGCGATTCGGCCATCTGCCCGGCGGTGAGGGCGACCAGCTCCTTCTCCACCTGCCTTTTGAGAGCGCGGCCTCCGAAATCGGGATCGAACCCGCTGAGTGCGATCTGTTCAATCGCCTGTTCCGAAATATTGAGAAAGGTGTTGCGGCGCACGAAACCGTCCCGCTTCAGGATGTCGCCTGTCATAAGCCCTGCGATCTTGGTAATCTCGGGAAGGGAGAGCCGGGTGAATACCACGATCTTGTCCAGGCGGTTGAGGAATTCAGGCCGGAAATACTTTTCGGCGGCTTTCCTGTAAGTCGCACTGAAAGAAACCTCCGATTTGACGAAACCCGCTTCCCTCTGTGCTTCCGACGCTCCTACATTCGAAGTCATAATGATGATGGTGCTGGTGAAATCCACGGTTTTACCGTTGGCATCGGTAAGTCTTCCATCGTCCAGGACCTGAAGCAGCAGATCGTGCACGTCGGGATGAGCCTTCTCTATCTCGTCGAAGAGGAGGACGCAGAAGGGCCGGTGTTCGACCTTCGACGTAAGCAGTCCTTCAGGGTTGCCGATACCGCCGATCAGCCTGGCTGCGCCCAGGTCATCTATGAACTCGTTCATGTCGAAACGGATGAGGTTTTCGTCGGAATCGAAGAGAAATCCGGAAAGCGCCTTCGCCGCCTGGGTCTTGCCGACGCCGGTGGGCCCGATAAACATGTATGAACAGAACGGACGGTCGGGATCGGTGAGACCGGACTTTATCATCTGAACCGTTTCGGCAAGGGTCGTAGCCGCTTCGGCCTGTCCGACAAGGTTCAAACGAAGACCCCTCAGGACCTTCCCCATAGAGAGTTTGATCGATCGATCGAATACCGTATTCTGCATCCCGCTCCTGGCGCGGAATTCCATCTTTACTTCTTTTACATCGATTTTCCGCATTTTGTGTTTTATTACCATCTGCTTCAGAAAATCGACAACGCCGCCGGGAAGGGCGGTATGTTTGAGCCAGGATCTCTGGAGAGAGAATATCTCTGAAAGCGCTTCTATCGTAACCTCGACATCGTTCGATTCCTCAAGAGCGGCACGTTGCCTCAAAGTAACGGCAGCCGCATCTTCTTTATTCAACTCCGGAACCCGGATCACCTGGAACATGTCGGCGAAGCGGCGGTCCAACTCCTGGACGATTCGCCATTCCTCCGGGGTCGCCTCGCATATCACGGAGAGGGATCTTTTCTCCAGGCGGTTCTTCAGCAGGTCGCTCAGGGTCATATCGCTTCCCGCACTCTTCCCGACCCTCGCCAGTGCGACCGGGTTATCGAAAAAAAGCTTGTCGCAATTGGAAATTCCGTACCGTTTCAACAGCCGGTTCTCGGCGAACTCTAGAATCGCTTCAAACCTTTTCTGCCACATTCCGACCATGGTCATCCCGGAAATGATTCTCACCGGGTCGATATGCCAGATCTTTTCCAGCCTCTCGAAGTTCTTTTTTTCTTCTCCCTTTTTTTCATTGTTTTCAAGATGTCTGGCGACGACCTCGCGGATGACGGAAGTTCTCCCTGCTCCGCGCGGACCTACGATTGCAATAGAGTGCTTTTCTTTTCTATAGAGCAGGTCGCTTAGCCTCGCAACCAGCTCATCCCTGCAATACGCCCTGTCCCGGCTTATTCCCGAACGGTTGAGATCGAGGCCGATCTTCTCAATTTCATAGCCGCCGTCAAAATTGAGGGTTTTCCTGAAAAACGCGAATAACTCCTTCCGCCAGCTCAAAATAGGAAATTCTTCACCCTTTACCCAGATCTGCTGAGTGACCGTTGTAAGAAACTCGCCTCTCGGCGTCTGGCGGCTTTGAATCGAAAGTTCTTCGTCGGTTCGTTTTTTTTCTTCTCTAAGGAGATGCTGGATCATTTCAAGGGTGCGCTCATACAGATCTATCCTGCCGCCTTCGGACGGTGCGGCGATAAAGAAGAAATGGTCGAAACCCGGAAGGCATATGATCCTGTGCCCGGCCAGGTTGAAATCCGCAACTGAAAACAGGCCGGATACGTGCCGTTGACTTGATTTGAATTCGAGGAACATCTGCTGGTAACGAAGGTCCGGATTGAACATGAACCAGAGGAGCGAATCGATGTTGTCGCGATCTGTTTTAAAGTTTTTGAATATGTCCCGTGTAGTTTTCTCGAATATTTCCATTGCAGCCTTGAACCGTCGTGCTCCAACCTTCGGGTTCGGGTGAAAAAGCGGTTTGATGCTGAAGTTTCGTCGTCCGTCCCCGGGAGGAGTCACGAGGGCGGGAAATTCGAGTGTTACACTACTCAATCCGGTTCATACCCTTTCTACCGGCCGTAGAGGCTGGATTCGAGGTTGGCTGCGAATTCTTTTTTCAAGGCATCCGCGATAAGGGCCGATATAGGTTCTCCACTCCTATCGTAACTGTAAGTTGTATCATTCAGGTCCTCCGATCCGGAGTATGTTCGCCGTAATTTCAACCTGGTGTAGAACTGCCTCCTGTGAACTCCCGGCGGAGCGTGATCCTTCTTCTTGGTTCTGTAACGATCGAGCAGGCGGTTCTCGACATTAAAGAAGAACAGATATTTATTGTCCGGATCGGGCAGCCATGATTGCATACCGCCCTCGCGCCTGAAATAAAGCATGGCGCAGCTTCCGGTGACCTGGATCTCCACTCCGATGAGCTTGCCCGGCGTTTCGTTTCTCTTCCGGATGTCGGCTCCGCAGGCATAAGCGCGTGACTTGTACTTTTTACCGGCGCCCATGTGCCAAACGGACTGTTTTTCACTGACTTCCAACCCGAGAGCCCTGACGCTTTCCATGTAAATTTCAGCTAGGTCTATAAGCATTTTATTGGGGCCGTAGATGCCCACGACCAGCGAGTCGGCCTTGGGAACGGCGGCCGAATACAGATCGCGTTCCATCATGTGGAATTCACTTTTCCATGATTCGAACCTGGCTGAGACGCCCGGCGGGAGCGTCTTTTCCATCAGGAGCGGAAGGCTTGCAGTAATTTCAGATTCTTTTATCTCCTTCGAAAGCCCCCTGCACTTCTCGAGGATTCGAGAGCATGTTCCGTATCTTTCGGTTCTCGCCGGTTTTTCCCAGAATTTATGCTTCTGCTTCTTCTTTTTTCTCTCGAGTATGTCGAGCTCGCTGACCACCTTCAGGTAACAGGAGCTGTTTTCAAGTGTGATGTATTTCCTCCTGTAAAATGTTATTCGATCCGCCGCGGTTCTTTGTTCTGCCGTCGGGTCGCCCGCACCGCCTTTTCGCGGTCTTTTCTTCTCCTGGATCGCTACATCCACTTTGATTTTATCACCCTCCACCTGGGATGCTTCAGCGTACAGAGTATCAGTCGGTCCGAACCTGTTCAGTTGCCGCGCCATCGGAACGATGAGCTTTTCCCTGAGGGTGCGCTGCATCTGCCTGGCGCCGTACCCCGGGTCATAACCGAGTTCCGCGAGGACCCCGAGAGTAGCATCGTTTATCTCGAGTTGGAGCTTGCGAAACTTGAAGCCTTCCCGTTTCCGGATCAAACCGAGCTCCCGATCGACAATCTTCCTGATCGTATCACGGTCGAGCGGTGCGAATGCTATCAGCCTGTCGAGCCTGTTGAACAGCTCGGGCCTGAAGTACTGTTCCACCTCGTGTCTGAAATGTTCGATTGCGTCGACCCGCTGTATTGTCTGGCCGGTGAAGCCTGCCGGGATCGACTGAAAAGACCTGGATCCGATATTTGACGTCATGACGATGATAGAGCTGTTGAAATCAGCCGTCTTTCCGTGTCTGTCAGTAAGACGCCCCTCGCCGAGTATCTGTAAAAGCAGATCGAAAAAGGAATAATGCGCTTTTTCGAGTTCATCGAAAAGGATGACGGAGAATGGGTTCTGGCGTATTTCGGTGGTCAGAAGACCTTCGCCGCCCGAGAGATCACCCGTAAGACGAAAAACGGAACGCGGATCGGAAAATTCGCTCATATCGAAACGGGTCATACGATCCCGGTTGCCGAACATGAATTGTGCGAGTACCTTCGCCATTTCTGTTTTGCCCACGCCTGTAGGCCCGGCGAACATGAGCGTGGCAAGAGGTTTTCCCTCGCGCATGAGTGCGGTCTTGACGGTGATGATCAGGTCGACCACCGTTTCGACCGCTTCCTGCTGGCCGAAAATGTTGGATGTAAAGAACTCACGGACCGTGGCCGGATCCAGCGGTAAGTTCGGGTCGATCATGAAGGAAGGAATGCCTGTTTCTTCGCAGAACTGGCCGATTACAGTTTTGCGGTCTAACAGCCGTCTATCTTGCTTTCCGCCCAGCAGAATCGACTCTAAAAAGCGGATCGTTTTACCTGGGAAACCGGAATAAGGCGTGAACCGGCGCTGCAGGCGGGTTATCTCTTTCACCGCGGCGTCTTCTACTTTTACATTTTCCAGCCTGGCGATATCTCCAATCTTCGCGCGAACGATTTTTAAACACTTCTCCGGCGGCGGCTCCGGGACGCGGATCATTCTGAACATCGAAAGATACCCGGGGAAGCGGGTTTCAAGGGTAGCAGACTCAGCCTCCGTGCATTCAGAGACCAGAACGACTTCACCGCGGCTCACATATTCCTCGATGAACTGGGCAAGGCTTATTTCGTTCCCTTCATACCGGCCGACCTCGAAAAGATCGGCCAGGTTCTTGACATAAAGAATGTCGCCGTGATCTCGGAGCTCGCGGCAGACCTTTGAAAGCCCTTCCTGCCAGCCGGTTTCTCCGGTCAGCCCCTGCAGTATGCCGGCTGCCGTCGTCCTCCATATAGTGCCTTCGCGGAGGTCCTTCTCGCTCTTCAGCCGGTTGAATTCTTCAACCAGGGCGCTCTTTCCCGAACCGGAAGGGCCGACCAGGAGAACGCTCCTGACGAATCGGCCGGTCAGCGCCTTCGTCAATTGATCGACCTCATTTTCCATGTGATAGGCTGCCGGCTTGCCGCGGAATGGGATTTCGTCGTCCAGGTCATCAGCGATGGATGGGATCAGCCTCTTCTTTTTACCAGCCCGGATCTCGTCGAGCTCCGCAAACGTGTAGAACGGCAGCACCTGTTGATAGGGTTTCGCTTCGACATTATTGAACCATAAGACATTTATGATCGATCTGACATCCTTGAGACGCTTTCTCCTTGCGAACTCGAGGTGAATACTCTCTGACAGGTGCTTGAGAACCTTCTCCCTGTTTTTGCCGACGGCGTCGATCCCCAGGACCGGGACGAAGCCGATCAGGTTACCCGTGGGAAGCTCGGCAATGAAACTGTCGAATTCGAGGGACATTTCCGGATAAAGGAACTTGCTGGAAGGCTTCGGAAGCTCGATCTCGATCCGTAGTTTTTCCAGGGAGGTTATGCCGGTATGTTTCAACGCTTCGAGGTATTCTCCGCCCTCGAGGTGAACCTTGCGCAGCGTCGCTGCATAAGATTGCGCGAGCCCCCCCTCCGACTCGTTTATTCTCACCACGTCCGGAAGCAGCAGGGGCGCAGCAATTTTAGCACCAGAGCTGAACTCCATACGCGTGATCCAAAAATCTTGAGGTACTTGTTCAGCCATAGGATTCTACTTGTTAACCAAGGGGAGGCCTGCGTTTCTATTCTACCCGGAGCAACTTTTGTCCTTCGTTTAATTCCACATCATAAAGCATATTCGATGAAGTTCGCCACCGAATTCTCCATTATTCGAATAGTGAGTGAAAAGACCTGTTCAACTTCGGTGAACCCACGGGCGGCGTCCGCCGAGGTCGCTTATCTTGCCAGATGCTACCCGAGTTTTGAGTAAATCAGCCCTTTCGGTAAAGCCGGCGATATGCGAACATGACTGTAATTCAGTGTTTTGGTTTTTTCCGAATCCGGTGGGGCCGGTCCAGCGCACCGATTGCCGGCAGAGAGAAGCAGGCGGAACGGGTCTTGTCAGAAAAATATCATCTCTAAGATACGAAAATAGTATCCCGAATTTCCAGCGGTACAACTTGTAGGAGCGATGATGTCCCGAATATGACGCCTCGCTTTGCTCGTTGCCATGGTATCCTTCTGTACCTACTCATCCATACCGGTTCCCGCACGGAGTCGGGTCACGTCGACGCATTCGTGAATGACCCGGATAGGTTCGATGCGGAGTTCGACAGGGTGGTTGACTGGGCGGTTTCGAACCGGGCGGCCGTTCATGAGGTTGTCGAGGG
>CAYMWF010000107.1:0-15749 GCA_964394085.1 uncultured Gemmatimonadota bacterium | reverse complement strand
GGCGTAATGTCAAGCTTTATTTATAGTTTCTGGCGACCAGGTCAGGAGTCCTGAAGTTGCCCACTGTGCGACGGGGGGGCGGTGTCCAGCCGTTTCTCGTCGACGCAACACATACTGGTCTGTTGCAAGGGTTGCGGGCTCGTCTTCGACGGCCAACCTCCGCCCGGTTCCATTTCCATCGAGGACCACGGTGGGCGAACCCTCAAACCATGGCTGCTGGCTGACTTCCGCCTTTTGACCCGCGCCCGCCGGGTCCGGCGTGTCCTGGATGTTGGATGCGGCGAGGGCAGCCATCTGGCTTTTCTTCAGAGCCGCGGGATCGAAGGGGCCGGGATCGAGCCCTCCGCTTACGCCCGCCGTCGCTGTCGCGAACGCTTCAGCGGACCAGTCCATGCTGATCTCGAATCGGCTGCGGACGACGGTCAGCAGTATGATGCGGCGATCCTGCTGTTCTCGGTAGAGCACATGCCGCAACCTGTACAGGTCCTGCAGACCATCCACGGTATGTTGTCCGAGGGAGGCATCCTGTTGATCCGCGTGCCCAACATCGACAGTCTGGAGAGCCGGCTATTCGGTTCCCGCTGGTTCCAGATCCACCTGCCTGGTCACTGTTTCCACTTTAACCCCCGCAGCCTGAAGCAGCTGCTGGATCGTGGAGGCTTCGACGTGGTTAAGCTAGACACGAACTTCACACCCCAGGGTGCCATCTCCGCAGCCTGCTCGATATTTCCATGCCTGGGTTCGGCATTTCTGTCAAACATAGGTATAGGGCGGGGAAAACATCTGATAATGCGCGGCGTACTCGCCGTCGTTTCGTTAGTCCTCCTGCCCCTGGTGTTCGTCGAGTGCATGCTGGGCAGGGGGCCGGTCCTTACGGTTCTGGCACAACGGAGGGAGCGGATATGATGTTGTCCGCTGTCTGGATCGCAGTTAACGCCCGGTACACGTGATCCGTCTCCGGGTGCGCGACAACGGCCAGCTGGTCCGCATTCCACCGAATCCCTTCATCGCGGACATCGCCGAGATCCCACTGTCGGACCGGACACTGTTTGAAAATCCGCCCATGCCAAGACAGAAACGACACGCCTTATCATCATTCCTCACATGACGACCCATATCCTTTCGAGCCTATGTGTTCATTCCCGAATAAAGAAGACAGGCTCTGAATGATTTTTATTCGTGGTCTCCTTTCTCTGGCGGTCTACCAAAGCTGACGGGGAGACCACTTTTTTCCAGGGAAATCCCTCAGGCTGAGCCTTTTGAACGTTATCTTTTGATTTCAACTGCCGTTTGGCGATATCATACGAACCGGGACGGCTGCCGGAACCCGGGGACTGGATCCAGATGAAATCCGGCCTGGCGTGTATCCGTTCCGAGGAGCCTGTCTTGAGTTCATCCTGCCACTCCCCATACGATTCCTCAGACGAAAAACCGACGGGTCGCGGAACCCTGATCTTCATCATTTTGACGCTCCTGTTTGTCGCTGCACGGCTCGTGGTTCTACTGACTTCTCTCGAACTCAGCGAAATCGAGGAAGTAAATATCGGCACGGTCGCATTAGAAGCAGCGGCCGGCTCCACGATTCCCCTCCTCGATTATATCGGCCCGACGGATGCCCATGAAGGAGGTCTGGTAATCAACGGCATGATTGCCGGTATTTTCTTCCGCCTGTTCGGCAGGAGCGGGTTCGTCCTGAAGCTCGTATGGCTGGCCTTCTCCACCGGAGGATATTACCTGCTGCTCCTGGTCATGCGCAGCGGGTTCGGTATTCGGGCAGCGATTTTTACGGGTCTGTTCGCAATTGCATCTCCGGCGTTCTTCACGTATATGAATCTCGCCGACACGGAGGTCGATTCCGGTGCTCTGTTTTTTTCAATACTGATCCTGTTCTCTGCGGTGAGAGCTCTCGACGCCCGGCGGCCGTTCCAACCTGCGTTTTTTCTTTTCGGTTTCGTATCCGGACTGGGAGCTTTCTTCAGCTACCATACACTGACCATGACCTTGACCACCATAGCTCTCGGTTACCTCCCACGTATCCGACGACTTTACCGCTGTTTCCCGGCACTTGCCGCCGGGATCCTCATCGGTCTTGTTCCATGGTTCGTGTTCAATATTTCTCACAATTTCTGGGGCCTGAACATCCTGGTCGGTAAAGTGGTGAGCGGTTCAATGCCGGAAGCCAGGTTTTTCGAGCACCTGGTAAGGCTCCTCGCCAGTGACATTCCCGCAATGCTGACATACGAAAATGTGGGTCCCGTCGGTGCCTCCCTGCTCGGCGGAGTGTTTTATGCGGGTATTCTCATATCTTTGCCGGTATTCTGGTATTCCGTAGTGAAAAAGAATAATTTCTCAAGGAGTGCGGCTTTCCTGCCTGTCGCGTATTCAATCGTGTTCCTGATAACCTACGCAATGAGCAGGTTCGAGATAGGCAGGGGTTCATTGAGAGAATACAGGCACCTCCTCTGTTTTCTCCCGGTAATCTTCGCTGCGGAAGGAGTCGCTGTTGACAGGCTTCTCTCAACGCAAGGTCGTCGCACCCGGTCGGCCCGGCTAATCGGTGTCGCCCTCGCGACAGTACTTATAATTGCAGGAATCCTCACAAACGCGGGTTTGGTATCTCCCGGAAATTTGAACACAGGGCGAAACTCGATCTATCCCAGCGTCAAATGGCGCTACCTTGCTTTCAAGGCTGGAATTCCCGTATCGGAAAACTCCATCCCCCCCGCTGATATATCTGCGGAATTACTCCGTAAACACGCCCCTTTTGACTACCCACGGGATGAATTTATAATCCGCGATGCAGAAAAACTCGTAGCCTTTTTCGATACTCTCACAACCGAAGCTTCTGTCCCATTTTTCAGTGGGCTCGGAGAAGGGCTCGGACGGTTCGCCGTGGATGACACCCCTTACCAGGTAGAATTGAGAAAAATCCCGGGGAATGGGTGGGTGGAAACCGGAGAAATCGGGATGGATCCTGCGCACCTCTGGCGCGGGAACGCCTCGGTAACGGATGCAGAATGTGCCGTTTCCGCTCTTACTCCCAGGGCAAGGGTCAGCTTCTGCAGGGGATACGGCGCCTCGACCGCTTTCACCGAACCTGCCCCTGATCGGATCGAAATCCCGAATTGCTGCCTTTCAACACATGCACGCAACGCATTTCTCGAAGGTTACGGTATCGGCTGTTTCGCCGGAGCAGTGCGTGAAACCGGAACGGAGCCTGAGAGGGCCGCGGCAGCTGCCGCTCACGTCGTGTCGACGAATGAGATCTGCAGTCAAGAACTTTTCAGGGGGGCAGGCATCGCCTGCTCCATAACCTCCGCGAGCACGCCGAGCTCAATGCAAAACGTTATAGCTGCGATTGATTCGACCGGACGCACTGCGTTCATCCGGGGTATAGGAATCGGAATCGCCTGGCATTTGTACAATGATCCATCCCTGCTTATCCGAATGGAAAGCGCCTGGCCCCGGCCCCTGGAAAGAGCACAGATCATGTTCGACAGGGAATACAGTTATTTCCCGAAACGAGTCATCAACCTGGCCGCAAACGACAGTGCACGCGCAGCGTTCCTGGAAGGGCTGGGCAGGGGATATGCCGGGCACATCCGCTATTATACCAAGTTCATAGGAAAAATAATGAGCAAGGTGGCCGAAGACTTGGGTGAGGCTGAACTCTTCCTCTCGGGTATCGAAAAAGGTGCGGCCGCTACCGATACAGATCATTCCTGGCTGGCAAACCAGCTTGACGGTTTCAGGGAATTATGTGGAGAAGAAACATTATATGAAGATACGCTCTAGCATCACGGGAAAACCATATGTCGATTCCTTGAATACCCGTTCCCGAACGCTCCCAGGGTATTCACCAGCGATCCCGGTAGTAGCGGAATCCTATCATCCCTTCATGTAAAAGCCGCCGCCAGCGGAAATGATGGATCTTGCGCATGTAGCAGATAAGATAAGAGAATTTATATAACAGGTTATAGACGAAATTGTTGGGTAACCGGCTGATCCGCCTTACCATGGGTTCCAACCAGGGTAAATAGAACAGTATATAGAAAAATTTATGGAGGTTGACGAGCTGAACAATGTCCTTCTGACAAAGAAGGCTTTTCTCATGACTGAACAGTGGAATTTTAGAAAATGCCTCTTCAACGATATACTTCCTGTCCAGGGCAAAATCAGACAATTCTGTGGTCGGTAAAGGCTGATACACAGTACAAACGGAAAAATCGGGTTTGATCTGGCGATTCAACTTAATGGTAGATACGGCGGCTTCCATCGTTTCTCCCGGCATCCCCATCATATTTGTTGTGGAAAAGCACAATCGGTATTTCTTGAGCAGTCCGGCAGCATAACGTACCCGTTCATTGGAAAATCCTTTTTTTAGTATCGTCTTCCGGTATACCTCATCCCCGGACTCGACTCCGAATGATATATTCGCGCACAAACCGCACTCATTCAGCATTTTTATCCCTTCCTCATCGATCAGCTCGACACGGGTATGGCAGATAAATGGAAGCCCCCCATCCCTGTTGAAGCATTCTAAAAGAGTGCCCAGCCATGCGGTGTCATGCAGGGGGAAAATATCGTCAACGAACCAGATCAGCTTTTTCCGGTATTTATTTACCAGCAGATTGACTTCTTCAGCGATGTTCTCAGCCGACCTCCGCCTGATAATATAGCCGACAGACTCGTACAATTTCCGATAGGGCGGATCGAAGCAGAAAGAGCATGAGTAGGGACAGCCGCGGCCAACCATAATCCGGGCCGTCGGATCCGAATGAATAAATCGATAATCACCGTACAGGTCACGATCCACAAACGGCAAAGCGTCAAGATCTGCA
Source organism: uncultured Gemmatimonadota bacterium (assembly GCA_964394085.1). Classification (GTDB taxonomy): domain Bacteria; order CAYMWF01; family CAYMWF01; genus CAYMWF01. The sequence goes on along the minus strand of CAYMWF010000107.1, from coordinate 10,908 downwards.
AGCAGCGGTCGCATATCATTTTTCAGAATTTGACCGTTCTGCTTGACCCATATGTTCGGGATGGCTTCCGTCGCGTCAGATGAATCGAAAGCCGCGGCTAATTCCCGCAGCGCCTCTTCTCCCTCACCGCGGCAGATCATATCGATAGCGGGATCTTCGATGATGGAGGGTGAAAATGTTGCCAGCGGTCCACCAACGATAACCGGAACGGTATGAGAAAATCGTTCCCTTATCAGCCGAGCCATGGCGATCACCCATCTGTGCTCATTCGCAGTCGCGGAAAACGCAATAAGGTCAGGATCGATCAAGTGTAACCGGTGTATTACTTCCTGCTCACCGCCTATAACAACTTTAACAGTATGTCCATCTTGCTTCAGCAGAGATGCCAGGGTCATGGGCCCTAAGATATGCATGTGAAGAAACTGTATGAACGCGACATTTGCCATAGGTTATTTCCCGGCGGTATCGAGGCTGCGGGTTTTAAATTGCAGCCGGTTGATCCCCATGAAGATCGCGCCTTCAAGAAATCCAGTCAGAAAGAGGTGCTTCATGCGCAGCCGGGCGAGCGGCCGGTATATACTTGTCAGTAACCGCAGAGGAACCGATTTCGTGTAATAAGAAACTTTTCGATCAACAAATAACGATAAAATGTTCAATTTCTTGTTTATTTCTATTTTATTACGCGTGCTGCCGAAGATACGATCGTATCCCGACCACTCTTCCAGAGTCCGGGGAAAGACGACCCCGCGCTCCTCCTCGAATTCGAAGAGCTTTGTTCCCGGTAAGGGTGTATAAATACAGAAATAATTGATCAGCGCCTTAGTGTTCTCTTTTGTCAGCTTCATTGCCAGCGCTGTTGTCTGCCGTATCTCCCGAGGGGTCTCGGTGGGATATCCGGTTATGAAATTATATTGTACCCAGAGCCCGAACCTGGCGAGACGTCGATTCTGGGCGATAACCTGCTCAACGGTAATGCCTTTATTAATAAAGCGTAATACCCGCGGAGACCCCGATTCAACGCCTATATTGACTTTGGTCACGCCTGCCTGGAACATGATGTGCAGGTCGTCATCGCTTAACTGCTGGACCGCATCGATACGCATGCCCTGGATGTCCAGTTTAACCGGGACCTTCTCATCCCGTAGCCGTTGAAAGATCGTTTTCGCACGTTGTATATCTCCAAAGAAATTGTCATCGATGATCAGTATCGTTCTGATCTGCAAAATATCACGTATATAACGTATGCGGGAAATCACCGTATCAGCGGACATTCCGCGCCAGGCGGAAGAATAGTATGAACAAGCGCAGAAGTTGCACCGGGCATTACAGCCACGCGATGTTTCAAGCGGCACTGCAAATGAGCCACCGCGGTATTTAGCATAGTTGCGCATGTCAATGAGCTTGTACGGCAACTCTGGAAAGTTGTCCTGATCAAGGAACTGACCAGGCCCGCCGGACTGTTCTCCAATGGAGGATTTCGACCAGTACCCGCTGATGTCCATCAACTGCTCACCGCGGCTCAGCCGCGTGACGACTTCTCGAAAAGTTTCTTCCCCTTCACCCTGGATAACACCATCAATACAAGGTTCACTGAGCGCCTGTCTGATTAAAACAGGATTATGAATACCGCCCCAGAGAACGGGGGCGGAAGAATGCGCTTTGACGAACCGAGAGACCTGGAGGCTGTATTCGATCTGGTTACCTAACAGGCAGGAAACTCCTACGCAGATCACGTCTTTTTGAAGTGCGCTCGACAGTTTCTCCTGCCATTTTTTTTCCACCCGCTGGTCGATGATTACTATTTCATATTCCGGATGAAGATACCGGGAAACCGAAAGCAATGCCAATGGAAGATATGGACGATTCACAACCAGATCTATATCGGTTTCTTTTGGCTGGATGAGGATAACCGTTTTCCTGTTCATATCTGATCTACTGTTTCTTCCCGATCAGGAATGTCCCGATCCGACTCCTCAGAGCCGCAAAACCCGCCTGCTGAAAGTGGATCCAATCAATCAGATGTCTCGCGAGCTGCACCCGAAGAGATCGAAAATATACGATCACATGATCAGCTCTCTATTTCTATTGAAATCAAAAAAGTTTCGGGCACGAGAGAGAACTCCAAGTTCATTGGCGACTTCAGACTCACAGGTGAATCGGTAATAAGATAAGCTCAGAAGAGACTTTCGTAAACCTCTCGTATCAGATCCGGGAACTGCCCGATGATGAATCTTGGAGAGAATCGCATCCGCATGTCAGCCTGGCAGCTGTCGACACATCGTGTGCAATGGAGAAGATCTTCCTTGATTCTGCGAGACTTTCGAGAATGCCAGATATTGTAGAGGGAATCCTCCCGTATGTTGCCTACGGGGGTTTCCGAACCCCAACATAAAAGGACATCCCCGTTCGCCATGATGTCGCAGGTCACTCCTCCGATTGCGCAGATATAATCCTCGTGTCGGCCGCCGTAGTAGTCGATCGCTTTCTTGAGCACCCTCTGAGTTGTTGTCGTGTTCATCCTCATGCTCTTGAGATGATCGTAAAAACGGTTAATTTCCAGGTCCAGCGCCGGGAGATCTTCCCTGCGGAAGAAGAGTCCATCCTCATCCTCCTTTGACAGGGCATTCATCTTCAAGGGGTAGTAGTGCATTATGGGATTGATATTGTGTGTCCTGATTCCCAACTCGTGCAACATGCCGGATATCTCAACAAGATTGTCGAAATTTCTCCTGTGGACCACAGTACTGCCTTCCAGCTGGAGTTTTGAGTGCGGGTACCGGGTCCTCACATAACGTATGCATTCGATAATGTTCTCCAGTAATCCGGGTTCACCACGCAGCTCATTATGAATATCCGGATTCGAATGATCGATCGAAAGAATCAGTCTTGCCAGGCCGGCGTCGACGAGGTTGTCGATGACTTCCGGTTTAAGGAGCACCCCATTGGTAGTCAAACCGATTTTTATTCCCAGGGAATGTATCTCACCTATGATGTCGAGGATGTCGTTCCGCAGGAGAGGCTCGCCCCCATATAGCTGGATAATGATCGAGCCGTACCGGGCCGCTTCGTTTCCAATCGCCTTGATGTCAGACAGGGACAGTTCGTAAGTACCATTTTGTTCTTCGATCTCCCCCACTTTCCAGATGTCGCATTGAACGCAGCGTAGATTGCAGCGCTTTGTCGTCTCGATAAAGATGATGAGCGGAAAGGGAGAGAGCCGGTTCAGGTTGACGTAAGCAAAGTACTTCAGGTATTGAACAAATAATTGTAAGAATCTAACAGCGTCCAAGGTCGAGCCACTTAAACCAGTCAAGAAATCCGGGCCGGCGCCGCGCTTTACTCGCAACTTATTGTTCCGTAATTGAATGACCTTCTTAATTGTATTATTCCTTTTTCATCCCGAAAATCTCAATTATCTGAGTATTATTATCAAGAAATAACACCTGCAGCCACCTCGTCAACTTCTGCCCGAAGCCGTATCGCGATTTGGAAGCACCGACAGAAGCACCCTCCATAGAAACCAAATCGTCTCCATTACTTTCCAGCGAAGCTCGGTAATGGATCCCGTGCTGAGCGCTAACCGGAGAACCTGAGCAGGGCGGAGGTAGAAGCGTCGTTCAGCCCGGTTTCGCAATCTCTTGAGGTTGCCGGCATCGAGGTCAGATAGCGGCAGGATGTTACAGCTGTCGTCATAGGGCTGATCCCAGTTGATCTCTCCTTTATCGGCCTCAACCGATTCCGCCAACTTAGTTCCGTAACACGGGGTTACTATAACAAAAGTCACCAGATGCAGAGGGAGCTTCAGGGCGAGGTCGACAGAGGATTCGATATCCTCGAGAGTCTCGCCCGGATAGCCAAGCATGAAGATCGCGTTGACGCGAATTCCGGCATTCACGCAGAAATCGACAGCCTCGACCGCTTCAGCTACGGTAAACCCCTTGCCCATTTCACCCAGGAGCCGATCACTTCCCGATTCCAATCCGAGTTCGATAGTGTGGCAACCCGCTTTCTTCATTCCCTCCAGAACCTCCTGGTCGAATGTCCCAACTTTGGAAAGGCAACACCAGGAGATGTTAAGACCTTCTTCGACGATCGCGTTACAAAGACCAAGTGTACGATTTCTTCGTGCGGTGAATAGAAAATCCTGAAAATATATTTCTTTACACCCAATCCCGAGTACGAGCCTGAGCTCTTCCAGAACATCGTCTACGGGGCGTGTTACATAGTCGATCAGACTGACTGTACAGAATGTGCACCCGAACGGGCATCCATAGGAGGTCGATGTTGTCGTGAGTTTTCTCCGTCGAGCCCATGGAGCCGAGTAGCAATGTAGCGGAAAGAGGTCGTGGCGAGGAGTCGGAATGGGAGGAGAGTGAACAACCGTCGGCGTCAAAGTAGAGGTTTTCGTCTTACCCCGAACCACAACGTTCGCAGTCGGGTGCAGCCCGTCGTCTCTGAATGCTACCGCGACGCCGGGATCGAAGTAGTTAAGAATCGCCGCATCGATCAACGGGTGTTCGTCCATGATCGCACCGGGACGGGTGAGCGCCAAGTCCCCCATCATGATCAGGTGAGCAGCCGGCAGAAACCTCTTCACTCGTTGCATGAAGGAGAGATCGGGGATCTTTGATGCCGAAGACGTGATGAAGATGATCGCGTCAGGTCCGATTGAAGCCAACCTCTCCTCGGTGCGGGCTGTGCTGATGCGTTCGGCCTGGGCGTCGATCACAATCAGTTCGTGCCTTCTGGCTAAAGTCCCGCTGATCATCATAAGATCGAGCGGAGGCCATGAGTAGAGCCCCTTTGCGAGACCGGCACAATACACATCCCGAACATACCGGTTCCCATTGACCGATGGGGGCTGGAGCAAGACGATTTTCATGCCTGATCCTTAGATCCAGAAAGCGACGATATCAGGAATCAATAGACACGACACCAGTTAGCTGGAACTTATATTTCTTGGCAGTCCTCTGGAATTATCTCGCTGGATTTGATGGTTCCTTCCATCCGCTCTCTTTAACCACACCTGCCACATCTATCTGAAATACCCCCCTGGAAGTGTTGGCAAAAACCAGTCCCGATTTTTCCGTAACTATTATCCTTCTGAACCGCTGACCTACGAAAATCTTGGCTAATTCCTTTTTTGTAGCAATGTCGATGATATAAAAATAACCATTCAAGTAATTCCCGATATATAACCAGTTCCTCATCTTATCGAAGGCGATATTCTTGCAACCGACCTTGACTGAAAAGGAACCCACAAGCTCGAGCGTGACAGGATTTGTTATCCAGACACGACCCAGAAAGGGATCCGTGGACAAGATGCCGCCCAGTTCCGGCGCCCAGGCCATGCCGTGAGTTACGGGAAGGAGACGGTAGTCTTCCAGCATGGGCTCAGGATACAGCCTGTAGCGGATCATGCCCGGGGGAACGCATTCCGTCTGGTAGAACAGGCTGCATGTTTCCTTATCATATAAATACTCATGAAGTCCTTGCCCGGCAAAGACGCCTTCCATCTCAAGGGTGTCCAGACGCCATTTTTCGATGCGTCCCCATTCATAGAATATCCATAGTACATCTTCCTCGGGATCCAGAAGGAACAGTTCGACCGTAGCCTCACCCCATTTCATCCATAATTTGTGCCGAGAGGTCACCTGGAAGTGATTCAGATCGATGTTGAACAACACGGCATCGGTTAGATCGGTTCCCACGAATAGTCGGTTGCGCTTGAGGTCAAGAGCCATCGGTCGACATCCATGGCCTATGGGAAGTTGCTCTACAGAACCGGAGTCAAGGTTGATTCGAACAAGAGTGCAGGCTCTGGGGGTGTCATCTTCATAGTTGCTGCCGGTACTTGCAAAAAGGTGCGTTTCTTCCGGATGAACCAGTATATCCTGTACATCCAGTCCGGGCAGCATAGAATAGGAGGAATGTTCCTCCGTCTTCAGGGAAGGTGTCAAAACCAATGGTCGGATATACTTTTGGGAGACAATTCGGGTCATTTCTTCGGATGAGAATCCGCGATTTGATTTGAGGAAAATTTCAAAATTGTAGGCTATTGTTAAAAAAATTAGTGGAATCAACAAAACCAGCGAAATCTTCCGCCCGGCCCATAGTAAAATGAAGACCCCGATCGGCAGAAATATGGTTAAAATGGATATTTTCTCAAAACCTATGGAAAATATCAGCTGAGGGGCAAAAAAAAGCAGCGCAGGTAAAAAGAAGGACAATGGTAGTGCGACCGATAAAACTCTCAATAACTTTCGCCCTCTTTTTCTGGCGGAAAATGACAGCCAATCGGAGATCACTGAAATTACAGCATATACAGCAGCGGTTATATGACGGAGCATATCACCTTGAGTGATCAAACCGCCTGTGAGCATGGAAACCGCCGGAAAGCGACAGAAGGAATGAAAAGCGATGCTGGTCAAGTAAATAATCAGTGAGTATTTGAGGATACTCCTGACAATAATCAGTATGGAATTAGGTTTTTTTTTGCACATAATTTTTTATAGTCTCTTCAAAAAAATCAATCAAGTTAGAACTATTCAGTATAACCTTTTTTACTTTTCTCTTCTATTACCCGTATGGCATAATTAATTCCGATAGGAAAGGTTCGTGTAGGGAAGGGGGGGGATGAAAAACACCAACAACAATTACCGTAATCCCCGTAAACATAGTGCGTTAGGCAATCTTCTTAGAGATGTCCGTTTTTTTCACTGGTGGTATTTCCTGGTTCTGCCCATTTTGTACTGTCCTATCTCCCTTGAACCCGGAAATGTCCTCATGGCACTGCGAGGGATTTTATTCGCTGCCCTATGCCTTGGAATTGCGTATTATGTCAACAATCAATCCGATAGGATAATTGACGGCAATGCCGATAAAAACACCCTGATCCTGAGAAACGACCGAGGTATGAGATGGGTGATTGTCTGCGGGCTGATCTCTGTAATTACTACTGTTGCCGCTTTTTTTTCGCATACCATTATTGGCTTGGCGGTAATGATATCCTTGCTCTTTGGCTGGATATACTCATACATCGGAAGGGTGAAAAAATACCCTTTTATCGGCACGCTTTTCAACCTCTTTATCTTCATTCCCTTGTTGTTCTTCTGCTATTCAGGAAATTACCGACCAAATCTCGTGTATGAAATCATTGCTGTTTTCACGGCGATGATGGTACAGAATCAGCTTATCCATGAAGTTATGGACCAGGAGGAGGACAGGAGAGGAGGCATCAGAACAACATACATGGTTATCGGATTTCCGATGACTTTGACTCTTATAACTGTAACGGGTGTTGTACAGTTGGCGGTTATTGCCTTAATTATCAAGGGGCATTACCAAATTCTAATAGTAATTCCTTTTCTCCTTCTGACTCTTCTGGTTCCTGTTTCGATGCATGTATATTACAAGACCGGAAGAAATATAAAGACGATCCGGATGATTCAGAGGATCCTGGGTTTTATCGGCGGATCCCTGGTCTTCTTCCTCATTGTCCTGAATTCCCAGCAGTGTTTTTTCACCAGATGATTATTTTCATGTCGGACAGACATGCAGCAAGTCAATGGGACGGTCTGAATATCGTCCGGGGCGGGATCATGAGCTTAAAAAATACGTTGACTATCCTCAGAATACTCGTCTTCGGCCTGATAAACCACTATACATTTTATCCATTCGCCGAATGGATCACCATGGCAGAACCTGGCAGAGGCCTTTTTACACGAACTATATCTCTTGTTCCCACTTTTCTTTTTCTCATTATCATACTCTTTCAATGGCTTTTAACCCGTTCTAGGTGGAATAAAACCGCTACACGCAACCTCAAGCTTTGGGGGGCTGCATTTTGGGGACTCTTTCTCTCGTATTCTCTCTGTTTACTGGTTCCCACACTGATTATGCTGTTCTTGACAAATCTGGCAGTCACTCTCATCCTTCTGGGGCTCCTTGCTGTCATGGTTCTTATCTTTGTCAGGACTGGTGTCAAACCCGTCCATACGGTCATCCTGTTCAACGCAGTCTTTTGTCTCGGTTTCTGGCATTATTTCGATATCGACCGCCTGCCCGATGAAGCTGTCATCGAAGGAATTCGTGACACGCACGGGGTAATCCCCTTTGCAATGTACGGCCGGAGCTCCTCGACAGTCCTCGAGGTTCCGTCTGATCTCCTGGGCGAAGGAGATTCTCGCATTACAAAAATACCTTTGAATGGTTACCCCGGGAGCGCCTTCAAATACCTGGCCGCCAGCAGTGATGGAAAATATATCTACGCGACCGGCGGCATGGAGCCTTTGGTGAAAGGGAAGGAGATTTATCCACTTTTCCGCGTCGATCTGGAAACCAGCAAGATCGACGTCCTCCCCTTGCCCACGGGAACCCAGGCTATAGAATACGACGATAAAACAAAGGCCTTGTGGGTGGGGAACGAGGGAGGTGAAGGCTTTTTCCGAATAGACGTAAAGGCCTACGAACATCCCAAAGACTTCGTTCGCGAAGTCGAAGTCTTTGGCAATAAACCGCACCCTATGGATAAAAACCAGGTAAACAGCCTCTTCCACTGGTTCCCATCGGAAATGGATCCTGAAGTCTTTTTAATCGACCGTAGAAACGACAGGCTAATCGTTTTCTTTGAAGATGCTGACCGTGACTATTTCCATGTGGACCGCGGCATTACTGTCTGGAAATTAAGTTCCATGGACCAGTGCTATAGCATTTTCAGCGTAGGTACGGGCTTTGTGGAACCCTCACCCTCGACTAAAAACATTTACAATGCGAGGGCAATTGTACCCCCGGGGATAGAAGAACTGGAATACGAAACATTAGAGATAAAGCGAAGGATGTATTGGCCGGTCAGTATGGGATTCGATGTCGATCAGGAATCCGGAGATATTTTCCTGGTAAACCTGTTCCCCGGTCGGTTACACAAGATAGACCCAGTCAAGCTTGAAAGCACGGACTCCATGCATATAGGAATCGGACTTAAGCTGGTCCTGTACGATCCTTATCGCGACCTAGTCTATATTGGAAACTACCTGACCGGGGATTTCTATATTGTCTCATGGAAGAAAAAGAAGATCCTGGCGACTGTAAACGTGGGAAACCGGAACCAGTCCATTATCCTGGTACCCGTGAGTCACAGGCTTTTTACCACGACCAATTACGGCTTATTCGAAATCGATGTAGATTCTCTGGTTTCTCGTACGGCGAGGGTCAAAACACCCGCATAATCGCCTGAATAAGCCTCCCGGACAATGCACTGATATGGTTGGAATCAAATCAAGATTATCTTTCTTTCGTCGAATCCCGCGCGCTCGCGTCTACTTTCAGCCATTCCCGACAATACCCCGGATCCTGAGGCCATCGAACTGGAACCGGCGATACGGACCGGTGTGCAAAGCATTCGAGAAGGAATTCGGGAAAGTCCTGGGTGAATCGCACACATGCATATTCCCTCATGCACGGGTGGCGCTTCATTGTATTTTGAAATGCCTGGATTTACCGCCGGGCGGTGAAGTTCTGATGACTCCCGTAACTATTCCGGACATTGTAAATGCGGTACTTATGGCGGGTCTGAAACCTGTCTTTGTTGATATGGGAGTTCGGACGGGCAACATCGACTGCGACAATCTTCAACGGAATATCGGTGCCGACAGCAAGGTGATTCTATTGACACATCTATGCGGCATTCCTTCTGATATGGACCGCATCAATGATATCGCAAAGAATCATAATCTCGTGGTATTAGAGGATTGTTCCCAGATAATGGGTGGGACATGGCGTGGTAAGAAACTGGGCACTTTCGGTCTCGCGGGTTTTTTCAGTTTATCAACACTGAAACCGTTGAGCACCTTTATCGGCGGAATGGTGGTCACATCGGACAATTCCTTACACAAAAGCCTTCATCTCATGGCCGAGAAGTTGCCCCCCCCCAACTGGAGCGTGCTGATCCACATGTTGCTTCGTGAGAGTGTTATTTACGCAGTCACTCACCCAACAATCTACACATTCCTTACACACCATGTAGTCGGTCTCCTGGAAAGTGCATTCCCCCGGTGGATACACGAGTTCCAGCATGGCAACCTGATTGTCTGGCGCAAGAGAAAGGAAACGGAGATTCGACCGGGTCATATCTCTCCCGACAAGTTTCACGGATATTCCGACTTTCAGGCCGTAGTAGGCTTAATTGCCATGGAAACTCTCTTCGAGGGGAATCGACGGCGACGTGAATTATCTGCTCATTTGACATCGTTACTGGAAAACGCGGGTGTACCGGGTTTACCCCGTATCAGCGATCCAGAAGGATGTACATACTGGCGGTTTCCATTTTGGGTTGAAAACGTTACGGTTTTCAGAAAATTCCTGCGCAGGCATCACATCGACACATCCCAGACGAATCTGCCGTGTCTTAGCGACAGCCCCCTGTTTCAGGATTTCAGCGTTGAAAAAACACCTGAAGCATTGAAATATACGGACAAAATGGTTTTCCTGCCCATGCACCCGGACTTGAGCTTTTCCGATATGCAGTACATAGCATCTACTGTGATAAAATACTTTACCGAAGGTGGTGCCTGAACTTTTTCGGTCGCACAGGTTCCGTATTTCTGAAAATGCCCTTAAAAGCTCATTTGACAGGTTCCGGTAGTGTAAGTTAGTTTATCATAGTGTTAATATCGAAAGATGACGCGATCCGGCGCATAGTCGTCACTCCGTCCAGGTGGTTTAGAATGAATTCTCTATCAAGGGTTCGCAGGTCTCCAAGCTTTTTCAGCAAGATCGAAGGTGGAGACAAGCTGCTGCTCGTCAACCATTCCGGAACGAATCCCCCTGATGTGACTCTTGTCGGCGCTCCGGCACCCCAGATCTGGAGTATGCTTGACAAAGGCGCCAGCGTCGGAGAGATAACAGGCA
>CAYMWF010000106.1:0-15841 GCA_964394085.1 uncultured Gemmatimonadota bacterium | reverse complement strand
CGACGAAGCGCTGCTACGCCTGCGGTGCATGTTCAAGCGCCCCACATACCGATCTACGTTATACTTGCTCCTGAGCTTATCCATTTTTCTAATAGCTTCTTCACTCAATTTATTATAAATTGCTCTTTCTTTGATAATGATATTCCTGATCTCATATTTATCCAGCCAATCGGACCAATCGTCAACAATGTGTTTTTCCAATTTGGCAAAATATTCAAATATCAGATCCCTGTCCCGGGCTACCGGCAGTTCCTGCATCATCAATATTACGTTATTCCCTTTTAATTCTCTCGCAAAATCACTGCATGGGTCTTCGGACATGATGGGATCCAACAGATCAATAACACCTGACGGATCTATCCCGACCACTTCCTTTGCGGGTTTTGTCTTTTCTATCTCATCGGAAAGGATGGAAACGTTCTGACTAACGGGAATATCATCATTGCTGAATTGGAAAAAAAGTTTCTTTACACTCTTGTCTATATGCCCGAGAAGCCCCTCAAACGTTTTCCCGGGGATATTCTCCCTGTTAACTTTATTTTTTCCGTTCAAAACAGCATTTCTGATATCACCAAGGCCGTGTTCAAAAGAAAACATTTTCGCGTCGGAAATAATATGTTTAAACACATTTACGTATCTTCCGTTTCCATGCCATATTTCCCTGACATCTTCTTTCTTTACATTTATACCCGAAAGAAACTCTTTGATCTTTTCAATATCCTCTTTTTTCGATCTGCGTTCAAGAAACAATGTTTTAGGACGAAATACAGTGATCTTATTATAAGGCGCGCGATCCGACCACTTAAAGGTCGTAGGTAAAACATACCATCTTTCTAAGATCAATTGCATGACCTCTTTTACAGCTTCTTCACGCTGAACAGACTTTCCGGTAATATCCGCCATATGATCATATAACTTTTCATCATATTCATATCCATGATAGATCGAAATATTGATCATACCATCCGCTTCCGCGAATCTTTTCTGACGATAAGCAGCAGCCATAAACAACGCTGTTGTAGGATTATTAACCAGTATTAACCTTACATTTTTCATAGTAATTCTGTTTCCCTACGATTGTCTAAAACCCCTGAAGGAACTGTCATTTTCAAAATAAAGCCTGTCGGTATTCCTTTTGGAATTACTAAGCTGGAACTCATAATAAGCTTCAAGCAGTTTATTATTAGCCTTATGCAAGGCCTTGTTAAACTCCTCATCCGTAAGATCCGTAAAATTTACGCTTAAAAGATCCGAATTAACGTGTTTATTCTCGTAAAAATCGGCGCAATCCTTTAAAAGCCCTTTCTCCTTTGCACAGTAATATAAAGGTGACCCGGGATAAGGAGTTACTGGCCTGATAGTCCTTAGCTGCGCGTGGTCGTCATATTTAAGCAGAAAATCCACACCCTTTTGCAAAGAAACGGACGTATCGCCGATATTACCGAAAATTATATTAAACCCCGGACTGATCCCGGCCTTAAGCGTATTCTCGATACCTTCAGTTATCTGTTTAACGGTAAGGGCCTTGTTCATATTTCGAAGAACTTCCTCATCCAGGGACTCGATACCATAGTTGATAAACACGCATCCGGCCTTTTTCATCAATTTCAAAAGCCCGGGCTTGGCATAATTAAGACGACCGTTACAAAACCACTTAAACTTCAAACCGGACTCCAAAAAGCTGCCGCAAAGCTCTTTTATTCTTTTCTCCGAACTCATTAAAAGTTCATCTTGGAAATCTATATAAGTAATACTGTAATTATCCTGAAGAAACGCGACTTCCTCCAGAATATTTTCCGGCGATCTGGAGCGGTAACCTTCCATCATTCTGTAACAAAAATTACACTTAAACGTACAACCCCTGCCTGATACTACGATCATTGTCCTATCACTGTTAGTACTGTTAGCTTCTCTTAAAAGCGCGTAGTGATCCATCGGAAAAAGATCCCATGCAGGAAAGGGTATTTCATCAATATTGTCGATCAACTCACGTTCAGGTGTGATAACACATTTACCATTTTCAAGATAGGCAATACCGGTAACCGAAGATAATTCCCTTTTACCCTGAACCGACTCTATAACTTCCAGAATAGTACGTTCACCTTCACCTATAACCACCAGATCTGCCTCTGTCTTACGCAAAAAATATTCAGGTTCAGGCGAAGGACCGTGCCCGCCGATAATATAAAAAGGCCTATTCTTCGAACGGTTAACGGCTCGGGATATGCTTAATGCTTTTTTATACTGCCAGTATCCGGCAATAAACCCCAGTCCTACAATATCGAACTTCTCGTTGTCCAGATATTCGGTAAGATGTTCCTCGGGCCAATGGTATACATCCTGGTTATAAATAACAACTTCATGCCCGGCCTTTCTGCAAACAGCGGCCAAATAAGCCGTTCCAAGAGGAAAAACCGAAATATAGGAATCATTATCGTATATGACTAATAATATTTTCATGATCAATAGCCTGTCGGCACCCCCCAGAATTCACATACGGAACACAACGGGCCTTCGTTTCTTTTTCCTTCAATATGCTGTTCGATAAGTTTTTTTCTTTGCGGTGAATTCCATATATCCAGTAAAGTCGAATTCTTCGCGTCCCCGATCACTCCTTTTCCCTCCGGGTCAAATCTTACACATACAGACACCTTACCGTCCTTGTTAATAACCATATGAGTTAACAGGTCCAGGCATATCCCTATCTCAGGAACGGTCGGCTTACCTTTATATTTGAAACTGCCCATCGGCGAATGTAAAATTCTGGTCGCGATCACACAACCGAGATCACGGTATCTGCCAGTTTCCACTTTGCCAAGACACCTGATAATAACATTCGGTTTGCGGCTTCCCTTAATATCAATGAATTCTTTTAAAAACCCGTACTGCTCGTCAGCCGTATCATCATTTTCAAAAGCGGAAACGGTAAGTGTATCAAGGTTGTCGATGATCTCATCGGCCTTTTCAACTATAAGCTTACCGTTGGTATCCATGCATTTTATCTGCCTGTTAAAAAGCTCGGCGGCTTCTTTAAACCGGGGATACAAAAGAGGTTCGCCGTTATTGTGCAGCTGCACTACAATGCCCTCCGGAAGCTGCGAAGCTATGTTTTCGACAAGCTCAAAATCCATATCCCCGTACTTCAGTTTAAGATCGGGATACTCCCTGTCAACTTTTCGCCTTCCGCACAGCCAGCATTCTTTATTACACCGGTTGGTTAATTCAACATTAACCGTTGTCAATCCATTAAAACATCCGTTCATTTTAAAGTTCCTCCACTAATTCCAGAAAATTCCCTTCGGGATCCGTGCAGAACACCAGCCTGGCTTTTCCGTTCGGGGCATTTATCGGAGCGCTCAGTGAATCCAGCCTTCATTTTTCAGCTTTTCATACAGGCCGTCCACGTCATCCACGGTTAACACCAGATGGGTAATTCCCCTAGTATATATCTCACAGGTTTTTTCGTCTTGTAGTTTCTTGAAATACAAAAATTCCAGCAAAACACCGTTCGGATCCGCCAGTTTCATTGTCTTTACATAACCGGTGTTTATACTTAACAGTTCGTTTATATATTCCCCTGTCTCTTCACTTTCTTTCTCAAGAACAAAGCCAAGTACATCCCTGTAAAAAGAGATCATCTTTTCCGGATCTTTCACTACTATTCCGGTGTGCCGTATATTGATCATGTTTGCTCCTTTATTTCTTTTATACACTCGTCAATAACTTCAATACCCTCGACCAGGGCCTCTTCCGGTATCGTGAGCGGAGGGCCGATCTTTATTGATTCCCTTCCGGTATGTACAAGCAGAAGGCCTTTCTGCATAGCTTTCTCGCATATCACCGTCGCCAGATCACCGTCAATATCACCGGTATCCGGATCTGTAATTATTATTGCCGCGACTAATCCTTTCCCAAGCACCCTTAAAATATATCCGGGATACTTTTCTTTTAATTCATTGAGCTTTGAGTGCAGGAGTTTTCCCTTTCGAGCTGAAGCGGCAATAAGATCCAGCCTTTCTATCTCCCCCAGATTCGATAAAGCCGTAGCCGCGCACAAAGGATTCGCGGAATGCGTGCTGGACATGGAACCTGTTTCCGGTATATCCATGATCTCTTTTGACGCCATAACGGCAGATACCGGGACTCCGCCGCCAAGACCTTTCCCCATGCACACTATATCAGGTTCGATCCCGTAATGTTCATAAGCAAAAAGCTTTCCGGTACGGCCGAAACCGGACTGAATTTCATCGCAGACAATAAGAATACCATTTTCTTCCGAGAATTGTTTAAGCGCCTTAACATAAGCATCGGGATAAAATACTGCTCCCCAGCCCTGATATGATTCCATAAAGATCGCGCATATGTTTTCTTTTTTAACCCCTTTCTTTTCAATTTGATCGATGTGTGTCATGAATAACTTCTTCCACCTTTCCTCACCGGAGTCTTCGCCCGGAATCCACGGATAAGGGAAAGGTAAATGAAAAATATTCGGGTCGGAATAACCTATCCAGCCATTTGTGGTATCTTTTTTGAGCATTTCCGCGCCCATTGTCCTGCCGTGCATATTGCCTTTAAAAGAAAGGATAGGAAAAACAAAACCGACACCCGTTGAACATCCTTTTGAGCATCGCCCCGAATTCGATGATTTCACACGTTTCGACCTCCCCGCCAATCGAATTATACTTGTTGTTGTGAGCATATGCAAATTTTTAAAGGAGGCTGCCCGCGTGAGCCGATATATTTCACTTATGTTTGCTATATGACGCGATGAAGAATTGAGGGGAGCCGCACCCCTGCGGCGGGGAGAAATCAGGCGTCGTAGAGCGGGTCGGTAAAGAAGCCGGAGGTTTCACAGCCGGTGGAAATGACCGGGTCGACGTGGATATCGGCTGTTGATACTGGTGGGGGGCTCCGTGCGGGTGTTCGAAGGTTACAGTGATCGATGATGCGTTCGAGTACATCCTGCTGCGAAGGCGGGATCATGGCAATGATCTTCATGAGTCATTTCTTCGGTTGAAAATCCGCGATTCGATTTGAGGAATATTTCAAAATTGTAAGTTATTGTAAAAAAAATCAATGGTATCAATAAAACCAGCGAAATCTTCCGCCCGGCCCATAGTAAAACAAAAACCCCGATCGGCAGGAATATGGTTAGAACGGATATTTTCTCCAATCCGGTACAGAATATCAGCTGAGGGATAAAGAAAAGCAACGCGGGGAAAAAAAAGGACATTGGCAGAACGACCGATAAAACCCTCAGTGACTTACGCCCGCTTCTCCTGGCTGAAAAGGAGAACCAATCAGAAATGATTGAAATCGCACCGTATACGACACCGATTACATGACGGAGCACATCACTTTGAGTAATCAGGCCGCCAGTGAGCATGGAAACTGCTGGAAAGCGGCAGAAGGAATGAAAAGAGAGGCCGGTCAAGTAAATAATCAGTGGGTATTTGAGGGCGCTCCTGATAATAAAAAGTATGGTATTGACCTTTGTTTTACTCATAATTTTTTTATAGTCTCTACCAGAAATTCAATCAAGGCAGAACTCTTCAGTATAACCTTTTTTGCTTTTATCTTCTATTATCCGTGTGGCATAATCAATTTTGATAAGAATGGTTCGTGGAGGGAAGGGGGGAGGATGAAACACACCACGTGCAATTACCGTAATCCCCGCAAACATAACGTGGTAAGCAAATTTCTTAGAGACATTCGTTTTTTCCATTGGTGGTATTTCCTGGTTCTGCCCCTATTGTACTGCCCTATCTCCCTGGAACACGAACATGTCCTCACGGCTCTTCGAGGTATTATCTTCGCAGCCTCGTGTCTTGGAATTGCGTATTATGTCAACAATCAATCTGATAGGATAATTGACGACAATGCCGATAAGAATGCCTTGATCCTGACAAATAATCCAAGTAGACGATGGGTCATTGCCTGCGGACTGATCTCTGTAATTACTACTGCTGCCGCTTTTTTGTCGCATACCGTAATTGGATCGGCGGTAATGATTTCCGTTCTCATTGGCTGGATATACTCATACATTGGAAGATTGAAAAAATATCCTTTTATTGGCACACTATTCAACCTCTTTATCTTCATTCCCCTGCTGTTCTTCTGCTATTCAGGCAATTACCAGCCAAATCGCATCTATGAAATCATTGCTGTTTTCACAGCGATGATGGTGCAAAATCAACTTATCCATGAAGTTATGGACCAGTCGGAGGACAGGAGGGGAGGCATCAGAACAACATACATGGTTATCGGATTTCCGATGACTCTGGCTCTGATAACCACAACGGGGATTGTCCAGTTGGCGGTTATTGTCTCTATTGTCCAGGGATATTGCCAAGCTTTGATAGTAATTCCTTTTCTTCTTCTGACTCTTCTGGTTCCCGTTTCGATGCATATATTCTACAAGACCGGAAAGGACATAAAGACAATCCGGATGATTCAGAGAATTCTGGGTTTTATCGGTGGATCCTTGATCTTCTTCCTCATTGTCCTGAATTCCCAACCGACTATTTTCACAAAATGAGCATTTTCATGTCTGACTAACATGCAGTAATTCAATGGATAACCTCTGTTTCGTTTCGTGCGGGATCATGAACTTAAAAAGTGCGTTGACAATCCTCGGAATACTCGTTTTCGGACTAATAAACCACTATACATTTTATCCATTCGCGGAATGGATCACCATGGCAGACTTAGGCAGAGGTCTTTTTACGCGAATTATATCCTTTATACCCACTTTTCTTTTTCTCAATATCATAATCTTTCAAAGGCTTTCAGCCCGTCCCGGATGGACTAAAACCGCGACACGCACCCTCAAACTATGGGGGGCTTTTTTCTGGGGACTCTTCCTCTCGTATTCACTATGTTTGCTGGTTCCGACACTGATTATGCTGTTCCTGATAAATCTGAAAGTCATTCCCTTCCTTTTAGGGTTTCTTCTTGTAATGGTTCTCATCTGTGTCAAGATAGGCCTCAAACCCATATACTCGATCATCCTGTTCAACGCAGCCTTTAGTCTCGGCTTCTGGCATTCTTTCGATCTTGACCGCCAGCCTGACGAAACGGTCCTCGAGAGAATTCGTGACAGGCGCGGGGTAATCCCCTTTGCAGCGTACGGTCGTTACGCCCCTACAGTCCTTGAGGTTCCTTCATGTTTTATGGGCGGTGGAGACTCTAGTGTTATACAAATCCCTTTGAATGGTTGTCCAAAGAGCTCCTTCAAATACCTGACCGCCAGCAGTGATGGGAAATATATCTTCGCGACCGGCGGCATGGGACTGTTGGTGGAAAAGAAAGAACTCTACCCACTGTTCCGCGTCAATCTGGAAACCGGCAAGATCGACATCCTCCCTTTGCCCACAGGAACCCTGGCGATAGAATACGACGATAAAACACAAGCTTTATGGGTGGGAAATGAGGGAGATAAAGGTATTTACCGTATAGACGTGAAGGCGTTCGAGCATGTCAAAGACTTCGTTCGTGAAGTCGAAGCCTTTGGCAAAGAACCGCGTCCCATGGATAACAAGCAGGTAAACGGTCTCTATCACTGGTTCCCAGCGGAGATGGACGCTGAAAAGTTCATCGTTGACCGCAGAAGCGACAGGTTAATCGTTTTCTTTGAAAATGCTGACCGCGACTATTTTCATGTGGACCGCGGTATCACTATATGGAAATTAAGCTCCATGGACCGATGCCATAGCATTTTCAGTGTTGGTACGGGCTTTGCGGAGCTTTCACCTTCATCCAAATACATTTACAATGCGAGGGCAATTGTACCACCGGGGATAGAGGAATTAGAATATGAAACATTAAAACTGAAGCGAAGGATGTACTGGCCTCTCAGTATGGGATTCGACGTAGATCAGGAATCCGGAGATATCTTTCTCGTGAACTTCTTCCCCGGTCGGCTCCACAAGATAGATCCTGTCAAGCTTGAAAGCACGGATTCCATGTATATAGGTATCGGACTTAAACTGGTCCTGTATGATCCGTACCGCGACCTGGTTTATATTGGAAACTACCTGACCGGGGACTTCTATATTGTCTCATGGAAGAAAAAGAAGATACTGGCGACAGTAAACGTGGGAAACAGGAACAAGTCCCTGATACTTGTACCCGGAAGCAACAGGCTTTTTACCACGACCAGTTACGGGTTATTCGAAATTGATGTAGATTTACTCGTTCCACGTACTACGAAGGTCAAAAACTCATCAAAACGGCCTAAATAATCCCTCGGGAAATGCATTGAAACGTCGGAAACAGGAAAGAGTGAAACGAGAAAATTTTCCATCTCGCAAGTTAATGACGGGATGGCTTCGGAATTACATTTGTCACCTCGTCGGTAGGCCTAGACCGGCAGTTCTCCTTGCCGCCTTGACTCACCGATGCAATCTGCGATGCAAGTATTGCGGTATATGGAAAGATTCTTTCGAGGAAATGGAAACTTCACGGTGGGTTAGCCTGCTTGAAGAGAGTGTAGGAGTCGGAACTTTAGCAGTCTCTTTCTGTGGCGGGGAACCACTGCTCCGTTCCGACATCGGGGAGCTTATTTCCCTAGCACAGCGCCAGGGATTGCGGACATCGCTGACAACGAACGGCTGGTTTGTAATCGACCGTATGGATGACCTCCGTGATTTGCAGGGCATCACGCTCAGCCTCGACGGCCCACGTGACATCCATGACGGCATCAGAGGAAAGGGAAGCCACCAGCGGGTTCTGGATGCGGTGGATTGGGCGGTTCGATCGAAAAAAAAGGTCTATACGGTCACAGTATTGAGCCGATATAATCCTGGTATTATCGAATATGTGTGTACCCTCGGCATCAGGATGGGCTTCATTCCTTTCTTTCAGCCCGCCACCCCGTATGCATTCAGCCGGGACTTCCCGGAGAGATGGGAGTTAGCGCCCGAAGAATTGAGAAATCTGGCACACCTGTTGAGAAACCTTAAATCGAGGAATGTTCCAGTGGGAAACTCCTATGCCTACCCCCAATATCTGGAGCGGTCGCCTGATTCAAAGAGTCGCCTACCTTGTTCCGCGGGGCGCAGTTTCCTAACGGTTCTACCTGACGGTCACCTCGTTCCGTGCCATATGTGTCCTGAAGATCCCTCCCCGATAAACGGAAACCAATACTTCCTGGACGCCTATTCCAAGATCACCCCTCCTGCTTGCGGAGGTTGTGCCATCGCTCCCTATTTTGAATACGATCGGGTTCTGGGACATCTGGATCTCAAATCGATCCTTTCCGCATTTCTTACCCTTTCATATCATCCCGGAAACGACCGATCTCGTATCACCCGATATTTGGAGAGGTTATTATCCTCAAGGAATTACATAGCTTGACGCAATTGAAGGTGGAGGCTCCAATCATTCACATTGGTGTTCCCGAACTGTCATGAAATCCATTTTTCTAATACAGACTCGTGCAGGTTATTGGGATTTCATACAAGGGAGGGGGTTACCATTACCAGTACTCCATGCTTCATCCCTTGTTGAAAAGAAATATGATGTCAGAATAATCGAGTTGAGGACAATTCTGTCATGGACTTCATACCTGCGGGCCTTGATTCTCGAAAAAAAGCCTTTTTTAATTGGTATAACCGTCATGATCGGTCCGCAAATACACCAGGCAATAAAGATCTCCCGGATGGCCAAATCCTTACTCAAGGACAAGGTGAAAATCGTCTGGGGCGGTGTCTTTCCCTCATTGAATCCTGATCTTGTACTTTCAGAGAAGAGTGTTGACTATGTAGTATTCGGAGAGGGAGAAGAGACCTTATTGCGCCTGGCGGACACACTTTGTAACTCAGGGAGTGTTTCCGGGACATCCAATGTCTTCTACCGGGACGATGACGGTCTCGTGTCAATGACCCCGACCGACCGTTTTCTGAATCTGAACGACCTGCCCCTATTGCCTTACCATTTAATAAAAAGGGAAAGAAATAGCGGTGGGTACGGAAGGAGGAGGGTAGTCTCTATTGAGACATCTAGGGGTTGCCCAAATACTTGTTCGTTTTGTTATAATGCCGGGATTTGCAAGGGTCATTGGAGGGCGAAGAGACCGGAAAGGGTATTCGAGGAACTTAAGCAGATAAAGTTACTTTTTAATCCCCAGAACATATTTATCATCGATGATAACTTCTTCCTGGATACTACAAGGGCACTTAGGATAGGAGAATGTCTTTCACGTTTGACAATGCCATGGGGAACTCACGGCTTGACCCCGGAAGGGGCATCCGAACTGGATGATTTTTCCCTCAAAAAGCTTGTAGATCTGGGATGCCGTGAATTGAAAATCGGCATTGAAAACGTATCTCCCCGATTTATGACGAGTATGAACAAGATCTTTGATACAGAAAAACTTAGGGATTTCAATGCAAGGTTGTCCAGGCATAATATCGGCGTCCAATATTCGTTTATCTTTGGATTCCCCGGGGAGAGCATGGATGACATCAAGACGAATATTGATTTCATATTTCGTTTAAGGAAAGAGAACAGGAGAGCCCGAATATTCTTGGTTACCATACTATTCCCTTTTCCCGGAACTGAAGTGTACCGGAAAAATATAAATGAACCCTGGAAAAAGGCCTGGAACCTGGAACGATACGGAGAGTTCGAGATAAACACCGCGGGGGGGCCGTGGCTGAACAGGGATAGGCTGGATCTCCTGAAATCGTTGACCTTTACATCAATGTTTCTATCAAGAAAAGAATTGGTATACTCAAACCATATATCCAGGATTTTTGAACTTGCAAGGAAGATTTACTGGCCATTTGCCAGGTATCGATTCAAAAATATGTTTTTTAAATTCCCAGTCGATGTGCGTATCGGCAACAAGATAATGGAAAGTATTTATAAATGTATGAAATAGATGAAAAACCAGGAGAAGGTTCAAATGTATCTTTACGCCTGACGGATATGCATGATACTTCTTGACAATTTACCATGAGCACAGCATAGAAACGAAAATCCCCATGAGCAGACCTTACATGCAATAATTTGTCTTTATATAACCTTCCGGTAGTTTGTCATAAACGACATTATCTTTGAATAACGAAGAAGTACAGGTATCCACGACCCTTTTGTCGTAGCTGTACCTGTCACATACTCCCGCTATCCCGATAACGAAAATCCTACTATCCTTGCTGAAACCTGATTTCCTGGCTGAGCTTACCTGGTAAAGAAAGAAGCGGAGTAATTTAAGGATGTGAAATAAGGTTCTTGCTCCCTTCAGCTTTCTCAAATCCAACCGCTTAATCAAGTCAACCGCGTGCTTCGGTCTCAGTGGTTTCCCAATACCCAGAAGCGCATTAATTTCACCCAGTGGAAGGATTTCTCCCAAAGGGATATTTCGTTTTCCGTCTCTTATCAGAATATAGAATCTGTCCTTGAAACACGCTGGCGCGGTTGTTCTGAATATTTTGACCAGCTTTAAGATGATTTCCTGGAAGGTTTCCACATCGGAAACAGTAATTCTCCTCTTTGTCTGTTCCTCCAGCATAAACAGTATATCCGTTGAAAAGATTTCAAGGGAATCCTTTCCCCCAGGCGTTCCACTAGCCCCGGCGGCCCTGAATACGATGCCGTTTATAGATGGCTTATTAACGGAAAATTCGAGTAAGCCGTTCATTTTTTCATCGTTCAAACCGGCTTCTATGGTTGAAATTATAATGATTTTAAAATTATGTTTCGTCAGATTAGCAATCGCCTTCACCTTCTCGTCATATAGAGCACGGCCTCTCAATGATGTATAGATATCGTCTTCAAGCCCGTCAAACTGCAGCTGGACTTCCAGCAGCCCGCTATCTTTCAATCTTTTGACGAATTCCTCATTTATCAGTTTCAGACCATTTGTACATAGGACAGGTTCACCACCATATTTCTTTATCAAACCTATTATAGCAAAGATGTCGTCCCTGACCGTTGGTTCACCACCGATTAATGTTATCTTTTTGAGAGGCCTGTTAGCTACCAGAAACCGCTCAATATCCGCTGGCGTCGGTTCTATATATTCTTTGCTGCTTCTTGTAAAACAGATCGGACAGTTCAGATTGCACCTGTCAGTGAGGTAGATATGGAAATTCTCATGTATCCCATAATCGAAACGTTCCTTGAACAATAGATTCATTCTTCTTATGTACAATTCACAGTGTGACTCAATCCTTATGGTAAATTCTCCGTGTTCGCGACATTTCTTCCGCAAATAGACCTGATTGTTTTTTTCGAAGACAATGCCCCCGATGCTTTTAAAGCATAAAGGACACACGGATTCCGTTTCATAGAGAATATTCATCCAAACCTATACCATTGCCTCGCTCGTCCGTGTCCGTCTCTCCTACGATAATCAACTACAAACATGCTGAAACACCAGAGAAGACCGGATAGGGAACGGAAGGCACTGCGATCCTTTTTGCAGACGATGGAAGAATTCCGGCAGACACTCACAATACGCCGAGCGAGTGTCTCATTGCTCAAACATCCGCCCACCTCTTTCCCCCGATCGGTTCAATAAACTGCGTGCGGAAGACGGGATCATTAACGATGCAGGTCGTGTCGGGGCAACCAGCTTCACAAGTTTTCATTTCAGAGACACGCCCGCGGGTCCCGCGGATAATCTGTTCCAGCGACTGCTCGTACACGTTTCCAAGAGCAACGGACATATACGGGCAGGGAGTGACCGTCCCATCCGGTGCGACGCTCAGGTAGCGTCCGTTTATGCCGGAACAGTTAGCGCCTATCTTTCCAATTTGTTCCAGGATTACAAAACCCGGTTCATGGCGGGTTCGCATACGTTCCCGCTCCTCACTAGTCAATAGAAAATCGTGCTCTGGAGCCTGGCCGGAAGCGATTGGTTCCAGGATTCGTACGTAGCGTGCACCCGCCTGACGGCTGTAGGCGATGATCTCGTCGAGATCGCCGTCGAGGTTCTCACGGAAGGCCACGGTATTGACGGCGAATGTCAGCTCCTGCTCGCGACACAACTGCATGGCGGCTTTTACTTGTTCGAGGATCCCGTGTACGCCGCAATTTTGTGCCATTTTCTTCCCATCCATTGAGTCGATACTGAGTTCAACGACGCCCAGACCGGCTCGTTTCAATTCGGAAATCTTCCGGTCGTCCAGCGCAATGGCGTTGGAATCCACCAGCGTGGCCAGCCCCAGTCGAGATGCGCAGGTGATCATATAGCTCAGATCGGAACGAAGCAGCGGCTCCCCACCGCTGAACACGACCCGCCATCCACCCATGGTGCGATACTCACGCAGTAGATCCTCGATCCGCAACATCGAAAGCTGATCCCTGCTGTGGAGAAAGGGCACGCCGCAGTGACGACAGTTACACTGACAACGCCCGGTAATCGCTATCAACATGGAGACCGGTGCATCGTAAAGATCGAAAGCAAGCTTCAACCCAAGCCGCGTTAACCCCGAGACGCGGTCAACCAGGCCGAGTTGAGCAAAATTGACGTCGTACACGAGTTTAGCGTTCTTGACGAAAGTTACGGTACTATCGATCAGCTTCATCCGGATCCCTTTCCCCACAACTTCATATACGCCGAGCCAAGGCATCGGATGTACAGAGGGATGAATCGGTGGAACGATGTCTAATAGGTGATAGCCGGGAGATTGTCAATGCCATCGCCTATGTTTGAAAATATCGCAGACGCCGCAGACCTCCGGCTGCTTCGACAGGAAACTGGCAGAAAGGTCGCTTCGCCAAATTTCCTCCAGTTTCTGATCAAGCAGACTTCCGATCCTATAGTCCCTCAAGGTGCAGCAGGGCGAAACATTGGCATCAACATCGACAAAAATGGAATTGTCGGTGACCAAACAGACATTATCGAAGTGGGAGGCGATTCTCATGGGCAAATCATGATTGTTGGGGCAGAACGACTCAACATCGTATCTCTTGGATAAGATTTTTGCATATCTGATTATATCTCTTTCCTCTTCCTCGGAGAGCCTCCTGGCTTCAGAATCCAGCGGTACGTCCATCCTGGTGATGGTCACGGAATCAACACCTGTAAATCCTGCAAACCGGAACACTTCTGCAATCTGGTCTTTTGAGATCATCACCGACTTGATGATAACATTGATACGCCTGTCCTTCTCACTGTTGAGCATGACGAAACTCTCTATGTTGTGTTGAGCTTTCTCCGAGTACTGGTGGACCCCTGAACCCGGGTAAGAACAATCAAAGTCCTCCAGTGAGAAGACTATCTCCTTCACCTTCCTTTCGACAATCCCCTTCTGCATTCCTTCATCAAACAAAGTTCCATTGGTAGTGAAGCAAACATCAATTTCAGGAAGCTTGTCATTCACCAGGGATACAATGTCCAAGAATCTTGGATGCACAAGACTCTCGCCGAGCCCCGTCAATGATAGTCTATCTATCGATTGAAGCCTGTCGATGACATGTCGGCACATGTCGAAATCCATGTGTTTAAACTCAAAATCGTCCCACCAGTATCGATAGCACATCTCACAATTCATGTTGCACATGGTCGTTATCGACAAGGACACAACTTCCGGCATCTTGGACTGCTTTTTTACAACCAAGCGGCAAAACTTCCTTGCCTTTGAAACGAGCTTCAAGGGCTTTGCTCCCTGAGCCAACCGCCGTATTTCCGCATGAAATCCGGGTCATCCGACGGGCACCTGGTACTACGGAACTCGCTTCGATCACAGAACTTCCTCAACCTGCCCAGTATATCCGCAACGCCCTCGTTATGTACGTTCCCGATGGAAACTGGCATGTAGGGACAGGGAGTGACGGTTCCGTCGGGACGAACGCTCAGCAGTCTGCCGTTGAGGCCTGAGCAATTCTTTGCAAATACTCCGATCTGACCACATACGGAGCTGATCACGAACCCCGGAACGTGGTGCTTCTCGAACCGTACCAATTCCTCGGGGGTCAGCAGCACTTCCCGTGATGCCAGCCATCGGCCCGTCGCTTCCGGTGTGTTGATACGCACAGCGTCCACTCCGGCACGCCGTCCGTACTCAACTATTTCTGCAAGGCCCCTGTCCAGGCTCTCCTTGAAAGCGATAGTGTTGATTGTCACGGTCAGCCCGGCAGACCTGGCAAGTCCGATAGCGTGTTTGACCTTCGGCAGGATGTTTGGGACACCCCGATTCCTCTCCATTTTAATTTCATCGAGAAAATCGATGCTGAACTCGATACTACACAGTCCCGCTTCTCGCAGGCTGCCGGCGAGTTCCTCGGTGAGAGCGAGGCCGTTGGTGTCCACGTGGGAAGCAACAGCGAGGGTGGTTGTGTAGTCAATTATCCGGACCAGATCCTCGTGCAGCAGAGGTTCCCCCCCGGTGAATACAACCCGCACACCGCCCGCGTTCCTGTACTCTCGCACGATCCGGTTAATCTCGTCAACCGACAGTTCGTGCCCCGAGAAATCATCTCCGACGCCGCAGTGCGCACACCTGCATTGACAGGCCCCGGCGATCGCAACCAGAAGGGAATAGGGCGTGTTAGAAACTCCTGGTAAAAGACCCAACCCGAGCCGAACCATCGCTCGAATCCGGGCTTTGGGGCGCATGGCCCGGAAGTTGAGACGATAGGCCAGGAGGGTATCCTTAAGTATGGAAATCGGTCTATTCATGACAACCGGGTCCTGAGCCGAACTCGATCTCGACTCATCGGATCTTCCTTCTTATTACAATCCACCGATGCTCAAGTTCTCCGGCAAAGAGAAAGGTCGTTCCGCCAACCCATGGTATATGAAGCCATGTTGACAACCTGCTCAGGCAGTTCAAGATCGCAGGGATAGGAAAAACAAAACCGACACCCGTTGAACATCCTTTTAAGCATC